>VGVB01000013.1 GCA_016882265.1 Gammaproteobacteria bacterium
GTCGCCACGGTCACGAGTCCCGCCCCCGCGCGCAGTGCGGCCTCGCCGGCCAGCCGCGCGGCCCCCGCCATCACGAGTCCGCCGACAATCAGCACGCGCCCGTGATCGCCCTTGTGTGCGGTCGCGCGGCGGCGCGGCAGCGCGGCCTCGAGCAGTCGTGCGTGCATGCGCCGCAACACCGGCGGCTGCGCGGCGCGGGTCTCGTCGGGTACGCCGAGGCCGGCGAAACCGAGCGTTCCCACGTGATCGGGACCGACGCCAAGGTAGAGACCCGCCTTCAGCGCGACGAACGTGATCGTGCGGGTCGCGCGCACCGCCACGCCCCGCACCAGACCGGTGTCGGCGTCGAGACCGGACGGCACGTCGAGCGCGAGCACCGGACGACCGGCCGCGTTGATCGCTTCGATGCACGCAGCCAGGGCACCGGTAACTTCCCGGTCGAGGCCCGTACCCAGCAGCGCATCGACCACCAGTTCGCATCCAGTGAAAGCGGCCTCGGTGAACGGCTCCGCCTGGCCGCCAGCGTCGTGGAAGTCGGCCCATGCACGCGCGGCGTCACCGCCGAGCCGCTCCGGCCAGATGAGCGCGAGCACCCGCACTTCGAGCCCGGCGGCCCGCGCGAGGCGCGCGACCACGTAGCCGTCACCGGCGTTATTGCCGGCGCCGCAGCAGACGGTGATGCGCCTGGCCTGCGGCCACTCACGGCGCAGCAGCGCGAAGGCCGCCTGCGCGGCGCGCTGCATCAGTGCGTAGCCCGGAATGCCGCCCGCGATCGCCTGACGGTCCATCGCGCGGACCTGCGCCGAGCCGTAGATTTCCGCCGGCAGCGTTTCCATGCGGGCGATTATACTGGCCGCCCCTGGCCTGTCCTTCCGCCATGAGCCAGCCGCTGTCCGCCGCGCAACTCGCCGCGCTGCGTTCCCGTCTCGACGCGCTGGCCGCCGCCTGCGGTTTCGATGCAGTCGGTGTCGCCGGGATCCACCTCGACGAAGACGGCGCCAATCTCGAACGCTGGCTCGCCGCCGGCTGGCACGGCGACATGCGCTACATGGCGCGCCACGGCGCGCAGCGCTGGCGACCGGCGGAGCTCGTGCCCGGTACGTTGTCCGTGATCTGTGTGCGGATGAACTGCTGGCCGGCCGCTGCTTTGGCGCCCGGTGCCGGCCCGGCCCCGGCGGCGTCACGTCCCGATGGCCGTCGCGCCTGCATCGCGCGCTATGCGCTCGGCCGCGACTATCACCGGATCCTGCGGCCGCGGCTGCAGGCGCTGGCGACCCGCCTGGCCGCCGAGATCGGGGCGTTCGGCTATCGCGCGTTCGTCGACTCGGCGCCGGTACTGGAGAAGCCGCTGGCGCGCGATGCCGGACTCGGCTGGATCGGCCGGCATACCTGCCTCGTCAGCCGCGGCGCCGGCTCGGGGTTCGTGCTCGGTGAGTTGTTCACGGATCTGCCGCTGTCGCCGGATCAGCCGGCCCGCGATCACTGCGGCAGTTGCAGCGCCTGCCTCCGCGCCTGCCCGACCGGCGCGATCGTCGCGCCGTACCGTCTCGATGCGCGGCGCTGCATCTCGTACCTGACGATCGAGCACCACGGTCCGATCCCGGAGGACTTGCGGGCGCTGATCGGCAACCGGATCTTCGGCTGCGACGACTGCGTGGCGGCCTGCCCGTGGAACAAGTTCGCGCGGCCGGCCGCGGAGCCGGATTTTCGCGCGCGCCACGGCCTCGACGCGCCGGACCTCGTCGCGCTGTTCGGCTGGTCGGAAGCGGAGTACCTGGCCAACACGACGGGCAGTGCGCTGCGCCGGCCCGGCTACTGGCGCTGGCGGCGCAATCTCGCAGTCGCGCTCGGCAACGCGCCGCGCTCCCCGGCGATCGCGGCGGCACTCGCCGCGGCGCGCGACGATCCGCATCCACTCGTGCGCGAGCACGTGGCCTGGGCGCTGCGGCGCCAGACGCCGTGAATCCGCCTCAGCATCCGGCGCCGCAGCGACCCGATCGACGGCCGTAACGAACCGCCGTCCTCAGCGCGGCACGCTGACCCGCAGGTTGTCGATGAGGCGCGTCGTCCCGAGCCGCGCCGCGGCCAGGATCACGAGTTCGTCGGGATCCGGTCCAGGTGGCGTGAGATCTCCCGCCGCGCGGATCGCGACATAGTCGGGTACGAACCCGGACGCGGTCAGCGCCGCAAACGCCTGCTGCTCGACACCGGTCCAGCCGCGCTCACCGGCCAGGATGCGGGCTCGCGTGGCCTGCAGCGTGCGCTGCAGAACCGGTGCGCGCGTGCGTTCCGCCGGCGACAGGTAGGCGTTGCGCGAGGATAGCGCGAGGCCGTCAGCATCGCGCACGATCGGCGCGCCGATGATCCGCAGCGGCAGGCACAGGTCGCGCACCAGGCAGCGGATCACGGCAAGCTGCTGGAAGTCCTTCTCGCCGAACACCGCGACCTCGGCCTGCGCGATGTTGAACAGCTTGGTCACGACGGTCGCGACACCGGCAAAGTGGCCGGGCCGGAACTGTCCTTCGAGGATGCCGGACAGTTCCGGCACCTCGACCCTTGTACCATCGACCGTCCCTCCCGGATACATCTCCGCGACCTCGGGCGCAAACAACAGCGCCGCGCCGGCGCCGGCCAGCAGCTCACGGTCACGCTCGAGCGAACGCGGATAGCGCGCGTAGTCCTCGTGCGGCCCGAACTGCGTCGGATTGACGAACACCGTCGCGATGACACGATCCGCCTCGGCGCAGGCGCGCCGCACCAGGCTCAGGTGGCCCGCATGCAGGCTGCCCATCGTCGGTACGAGTCCGATCCGGAGATCCTGCCGGCGCCAGTCCGCGACCTGACGGCGCAGCGCCGCAATCTGCTGCACGACTTCCATGCTGCGCCGGCTCCTCAGAAACAGTGTTCCGCAGCCGGGTAGCTGCGCTCCTTGACCGCCGTGACGTAAGCCTGGATGGCGGCCAGCGGGCTGCCGGCGCCGGCCATGAAGTTGTGCGCGAACTTCGGCTTGCGCCCGGGTGTGATGTCGAGGATGTCGTACAGAACGAGGATCTGGCCATCGACGTCGCCGCCGGCACCGATGCCGATCACCGGCACCGACAGGTCGGCGGCAATCGTCGCGCCGAGCGCCGCCGGAATGCACTCGAGCAGCACGATGTCGGCGCCGGCGTCCTGCAGCTCGCGCGCGGTCGCCCGCATGCGCTCGGCGGCCTCCTGTTCACGGCCCTGGACGCGGAAGCCGCCGACCTTGTGCACCGACTGCGGCTTCAGGCCGATGTGCGCGCAGACCGGGATGTCGTGCCGGGCGAGGAATTCGACGATGTTGAGCTGCGAGGCGCCGCTCTCGAGCTTGACCATCTTGGCGCCGCCCTCCTGCATCAGCCGGACCGAATTAGCCAGCGCGATCTCGGGGGTCGCGTAGCTCATGAACGGCAGATCGGTGACCAGGAACGGACGGGCCAGCCCGCGCGCCACCGCGCGCGTGTGGTACAGCATATGCTCCATCGTCACCGGCACCGTGGTCTCGTGCCCCTGGATCACCATGCCGAGCGAGTCGCCGACCAGCACGAAATCCACGCCGGCCTGATCGAGCAGCATCGCGAAGCTGGCGTCGTAGGCGGTCAGGCAGGCGATCCGCTCGCCGTCCGCCTTCATCTTCTGCAGCGTCGCGACGGTGACCGGCGGGCGCGGCGAGTAGCGTTGCTCGAGGTGAGTGTACATGGCGGCTCCTCAGTGCCGGACCGGATTCAGGTAGTGGCGGCCGCGCCGCGTCGCGCGGATCGCGGCAAACAGCTCGGCGAAGTCCCGCGAGTCGGTGACCGGGTCGATCTCGCCGGCATTCACGATCAGCAGCGGCGAGGCGGTGTACTGGTGGAAGAAACGCGTGTAGGCGTCGTTGAGCCGGCTCAGGTACTCGGCATCAATGTACTTCTCGAAACGCACGCCGCGCTGCGCGATCCGTTCGAGCAGCACCTCGACCGGCGCCTGCAGGAACACGACGAGGTCCGGCTGCGGCGCCTCCAGCGCGAGGCGCGCATAGACCTGCTCGTACAGTGCGTACTCGTCGTCGTCGAGCGTGACCCGCGCGAACAGCCGGTCCTTGTCCAGCAGGTAGTCGGCGATCCGCACCGGCGCGAACAGGTCCTGCTGGCGCAGTGCCGCGAGCTGCCGTGCGCGCTGAAACAGGAAGAAGAGCTGGGCCGGGAACGCCGCCGCCTTCGGGTCGCGGTAGAAGCGCTCGAGGAACGGGTTCTCGTGCGCCTGCTCGAACACGGTCGTCGCACCGACCGCCGCGGCCAGCCGCTCGGCGAGTGTCGTCTTGCCGACCCCGATCAGGCCCTCGATCACCACCAGGCGGTGCGGCCAGTCAATCTGCTGCGCTGCGCTCACCGGATCCTCAGGCCCCAAACGGCCGGATGCCATCGCTGCCGACGCGCTCCGCGAGCGCGCGCACCCGGCCGTGCCCGGGCACCCACAGGTCGGGAGCGACCTCGGCCAGAGGATACAGGACGAAATTGCGTAAATGCAGACCCGGATGCGGCAGCCGCAGGGCTTCGGTCCCGAGCTGGAGATCCCCGAACAGCAGCAGATCGAGATCGATCCGGCGCGGGCCCCAGCGCACCGGCGGCGCGACCTTGCCGAGCCGCGCCTCGAGCGCGCGCAGCTCCGCCAGCAGCTCGGCTGGTCCCAGTGTCGTCAGCAGGCCGGCCACCGCATTGACGTAGTCCGGCTGGTCCGCGGGCCCGAGCGGCGCCGAGTGCCAGAGGCGGGAGCGCGCCACCAGCCGGCAGTCGCTGAGTCGCGCCAGAGCGGCGCATGCGGATCGGACCCGGGCCGCGGGATCGTCGAGGTTGCTGCCGAGCCCGACGTATGCCGGCCGCCAGAGCATCGCGGCGTTCAGCCGTCGTTGGCGGCCGGCCGCCGCTGCCCGCGGCGCGAGCGGCGCCGCCGGCGAGTGCCCGGCTCGTCTTCCGGCGCTGCGACCACGCGCTGTTCCTGCTCGCCGCGCGGCAGGTGCTGCAGCTCCGTCCACCAGCGCGCCAGTTCCGGGTCCTCGCCACCCGCACCCGCACGCAGCAACAGGAAATCGTAGGCGGCGCGGAAGCGCGGATGGGCGAGGAAGCCGAGCGCGCGGCGCCCTTCGCGACGGTGGAACCGCGGCTGCAGCGCGAGCATCTCGCGCAGCGGTCCCCAGAAGCGCCGCGGGATGCCGATGCGGCGGTTCTGCAGGGCCGCGACCTCGTCCACGGCCTCGGCGATCGCCTGGCCGGGATGCGCCCCGGCCTCGAAGCGCTGCTGGGCCGAGTCCGATACCGGCCCGAACAGCAGCACCGCGAACAGGAACATCGGCGTGACCGGCCGGTCTGCCGCGACCCGCCGATCGGTGTTCTCGAGGCCGGCCCGGATCAGCCGCGCGGCGATACCGTCCGGGGCGCGCGCGAGGTGCGCGGCAGTCGCCGGGAACAGGTGCTCGAGCATCCGGTACTCGAGCAACAGCTCGAAGGCACGCTGGCCGAACCCGCTGAGGAACAGCTTCTGAAACTCGTCGAGCAGCCGCGCCGGCGGGATGCCGTCGAGCAGCCCGGCGAGGCGCTCGAACGGCGCGCGCGACGCCGGGTGCAGCGTGAAGCCGAGCTTGGCCTGGAAGCGCACTGCGCGCAGCATGCGCACCGGATCCTCGCGATAACGCGTCTCCGGATCGCCGATCAGGCGCAGCACCCGCGCCTCGACGTCGGCCACACCGCCGGTATAGTCCCAGATCGAGAAGTCGGCGATGTTGTAGTACAGCGCGTTACAGGTGAAGTCGCGCCGCCACACGTCCTGGTCGATGGTGCCGTAGACGTTGTCGCGCAGCAGCCGGCCGCGCTCGTCGTGCACCCGCTCGCCGGCGCCGGCCGGAGCGGGCGCCGCGTCCGCGTCCTCGTCCTCCTGACCCAGCGGCACGTTCTCGGCGCGGAACGTCGCGACCTCGATGATCTGCGGCCCGAAGCGCACGTGCGCCAGCCGGAAACGCCTGCCGATCAGGCGGCTGTTGCGGAACAGCGCGTGCACTTCATCCGGCAGCGCGTCGGTCGCGACGTCGAAGTCCTTCGGTTCGAGGCCGAGCAGGATGTCGCGCACGCAGCCGCCGACCAGAAATGCCTGGTGGCCCGCGTCGCGCAGCCGGTACAGCACCTTGAGGGCCCCGCCGGCAATCAATGCTCGCGAAATCGGGTGGGCGGCGCGCGGGACGATCACCGGAGCGGCGCTCCGGTCACTGGCCTGGTTCAAGAAATTTCAGGTCCGCTTGAGGTCGAAAGACTGGCCCGTATAATACCAGCCCCCGTCACGGCCCCGCGCGGGCCCGGCAACGACGCCTCGCTCCCATCGTCTAGAGGCCCAGGACACAGCCCTCTCAAGGCTGGTACGAGGGTTCGAATCCCTCTGGGAGCGCCATCAGATCGACTGCCTGTGCGAAATCCCGGCGGCTGCGCGGGTGCCCGGACGTTGGGCAGGCGTCCGGCAAACCGCCCGACTGGCAGGTCGTCGCGATTCCTCGATGGTCCGCTGTCAGTACGGACCCAGAAAACGCGCCCCGTTGAAGTGGATCAGGTGCGTTGGCGCTTCCGCACACCAGACCTCCGTTTCCCAGGCGATGTCGTCCAGGTAACGGGCCATGACGGCCCGGGTTGGAAACGCCGTGACGTACACCAGCCCGCACGAGCTGTTCCTGAACAACCGCTTCAGTTCGCCGTGCCGCTTGCCGTCCACAGGGCCATGAGTCGTGACTGCTTCGCAAAGCAGCAGCCAATCCCGCTGCGCGTAGTAGATGACCACATCGGGCATCTTTCCGTGACCGTCCACAGCCACGCCCAAGTTCGCGAGCGCCTCGCGGTCGAAGTAGCCCCACTTGTCCCCTGTGTCCCCCGCATAGAGAAGCGTGCCGCCCGGTGCGTAGTGCGCGCCGAACACTTCAACGATCTGCCGGATGAGTTTGCTGTGCTCCCCCGGGGACAGGCGCACTTTCCTGCCCTCGGCCACCCTGAGCGGAATGTACTTCATATCCCGGGCCGCGGCGTACCGCTGGGCGAGATTTCCGCGCTGTTTGCGAAACAGCCTCAGCGCCTCCGTCCAGCGTGGAGACCCCAAGGCCCTCACCAGCGACAGCGCCTCTGGGGAAACCTGGTAAACGGCTTTCGGGCTGTTGACTGCTCTGCCCGGGTCATCCGGGTTGTACAGAGCCACGCCGCCATCGCAGAACTGATGCATGGTCTGACGCCTGATCGTCTCCCGGGTGTTCGGGGCGTAAGGCTCATCCATATAGTGCTTCGCGGCGAAATCCATGATCGGCGTAATGCCGATCAGCGGCGCCCGAGCGTCCGCCCACTTCTTGCCGGGCGTGATGTCGGCGATGGCAAGCAAACACATCGCTGACCGTTGGTTCTGCTGTGCCCGGGGCATACCAATTTCAACGAGGATGCGCAGCGCCTCCCGAACCTTCTTGTGCAAGCTCAGTCCTCACCCAGCTTCTGCAGGTCCGCACGGCTCGGATACTTCAGGCGCCGCAGGTCTGTCGCATTGACCTGCGTATGGCCACTGAAGACGCGGAAATAATCGTCCACAGCCTGCGAGTTCAAATACGCCACAAGGCCGCGCGCTACGTCCGGCGGCAAGCCATGGCGGTCCTCATGGATGACATTCAGGTGGTTCTCAAAGCCAACCGCATCGCCCGGCAGCGCGTCCCCGTCGAACAGGTAGGCAACGACGCGGCGCTTTTCTTCCTTCGAGCTGAAGCGCCGGAGGATGACGTAGCAGCCCTTGGCCATCAGCCACCGTTCCGTCTCGGCGTTGCGGAAGATTGAGTTCGGCTTGCGTCCCTGCTTCGGCCACTCAAAGCGCCCGCCGGCGAAGTGCGATGCGTACAGCAGGGGCACGGCTCCCGGCTCAGCCTGCCGGTTGATGTGGTCCCGCAACCGGAAATCCACGACCGGCCCGGTGCAAACGTCCAGACCAAGTTCGCGCAGGCTGAACCCGGGCAGCCCGGCGGAGCTGGACGAGCCAAGTGTCGGGACGTGCAAGAACCGCTCGTCATCCCCGGGCGTAACGATTTCCGCGAACTCGCACGGCCGCTTGCGCACGTCCGCGAAACGTTGATCGGTCGAGACGGACACTTCCACGCTGCCCTGATCCGCTCCAACGATCATGCGCAGGATGACGTTTTCCTGAAGCACCTCGTCATCCGCGAAGGCTGCGTCCCGCCGGTCGAACACGTGGATATGAGTGATCGCCACCCGGCCCATCAGCCAGTAGCGGAACGGCTTGAAGTACAGTCCATTCATGAAGCTGCGCGGGATGATCGCCACGACCTGCGCTCCGGGCGCACACAGGGCGACCGTGCCAGCAAGGAAACACGTGTAGAGGTTCGTGGTTTCCAGTCCCAGCTTCCGCATCAGCATGCGGTGCGACGAGTCGGTGTTGATCTTCCTGTAGGGCGGATTGAGTATCGCGTGCGTGCAACCCGGCGACCGATTGCCGGTGACCAGCAGCACCGCATGCTCAATGAAGTCCCGTGCCTGCACCTCCGCGGACACATTCGGGAGACCCGCCAGCGTCTCCTTAAGCTCAGCCTGGAATGCCGGCTCCAGCTCGTAGCACGTGACCCGCATGCGCCACTTACCGGCGTGCTGAGCGACCGCCGCTGTCAACGAGCCGATACCAGCTCCGGGGTCCAACAGGTGAATCGCCTCGCCCACCCGGAAGTCCAGCAGGGACGCCATGAACCCGGCGACGGCGCCAGGCGTGAAGAACTGCCCGAATGTGGAGCGATGCTCGCGGTCCAAGGCGCCCGAAACGGCTACCCGGCGATCCTCAAGGCGCTCCAGCGCGGCTCCATTTGCCCGCAAGGACTTCTCCAATCTGTTCTGCGGTCCTGACGCAATCACGCGCGCCAGACGGGCACCGCTGAACTGACGCCTGCCCTATCGTACACCGAACGCGCTCAATGCCGGACTGGCTGCCGGCCAGAAGCTATGCAAGCCCTCTCAAGGCTGGTACGAGGGTTCGAATCCCTCTGGGAGCGCCATCGTTCAGGTCGTCCCATCGCTCCCGGATCCGGCGCGCAGGACGTAGCGGCGGAACAGCAGTCGGAACGCCAGTGCTGACGCGATCCCGCCGGCGACGCCCCACAGGGCGTTCAGGATCCAGTACAGCAGCGGCGCCAGGATCGAGTCGCTGGCGACATTGTCGAAATTTTCAACGATGCCGCCGTAGGCCATGTAGTAACAGACGTTGTAGAACTGCAGCGCGCCGCACAGGCCGAGCAGCAGTAGTGCCTGCGGCACCCGGCCGCGCCGCAACTGGATGAGCCCGGCCACGACCGGGACCACGATCACCCACCAGGACAGCTCGGCCAGCCGGAAGAAAGGTGTCCGCTCGCCATAGTCCAGGTCGGACGAAAAATAGCCCCACCACCAGATGTAGCGCGGCAGGTTGTCCAGTGTATACGCGACGTCTTCGAACGCGGAGCTGTACAGGACCGGGGGTGCCTCCCACGCGATGATCCACAGCGACGAGAACAGGAACCACTGGACAACGAAGGTCTGCCAGCGAGTCTCGCGCGGACCCGCGAGGCACAGCGGCACGAAGATGATCGCGATCAGCAACGGCACGGCACTGAGCCAGGCCGCGCGCGCGGTGAACACGACGTCGAGACCGAACCGGCTGGCGGCGATTGCCCAGCCCGCAAACCACAGCGGCAGGCCGATCAGCGCCAGCAGCGCCTGAACCCGACGCGAGCGCTGCGCGTGACTCACCGTCAGTCCGGGGTCGGCTGTGACTGGCCTCGGCATTCCACCCTCCCCCGGCGCCGCCTGTGACCTGCTTCAAGCTCCGGCGCCGCTCCGGCTGTCAATGGCGCCGGCATTGGCTTATGTTACCCGACAACTCCAGACACCGGTGAGCCGCCATGACTCCCGCCGACGAACGCATGCTGCAGCTCCTGCAGAAGTGGCAGAAGAGCCTCGAGCTGCACGCGCACTATGCCGCCCTGCCCGATGACCAGTACTGGCTGGTGCAGCCATGGCCAACGCACCAGCGGCCGACCCGCTGGGTCATCGACCTCGCCCGCCAGCGTCTTGCCGACCTGCAGCAGATTGTGCAGCAGCGGCTCGCGGCCGGCGACCCGTCGCTGTCCGAGGCGCTCGAGCTGATGACTTTCCTGACCAACCTGGTCGGCTCGCAGCACGTCGAACGCTTCGTGCCGCTCGCCGAACCCGAGCACGAGCGCCGGCTGGAATCGCCGCCGCCGAAGTCCACGGGAGCGACCAGCACCTCGACCGTCCTGCGCCCGGGCGGCGCGCCTGCGCGGCCTGCCGCAGCCAGGGGCCGCGGCGCGGCGAAAGCGGCGAAGTCCACCAACGACTCGACCATCACCGCCGTGGTCAAGGATGCGCAGCGGCTGCTGAGCTGGGGCCGCCAATGGCACGAACTCCCGGAGGCGATCGCGCGCATCGCCGGCCGGCCGGAAGCGGCGCAGGTGCGGCAGATTCTGCGCGCGCGCCGCGCGGCGATCGAGCAGCAGGTCGGCGAAGGCAATACGCACTGACCCCGCGCGGTCACGACTGCCGGCGCTGGCGCGGCCTGCGCCCGGCGGTTACGCTGGGTCGCCGCCCTGACCGGAACCACTCATGCCCACTGCCGGTATCCTGCGCCGACTGGCTGCGCTGACCTACGACCTGCTGCTCGTGCTCGCGCTGCTGTTCGCCGCCACGGCGCTCGTGCTGCCGCTGTCCGGCGGTGCGGCGATCACGCCGGCCGCTCAGGGTGCCGCGGCTTACCTGTACCGGCTGTATCTCGCGACGCTCGCGCTGGCGTACTTCGGCTGTTCGTGGCTGCGCGGCGGCCAGACCGTCGGCATGAGGGCCTGGAAGATCCGCATCGAACGTCGGGACGGCACGCGCCTCGGAGGGGCCGCAGCGCTCGGGCGCTTGGCCGTCGGCCTCGGGCTCGTGCTGGGCACCGTGGCCGGCCTGTGGCTGCTCCGTCCAGCCGGCGGCGCCGGACGGCAGATGGCTGGCGCGCTGCTGCTCGCTCCGGTCATGGCCAACTACCTCTGGCTGCTGCGTGACCGGGCGCGCGGCACGCTGCAGGACCGCTGCTGCCACAGCCGCATCGTTCGCATTCCCGCAGAGGCCGCATGAAGGTCTTTACGACCGCACCGCTCGAGGACCCGCGCGACGCGCGCACGCTGTACCCGCGGCTCGAGGAAATCGGCTACGACGGCGCGTTCTCGTTCGAGGCGAAACACGACCCGTTCCTGCCGCTGGTGCTGGCCGCGGAGCACACGCGGCGGTTGCAGCTCGGCACCGCAGTCGCGATCGCCTTCGCGCGCAATCCGATGACGCTCGCCAACCTCGGCCACGACTTGCAGCTCATCACGGCGGGACGCTTCCGGCTCGGCCTCGGCTCGCAGGTGCGGCCGCATATCGAGCAGCGCTTCAGCGCGCCGTGGTCGCGACCGGCGGCGCGCATGCGCGAGCTGGTGCTGGCGATCCGCGCGATCTGGGACGCGTGGGCCGGCCTGCGGCCGCTCGACTTCGAGGGCGAGTTCTATCGCCACACGCTGATGATCCCGGCCTTCAGTCCCGGACCGAATCCGTTCGGGCGCCCGCCGCTCCTGCTCGGCGGCTTCGGGCCGCTGATGACGGCGGTCGCCGGCGAGGTCGCCGACGGTTTCATCGCCCATCCGTTCCACACGCGCCGCTCGCTGCTCGACAACGTGCTGCCGGCGCTGCAGCGCGGGCTGGCGCGCTCCGGCCGGCAGCGCGGCGACTTCGAGGTGATCTGTGCGACGATCGTGATCGCCGCCGACCGCGAGGAGGATGCCCTGGCGCTGCGGGCCGCGGTGCGCAAGCAGCTCGCTTTCTACGGCTCGACGCCGGCGTACCGGTCAACTCTGGACTGTCACGGCCTCGGCGAGCTGCACGCGGAGCTGAACCGGATGTCGAAGCAGGGACGCTGGGACGAGATGGCGGACCTGATCCCGGATGAGTTCCTCGAGGCGGTGGCCGTGGTCGGCACGCGCGCCTCGGTCGCGCCGGCGCTCAGCGCCCGGCTGGCCGGCATCGCCGACGCGGTCAGCCTCACGAACAATCGCGCGCCGGACCCGGACCACTGGGCGGACGTGGTCGCGGCACTGCACGCGCAGTCCGTCTAGCGGGTCCGCCGGATCGCGAGCAGCGCGACCAGCGCGAGCAGCGCGGTCGGCCCCCAGGCGACGAGTTGCGGATCGAGCTGGTAAACCTTGCCGCTGTTCTCGAGCGTCTGCGACAGCAGCACGAACAGGATGCCGAGCACGATGCCAAAGACGCTGCGCGCGCCCGCCCCGGCCGAACGCAGCGGGCCGAAGGCAAACGGCACCGCGAACACGCAGACCACGACCGCCGCCGCCAGCCTGGCCCAGCGCGACCAGTACTGGATCTCGGTCGCCCGTGTATCAAGCCCGTTGGCACGCTGGTGCGCGAGATACGCGCGCAGGCTGCGCAGCGGCTGGGCCCGCGGCTCGGTCACGGCGAGTCCGAGGAAGTCGGCGTTGAAGTCCGCATCGGTCCGCTCGCGCTCGCCGGACCGAACCTCGGTGCGGTCGGCGCCGAGCCGGGTCTCGGCATAGCGGGTCAGGATCCAGCCGCCGTCCGGATCCTGCGCGGCGGTGTCGGCCCGGCCGACGCGCTCGAGCCGGCCCTGCCGGTCGAGCCGGAACAGGAAGACGCCGCCAAACAGGCCCTCGGCGCTCTGCTGCCGGACGTTGATGAACCACGGACCCTGGCGCACCCAGGCGCTGCGGCGCCCGGCAATGTCCAGCTCGGCATTCATGCTGAACACCTTCTGGTAGCGCGCGTAATCGCGCGCCGGCGGCGCCAGGTGTTCGCCGAGCAGCCACAGCACGCCGGCCAGCACGGCGCCGGCCAGCGCCGCGGCGCCGGCGATGCGCGCGACCGAAACGCCAGAGGCGCGCAGCACGGTCAGCTCACTGTCGCGGGCCAGCGCGCCGAGGCCGAGGATCGCGCCGATCAGCGCCGCAATCGGCAGCAGCTCGTAGGCGTACTGCGGCAGCGACAGCGCCGTGAACAGGAACGCGGCGCCGAGATCGTAACTGCCCGCGCCGATGTCGTCCTGCTGTTCGAGGAACAGCATCAGTGTGGTCAGCGCCAGCAGCACCGCGAGCACCAGACCGGTAGAAGCCAGCACCGTGCGCATCAGGTAGCGGTCCAGCAGTTTCATCGCGCACCCCCGGCCGGCCGCGCCCGCTGCAGCAGCGGACTCTGTCGCTGCAGTAGCCACAGTCCGCCCGCAGCCGCCAGCGCATGCACCCACCAGACGCCGACCCGCGGGTCGAGAGCGCTGCGCTCGATCCACACCTGTGCCGCCGACAGCAGGTTCGAGTACACGAGGTAGATCAGGATCGCGACGGCGACGCGCGCGTAGCGCCCCTCGCGCGGCCGCAGCGCCGCCAGCGGCACGGCCAGCAGCGCCAGCACCAGCGCCATCACCGGCAGCGAGGCGCGCCGCTGCAGCTCGGCGATGTCACCGGGTTCGCCCGAGGCCAGCAGCGTCGCCGTCGGCCGGCGCTCGCGCCGGTCGCGCCCGGCGCCGGCCTCCGGGATCACGATCGGCACGCCGTGCTCGGCAAAGCGGATGCGACGGAACCCCGGCTGGCCGGGCACGCCCTCGTAACGCTCGCCGTCGCGCAGGATCAGGAGCTGCGCGCGACCGCCCTCGAGCATGCGCTGTTCGGCGCGCGCGGCGACCGCGACCTCGACGCGGCCGTCCACCTGGCGCTGCACGAAGACTTCGCCGAGCGTGCCGTCCGGCTCGTTCCGCGCTGCGTAGAACACGGCGCTGCCGGCGGCGAAGGTCCGGAACGTACCGGCCTCGAGGCGGCCGAACTGCGCATCGCTCATCGCCCGGCTGCGCAGCACCTCGGCGGCGGTGCGGGCGGCCGGCCCGACCTCGAAGGTCAGCCAGGCGAGCCCGAGCGCGACCGGTACGGCGAGCATGAACACGGGGCGATACAGGCGCGACGGCCCGACGCCGCAGGCCCGGATGGCGGTCATCTCGCTCTCGTGGTACAGGCGGCCGAGCGCCAGCATCACGGCCAGCAGCAGGCCGATCGGCACGAACAGCACGACGTTCTGCAGCGCGGTCAGCGCGATCAGCCGGAACACGACCTCACGCGGGAAACCGTGGGTCGCGGCGAGGCCGAGCACCTGGGCGAGCTGGTTGCTGATCAGGATGCCGAACAGCACGCCGGTCACGGCCAGCCAGGATACCGTGACCTCGCGCAGCACATAGTGGTCAAATCGGCTGAACACGCCAGTTATCCGCAGCCGCCCCCGGGGCGCGGCAGCGTCCTTTTCGATTACACTGGCGGCACACGGTAAACGAGTGGCGCGGCCGGCTCAACGGGCCGGCCGGCAGCTACGCCAGCAGTTCGGGAGACCACCGATCATGCAGTTCCACGCCACCGGCGGACCGGCGGGCCGACAGCGCACCGCCTGCGCCGTCGTCGGCATCCACGAGCGCGGCCGGATGACCGCGCCGGCGCGCGAACTCGACGGCCGCAGCGGCGGCCTGATCGGCCGTGTGCTGCGCCGTGGCGACTTCAGCGGCAAGGCCGGCGAGGTGCTGCCGCTGCTGGGCGCCACGGGTCCCGCTGAACGCGTGCTGCTGGTCGGCCTCGGCCCCGCCGACAAGTTCACGCGCAAGGCCTGGCGCAGCGCGGTCGTCGCGGCGACGCAATGGCTCGCCCGCAGCGGCGCCCGCGCTGCGATCCTGTACCTCGCGCGCGAACCCGTGTCCGGCCTCGATTCCTATTACGCGGCCCGGCTGACCGTGGAGAGCGTCGCCGGCACGCTGTACCGCATCCCCGACCTGAAGACCAGCCGCAAGCCGCCGCAGCCACGCCTCGCCCGGGTCGGTATCGGCATCGCCGGCGCTGGCCTCGCCGAAGCCCGGCGCGGCATCCGGGACGGCGCCGGCATCGCCGCCGGCGCGGCCCTGATGCGCGATCTCGCCAACCTGCCGGCCAACGTCTGCACACCCGCCTACCTCGCGGCCACGGCGCGCCGCCTGGCCCGCGAGCACCGCAGCATCCGGGTCCGCGTGCTCGATCGCGCCGCGCTGCGGCGCCTTGGCATGGGGGCGCTGCTGTCGGTCACGCGCGGCTCGGACGTGCCGCCGCGGCTGATCGTGCTCGAATACCGCGGCACGCGGCGGCGCACCGCGCCGGTCGCACTGGTCGGCAAAGGCATCACCTTCGACAGCGGCGGCATTTCGCTGAAGCAGCCCGCCGGCATGGACGAGATGAAGTTCGACATGAGCGGCGCGGCGAGCGTGTTCGGCACGCTGAAAGCGCTGGCCACGATCGGCGCCGCGGACCACGTGGTCGGCATCGTGCCGGCCTGCGAGAACCTGCCGGACGGCCGCGCGACCAAGCCCGGCGACATCGTCCGCTCGCTGGCCGGCCGGACGATCGAGGTCCTGAACACCGACGCCGAGGGCCGCCTGATCCTGTGCGACGCGCTGACCTACGCGCGACGCTTCAGGCCGCGCGCGGTCGTCGACGTCGCGACGCTGACCGGCGCCTGCGTGATCGCGCTGGGCGCGCACTACTGCGGCCTGTTCTCGCCGGACGACAAGCTGGCCGCCGCGCTGGTGGCGGCCGGTGAGCGCGCCGACGACCGAGCCTGGCGCATGCCGCTGGCCGAGGAATACGCCGAGCTGCTGAAAAGCAACTTCGCCGATCTGGCCAATGTCGCCGGCCGTGACGCCGGCGCGGTCACCGCGGCCTGCTTCCTGTGGAAGTTCACCGACGGGCTGCGCTGGGCGCACCTCGATATCGCCGGCACCGCATACCTGAGCGGCAAACAGAAGGGCAGCACCGGCCGTACGGTTCCGCTGCTGGTCGACTGGCTGCTGCACAAGGACTGAGCGATGCCGCGGCCGCGCGTCGACTTCTACGTGCTGCCGAGCGCCGAGTCCGGGACGCGGCTGCGTTTCGCCTGCCGCCTGATCGAGACCGCCTGGCTGGAGCGGCAGCGGGTACGGGTGCGGCTCGACGGCGAGGACGAGGTCGCCGCGTTCGACGATCTGCTCTGGACCTTCGCCGATCGCAGCTTCGTGCCGCACGAGCGCGGCAGCGGCGCGGTCGCCCCGGACGCGCACACGACAGTGGTGCTGGTCGATGCGCGCGCGCCGGACCCGGCAACGGGTGATCTGCTGGTAAACCTCGGCACCGCGGTCCCCGCCGGCTGGGAGCGTTATGCGCGCATCGCTGAAGTCGTCGACGCCGACGCCGCCCGCCGCCAGTCCGGCCGCGCGCGGTTCCGTTTCTACCGCGAGCAGGGTGTCGAGCCGGGCACCCACGAGACCGGGAGCGAGCCATGAGCCGTGAAGCACCGCTCGAACCGCCGATCCTGACCGACATCGTCGAACTGCACGCGACCGGCAGCTTCCGGCGCCTGGCGGAGACGGCGGCCTCGTCCGGTTATACCGCGGGCCTGCTGCCGGAGGAGGATCTCGCCGCGCTGCAGGCTGCGCTGGTCACCCGCACGATGAACCTGACCGATGAGCTGCTGAACAGCGCCGCGCGCGAGCTGGCAGCCGTGATCTTCGAACAGGTGATGGACCGCCTGCGGGCGGCGCTGCCGGAGTTGGTCGCCGGCGCGCTGCGCGAGCACCTCGGGACAGGCCCGGAGTAATGTCGGACCGCGCCACCGGCGACCTGGCGAAGGCCTGGGCGCCGCACGAGAACGAGGAGCGGATCTACCGGCGCTGGGAGGAGCACGGCTGGTTCGCGCCGGCGGGCGACGGCCGCCCCTACTGCATCGTGATCCCGCCGCCGAACGTCACCGGCACGCTGCACATGGGGCACGCGTTCCAGGACACGATCATGGACGCGCTGACGCGCTTCCACCGCATGGCCGGTGCCGCGACGTTGTGGCAGCCCGGCACCGACCACGCCGGCATCGCGACGCAGATGGTCGTCGAGCGGCAGCTCGATGCCGCGGGCCTGAGCCGCCACGCGCTCGGCCGCGCGGCTTTCGTCGAGCGGGTCTGGCGCTGGAAGGAGGAGTCCGGCGGCACCATCGCCTGGCAGTTGCGCCGCCTGGGCGCCTCGGTGGACTGGAGCCGCGACCGCTTCACGATGGACCCGGGGCTGTCGGCCGCCGTGCTCGAGGCCTTCGTGCGCCTGCACGAGCAGGGCCTGATCTATCGCGGCCAGCGTCTGGTCAACTGGGATCCGGTGCTGAAAACCGCGCTGTCCGACCTCGAGGTGCTGTCGGTCGAGGAAGACGGCAGCCTGTGGCACCTGCGCTACCCGCTCGCCGACGGCAGCGGTCACGTCACGGTCGCGACCACCCGCCCGGAGACGATGCTCGGCGACGTCGCCGTCGCGGTGCACCCGGATGACGAGCGCTACCGCCACCTGGTCGGGCGGATGCTGTGCCTGCCGCTCGCGGCGCGCGAGATTCCGGTGATCGCCGACGCGTACGTGGATCCGGCGTTCGGCTCCGGCTGCGTCAAGATCACGCCGGCGCACGACTTCAACGACTACGAGGTCGGCCAGCGTCATGGCCTGCCGCTCGTCAACGTGCTGCGGGCGGATGCGACGCTGGGCGACGCGGCGCCGGCGCATTACCACGGCCTCGACCGCTTCGCGGCGCGGGACCGTATCGTCGCCGAGCTGGCGGCGCTGGGACTGCTGGACAAGGTCGAACCGCACCGGCTGACGGTGCCGCGCGGCGACCGCAGCAACGCGGTGGTCGAGCCCTGGCTCACGGACCAGTGGTACGTGTCCATTGCGCCGCTCGCCGAACGGGCGATCCGCGCGGTCGAAGCGGGTCGGGTGCGCTTCGTTCCGGCCCACTGGGACCGCACCTGGTTCGAGTGGATGCGCAACATCCGCGACTGGTGCATCAGCCGGCAGTTGTGGTGGGGCCATCGCATCCCGGCCTGGTACGATCCGGCCGGCGCGGTCTACGTCGGGCGCAGCGAGGCCGAAGTGCGCCGCCGTCATGGCCTCGCCGCGGACCTGCCGCTGCGCCAGGACGAGGACGTGCTGGACACCTGGTTCTCGTCGGCGCTGTGGCCGTTCTCGACCCTCGGCTGGCCGGCGCAGACGCCCGAGCTGGCGCGCTTCTATCCGACCTCGGTGCTGGTGACCGGCTTCGACATCATCTTCTTCTGGGTCGCGCGGATGATCATGTTCGGGCTGCACTTCATGGACGAGGTGCCGTTCCGCGAGGTCTACGTGCACGGCCTGATCCGCGACCACGACGGCCAGAAGATGTCGAAGTCGAAGGGTAACGTGCTCGACCCGCTCGACCTCGTCGACGGCATCGGTCTCGAGGCGCTGGTGGCCAAGCGCACCAGCGGCCTGATGCAGCCGCAGCTCGCGCCGGCGATCGAAAAGGCCACGCGCCGGCAGTTTCCCCAGGGCATCGCCGCCTGCGGCACCGATGCGCTGCGCTTCACCTTCGCCGCGCTGGCGACGCCGGCGCGCGACCTGCGCTTCGACCTCGGCCGCGTCGAGGGTTACCGCAACTTCTGCAACAAGCTGTGGAACGCGGCGCGCTATGTGCTGCAGGCGACCGCCGCGCCCGATGACGGCGGGCCGGCGACGCTGGCGCTGGCCGACCGCTGGATCCGCCTGCGGCTCGATGCGGCGATCGAGGCGGTGCGCGCCGGTTTCGCCGGCTACCGCTTCGACCTCGCCGCGCAGGCCGCCTACGAATTCACCTGGTACGAGTTCTGCGACTGGTACCTCGAGTTCAGCAAGCCGGCGCTGCAGTCGGCCGGGAGCGACGCGGCGGCGCAGCGCGGCACGCGCCGCACGCTGCTCGAGGTACTGGAGACGCTGCTGCGGCTGCTGCATCCGCTGCTGCCGTTCATCACCGAGGAGCTCTGGCAGCACGTCGCGCCGCGCACCGGCGGCCGCGGACCGACGATCATGCTGCAGCCGTTCCCGTCGGCCCGCGCGCAGCGCGAGGCTCCGGCGATCGAGTCGGAGATGCGCTGGGTCATGGACTTCATCCTCGGCATCCGCCGCATCCGCGGCGAGCTGGACATCGCACCATCGCGGCCGCTGCCGGTGCTGCTGCAGCACGCGGGCCCGGACGATCTCGCCCGCTATGCGCAGCATGCGGCCAGCGTCGGCCGCCTGGCCGGGATCAGCGGCGCCCGCCCGCTCGGGCCGGACGAACCCGCGCCGCAGGCCGCGAGCGCGCTGCTGGGCGACATGGCCCTGCTGGTACCGCTGGCCGGCCTCGTCGATGTCGAGGCGGAGCTGGCCCGGCTCGGCAAGCGCCGGGCCCGGGTCGAGCAGGACCTCGCCCGCGCCGAGGGCAAACTCAGCCGCGAGTCTTTCGTGCAGAATGCGCCAGCGGAGGTCGTGCGCCAGGAACGCGAGCGGGTGGCGGAGTTCCAGCGTGAACTGGCGCAACTTCGCGCCCAGCTCGAACGGGTAGCCTCGCTGCAGTGAACGCCGTGATCGAATCGCCGGACCGGGGCCGGGCGCTGCTCGGCGCCGCGCTCGCCAGCCTGAACCAGGTCGTGCTCGGCAAGGAGCGCGAGATCCGCCTCGCGCTGTGCTGCCTGCTGGCCCGCGGTCACCTGCTGATCGAGGACATTCCCGGCGTCGGCAAGACCACGCTGGCGCACGCGCTGGCGCGGGTGCTCGGCCTGTCGTTCCAGCGCATCCAGTTCACCAGCGACCTGCTGCCGGCCGACATCATCGGCGTGTCGGTCTACGACCGCGACAGCGGCGGCTTCCGCTTCCACCGCGGCCCGGTGTTCGCGCAGCTCCTGATGGCCGACGAGGTCAACCGCGCGACACCGAAGGCGCAGAGCGCACTGCTCGAGGCCATGGAGGAACGGCAGGTCACCGTCGACGGCGAAACGCACCCGCTGCCGGAACCGTTCTTCGTCGTCGCCACGCAGAACCCGTCCTACCAGGTCGGCACTTTCCCGCTGCCGGAGTCACAGGTCGACCGGTTCCTGATGCGCATCGAACTCGGCTATCCCGCGCCGGGGCACGAGCGCCAGTTACTGCGTGGCCGCGACCGGCGCGATCTGCTCGCGGACCTGCCGGCGGCGCTCGATCCGGCGGTCATCCTGGCGCTGCAGCAGCGCATTCCCGGGCTGCACGCGAGCGACGCCCTGCTCGACTACGTGCAGGCGCTGGCGCGCGCCTCGCGCGACAGCGGCCGCTACCAGGCCGGGCTGTCGCCGCGCGCGGTCATCTCGCTGCTGCGCGCGGCCCAGGCCTGGGCCTTCCTGCACGGCCATGCCGGCGTCTTGCCGGAGGACCTGCAGGCCGTGCTCCCGGCCGTCGTCGGCCACCGCCTGCGCCCGCGCGACGCGACCGACCTGCGGACGCCCCCGCTGGTCGCGGCTGAACTGCTGCAGGCGGTTCCGATACCCTGAGCTGCCCGCTGCGGGCACGAGGGCGATGATGCGCTTGCTGACCGACCGGCCCCGGACATGGCTGCGGCGCTGGATCCGGCGCCGCCAGGGAACGGACCACGGTCCCGTCGTGCTGCGCCGCGGCCGGATCTACATCCTGCCGACGCGCCTCGGGCTGGCCTTCGCGGCGATGCTGCTGGGCTCGCTGAACTACGGCAACAATCTCGGCCTCGGCCTGACCTTTCTGCTCGCCGCGCTCGGTCTGGTCGCGATGCAGGCCTGCCATCGCAATCTCGAGTCGCTCACGGTGAGCGCGGCCGGTACGGAACCGCCGTTCGCCGGCAACGCTGCCGGCTTCCGGCTCGCACTGGACAACCCCGGCGCTGCGGCACGCCACGACCTCGAAGCATCGACCACGGCCGCGGCCGCGCCGCCGGTCGCGGTCGCGGCCGGCGGCGAAACCATCGTCACGCTGCGCCTGCCGACGCGGCGCCGCGGCTGGGTCACCCTCGACCGCATCGAGCTGGCGACGCGGCATCCGTTCGGCCTGTTCCGTGCCTGGGCGGTGCTGCATCCGGAGCTGCGCTGTCTCGTCTACCCGCGCCCGGCGGTGCGGGCTCCGGCACCACCGCCGGCACCGGGCAGCGGGGCCGGCGGCCGGACGCACCGCGGCGTCGAGGACTTCGCCGGTCTCAAGGACTATCACCCTGGTGATCCGCCGCGGCACATCGCGTGGAAAGCGCACGCGCGCGGTGGCGAGCTGCTGGTCAAGCAGTTCGCCGGTACGGCCGCGGCGGAACCGGTGTTCGATCTCGCCCAGGCTCCCGGCGCCGACCTCGAACAGCGGCTGGCGATCCTCGCGCGCTGGGTCGTGGACGCCGACGCGGCCGGTCAGGTGTACGGCCTGCGGCTGCCCGGTCTCGAGCTCGCGCCGCAGCCGGGGCCGCGGCAGCGACAGCGCTGTCTCGCGGCGCTGGCGGAGTTCGAGGCGCCGGTGCTGCGCGATGCGTGAGGTCACCGAACCGCTGCGCCGCCTCGGCTGGACCAGCGCCGGTCTGCTCACCGCTCTCGGCCCGCACTACCTGTACCTGCGTCCATGGGTCATCGCGATGGTGCTCGGTCTGTGCGCCTGGCGGCTGCTGGCCGAGCGGCGCGGCTGGCCGCTGCCGGCGGCGTGGGCCCGTGGCGTCATCGCGCTGGCCGCCACCGCCGGGGTCGCGGCGAGCTACCGGAGCATCGCCGGACTGGAAGCCGGCACCGCGCTGCTGGCACTGATGGCCGGGCTGAAACTGCTGGAGACCCGCGGCCCGCGCGACCACATCGTGCTGATCTTCATCGGCTGGTTCCTGTGCCTCGCGGCGTTCCTGTATCAGCAGAGCCTGCCGATGCTGGCCTGGGTGCTGCCGACGGTGTGGCTGCTGGCCGCGGCGCTGCTGGTCGTGGCGCGCGCACCGGCGAGCCCGCTGCCGCTCGCGCCATTCCGCAGCGCCGGGGCCATGCTGGCCAAGGCAGCCCCGCTCGCCCTCGTCCTGTTCCTGTTCTTCCCGCGCATCGCCGGCCAGTTCTGGGGCGTACCGGCCGCCGATCGCGCGCAGAGCGGCCTCGACGAGGAGATGTCGCCGGGTGACATTTCCGAGCTGACGCTGAACGATGTGGTCGCGTTCCGCGTGCGCTTCGACGGCGAGCCACCACCGCCACTGCAACGATACTGGCGCGGGCCGGTGCTGACCGAGTTCGACGGCTACACCTGGTCGCGACCGCGCAACCAGGCGTACTTCCTGCCGCCGGTGAGCTGGCACGGTGCGCCGGTGGATTACACGATCACGCTCGAGCCGACCGGCCTGCGGCTGCTGTTCGCGCTCGACATGGTGCAGGACTGGCCGGACGCGGTCGGCTGGCAGTCCTGGGACTACCAGCTTCTCGCCCGCGCGCCGATCAACACGGTGATCCAGTACCGGGCCCGGTCCTATCCGCAATACGCCGCTGGCCCGGTACTGTCGCCGGCGCTGCGCAACCGGCACCTGCAGTTGCCGCCGGGGCGCAACCCGCGCAGCATCGAGCTGGCCCGGCGGCTGCGGGCCGGCGCGGCCAGCGACGCCGATTTCGCGCGCCGCGTGTTCGAGCGGTTCCGCGCCGAGGAGTTCTACTACACGCTGACGCCGCCGCGCCTCGACCGCGACTCGGTCGACGACTTCCTGTTCAACACGCGCCGGGGCTTCTGCGGGCACTTCGCTTCTGCGTTCACGATGCTGATGCGCGCCGCCGGCGTGCCGGCGCGCGTGGTCGCCGGCTACCAGGGCGGTGACTGGAACCAGATCGGCGGCTACCTGATCGTGCGCCAGTCGCATGCGCACGCCTGGTCGGAAGCGTGGCTGCCGGGCCGCGGCTGGACCCGCTTCGACCCGACCGCCGCGGTCGCACCGGAGCGGGTCGAGCGCGACCTGCAGTCGGCGCTGCCGGAAGAGGCCGGTGTACCGGGCCGGCTGCTGCGTCAGTCCGCACTGCTGTGGCAGGCCGGCATGCTGTGGGACAACCTGCAGGCGCGCTGGAACGAGCTGGTGGTCAAGTTCGACCAGCCGGCGCAGGAGCGGCTGCTGCAGTCGCTCGGCTTCGACGATCCCGACTGGCGCGACCTGGCGCTGTTGCTGGCGGCCGGTCTGCTCGGCGCGGTGCTGCTGCTGTCGGCCTGGCTCGCGTGGGAGTTCCGGCCGCGTCGCGCCGACCCGGTGGTCGCGGACTATCAGCGTTTCACCCGCCGGCTCGCGCGCCGCGGCATCGACCGCGGCCCCGGCGAGGCGCCGCGCGATTTCGCGCAGCGGGTCGGGCGCCTGCGCCCCGATCTCGCGGCCATCAGCCGCGCGATCACCGAGTTGTACTTGCGCCTGCGCTACCTGCCGGCGCCGGCCGCGGCCGACCGCGTGCACCTGCGCGGGTTGCTGCGGCGCTTCCACCCGTGAATACCGCCTTCGCCGTCGTCGTGGGCGCCGGTCTGCTGCTGATCGCGGTGCTGGTCGGGCAGCCGCTGCTGGTGGTACGGCGCCGCGCGCGCCTGGCCGGCGCGGCGCCCGGCCGGCGCGACCGCGCGCTGCTGCGCCGGCATCTGCCGCAGTACCGGCGCCTGCCCGCGCCGCTGCGCCGGCGGCTGGAGCAGCGGATCGCGGTGTTCCTCGGCGAGAAGGAGTTCGTCGGCTGCCGCGGGCTCACCGTCACGCCGTCGATGCGGCTGCTGATCACGGCGCAGGCCTGCCTGCTCGGGCTCGGCCGCGACCAGCACGGCTACGACCGCCTGCGCGCGGTGCTGATCTATCCGGCGCAGTTCGTCGTGCCCGAGCGCTGGGAGGACGAGGACGGCGTCGTGACCGAGGAGGAACGCGTGCTGGCCGGTCAGGCCTGGGACGTCAGCCGCATCCTGCTGTCGTGGGCGGACGTGCGCCAGGCCGGCGGCGCCGAGCCCTACAACGTCGTGATCCACGAGTTCGCGCATTACCTCGATCACGAGGCCGGTGGCGACGACGGTGTGCCCTGGCTGCCGAGCGCCGCCGCGCGCGAGCAGTGGCGGACGCTGCTCGAGCGCGAGCTGGCCGACCTGCGTGCGGTCATCGCGCGCGGCGCGGAGCCATGGCTCGATCCGTACGCCGCCGAGGACGCCGGGGAGTTCTTTGCGGTCGCCAGCGAGGCCTTCTTCGAACAACCGCGCGAGCTCGCCGCGCGCCATCCGCAACTGTACCGCGGGCTCGCCGCCGGCTACGGGCTCGATCCCGCGGCCTGGTGAGCCACCGCGCGCGCGCGCCACAGCAGCAGCGCACCGCCGGCGAACAGCACCAGCACCGACAGGATGCCAGCGCGCGAACTGCCGGTCAGCAGCGCCACGCTGCCGACCAGCAGCGGGCCGATGACCGCGGCGAACTTGCTCATCATGTTGTAGAAGCCGAAGAACTCGCCCTGCTTGCCCGGCGGAATCTGCGCCGCGAAACAGGACCGCGACAGCGATTGAATGCCGCCCTGCACCAGTCCGACGACCACCGCCAGCAGGTAGAAGTCGCCGACACTGTCCATGAAGTACGCGGCCACGGTCGCCGCGGCGTACACCCCGATCGCGATGAAAATGCCGTTGCGCACGCCGATGCGCTGGCCGATCCAGCCGAAGGCCAGCGCCGCCGGAAAGGCGATGAACTGCGTCAGCAGCAGCGCGACGATCAGACTCTGCTGCGGAAAGCCGAGCGCCAGGCCGAAGTCCACGGCCATCTTGATGATCGTGTTGACACCGTCGATGTACAGCCAGTACGCGAGCAGGAACCAGACCAGCGGCCGGTAGCTGCGGATCGAGCGCAGGGTCGCACCGAGTTCGACCAGCCCGGCGCGCAGCGCTGCAGCCGCCGGCAGCGCCCGGGTCGGGCCGCGCTCGCGCACCCACAGCAGCGCCGGCAGCGTGAACAGCAGCCACCACGCGGCCACCATCACGAACGACAGGCGCACGGCCTGCTCCGCACTGTCCAGTCCGAAACGCGCCGGCTGCAGCGTCATCAGCACGTTGACCGCGAACAGCACGCCGCCGCCGACGTAGCCGAGCGCATAGCCCCAGGCGGACACGAGGTCGTACTCCGCCGGCCCGGCGACATCCATCAGCAGCGCATCGCAGAAAGTCACGCCACCGGCGAAGCCGATGCCGGCGCAGCCGTACAGCACGATCGCCATGACCCAGTCGCCCTGCGGCACGAGGTACAGCGCCGCGGTGGTCGCGGTACCGAGCAGCGTGAACAGCGCGAGCAGCTTCAGGCGCAGGCCGCCGCGGTCGGCCATTGCGCCGAGGAACGGCGCGAGCAGCGCAATCAGCGCGCCGCCGGCGGCGTGCGCGAGGCCGAGCCGGAAGGTACTGACGGTGGCCGGCGCGCCGGCGCTCCAGTACTGCTTGAAGAAGACCGGCAGAAAGCCGGCCATCACCGTGGTCGCGAACGCCGAGTTGCCCCAGTCGTACAGGGCCCAGGCCAGCACCGGCCGGCGCAGCAGCGCCGCCTTCATGCGCCGGCCGCGAGGTGGTCGCGCGTGGCGCGGAAGCGGATGCCGGGCCAGCGCTCGAGCGTCAGCTCGAGATTGACCCGCGACGGCGCCAGGTACACGAGCCGCCCGGTATGGTCGTGCGCCAGGTTCACGGCGCAGCGCTCGCGGAACTCGGCCAGCACGGCCGGATCGGCGCCGTCGACCCAGCGCGCGGTGACCACCGCGACCGGCTCGAACGCGCAGTTCACCCGGTACTCGTCGGCCAGCCGGAACGCGACCACGTCGAACTGCAGCGGCCCGACCGCACCGAGGATCAGCTCATTGCCGGTCAGCGGCCGGAAGAACTGCGTGGCGCCCTCCTCGCACAACTGGCCGAGGCCCTTCTGCAGCGCCTTCATGCGCAGCGGATCCCGCAGTACCGCGCGGCGGAACAGCTCCGGCGCGAAGTCGGGGATGCCGGTGAAGGTCAGCGCCTCGCCCTCGCTGAAGGTGTCACCGATGTTGATCGTGCCGTGGTTGTGCAGGCCGATGATGTCGCCGGCCCAGGCGTCTTCGGCCTGCTGGCGGTCGGCGGCGAGGAAGGTCAGCGCGTCGGCGACGCGCACCTCCTTGCCGAGCCGGACGTGGTACAGCCGCATGCCGCGGCGGTAACCGCCCGAGCACAGCCGCAGGAAGGCGATGCGGTCGCGGTGCTGCGGATCCATGTTGGCCTGGATCTTGAACACGAAGCCGGTCAGCGCCGGCTCGTCCGGCGCGACCTGGCGCGTGGTCGTGGCGCGTGGCCGCGGCGCCGGCGCCTGCGCGACGAAGAACGACAGCAGTTCGACCACGCCGAAGTTGGGGAGCGCGGCGCCGAAGAACACCGGCGTCTGCCGCGCCGCGAGGTACGCGGCCGGGTCGAAGGCCGGCGCCGCACCGCGGACCAGCTCGACCTCGTCGTGGCAGCGCTGCGCCTGGTCACCGAGCAGCTCCTGCGCGGCCGGACTGCCGAGACCGTCGATCACGCGATGGCGTCCGGCCGGGCCGGCGCGCGGGCCAGCGTAGACGTAGATGCGGTCCTCGAGCAGGTGATAGATGCCGGCCAGCGCGCTGCCCATGCCGATCGGCCACGTCACCGGCGCGCAGCCGATGCCGAGCACGCGCTCGATTTCGTCCAGCAGGTCGAGCGGCGCGCGACCCTCGCGGTCGAGCTTGTTGACGAAGGTCATGATCGGCGTGTCGCGCAGGCGGCAGACCTCCATCAGCCGGATCGTGCGCTCCTCGACCCCGCGCGCGCAGTCGATCACCATCAGCGCGGAGTCCACCGCGGTCAGCGTCCGGTAGGTGTCCTCGGAGAAGTCCTCGTGGCCCGGCGTGTCGAGCAGATTCACGACGCAGCCCTGATACGGGAACTGCATCACCGACGAGGTCACCGAGATGCCTCGCTCCTGTTCGAGGCGCATCCAGTCCGAGGTCGCGTGGCGCGCGGCCTTGCGGCCCTTGACGGCGCCGGCCATCTGGATCGCGCCGCCGAACAGCAGCAGCTTCTCGGTCAGCGTGGTCTTGCCGGCGTCCGGGTGCGAGATGATCGCAAAGGTGCGGCGGCGCGCGATTTCGTCGCTGGGGCAGGTCATGGAGCGCGCGATTGTAGCGGACCGCGCCCCGGGCGGGGCCGCAACGCGCCGAGCTCGAGCCGGTACACGATCGCGTCCTCGCGCCCCTCGTGGGCCTGGTAATAGCCGCGCCGCACACCGATGCGCTCGAAACCGAATACCTGGTACAGCGCCATGGCCGCCGTATTGGAGCGCCGCACCTCGAGGAACACGTCGCGCACGCCGACGTTCTGCGCACGCTCCAGCGCCGCATACAGCAGCTCGCGACCGATGCCGCCACGGCGCAGCGCCTGTTCGACGCACAGGTTCAGCAGGTGGGCCTCGCCGGCGCCGGTGGACAGAACGGCGTAGCCGCCCAGCCCGGCTGCGGTCTCGACCACCAGGCAGTGGTAACCGACGCGCAGGCAATCGTCGAAAATGCGCTCATTCCACGGAAACGCATAGCTCGCGCGCTCGAGCGCGACCACCCGCGCCAGGTCGGTCGCACGCATCGGCCGCAGGCGCCATTCCGGCGCGGCGCCCGGATCAGGTGCGGTCGCCATCGCCGAGCAGCCGCAGCGCGAGCTGCAGGTCCGTCCAGGCCTTACGTTTCTCGGTCGGCGAGCGCAGCAGGTAGGCCGGATGATAGGTCACGACCACCGGCACGCCGCCGAGTTCGTGGACCTGCCCGCGCAAACGCGCCAGTGGCGTCTCGACGCCCAGCAGCCGCTGCGCCGCGATGCGCCCGACGCACAGCAGCACGCGCGGCCGGACCAGTTCGATCTGGCGGCGCAGGTACGGCAGGCACAGCGCCGCCTCCTCACTGTTCGGGTCGCGGTTGTCGGGCGGGCGGCATTTCAGCACGTTGGCGATGTACACCTCGGCGCGCGCGAAACCGGCCGCGCGCAGCATCGAGTTCAGGAGCTGGCCGGCACGGCCGACGAACGGCTCGCCCTGCCGGTCCTCCTCGGCGCCCGGCGCTTCGCCGACCACCAGCAGCCGGGCCTGCCGGTCACCGGTACCGAACACGGTGTGCGTGCGCGTACGGTGCAGCGCGCACAGCGTGCAGCCGGCGACCGCGGCCGCGAGCTCCGGCCAGTCCGGGCCGGGCGGCGGCGCGACTCGCGGCGCTGCGGCCGGCTCGTCAGTAGCGGACCTGACCGCGCCCGCTGCGCTGCCACGCCGCCGATATGCCGTGACCCCGAGTTCGTCGAGGATGGCGCGGCGCCGCGCCTCCAGCGCATCAGTCATGGGGTACCGCCGCCTCCCGCGGCCGCCGCCGCAGCCGGGCCCAGGACCAGAGCAGCGGCCCGGACAGCGCGAAACCGCCGAACAGCAGGAACACGACGACCGGCGGGTCGAGCGCGATCAGCGCGATCACGACCGGCACCAGCAGCAGGCGCGAGTAGCGCACGCGTTCGCCGGCCGCGCGGTCCTTGAAGCTGCGATAAGGGAAACGGCTGACCATCAGCAGGCCGGCGAGCGCCGTGATCGCGAAGGCCAGCACGAGGCCCGGCAGGCCGACGATGTCGTACTTGTGCGCGATGCCGACGAACGAGGCGACGACGGCCGCGGCCGACGGGCTCGGCAGGCCCTCGAAGAAGCGCTTGTCCTGCAGCGCGGCGCGGGCGTTGAAGCGCGCCAGGCGCAGCGCCGCCGCGGCAGCGAAAAAGAAAGCCGCGATCCAGCCCAGCCGGCCCCAGGCGAGCCCGTACTCGGCGATGCGCGCGACGCCCCACTGGTAGCAGACCACCGCCGGCGCGAGTCCGAACGCGACCATGTCGGCGAGGCTGTCGAACTCCTTGCCGAAGACGGTCTCGGTGCCGGTCAGGCGCGCAACCCGGCCATCGAGACCATCGAACACCATCGCCGCGAAGACACCGAGCACCGCGCGATCGAAGTTGCCGTCGATCGCCGCGACGATCGCGTAAAAGCCGCCGAACAGGCACAGCGTGGTCAGCAGGTTCGGCAGCAGATAGATGCCGCGGCGCGGATGCCGTCCGTTGCCTTCTGGTTTCATGCGCCCGCCATGGCAAGGCCGTGGAACAGCGCCTAAGATAACCCGCTTTGCGGCCGGATACACGGCCGCGCCGCCGGGTGCCCCATGCGTCTGTCCGCCTATCCGATTCAGAACCTCAAGGAAGTTCCGGCCGAGGCCGAGATCGTCAGCCACCAGCTGATGCTGCGCGCCGGACTGATCCGGCGCCTGGCCGGCGGACTGTACACCTGGCTGCCGTTCGGCCTGCGCGTACTGCGCCGGGTCGAGCGCGTGATCCGCGAGGAGATGAATCGCGCCGGCGCGCTCGAGGTCGCGATGCCGGTGGCGCAGCCGGCCGAGCTGTGGGTCGAGTCCGGCCGCTGGGAGGAGTTCGGGCCCGAGCTGCTGCGCTTCCGCGACCGGCATGCGCGCGACCTCGTGCTCGGACCGACGCACGAGGAAGTGATCACCGACCTGGCGCGGCGCGAGCTGCACAGCTACCGCCAGTTGCCGGTCAACTTCTACCAGATCCAGACCAAGTTCCGCGACGAGACCCGGCCGCGCTTCGGCGTGATGCGCGCGCGCGAATTCGTCATGAAGGATGCCTACAGCTTCCATGTCGATGCCGTCTCGCTGCAGGACGGCTACCGGCGCATGTACGACGCCTACAGCGCGATCTTCACCCGCCTCGGCCTGCGCTTCCGCGCGGTGCACGCCGACACCGGTGCGATCGGCGGCAGCGCTTCGCAGGAGTTCCACGTGCTCGCCGATTCCGGCGAGGACGCGATCGTGTTCTCGGACGGCGACGACTACGCCGCCAACCTCGAACTGGCCGCGGCGCTGCCCGCGGACGGGCCGCGGCCGCCGGCCCGGGCGACGCTGGCGACGGTCGCGACGCCCGGCGCGCGCACCATCGCCGAGGTCAGCGCGCTGCTCGGCGTCGCGCCGGCGCAGACGGTCAAGACGCTGATCGTCGAGGGCGAGGACGGCGGCCCGGTCGCGCTGGTGCTGCGCGGCGACCACGAACTGAATGCACTGAAGGCCGCGCGGCTGCCCGGCGTGCTGGCGCCGCTACGGCTTGCGGATGCTGCACGCGTGGCCGCGGCCGCCGGCTGCGAACCGGGCTTCGTCGCCCCGGTCGGATTGCGCTGCCGGTTGTACGCCGACCACGCGGCGGCCCGCCTCGCCGACTTCGTTTGCGGCGCGAATCAGGCCGATGCCCATCTGACCGGCGTCAACTGGGGCCGTGACCTGGCGGAACCCGAGACCGTAGACCTGCGCAACGTCGTCGCCGGTGACCCGAGTCCCGGTGGCCGCGGCCGCCTGCAGATTGCCCGCGGCATCGAGGTCGGTCACATTTTTCAGCTCGGCAGCAAGTACAGCGAAGCGCTCGGCGCTACCGTGCTCGACGAACAGGGCAGGAGCGTCCCCATGCAGATGGGCTGCTACGGCATCGGCGTCACCCGCATCGTCGCCGCCGCGATCGAGCAGAACCACGACGAGCGCGGCATCATCTGGCCGGCGCCGCTGGCGCCGTTCCAGGTTGTGCTGGTGCCGCTCAACCAGGCCAGGTCGGAGCGCGTGCGCGCCACCGCGGAGCAGCTATACGCGGAACTCGAAGCCGCCGGTATCGACACGCTGCTCGACGACCGCGACGCGCGTCCCGGCGTCAAGTTCGCGGACGCCGAGCTGATCGGCATCCCGCATCGCGTGGTCATCGCCGAGCGCGGCCTCGACGCGGGCCGCCTGGAGTACCGGCACCGCACGGCGACGGCGAGCGAGGACTTCGTCGCGACGGCAGCGCTGCCGTTCCTGCGCGCGAAGTTCGGCGCGGAGCACTGAGCAGAGCCGCCGCGTGATGCCGGCGTTGCCGAGGCTGCTGCTGCTCACCGCCCTGTGGCTGGCCGCGCCGGCCGGCCATGCCGATGGCCAGCGCGATCCGGCGCTGCGCGCGGTCATCGCCGACGCGCTGGCGAGCAGGCCGTGCTTTGCCGACAAGTACGACGACGTGGTCTGGTACGCGCTGATGCAGCCGCGGGTCGAGCGGCGGCTGCGCCAGCAGCCGCGCGACCTGCGCCTCGGCGAGGATCTCGGCACCGCGGCGCAGCGCATCCTGCACGCCGTGCACTGCGAGTCGAACAAGCACCTGATGCTGCGCGACCGGCCGCAGCTCGTGCTCGCGGTCATCGACGTCGAGAGCGCGTTCGATCCGTTCGCGGTGTCCTCGGCCGGCGCCGTCGGCCTGATGCAGGTGATGCCGTTCTGGCCGGGCCAGCTCGGCCTCGCGCGGCGCGACCTGCTCGACGTCGAGCTGAACATCCGCATGGGCACCAGCATCCTCGCGCACTACCTCGAACGCGAGCGCGGTGACTACCGGCGTGCGCTCGGCCGCTACAATGGCAGCCTCGGCCGGCGCGGCTATCCCGATCTGGTGCTCGGCCGGCTGCAGTCGCGGTGGCAACGCTAGCGGAGCGAGCCGATGGCAGACGATGCTGCGATGACCGCCGTTACGCACAGCGGATCCTGCTTCTGCGGCCATTGCGGTTCGCTCCTGTTCTGGGATCCGCCCGCCCGGGACTGGATCGCGGTGGCGATGGGCGCGTTCGACCTGCCGACCGGCACGCGCCTCGCGCAGCATGTTTTCGTGGCCGACCAGGGTGATTACTATTCGCTCACAGACGGTCTGCCGCAATACCAAGGCTGGCCGGAGGGATGACCATGCCAGACCGCACGACCTGGACCTGGGGCGGGATCGCCGGCGTAGCGCCGCGCGTCGGCTGACCGTGCCCGGCATGGAACTGCATCAGTTCTTCCTCTACCTCGCCATCATCCTGATCGCGGCGCGGCTGTTCTCTGAAGTCGCGGGGCGGCACGGCATTCCGCCGGTGATCGGCGAGTTGCTCGCCGGCCTGCTGGTCGGGCCGTCGCTGCTCGGCTGGCTGTCGCCCGACGCGACCATGAAGCTGCTGGCGGAGATCGGCATCATCCTGCTGCTGTTCGAAGTGGGCATGGACACCAACCTGTTCCGCCTCGCCAGGTCGGGCATGAAGCCGATCGTGGTGGCGCTGGCCGGTTTCGTGCTGCCCTTCGTGCTCGGTTACGCCGCCTCCCGCTGGGGCTTCGGGCTCGACAATCTGGTGGCGCTGTTCATCGGCGGCACGCTGACCGCCACCAGCATTGGCATCACCGTGCGCGTGCTCGACGATCTCGGCCGGCGCCGCACGGACGAGGCGCAGATCGTCATCGGCGCAGCCGTGCTCGACGACATTCTCGGCGTGCTGGCGCTGGCCTTCCTCTATCAGTTCGCCGTGCAGCACGAGAACTCGCTCGCCTCTACCGGCGCGGTGGCGCTGTATATCGTGCTGTTCATGCTGCTGGCGCCGCTGGTCGCCAAGGTGGCGGGCAACATCATCGACCACTATGACCGGCGTGCCATCACCCCGGGTCTGCTGGTCACGATGGCGCTGTCGCTGATCCTGCTGTTTTCCTGGCTTGCGCACGCGGTCGGAGCGCCGCTGATCATGGGGGGCTTCGCGGCTGGCATTGCGCTGTCCCAGCATTTCCGTTTCAACCTGCTGCACCGGCTGCGCCTGTCCGCCCTCGACCCCTGGTTCGCCCCCAGCCCGCAGCTCGCGCACCTGCTCGAGGAGCAGATGCGGCCGTTGATCCATACGTTCGCGCCGCTGTTCTTCGTCATGGTCGGCATCTCGCTCAATCTCAACGCGGTGGACTGGAGCTCACCCCGCGTCTGGCAGCTTGGCGGCACGCTGATCGCCGTCGCCCTGCTCGGCAAGCTCGCGGCCGGCTTCTGCATCCGCGAACCGCGCTTCCGCCAGGTAGCCATCGGCCTGGCGATGGTGCCGCGCGGTGAGGTCGGCCTGATCTTCGCGCAGCTCGGCCTGAATCAGGGCATCCTCAATGCCGAGAGCTATGCGGCATTGCTGATCGTGATCGCGTTGACCACGGCGGTGCCGCCTTTCCTGCTGAAAGGCCTGTACCGGCGCGCGGCCCCGAGCGGCTGAGGCTGCACGTGCCCGGCACCTGCTGCGTCCGGCCGGCCTCGTGAACGATCAGCCACTCTGGTCCGGTTCCTGCCACTGCGGCGCCATCCGGGTGGCATTGCGGACGGCGCTCCGCTGCGCGGACCTGCAGCCGCGCGCCTGCGACTGCTCGTTCTGCGTGCAGCACGGCGCGGCCTGGGTCTCGGACCCGGCCGGATCGCTGGCGCTCGAGTGCAGCGACCGGACTGCGCTGCACCCGTACCGGCAGGGCTCGGGTCAGGCGCTCTTCCTGTGGTGCGGCCGCTGCGGCGTGCTGCTGGCGGCCATGCACGAAGACGGCACGCGCCAGTATGGAGCCGTGAATGCCCGTTGCCTCGACCGCTATGGCGAGCTGGGTGCCGCGCAGGTCGTGTCGCCGCAGCGCCTCAGCGCCGACGAGAAGGTCCGCCGCTGGGCGAGAATCTGGACGCCGGTGACCCGGATCGGGTAACTGGGCGACCGTGACACCAGCCGCAAGCAATCGCGGGGGAACAGCCATGACCAAGGGTTACTGGATCGGCCGGGTCGACATCGCCGATCTCGAGCGCTATCAGGCCTACGTCGCGGCCAATGCGGCGCCGTTCCGCCAGTACGGCGCACGCTTCCTCGTGCGCGGCGGCCACTTCGAAAATCCCGAAGGCACGAGCCGCAGCCGCAACGTCGTGATCGAGTTTCCGTCATGGCAGGCGGCGCTCGACTGCTGGAACTCGCCCGCCTACCAGGCCGCGCTGCGGCTGCGCACGCCGGTCGCGACGACCGATCTCATCATCATCGAGGGTTACGACGGGCCGCAGCCGGCTTGAGCGTCAGCGCGCCTGGAACTGCTCCGGCCAGTCAGCCGAGGCGAGCGTGATGACCTCGACCGCCACGCGTTCCACGCGTGCCAGCGGCGGACCATGGTGCAGCCACTCGATGAGCTGCGCGAGCGCCGCCGGTGCGCCGGCGGCCAGTACCTCGACGCTGCCATCGGGACAGTTGCGCGCCCGGCCGGTGAGGCCGAGAGCCTGCGCCCGCTCGGCGGTGCTGGCGCGAAAGAACACGCCCTGCACCCGGCCGGAGATCCGGATGCGGCGGGCATGCTGGTCGGGCGGAATGGCAGGCATCGTCCGGCGTCCTTCGCGGCAGTTGCTATGATCCGCCGGGTGAGACCCGGCCGATGATCGAGATTCTGGTCCTCTATTACTCCCGCCATGGTGCCACGGCGGAGCTCGCGCGCCACGTGGTCCGCGGCATCGAGGGCGAACCCGGCGCCACGGCGCGCCTGCGCACGGTGCCCGGCTCCGGCGCCGCGCCCCGATCGGTCCCCGCGAGCGGCGCGGTGTATGCGAGCCACGCGGACCTGCAGGACTGCGCCGGACTCGTACTCGGCAGCCCGGTCCGCTTCGGCAACATGGCCGGGGCGCTGCAGAACTTTTTCGAGGGCACCTCCGGGCTGTGGCTGTCCGGGGCGCTCTCCGGCAAGCCGGCCGGCGTGTTCGCCTCCGGCTCGACGCCGCACGGCGGACAGGAAGCCACGCTGCTGTCGATGATGCTGCCACTGCTCCACCACGGCATGCTGATCGTCGGCCTGCCGTTCACCGAACCCGCGCTCGGCGACACACCCGGCGGCGGCACACCCTACGGCGCGAGCCGGATCGCCGGCGTCGACGGCCAGCGCCCGCTCGTGGCAGCCGAGCGGCAGCTCGCGCAGGCGCTGGGACGCCGGGTCGCGGCCACGGCCGTGCGCCTGGCGGCGGGGCGATGAACCCCGCCGCTGCCGCACCGGCGCGTCGGGCCACGCTCGCCGCCTGGGCTCTGCTCGGCCTGGCGCTGCTGGCCTGGCCCTTCGTCGTGCCGCGCGCGGCGGCCGTCGTGCCGCACACGGCCTTCGCCCTGTTGCTGTTGCCGCTGCGCGGTTTCTGGCGCGGGACGATCCGAACCTTGCGCTGGGCGCCGTTGACGCTGGTGCCGGCGCTGCTGATTGCGCTGACCGAGGCCATCGCCAACCCGCCGGCGCGACGGCCCGCCGGGCTGGTCCTCGCGCTGCTGCTGGTGGCCCTGACGGCTGATCTCGCCTGGCTGCGGGTCGCGACGCGCCGCGCCTGAGTGGGCTCAGTCAGGGCCCCGTGCGAGGACGGTACGCACGAACGGCACGGTCAGCCGCCGCCGCGCGGCGAGTGCCTCGGTGTCGAGTTCGTCGAGCAGCCGGCACAGCGCTGCGAAGTCGCGCGGCGCCCGGCGCAGCAGGTACTGCAGCACTTCATCCGGCAGTTCGAGGCCGCGCAGCCCGGCGCGCCGGCGCAGCGCCCCTGCCTGCTGTGCCTCGCTGAGCGGCTGCAGGCGGAAGACGGTCAGGGCCGCGAGCCGCGAGGCGAGATCGCGCAGCGCGAACGGCAGACCCGCCGGCGGCGCATCGGCGGCGCACACGAGGCTCCCCCGCCGTTCGCTCAGATCGTTGTACAGCGTGAACAGCGCGCCTTCCCAGTCGGCGCGTCCGGCGATCTGCTGCAGGTCGTCGAGTGCCACGAGATCGAGATCCTCGAGTCCGGCGAGCAGATCGGCCGGCTGGTCGCGCAGCTCGGCCAGCGGCAGGTAGGCGACTCGCCGACCGTGCTCGCCGGCGTCCGCGCAGGTCGCCTGCAGCAGGTGCGTGCGGCCGACGCCCGGCGGACCGTGCAGCCACAGCAGCGCCGGTCCGGCACCAGCGGCCGCTCGCTGCAGGGCCCCCACGGCCGCCGGACTGGCGCCCGGGTCGAAGCTGGCGAAGCGCAGCATCACGCGCAACTGCACGCCGAGCGGAAGCTGGCGCATGGCTTCAGGCCGCCGCGCGGCGGGCACGGCTGACGCCAATGGCCTTGCGCACGTAGATCGCGACGTAGTCGGCGCCGCTCACCACCGTCGTCACCAGCACCAGCGCGCCGAGGCCGAGCACCGACCACTCAGGCACCGCCGGAAATGCCGCGCGGCCGACGACCGCGACGATGAACAGGATCTGCACCAGCGTGTTGAGCTTGCTCGGCCGGGTCGGCCGCCCGTCGAGCGGTCCGAACAGCCAGCGGTAGACGCCGGCACCGGCCCCGATGATCACGTCGCGCCCGACCGCAATGGCCGCGAGCCACGCCGGCACCAGGCCGATCAGCGCCAGCGTGACGAACACGCTGACCAGCAGCAGCTTGTCGGCCAGCGGGTCCAGCACCTTGCCGGTCGCGCTGGTCCAGTCGAAGGTCTTGGCCAGCCAGCCGTCGAGTGCATCCGAAACGGCGGCGATCAGGAACAGGAGCAGAGTGAGATCATGCGTACCGGCGACCAGCAGCCAGACGATCGGCACCGTCAGCGCGATGCGCAGCACGCAGATCACGTTAGGCAGTACCGCGAGCGTCATGGCGTCAGCGCGAACACCAGCCGCGCACTGTCGATGACCTGCAGATGCGCGTCACGCTGCAGTGCGGCGACGAGCGCCTGCGGGTCCCCGCGCACCTCGACCCGGAACGTGGCTGCGTCCGGTGCAACCTCGTACAGGCGGACTTCGCGCACCGGTCGCAGCCGCCCGAGCGCCCGCTCCACGCCGGCGAAGGCCTCGATCGAATCGATGCCGGTCACGGTCACATACTCCTCGCTGCGCCGGCCGGCCGTACTCGATGCCAGCAGACCGGCATAGCGGTCGGCCGCCAGGTCCGGGCCGGTCTCGAGCACACCGTGCACTGCCGCGTGCGTGCCGGCACCGGTGAAGGTCCACTCGACCGGCCGGGCGGCCGAATTCCCGGCCGCAACACGCCCGACCAGCACACCGTCCGCGCCGTGGCGCCCAGCCGCCTCGAGCAGCGCCGTGTGTTCGCCGCTCGCAATCGCCTGCGCGGCCAGCGCGCTGTCCTCGCCGGGGACCGGCCACACCAGCGGCAGGCCCCTTCGTGCCGCGACCTCGGCGACGCGCTGGCGCTCCTCACCCGGACTGCCGGCGTTGACGATCGCGTATTGCCCGCCGCCGCGGTCGAGCGCGAGCCAGACCAGCACGACGGGGCGTTCCGCACCCCAGAATGGCAGGCCCGCGGCATCGATCGCATTCTCGATGGCCCGACCGTCGAAGCTGACCGCCAGCCGGTTCCCGGTCGCCCTCCAGAAGCTGACGACGTAGCGCGCCGCATCCGCGACCATCGGTGCGAGACTTTCGAGCTGCGCCGCATCCCGCTGACCGGTCGCCCGGACCAGCACGTCAGCGAGCGCCGCGCGGAACGCCGCCTGCCGCGCGCGCTCGTCGACTCCGCTGGCCGGGACGGTGGCCGCATAGAAGTCTGGCAGGGTGACGGTGTCGGGCCGTGCCGGTCCGTTGGTGAGCGCACACAGGAGCAGCACGACAGCAGACGATCGCAGGCGGGCACAGGCGGGCAACATGGCCGGGTTACAATACACCATCGCCCGGAACCGGGCCCCGTCGCGCCGGCCCCACGATGCAGCCCCGCCAGCCCCTGACTTACCGTGATGCCGGTGTCGACATCGACGCCGGCGACGCGCTCGTCGACCGCATCCGCCCGTGGGTTGCCCGGACCCGGCGGCCGGAGGTCCTCGGCGGAATCGGCGGATTCGGTTCGCTGTTCGAGCTGCCGAGCGGACGCTGGCGGACTCCGGTCCTGGTCGCCGGTACCGACGGCGTCGGCACCAAGCTGCGGCTCGCGCTCGACACCGGCCGGCACGATGGCGTCGGCCGCGACCTGGTCGCGATGTGCGCCAACGACGTGCTGGTCCAGGGCGCAGAGCCGCTGTTCTTCCTCGATTACTATGCCACCGGCCGGTTGTCGGTCGAGCTGGCCGAGCGCGTGATCCGCGGCATCGCCGCCGGCTGCGAGCTGGCCGGCTGCGCGCTGGTCGGCGGCGAAACCGCCGAGATGCCGGGCATGTACCACGGCGACGACTACGATCTGGCCGGCTTCTGCGTCGGCGTGGTCGACAAGGCCGAGCTGCTCGACGGCACGCGCTGTCGCCGCGGGGATGCGGTGGTCGGCATCGCCTCCTCCGGCCCGCACTCGAATGGCTACTCGCTGATCCGCAAGCTGATCGAGCGCGAGGGCGCGACCGCGGCGACACTGCTGGAGGGCCGGCCGCTGTTCGAGCTGCTGATGGAGCCGACCCGGATCTACGTGAAGCCGGTGCTCGCGCTGCTGGCGGCGCGGCAGGTGCACGCTCTCGCGCATATCACCGGCGGTGGCCTGACCGACAACATCCCGCGCGTGCTGCCGGACGGACTCGGCGTCCGGCTCGATCCGCGCACCTGGCAGCGCGGCGCGATCTGGAACTGGATTCAGACGGCCGGCGCGCTGCCCGACGCCGAGATGCACCGCACCTTCAACTGCGGCATCGGCATGGTCGCCGTGCTGCCGGCGGCGCAGGCCGATGCGGCGGTCGCGCAGCTCAATGAGGCCGGCGAGCGGGCCGCCGTGATCGGCGAGGTGGTTGCGGGCGCAGGCGTGCGGATCGGCTGATGGCCGAACCGCTGCGCTTCGCCGTGCTGATTTCCGGGCGCGGCTCCAACCTGCTGGCTCTCGCCACCGCGGCCGCCGCGGGCCGCATCGCCGGGCAGATCGTCCTCGTGATCAGTGATCAGCCGCAGGCCGGTGGTCTCGACCACGCCCGCCGGTTCGGGATTCCGACCGCGGTCCGGCCGCTCGCGCGCGGCTCGGATCGGGCCGCGTGGAGCCGCGAACTGGATGCCCTGCTCCGCGCCCACGGTGTGGAGCTGATCGTGCTGGCCGGCTTCATGCGCATCCTCGACCCGGATTTCGTCGGTCGCTGGCCGGGCCGGATCCTGAACATTCACCCGTCGCTGCTGCCACGGCACCGCGGGCTGCACACGCACCGGCGCGTACTCGAGGCCGGCGATCCGGTGCACGGCTGCACGGTGCATTTCGTCAGCCCGGAACTCGACGCCGGTCCGGCGGTCATCCAGGGACGGTTCGCGGTGCAGCCGGACGCTACGGAGGAATCGCTGACAGCTCGCGTTCAGCAACTGGAGCACATCATCTACCCGCGCGCCGTCGGCTGGTTCGCCGGCGGCCGGCTGACCCTCGTGGATAGTGTGGTGCAGCTTGATGGGCGGCCGCTGCCGGCCCCGGTGATCGAGGATTCCGCTTGAGAACGATCCTGCTCGCCTGGCTGTGCGTCGCGGCGCCGCTGCTGGCGCAGGCGGATGGTCTTGCGCCGTTCGTCGCCGAATACGAGGTCCGCTACGGCAGCATGGCGGTCGGCAGCAGCCGCACCGAACTCGGGCATGGCACCGTGCCCGGACACTGGTTCATCGAGACCCGTTCGAACGCCAGCGGCTTCGCGCGGCTCATTACCAGCGGCACACTGGTGCAGCGTTCGGACTTCGAGCTGACCGGTGCCGAGATCCGGCCGCTGCGCTACCGTTTCGATGACGGTTCGCGCCGGGCCGCCGAGGACGTCATGCTCGACTTCGACTGGAGCGCCGGCCGGGTGCGCGGCAGCGCCGAGGGCGACCCGGTGGACCTCGCCATTGAAGCCGGCCTGCAGGATGCCGCCTCGATCCAGGCACTGGTGCAGGCGCGCGTCGCCAGTGGCGCCGAACCCGGCGACGTCGCGATGATCGAGAAGGACTTCGTCAAGTACTACCGCTACGAACGGGTCAGCGCGCAGCCGCTGCGCACGGCGCTCGGCGAACTCGACACGATCCTGTACCGCAGCACCCGGATCGGCCGCGAGCGCGAGACGCTGCTGTGGCTGGCCCCGGCCCTCGGCTGGGTCACGGTGCAGGCCGAACAGCGCCGCAACGGCAAGCGCACGTTCCAGACCCGGATCCGCAGCTACCTGCCGGGCGCCTGAGGCCCGGCGCGCTCAGGTGCGCGGCAGCGTCACGCCGCGCTGCCCCTGGTACTTGCCGCCGCGGTCGCGGTACGAAGTCCCGCACACTTCGTCCGACTCGAAGAACAGCATCTGCGCAACGCCCTCGTTGGCGTAGATCCGCGCCGGCAGCGGCGTGGTGTTCGAGAATTCGAGCGTGACGTGCCCCTCCCACTCGGGCTCCAGGGGCGTTACGTTTACGATTATCCCGCAACGCGCGTACGTCGATTTTCCCAGACACACGACCATCGTGTTGCGCGGGATGCGGAAATATTCGACCGTGCGCGCCAGCGCGAACGAGTTCGGCGGGATGATGCAGACCTCGGCGCTCAGGTCGACGAAATTATTGACGTCGAAGCGCTTCGGGTCGACGATCGTCGAGTTGATGTTGGTGAAGATCTTGAACTCGCCGGCACAGCGCACGTCGTAGCCGTAGCTCGACGTGCCGTACGAGATGATCGGCCGGCCGTCGCTGCTGCGCACCTGCTCCGGCGCAAACGGCTCGATCATGCCCAGCGCGGCCATGCGCCGGATCCAGTGATCCGACTTGATGCTCATCAGTCGTCCTCGAAGGTGATGACCGGGCCCCGGGTGGCGCCGCCCAGCGCGCTGGCCGCGAGCCGGCCGGCGACGCGCCGAGCGATCGCGTGGAACGCCGCCGCCACCGGGCCGTCCGGATCAGCCACTACACTCGGCTGGCCGGAATCCGCGCGCTCGCGGATCCGCGCCTCGAGCGGCAGTTCCCCGAGCAGCAGCGTGTCGTAGCGGCGGGCGAGTTCGGCGCCGCCGCCGGAGTCGAATACGTGCGACTGGTGCCCGCAGGCCGGGCAGACGTGCACGCTCATGTTCTCGACGATGCCGAGCACCGGCACGTTGACCTTGCGGAACATCTGCAGGCCCTTGCGCGCGTCGAGCAGCGCGATCTCCTGCGGCGTCGTGACGATCACGGCGCCGCTGACCGGCACGCGCTGCGTCAGCGTGAGCTGTACGTCGCCGGTTCCCGGCGGCAGGTCCACGACCAGGTAGTCGAGCGGACCCCAGCGAGTGCCGGCGAGCATCTGCGTCAGGGCCTGCGTCACCATCGGGCCGCGCCAGACCATCGGCTCGTCCGGGTCGACCAGGAATCCGATCGACATCACCGGCAGGCCGTGGCCGCGCGGCGGCTCGAGCAGCGTGCCGTCCACGACCTTCGGCTGGGCGCCCGCCACACCGAGCATACGCGGCAGGCTGGGCCCGTAGATGTCCGCATCCAGCATGCCGACCCGGGCGCCCTGCGCCGCCAGCGCGAGCGCCAGGTTGACGGCAACGGTGGACTTGCCGACGCCGCCCTTGCCCGACGCCACCGCGATCACGTTGGCGACCCCCGCCAGCGGTTGCAGCCGCGGGTCGGCGACAAATGCGGGAATACTGGCGCGCAGCTCGACCTGGAGCGGTTCGGCAATGCCGGCTGCGCGGGCCTGTGCGCCGAGAGCCGCCGCCAGCTCGTGGCGGTAGCCGCCGACCGGAAATCCCAGCACGATGCGTACCAACCAGCCGCCGGCTGCGGCGCTGACCGATTCCAGCGCGCCGGCCGCGCCGAGCGTGAGCCCGAGGTGGGGCTCGACCCAGCTCTCGAGGGCGGCACGCACGCGGTCCGGCGGGGTCTCGGTCATCGGGGATTTCCTGAACGGGGGCGGCATTGTAGCCGAAGCACCGCGCCGCCAATCAGGGCCGGTCGCTGTGGCATACTCGGCGCCGGTCGGAGGGGTTCCGGCGACCGGAGCGGGATGGGCTTTTTCGGCAACTTTCGTGCGGATCGCCTGATTGCGGAGGTGCGCGAAAGCGGCGACCCGGACAGCCCGCGCGCGAAGCACACACTGGCCCGGCTGCAGAAGCTCGGCAGCGCGGCCATCGGCCCGATCATCGCCGCGCTCGCCACCGCCGACAAGCGCGAGACGCTGGCCTTCGTCGAGATCCTGTCGGCGCTGGTCGAGCAGCGGACCTTCCCGCAGTTCACGGCGGCGCTGGCCGGCGAGAACCCGCGCGCGGTCGCCGGTGTGGCCTGGGCCCTGTCCTCCTCGCGCAACTATCCGCCGACCCTGCTGCTCGACCTGCTGGGCCAGCCCAACATTTCCCGGCCGGCGGTCCTCGAGGTGATCTCGGCTCACAAGGCCCGGATCCCGCTGCGCGAGCTGCTGAACACCGCCTACCTGCAGGAACCGACCGAGAAGACCGCCCTGTTCCGGATTGCGGGCGATCTGGTCGATGAGAGTTCGGTGGACGAGCTGATCGCGCGGGTTGAAGGCAAGGATCCGATCGCGCGCATGCACATCATCGCGCTGCTGGCACGCTTCAGCTCGGCGCGGGTACGCGCCGCACTGCAGGCCACTCTGAAGGACCCGAACCGGCTGGTGCGCGCGGCCGCGCTGCGCGCGATCGCCACGATGGAAGGGCCGGTGGACCCGGCCCAGGTCGCCCCGCTGCTGCGCGATTCCGACCTCGAGGTCCAGGGCCTGGCCGTGGACCTGCTGTGCAAGGGCCGGCACCCGGAGACCGTGCATCACCTGGTCGACGTGCTCAAGGACGAATCCGAGTACGCGCGGCGGGCCGCGGTCGAGGTGCTGAACGAGGTCGGCGACGAGAGCTCGGTCAAGTATCTGCTGCAGTCGATCCGCGACGACGACTGGTGGGTCCGCAGCCGCGCCGCCGACGCGCTCGGCAAGATCGGCGGGCCGCGGGTCATCAGCGCGGCGCTGGCGCTGGTCGCGGACCGTGACGAGGAGATTCGCCGCACCGCGATCGAGATCCTGAACCAGACCCGCGATGAGCGCGCCGCCAATCACCTGATCGAGGCCACCCGGGATCCGGACTGGTGGGTCAGCGAGCGCGCCGTCGATGCGCTGGGCGCGATCGGCAGTCGCAAGGCCGTGCCCAGGCTGGTCGAAATGCTGCAGACCAGCCCGCGCTCGATCGCAACCGTGGTCCGGGCGCTCGGCCGCATCGGTGACACGACCGCAACCGACGGCGTCATGGCGGCGCTGGAGCGGCCGGAGACGGATGCGCGTATCGAGGCGCTCGGCGCGCTGTCGCGTCTCGCCGATGACCGCTCGGTGGACCCGATCCGCGCCCGGGTCCTGCCGCTGGCCGGCGCGGCCGACGAGTCGGTCGCCGGTGCGGCACAGCGCGCGCTGGCCGAGCTCGAGAACCGGTTCGGACCGACCACGCTGACCCAGGCGCCGGTGCCGACAGCAGGAGCGCGCGCCGGCCAGGATGCGGCCCGCACGATGCTGATCGAGTCGGCCGACCTGTCCGCGATCATGAAGGCGGCCGAGGCGCAGGGCCGGCTCGACATCGCCACGCTGAAGAGCGGTGACGTTCTCGACAGCCGCTACCGCTACATCGAGCGTATCGGCAAGGGCGCGTTCGGCACCGTGCTGCTGATGGAAGATACGGTCGTCGGCGAGCGGCTGGTGCTGAAGTTCCTGAACCCGGCCATCGCCCAGGACGAGGAGATGATGCAGCGCTTCGTCCACGAGCTGCGCTACAGCCGCAAGATCACCCACCCGAACGTGATCCGCATCTACGACTTCCTGCACATCCGCGGCAATTACGCGATCTCGATGGAGTACTTCCCGTCGCATACGCTCGGCGCCGAAGTCGCGGACGGCAAGCCGATGGCGCTGCGCCGGGCGCTCAGCTTCGGCATCGACATCGCCAAGGGCATGGCCGTGGCGCACGCCGCCGGCATCGTGCACCGCGACCTGAAGCCGGCCAACGTGCTGATCGACAGCGAGGGCCTGCTGAAGATCGTCGATTTCGGCGTCGCCGCGGCCCAGCACCAGGGCGACACGCAACTGACCAAGACCGGCTACGTGATCGGCTCGCCGAAGTACATGGCGCCGGAGCAGATCCTCGGCAAGAAGGTGGACGAGCGCGCCGACATCTACTCGCTCGGCATCATGCTGTACGAAATGCTGACCGGTACCCCGCCCTACCACCGCGGAGACCACATGTCGGTGATGTACCAGCACGTCCAGGGCCGGGCCCGCCCGCCGGGCGAACTGAACCCGGCCCTGCCGCCGGCACTGTCCGAGCTGGTCATGAAGACGATTGCGGTGGACAAGGACAAGCGTTTCGCCACGATGGACGAGCTGCGGGTGGCGCTCGAGCGCTTCTTGTGATTCACTTCCGCGTCAATGCCACGCATTGATGCCTTCCTGAAGCTCGGTACCTCCCAGTCCTGCTCGGACCTGCACCTCGCGGTCGGCGTGCCGCCGATGCTGCGGCTGAACGGCGAGCTGGTGCCGATCCGGTTCCGCGACCTCGCCGCCGCCGAGCTCGAGAGCTACGTCAAGGAGATCCTGACCCGCAACCTGGCCGACCGTTTCAGCGCCGGCCATGACGTGGACTTCTCGTACGTGTCCGAGGACGGCGGCCGCTTCCGCGTCAACGTGTTCCGCAAGGACTCCGGGGTCGGGGCGGTGTTTCGCGCCATTCCGGCCGAAGTGCCGAGCCTCGACTCGCTGCAGCTTCCGCCGGTGGTCCGGACGCTGTGCGACTATCACCAGGGCATGATCCTGGTCACCGGTTCGACCGGCACCGGCAAGTCGACCACGCTCGCCGCGATGATCGACCTGCTGAACACGACCCGCAGCCTCAACATCGTCAGCCTCGAGGACCCGATCGAGTTCGTCCACCGCAGCAAGAAGAGCCAGGTGATCCAGCGTGAGCTCGGCACCCACCTGCCGACGTTCGCCGAGGGTGTGCGTGCCGCGATGCGCGAGGATCCGGATGTGCTCCTGGTCGGCGAGCTGCGCGATGCCGAGACCATCTCGATGGCGATGACGGCCGCGGAGACCGGCCACCTCGTGCTCGGCACGCTGCACACGACCAGCGCGGTCAAGACCATCGACCGGATGATCGACGCGCTGCCGGCCGACGAACGCGAGCAGACCAAGAGCTTCCTCGCGCAGGGCCTGATCGCAGTGGTCACCCAGGTGCTGGTGCGCCGGCCGGAGAACCGCGGCCGCAAGGCGATCTGCGAGATCATGGTCATGAACCGGGCGATCGCCAAGCTGATCCAGACCGACCAGACGCACCAGATCCCGGCCCAGTTGCAGACCGGCCGCGACGCCGGCATGCAGCTCCTCGACCAGGCCCTGCTGGCCGCGATCCGCGCCCGCGAGATCGACCCGGACGACGCCTACGCGTTCGCCACGGACAAGCGGCTGTTCGTACGCCACGTCATCGACCGCAGCCTGCTGCCGCGGTTCGACGCGCAGGGCTGAGGCGCCGGCATGGCCCGCATCGACGAGTTTCTCGACGAGGTCCTGCGGCGCGAGGGTTCCGACCTGCACTTCATGGCCGGCGACCCGCCGCGCATCCGCCAGTGGGGGCGGCTGATGACCCTGCGGCCGGATCCGCTGGCGCCGGACTTCGTGCGCGAGGCGCTGTACGAGATCCTGCCGCGCAAGGCCCTCGACCGCTTCGAGGCCCGCGACGGCACCGACTTCGCTTACGCACTCGGCGGCCAGGCCCGCTTCCGGGTCAACGTGCTGCGCCAGCTCAACGGCATGGGCGGGGTGTTCCGCGCCATCCCGTCGCGGGCCATGACCCTCGAACAGCTCAGCATGCCGGATGCGGTCCGCAATCTGTGCAAGGTCTCGAACGGGCTGATCCTGGTGACCGGCAAGACCGGCTCCGGCAAGTCGACCACGCTCGCGGCGATGATCGACGATCTCAACATGCGCGTGCGCGGCCATATCCTGACGATCGAGGACCCGATCGAGTTCGTGCACCCGCGCAAGAACTGCCTGGTCAGCCAGCGCGAGGTCGGCGTGCACGCCGACTCGTTCTCGAGCGCGCTGCTGTCGGCCCTGCGCGAGGACCCGGACGTCATCCTGGTCGGCGAGCTGCGCGACCTCGAGACCATCAGCACCGCGATCACCGCCGCCGAGATGGGCATCCTGGTGATGGCGACGCTGCACACCAACGGCGCCGCCGCGACCGTGGACCGCATCGTCAACGCGTTCTCGGCCGACAAGCAGAGCCACGTGCGCACGATGCTGTCGACCTCGCTGCGCGGCGTCATTTCCCAGCAGCTCATTCCGCGGCGCGGCGCCTCGGGTCGCGTCGCCGCGCTCGAGGTGCTGCTGAATACGCCGGCCGTCGCCAACCTGATCCGCCAGGGCAAGATCGACCAGCTCGAGAACGCGATGCAGTCGGGCGGCGCGCTCGGCATGCGCACGATGGACAGCGCGGTCGCGCAGTTGCTGGAGCAGGGTTTGATCAGCGGCCGCTCGGCCTACGAGAAGGCGATCAACAAAGCCCGCTTCGAGGAAGGCAAGGAACTCGATTGAGCCGGCGCCGGCGCGCGCATGGCATACTGCGCCGCCGCTCTGCCGGATCCCGCCATGTCCCGCCGCATCCTCGTCACCAGTGCGCTGCCCTACGCCAACGGCCCGACCCACCTCGGCCACATGACCGAGGTGATCCAGACCGACATCTGGGTCCGCAGCCAGAAGCTGCGTGGCCACGAATGCCGGTACGTCTGTGCGGACGATACCCACGGCACGCCGATCATGCTGAAGGCCCAGGCCGAAGGCCTCACGCCGGAGGAGCTGATCGCCGCGGTCGGTGCCGAGCGGCGGCGTGACTTCGCCGACTTCGGCATCGGTTTCGACAACTACTACACGACCCATTCCGAGGAGAACCGCGCCTATACCGAGCGGATCTACCGCGCGCTGCAGGCCGGCGGACACATCGTCCGGCGCAGCGTCCGTCAGGCCTATGACGAGCAGGCCGGCATGTTCCTGCCCGACCGCTACGTGCGCGGCGGCTGCCCGCGCTGCAGCGCGCCGGATCAGTACGGCGATAGCTGCGAAAGCTGCGGCGCGACTTACACGCCCGCCGACCTGATCGACCCGGTCTCGGTGGTGTCGGGCACGGCGCCGGTGCAGCGCGAGTCCGAGCACGTGTTCTTCCGGCTCGGCGACTTCGAGCCGCTGCTGCGCGAGTGGACCCGCTCCGGCGCGCTGCACCAGTCGGCGGTCAACAAGCTCGAGGAATGGTTCGCCGCCGGGTTGCGCGACTGGGATGTGTCGCGCGACGCGCCGTACTTCGGCTTCGAAATCCCGGATGCGCCGGGCAAGTACTTCTACGTGTGGCTGGACGCGCCGATCGGCTACATCGCCAGCTTCGCCCACCTGTGCGCACACAGCGGCCTCGACTTCGACGAGTGGTGGGCGCCGGGCAGCAGCACCGAGCTGCACCACTTCATCGGCAAGGACATCCTGTACTTCCACGCGCTGTTCTGGCCGGCGACGCTGCACGGCGCCGGCTTCCGCCTGCCGACCGCGGTGCACGCGCACGGCTTCCTGACAGTGAACGGGCAGAAGATGTCGAAGTCGCGCGGCACGTTCGTCACCGCGCGACATTACCTCGAGCTGCTGCCGGCCGAGTATTTCCGCTACTACCTCGCGGCCAAACTCGGCGGCGGACTGGATGACATCGACCTGAATCTCGAGGAGTTCGCGACCCGGATCAACGCCGAGCTGGTCGGCAAGCTGGTCAACATCGCCAGCCGCTGCGCCGGCCTGCTGCAGCGCGGCCACGGCGGCCGGCTGGCCGGCGCCCTGCCCGACCCGGCGCTGTACGCCGAATTCGTCGCCGCCGGCACGCGCATCAGCGCGGCCTACGAGAACTGCGAGTACGCGGCGGCGATGCGCGAGATCATGGGCTTCGCCGACCGCGCCAACGGCTACCTGGACCGACACAAGCCGTGGCTCGCGGCGAAGGATACGGCGCGGGCCGGTGAAGTGCAGGCGGTCTGCACCCAGGGCCTCAACCTGTTCCGCGTGCTGATCGGCTGGCTGAAGCCGGTGCTGCCGCGCACCGCCGAGCGCGCCGAGGCGTTTCTGGGCGCGCCGCTGGCGCTATGGCACGAGCTCGGGACGCCGCTGCTCGACCGGACAATCAGCGCGTACCAGCCGCTCGCGACCCGGATCGATGGCGCGCAGGTCGCGCGCCTCGTCGCGGCGCCCGCCGCGGAGGTACCCGCAGTCGAGCCGCCGGCCGCGGCGCCGGCGGAGTCACCGGCCGCAACGATCGGTATCGAGGACTTCCAGCGACTCGAGCTGCGGGTCGGACGGATCGTGGCCGCCGCCGCGGTGCCGGGCGCGGACCGTCTGCTGCAGCTCACGGTTGCACTCGGCGACGGCGAACGGCGCAACGTGTTCGCCGGGATCCGCGCCGCTTATGCGCCGGAGTCGCTGGTCGGCCGGATGGTCGTGGTCGTCGCCAACCTCGCCCCGCGGCGGCTGCGCTTCGGCGTCTCGGAGGCGATGGTGCTGGCCGCCGCCGGTCCGGACGGACAGCCGTTCCTGATCGCCCCGGATGCCGGCGCCGAACCCGGCATGCAGGTACGCTGAGACGGCGGGACCGGCGTGAAGGCGCAGCGTACGCTCGGCCCGGCACGGCGGCAGAAACTGTTCGAACGGCTGCGCACGGCCAATCCGGCGCCGCGCGGCGAACTCCGCTACCGCACTCCCTACCAGCTTCTGGTCGCGGTGATTCTCTCCGCGCAGGCGACGGATCGCAGCGTCAATCTCGCCACCCGCGATCTGTTCCGCGTGGCGCCGACGCCCGAGCGCATGCTGCAGTTGGGCGAGTCCGGGCTCGCCGGACACATCCGTGCGATCGGCCTGTGGCGCACCAAGGCGCGGCACGTCATCGCGATGAGCCAGCTTCTGGTCGAGCGCCACGGTGGCGCCGTGCCGTCCGACCGTGCCGCGCTCGAGGCCCTGCCCGGAGTCGGGCGCAAGTCCGCCAACATCGTGCTGAACGTCGCCTTCGGCGTGGCGACGATCGCCGTGGACACGCATGTCTTCCGCGTCGCGAACCGCACCGGACTGGCCCCCGGCCGCACGGTCCGCGCAGTCGAGGACGGCCTGCTGCACAACGTCCCGGCCCGGTTCCGCCGCGACGCGCATCACTGGCTGATTCTGCACGGGCGTTACGTCTGCACCGCACGCCGGCCCGCGTGCCTGACCTGTCTGCTCGCCGACCTGTGCCTCTATCCGGACAAGCCCGCGCCGGAGCGCTGAGTCCCCGCCGCCGCGTGCCCGGCGTACACGCAGCACGCTTCAGTCCCCGGCGCCAGGAACCAGCGCTCGCCGCCGCAAGGCGGGCTGCGGGCCGGGACCCCGGCAGCCGAACCAGCGCCGCGGACACGGCCTGAGCCTGGCGCTCGACGGGTTCCAGCGGGGTGGAGAGCCGGGACCCATCGCTCGTCACTGCCACGCGGGCTGCGGGCCGGGACAGTCACTCGCTCGCGCGCGCCCGATTTACGCGCTCGCTCGCGACGTCCCGCCCTCAGCCCGCTGTGATGCCGCGGTCAAGACACCACCGCATCACCCGGCGCTGGCGAGGCGGACGGGGGCCCGGGAGCAAACTCGTAAAGATCGGCTCGAGTTTGCGAGCGGGCTCCCGGCCGCCTCGCTGGCGCCGCGGCCAAGTTCGCGAGCGGGACCCCGACCGCCGAACAGGCGCCGCGGCCGCGCTGTGCGCACCCGCGTTATCGGCTTCGGTCCGGAGCCGCTCAGCGTCGCGGCAAGTACAGATCGGTCAGCGTACCGTCGAAGGCCTCGGCTGCCAGAGCCACCGTCTCGGACAGCGTCGGGTGCGGATGGATGGTCAGGCCGAGATCGGCGGCTTCGGCGCCCATTTCGATCGCGAGCGCAACCTCGGCGATCAATTCGCCCGCGTTCGTGCCGACGATGCCGCCGCCGACCACGCGCCGCGTGTCGGGATCGAACAGCAGCCGCGTGAGACCCTCGTCACGCCCCAGCGCCAGCGAGCGCCCGCTGGCGGCCCACGGAAACACACCTTTGCCGAGCTTGCGCCCGGCCGCTTGCGCCTCCAGTTCAGTGATGCCGGCCCACGCGATTTCCGGATCGGTATAAGCAACCGACGGAATAACCCGTGCATCGAAACGGCGTTTGTGCCCGGCGATCACCTCGGCCGCGACCTTGCCTTGGTGCGTCGCCTTGTGCGCAAGCATCGGCCCGCCGGCGATGTCGCCGATCGCGAAGACATGCGCCAGGTTGGTCCGCTGCCGCCGGTCCACCGGAATGAAGCCGCGCTCGTCCACCCGCAGGCCGGCGGCCGCGGCACCGATCGCGGCCCCGTTCGGCACCCGGCCAGCGGCACACAGCACGCGGTCGAACCACTGCGGTGCCGGCGCGCCGGGCCCGTCGAAGGCGACGCGCAGGCCCTCGTCCCGCGCCTCGAGGCCCGCGACCCGGGTCCCGGTCAGGACCGCGGCGTAGCGCGCACGCACGCGCTTTTCCAGCGGCCGGACCAGATCGCGGTCGCAGCCGGGCAGCAGTGTGGGTGTCATCTCGACCACGGTCACACGCGCACCGAGGGCATCATAGATGCAGGCCATCTCAAGGCCGATGATGCCGCCGCCGATCACCAGCAGGCGCTCCGGTACGTCGGCCAGCGCGAGCGCACCGGTCGAGTCGATGATGCGCGGATCGGCCGGCAGTCCCGGCAACCGCACCGGCTCCGAGCCGGCCGCGACGATGCAGTGTTCGAAGCCGATCACCCGGCGCCCGCCGCCGCCGTCCCGCAGCTCGAGGCGGTGCGGGGACAGCAGCCGCCCCTCACCGTGACGGATGCTGACCCGCCTTTGCTTCGCCAGCGCCGCCAGGCCGCGGGTCAGGCGGCCGACGACCGAGTCCTTCCAGTGGCGCAGCGCGTCGAGTTCGATCTGCGGCGGCCCGAAGCGGATGCCATGCGGCGCGAGTTCGGCCGCCTCGGTGATCACGCGCGCAGCGTGCAGCAGTGCCTTCGACGGAATGCAGCCGACATTGAGGCAGACGCCGCCCAGCTCGGCGCGGCGATCCACCAGCAGCACCTCGAGACCCAGATCGGCAGCGCGGAAAGCCGCCGTGTAACCACCGGGCCCGCCGCCGAGCACCAGCAGCCGGGTCGTCTCGTCGGCGGCCGGCTCGCCCGCGGTGATGACCGGAGTCGCCGCGGGCGGCAGCACCACGGTCGCGGTCGGTGGCGGCATCACGACGGTCTCGGCGTGCCGGGACATGACGACGGTTTCGGTCAGCGCCGGCACGCGCATGGTGTCGCCGGCACCGGTCTCGACCAGCGCGATCAGCGCCCCCTGCGACACCCGGTCACCGCGCGCGATGCGTACCTCGCGCACGACGCCGGCGCTGGTCGCCGGCACATCCATCGTCGCCTTGTCGGTCTCGAGCGTGATCAGCGGCGACTCGGCCTCGATGCGGTCGCCGGGCCGGATCAGCACGTCGATGACCTCGACGTCGCGGAATTCGCCGAGGTCGGGAACCCGCTGCTCGACCAGGTCGCTCACGGCACGGCCTCGACCAGCGACTGCGGCTCGGCCAGCGCCGCGGCCAGCGCTACCACGAAGCGCGCGGCCGCGGCGCCGTCGATGACGCGGTGATCGTAGGACAGCGACAACGGCAGCAGCCGCCGCGGCACGAACTGCCCGTCCCGCCACACCGGCCGCGTCTGCGCGCGCGCGACGCCAAGGATCGCGACCTCCGGGGCATTGATGATCGGCGTGAAGGCCGTGCCGCCGATCCCGCCGAGACTGGAGATCGTGAAGCAGCCGCCCTGCAGATCCGCCGCCGTCAGCTTGCCTTCACGGGCGCGCTCCGCGAGTCGCGCGAACTCCCGCGCCAGCTCGTAGATGTCCTTGCGGTCCGCGTCCCGCACCACCGGCACGACCAGGCCCTGCGGCGTGTCTGCCGCGAAGCCGAGGTGCAGGTACTTCTTCAGCACGAGCTGCGTACCGCCGGCATCGAGCGAGGCGCAGAACTCCGGAAAGCGCGCCAGCACGCGGGCACAGGCGCGGGCGACGAACGCGAGCGGCGTGAGCCGGATGCCGAGCTGGTCAGCGCGCTCGCGCAACCGGGCACGCAGGGCCTCCAGTTCGGTGATGTCCGCGTCCTCGTGTTGGGTGACGTGCGGCACGTTGACCCAGCTCGCGTGCAGCCGCGGACCGGAGATCCGCTGGATCCTGCTGAGCGGCCGCAGCTCGACCGGGCCGAAGGCCGCAAAATCGACCTCCGCAACGCGCGGCAGCGCCGGCGCCGTCGCGGGTGGCGCCGCCAGCGCGCGCTTGACCCAGGCCTTGACGTCGTCGGCGGTGATGCGACCACGCAGGCCACTGCCGGTGACACGCGCCAGATCCGCGCCGAGTTCGCGCGCCAGCCGCCGGACCGCCGGCCCGGCGTGGACGATGGTTGCAGCAGCTTCCGGTGCGGCCGGTGCCGGAGATGGTGCCGGAGGTGGAGCTGGCGGTAGCGCCGGCGGCACCGGCCGCGGCACCACTGCGGACTCCAGCGGCGCAGCGGCCGCCTCAGCGCCCGCGGCCAAGAGCACCAGGATCGCGTCGCCCTGCGAGACCCGGGCCCCGCGCGCGAGCTTGAGCTCGACGACCCGGCCGGCCGCGGTCGCCGGCACGTCCATCGTCGCCTTGTCGGTTTCGAGCGTAATCAGCGGCGCCTCGACGGCAATCTCGTCGCCGGTCGCGACCAGTACGTCCACGACCTCGACGTCATGGAATTCGCCGAGATCCGGCACGGTCAGTGTGATGTTCCCGGCCATCGCCGCTCAGCAGACCCACGGGTCCGGCTTGGCCGGGTCGAACCCGAACTCGCCGACCGCACGCGCCACGGTTGCGCGATCCACGCGACCGTCGTCGGCCAGCGCCTTCAGCGCGGCCAGCGCGATCCAGTGCCGGTCCACCTCGAAGAAGCCGCGCAGCGCCGCGCGCGAGTCGCTGCGGCCGAAGCCGTCAGTGCCCAGCGTCAGGTAGCGCCCGGGCACCCACTGCCGGATCTGGTCGGCCACGGTCCGCAGGTAGTCGCTGGCCGCGATGAACGGTCCGCTGCGGTCGCCGAGGCACTGCCGCACCCACGGCACCGGCGCGGCCGCGGCCGGATCGAGCAGCGCGCGCCGCTCGGCGGTGAGCGCATCGCGCCGCAGCTCGGAAAAGCTGGTGACGCTGAACACGTCGGCCGGAATGCCGAAGCGCGTCTCGAGCAGCTCGGCCGCGGCCAGCACCTCGCGCAGAATCGTGCCCGAACCGAGCAGCGTCGCGCGCACGGTGCCCCGCCCGCCGATGTGCAGCAGGTACATGCCGCGCAGGATGCCCTGCTCAACGCCCTTCGGCATCGACGGCTGCACGTAGTTCTCGTTCATGCAGGTCACGTAATAGAAGACCCGCTCGCGCTCCGCATACATCCGCCGCAGGCCGTCCTGGATGATGACCGCGAGTTCGCAGGCAAAGCAGGGGTCATAGGCCACGCAGTTCGGAATCACCGAGGCCAGCAGGTGGCTGTGGCCGTCCTGGTGCTGCAGTCCCTCGCCGGCCAGCGTCGTGCGCCCGGCGGTGGCGCCGATCAGGAAGCCGCGCACCTGCAGGTCGCCGGCCGCCCAGGCGAAGTCGCCGATGCGCTGAAAACCGAACATCGAGTAGAAGATGTACATCGGGATCATCTGGATCCCGTGGTTCGCGTAGGCGCTGCCGGCCGCCATCCACGAGCAGAACGCGCCGGCCTCGTTGATGCCTTCCTCGAGGATCTGGCCCTTGCGATCCTCGCGGTAGTACATCAACTGATCGGCGTCCTGCGGCGTGTACAACTGGCCCATCGACGAGTAGATGCCGACCTGGCGGAACAGCCCCTCCATGCCGAAGGTGCGCGCCTCGTCGGGCACGATCGGCACGATGTGGCGGCCGATGTTGCGGTCGCGCAGCAGCAGCGTGAGGATCCGCACCAGCGCCATGGTCGTCGAGATCTCGCGGCCCTCGCTGCCGTCCAGCAGCGAGGTGAAGGCATCGAGCGCCGGTACCGCGAGTGGCGGCGCCGCGGTCCGCCGCACCGGCAGCGAGCCACCGAGGGCGCGGCGCCGCTCGCGCAGGTACTGCATTTCGACGCTGCGCTCGTCGGGCCGGAAGAACGGCAGGCCGGCGATCTCCTGGTCCGAGATCGGGATGTTGAAACGGTCGCGAAACGCGCGCAGCGCCTCGTCGTCCAGCTTCTTCTGCTGGTGCGTGACGTTCATCGCCTCGCCGGCCTTGCCCATGCCGTAGCCCTTGACGGTCTTGGCCAGGATCACGGTCGGGCGGCCCTGGTGGGCGACCGCCGCGGCATAAGCGTTCCAGACCTTCAGCGAATCGTGGCCGCCGCGGTTCAGCAGCCAGATCTCGTCGTCGGACAGGTTGGCGACCATGGCGCGCAGTTCCGGGTACTTGCCGAAGAAGTGCTCGCGCGTGTAGGCGCCGCCCTTGGCCTTGAAGTTCTGGTACTCGCCGTCGACCGCTTCCTCCATGCGCCGCCGCAGCAGACCCTGCTGGTCGCGCGCCAGCAGCGGGTCCCAGCGATAGCCCCAGATCACCTTGATGACGTTCCAGCCGGCGCCGAGGAATGCCGCTTCCAGCTCCTGGATGATCTTGCCGTTGCCGCGCACCGGGCCGTCGAGGCGCTGCAGGTTGCAGTTGATCACGAAGATCAGGTTGTCGAGCTGCTCGCGCACCGGCATCGTCAGCGCGCCCATCGACTCCGGCTCGTCCATCTCGCCGTCGCCGAGGAAGCACCAGACCTTCTGGTCCGAGGGTTCGACCAGCCCGCGGTGCTCGAGGTAGCGGATGAAGCGCGCCTGCATGATCGCCTGCAGCGGTCCGAGGCCCATCGACACCGTCGGGAACTGCCAGAAGTCGGGCATCAGCCACGGATGCGGATAGGACGACAGTCCCTGGCCACTGATTTCCTGGCGGAAGTGGCGGAGCTGGTTCTCGCTCAGCCGCCCCTCGAGGAAAGCGCGCGCGTACACGCCGGGGCTGGCATGGCCCTGCAGGAACACGAGGTCACCCCGGTGCGTCGCCGACGGCGCGCGCCAGAAGTGGTTGAAGCCGACCTCGTACAGCGTCGCGCAGGAGGCGTAGGTGGCGATGTGCCCGCCATACTCGCTGCTGCGCCGGTTGGCGTGCACCACCATGGCCATGGCGTTCCAGCGAATCAGCGCCTCGAGGCGCCGCTCGACCGTGCGGTCACCGGGATACGGCCGCTCGCGCTCGCCGTGGATCGTGTTCAGGTAGGCGGTACTGGCGCGGTAGGGCAGCCAGGCGCCGGAGCGACGCGCATGGTCGATCAGGCGCTCGAGCAGGAAATGCGCGCGCTCCGGCCCGTGCGACCGGAGCACCGAGTCGATGGACTCCAGCCACTCGGCAGTTTCCTGTGGATCGACGTCGCCGGCGTCGGCGGATTCCGCCATCAGTGACACTCCGCTGGCCGCTGCTGCTGCCGAGCCGCTATGATCCGGTCTGCCATGCCCGGGGGTCAAGGCGCAGAGCCGGCCGCACAGCAGCGATGCAGACCATTTCGATCACGCGACCGGACGACTGGCACCTGCACCTGCGTGACGGTGCCGGGCTCGCCGCGGTCGCCGGCTTCAGCGCGCGCCGTTTCGCCCGGGTGCTGGCGATGCCGAACCTGCAGCCGCCGGTCACGACGGTGGCGCTGGCGGCCGCCTACCGCGCGCGCATCCGCGCCGCGCTGCCGCCCGGCGCCGACTTCACGCCGCTGCTGGCGCTGTACCTGACCGAGACGACCGCCGCCGACGAGATCGACCGCGCGGCGGCCAGCGACTTCGTGGTTGGCGTCAAGTGCTATCCGGCGGGCGCGACCACGCACGCCGAGGCCGGCGTCACCTCGCTCGAGCGCTGCCGGGCCGTGCTCGAGCGCATGGAGGAATGCGACCTCGTGCTGCAACTGCACGGCGAGGCCACCGACCCGGCGGTCGACCCCTACGACCGGGAGAGCGTGTTCATCGAACGCGAACTGGTCCCGCTGCGGCGGCGCTATCCGCGGCTGCGGGTGGTACTGGAGCACGTGACCACGCGCGCCGGCGTCGACTTCGTGCGCGACGGCGGACCCGGACTTGCGGCCACGCTGACGCCGCAGCACCTGCTGCTGAATCGCGGCGCGCTGTTCGCCGGCGGCCTGCGCCCGCACCTGTACTGCCTGCCACTGCTGAAGCGCGAGCGCGACCGCGAGGCGCTGGTCGAGGCAGCGACCGGCGGCGACCCGCGCTTCTTCCTCGGCACCGACAGCGCGCCGCATGCCCGCACCGCCAAGGAATCCGCCTGCGGCTGCGCCGGCGTGTTCTCGGCGCACGCCGGCATCGAACTGTATGCGGAGGTCTTCGCCCGCGCCGGCCGGCTCGAGCGCCTCGACGCCTTTGCCAGCGCACATGGCGCCGACTTCTACCGCGTGCCGCGCAATCGCGGTTCGATCACGCTGGTGCGCGAACCGTGGACGGTGCCGGCCCACTACCCGTTCGGTACCGACCAGCTCGTACCGTTCGGCGCCGGCACCACGCTCGAATGGCGGCTGCTGGACCCGGAGACCGGCCCGTGACCGCGGCAGTGGTGATGCGCGATCGCTTCCGCGGCTTCCTGCCGGTGGTCGTCGACGTCGAGACCGGCGGGTTCAACGCGGCCACCGATGCACTGCTGCAGATCGCGATCGTGCTGCTGCGCCTCGATGCCGGCGGCACGCTGCGGCGCGCGCGCACGCTGCGCGAGCACGTGCGGCCGTTTCCCGGCGCGCGCCTCGACCCGGCCTCGCTGGCCGTCAACGGCATCGATCCGTGGCATCCGCTGCGCATCGCCGCCGCCGAGGCGGATGCCCTCGGCAACCTGTTCCGCGAAGTGCGCCGCGAGGTACGCGAGCAGGACTGCACCCGCGCGATCCTGGTCGGCCACAACGCCGCGTTCGACCTCGCGTTCCTGAACGCCGCGGTCGCACGCTGCGGCATCCGCCGCAATCCGTTCCACCCGTTCTCGTGCTTCGATACCGCGACACTGGCCGGCGTCGCCTTCGGCCAGACCGTACTTTCGCGCGCCATCCTCGCGGCCGGTCTCGACTGGGACGCGCAGGCCGCGCACTCGGCCGCCTACGACGCCGAGCGCAGCGCGGACCTGTTCTGCGCGGTATGCAACCAGTTCCGGCCGCTGTTCGAGGCCGCGGCCGGCCGGCTGGCCGGCCTGCCCGACGTCGACGCGGGCAATCCGCTGCTGGAACCGCAGCGGGAGGAGCCGGAAGCAACCTAAGCGGTCACTGCTCCGGCGTCGGCCAGCAGCTTCTGCAGCTCGCCGGAGCGGCCCATGCCGACGACGATGTCGCAGCCGCCGACCAGTTCGCCGTTGACGTACAACTGCGGGTAAGTCGGCCAGTTCGAGTAGGCCTTCAGCGCCTCGCGCAGCTCCGGCTCCTCGAAGATGTTCACCGCGCGGAAGTCGGCCTTGCAGCCGTGCAGCGCAGCGACCGTCTGGGCCGAGAAGCCGCACTGCGGGAAGTCCGGCGTGCCCTTCATGAACAGCACCGCCGGCGCCGAATCCAGGTATTCCCGGATCCGCCGGGTCGTCGCTTCGTCGATCATGTTCCTGCTCCGGGAGTGCGCGGCCCCGCTCGCCGGCGCCGCGGCCGCCATCCGCTGGCGACGCCGCCGATTATGCGGGCCCGGCCCAGCCGGCTGCAATGCATCACGACCGCCGCAGCACGCTGGCTGCGGGCGGGGACACTCGGCCGATGTAGCAGGCGAGCTGCGGGCCGGGACACTCGCTCGCTCGCGCCGGAACTGATGCGCTCGCTCGCGACCTCCCGGCCCCCAGCCCGCTGCGATGCCGCGGGCGAGACCACCGCATCACACGACGCCGGCGAGGCGGACGGGGCCCGCGAGCGAACTCGTAAAGATCGGCCGAGTTCGCGAGCGGGACCCCGGCAGCCGAACCGGCGCCGCGCACGCGACCTTCGCCTGGCGCTCGACCGATTGCCGGGGGGGCGGAGAGCCGGAAACCGTCCCCCGCCACAGCCGGGCGGGCTGCGGGCCGGGACACTCGGCCAATGCAGCAGGCGGGCTGCGGGCCGGGACACTCGCTCGCTCGCGCGAGCCCGATTTACGCGCTCGCTCGCGAGGTCCCAGCCCCCGCCCGCTGTGTTGCCGCGGGAAGGAACGCAGCATCGCCCGGCGCCGGCGAGGCGGACGGGGCCCGCGAGCGGACTCGTAAAGATCGGCCGAGTTCGCGAGCGGGACCCCGGTCGCCGAACCGGCGCCGCGGGTAACGCGAGCGGGACCCCGGCCGCGCGAACCGGCGCCGCGGGTAACGCGAGCGCGATTCAGACGATCGGCGAGCGCTGCAGGCGCTCGGGCTGGGCGACGCCGTAGCCCTGCGCGTAGTCGACGCCGAGGCTGCGCAGCAGCTCGACGATCTCGGCGTTCTCGGCGAATTCGGCGATGGTCCGCTTGCCGGTCAGGTGACCGATCTCGTTGATCGAGCGCACCATCTCCCGGTCGATCGGGTCGTGCAGCATGCCGCGGACGAAACTGCCGTCGATCTTGAGAAAATCGACCGGGAAATGCTTCAGATAGCCGAACGACGACAGCCCGGTACCGAAATCGTCGAGCGCGAAGCGGACGCCCAGCTCGCGCAGCGCCTGGATGAAGCGGCTGGCCTGCGAGAAGTTGGCGATCGCCGCGGTCTCGGTGATCTCGAAGCAGATGCGGCTCGCGTCGAGCCCGCTGCGGTGGAACTGTTCGATGACGAACGGCAGGAACTTGTCGTCGCCGAGGCTCTGCCCGGACAGGTTGATCGAACACAGCGCCAGCCGCTCGCGCTGATCGGCCTCCGAGACCAGCCAGCGCAGCGCGCTGCCGATCACCCAGCGATCGATGTTCGGCGTGATGCCGTAGCGCTCGGCGGCGGCGATGAACTGGTCCGGCGCGACGATCTTGCCGGTCTCGTCGCGCATGCGCAGCAGCAGCTCGAAGTGCTCACCCTGGTCCTCGACCTGCAGCGGCCGGATCGCCATCCGGAACAGCTCGAAGCGTGATTCCTCGAGCGCGTTGTTGATGCGCGCGGCCCACTGCATCTCGCGCCGCCGGCGCATCAGATCGAGGTCGTTCTCCTCGAAGCAGTGCACCCGGTTGCGGCCCGACTCCTTGGCCGCGCCGCAGGCCGAGTCGGCGGCCGACAGGACCGTGGCGACGTCCCCGTTCTCGGCGGTGATCGGCACGACGCCGATCGAGCTGCTGAGCCGGAAGGTGCGGTCCTCCCAGGTGAAACGGAAGTTGCGGATCGCCTCGCATAGCGTCTCGGCGGTGCGCAGTGCTTCCTCCAGCGAGCAGCTTTCCAGCAGTACCCCGAACTCGTCGCCGCCGAGCCGGGCCAGCGTATCGCGCCAGCGCACGCGCGACTTCAGCAGCGCGCCGACCTGACCGAGCAGCGCATCACCGGCCGCGTGACCGCAGGTGTCGTTGACGATCTTGAACTGGTCGAGGTCGATGTAGCACAGCGCGTACGAGGTCTCGCGCGCCCGGGCGCTCTGCAGCGCGCGTTCCAGGCGGGTCTCGAACTCGCGCCGGTTGACCAGCCCGGTCAGCACGTCGTGGCTGGCGTGATAGGTCAGGCGGCGGTTCAGCTCGCGCGACTCCGACACGTCGTGGAACACCAGCACGCCGCCGGTCACCACGCCGCCGCCGTCGCGGATCGGCGCAGCGGTGCTCTCGACGTACAGCTCGTTGCCGTCGCGCCGGATCAGCAGCATCGGCCGCGGCGACTTGACCGGCCGGATCCGGCGCACGGCGCCGGCCAGCGGATTCTCCAGCGGCTCGCAGGTCTCCTCGTGGAAGGCCCGGAAGATCTCGTCGACCGAACGGCCGAGCGCATCCTCGAGGCGCCAGCCGGTCAGCTCCGCGGCAACCGGGTTCAGGTACTCGACGCGGCCATGCGCGTCGCAGGTGATCACGCCGTCGCCGATCGACTGCAGCGTGATCTGCGCACTCTCCTTCTCGCGGAACAGCGCTTCCTCGTACAGCTTGCGGTCGGTGATGTCGAACTCGACACCGATCAGGCGCCGCAGCCGGCCCTCGGCATCGACGCGCGCGCGCGCGCGGCCGATGACCCAGCGCCACTCGCCGTCGGCATGGCGCAGGCGGTGCATGCTCTCGAAGATCGGCGTCCGGCCGGCGATGTGCTCGCGCATCGCGACGCTGACGCGCGCCAGATCGTCCGGGTGCACGAGCCGATGCCAGTCCGGCGAGGTCAGCAGGTCGTCGGGGGCGTAGCCGAGCATCGCCTTCCAGCGCGGCGAGAACCAGGTGCGGTTCTGGATCGCGTCGTAGTCCCACAGCCCGTCATTGGCGCAGGGCAGCGCCAGTTCCTGACGCTCCTGCAGGCTGGCGAGCCGGTCCGCCAGCGCCATGCGCTCGAGTCCGGTCGCAAGGCTGGTGCCGACCAGCTTCAGCAGCAGGTGCAGATTGACGTCCCAGCCGTCGCGCGGCCCGGCCGCGGCGAAAGCGAGGAAACCGCGCACCGTGCCCTGCACCGCGAAGGCGATCAGCAGCAGCGAGCGCATCGCCAGCCCGGCCAGCCGCACCGCGTCGGCGGCCTGCTCCGGTCGCACCGCGACCGTGTCGCGGAACTCGAGGATGCGGACGTGCTCGAGGCGCGAGCGGATCCACGGCAGCGATTCGAGGCTCTCGCCGCGCAGGACCTCGGGGCGGCACTGCGCGAACGGCGTGCGCGCGACCGCGATCGACTCGATGGTCTCACCGCGGCCGTCGAGCAGCGCGAGGAACACCGCATCCGTGGCGGTCGCCTCGCGCAGGATCTCGAGGTTCTGTCGGATCACCGCATCGGCGGTGGCCGGCGTCAGGCTCTGGAAGTCGACCGCGACCTTGGTGCAGGCGATGTCGATTCCGAGTGGTGGGCGTACCGCCCGCGGCTGCCAGAGCTTCGCGGAAAGAATGTCCGAAGCGGTGAAATCGGTCAGCTTCTCGCTCTGCACCGTCGCTTCTCGACTGGGATCTCCCCCTGCCGCCCTTCGCGCGTGTCCTGCGTCCCCGGCAGTTACGGCGCATTCTGTCAGAAACTCTCAAGAATGCAAGCTAAGCGCATGTTTCCATTGACAGCGCCTTGCGTGCCTCCTGTTCGAGCCGGTCCAGCTCGGCGGCCATGTCGCGCTGCCACGCGGCCAGCCCCGCCGCGTCGAGCCGCTTCGGTGCGATCCGTGGCGCCCCGACCGCGAGCACCGCACGCGTGAATGGCAGTGGCAGGACGAACCGGTCCCAGGTCCGGAATACGTACGCGTGCCGGGCGGCGAAGGCCATCGGCACCATCGGCTTGCCGGACAACTGCGACAGCAGGATCGCGCCCGGCTTGAACTCGTCCGCTGGCCCGCGCGGGCCGTCCGGGGTCAGCGCCGGCGAGACACCCTCGCGCGTGATCGCCTCGTAGAAGTCGCGCAGCGCGCGGGCTCCGGTCTGGTTGGCGGAACCGCGGATCGCGTGACCACCGGTGCGCCGCACCAGCATTGCGGGCATCTCGCCATCGACCGACGGACTGACGAGGAAGCCGAGCCGCAGGCCGCGGTCGCGGTGCGCGAGCAGGTATTGCACCGGCAGCAACTGGTGCCGGTGCCAATACACCGGGATCACCGCGCCGTGCGCGCCGAGCGCGGCCGCCAGGTGCTCGTCACCCAGCACGCGTTCGACGCGCGTCATCGCCCACCACAGGCGGATTACCAGTTCCGCGATCCGCGCCCCGATCCGGTACAGCGCGAGCCGCGGCGGCGTCAGGCGCCGGTTCGAGCGCGTGAGCCGGCGGTACAGCGTGTTGCGCGACGCAGGCGTGGGTTCGTTCATGACGCACCTGTGATCCGGTCGTCGCGGTCCCCGAACAGCGCAGCCGGATCGGGCCAGCTCACCTGCGGCGCCGCCAGCGGCAGCGCACTGGCGAGGGTCAGGCGCAGGCCCGGGGCCGGCGTCAGGCGCTGCAGGTACCAGCGACGGCCGGCATGATGGCCGATCTCGCCGTCGATCTCGACCTGCGCAGCCGCGGTGACATCGGCACCGGCGGCCTTGAGCACGGCTTCCTTGCTGGTCCACAGCCTGACGGCATCGACCCGGCCCGCGCGCATGGCGCGGCGCTCGAGTTCGGTCGTCAGGAGGCGCAACTGGTCAGGCTCGGCGGCGCCATCGGGCTCGAGATCCACGCCGATCGCGAGGCCCGGCATGGCGAGCGCGCAGGCGGCGTACCCCGCCGCATGCGTGATGCTGAAAGCCGGCCCGCCCGGCCAGTACGGGCGTCCGCCTGGCTCGCGCCGCAGACGCGCCGGCAGCCGGCGCCAG
>VGVB01000014.1 GCA_016882265.1 Gammaproteobacteria bacterium
GTCCGCCAGGAACTGCGCTCGTCGCGTCACCTTCCCGTACTTCTCAAAGCCCGTCAGCGTCTGCTGCTTCATCGTCGCACTCACATCGCCTCGAATGGCCAGTAAGACACTACAGGTAAATCAGAGTTTCCCTAGGCCGGCCTTCCATTGACAGAAAGGCCGCCCGAGCCGAAAATGCGTGGCTCATTTCGGGAGGGGTACCCAAGCGGCCAACGGGGGCAGACTGTAAATCTGCTGGCTTATGCCTTCGTAGGTTCGAATCCTACCCCCTCCACCAGTTTGTCACGGCAGGCAGGTGGTTCTGGCTGATCGGGCACCCCGGCGAACCTGCGTACGCCGAGCGTGAAGGAATGCGGGTGTAGTTCAATGGTAGAACCTCAGCCTTCCAAGCTGATGACGTGGGTTCGATTCCCATCACCCGCTCCAGCCGGCGGGACTGGCGGGCGGACACCGGACATGGCCCACGTAGCTCAGTCGGTAGAGCACGTCCTTGGTAAGGACGAGGTCACCGGTTCGATTCCGGTCGTGGGCTCCAGCGCATGGGGCGGGGCCGGCGCCGCGGGCGCGCGGCGCGGTTACAGGCAGTCGTGGACCTTTGCAGAGGTGAGTCGTGGCTAAGGAAAAATTCGTTCGTTCGAAGCCGCATGTGAATGTGGGGACGATAGGGCATGTGGACCATGGGAAGACGACGCTGACGGCGGCGCTGACCAAGGTGATGGCGGAGACGCACGGTGGGGAGTTCCGGGCCTACGACCAGATTGACAAGGCGCCGGAGGAGAAGGCGCGGGGGATCACGATTGCGACGGCGCATGTGGAGTACCAGTCGGCGGCGCGGCATTACGCGCATGTGGACTGTCCGGGGCATGCCGACTATGTGAAGAACATGATCACGGGTGCGGCGCAGATGGACGGGGCGATTCTGGTGGTGTCGGCGGCGGACGGGCCGATGCCGCAGACGCGGGAGCACATTCTGCTGGCGCGGCAGGTGGGGGTGCCGTACATCGTGGTGTATCTGAACAAGTGCGACATGGTGGACGACCCGGAGCTGATTGAGCTGGTGGAGATGGAGGTGCGGGAGCTGTTGTCGAAGTACGAGTTCCCGGGGGACGAGACGCCGATTGTGCGTGGTTCGGCGCTGCAGGCGCTGGAGGGCAAGGCCGGGGAGCTGGGGACGGACTCGGTGGTGCGGCTGGTGGCGGAGATGGACCGGTACATTCCGACGCCGGTGCGGGTGATCGACAAGCCGTTTCTGATGCCGATCGAGGACGTCTTTTCGATTTCGGGGCGTGGCACGGTGGTGACGGGGCGGATTGAGCGCGGCATTGTCCGGGTGAACGACGAGGTCGAGATTGTGGGCATCCGGCCGACGGCGAAGACGACCTGCACGGGTGTGGAGATGTTCCGCAAGCTGCTGGACGAGGGGCAGGCGGGGGACAACGTCGGGGTGCTGCTGCGCGGGACCAGGCGTGAGGAGGTGGAGCGCGGGCAGGTGCTGGCCAGGCCGGGGTCGATCAACCCGCACACGAATTTCGAGTCGGAGGTGTATGTTCTGACCAAGGAGGAGGGCGGGCGGCACACGCCGTTCTTCAAGGGTTACCGGCCGCAGTTCTATTTCCGGACGACGGACGTGACCGGGACGATCGAGCTGCCGGAGGGTGTCGAGATGGTGATGCCCGGGGACAACATCAAGATGGTGGTGGAGCTGATTGCGCCGATTGCGATGGAGGAGGGGCTGCGCTTCGCGATTCGCGAAGGCGGCCGCACCGTCGGCGCCGGCGTCGTCGCCAGGATCCTGAAGTAAGGGGGCGGTTACCGGCGCGGCAGCAACGGAAGGGCAGTAGCTCAATTGGCAGAGCAGCGGTCTCCAAAACCGCAGGTTGGGGGTTCGATTCCCTCCTGCCCTGCCACCGCCCCGGGACGACCGGGCCAGGCGCCAACGGACGCGGCATGAACGAACAGGTTGCCAGGACTGGCGTCGCCGTGATCGACGCCTTCAAGATCGTGCTCGCCGCGGCGGCAGTGCTCGGCGGCGTGATTGCCTGGTACCTGCTCAGCGGGCAGCCGACCGCGCTCCGTATCCTGGTTGTGCTCGGCGGCCTGGCCGCCGGCGCCGGGCTGTTGTACTGGTCGGCGCCGGGCCGTGAGCTGTGGCAGTACGTGCAGGGCTCGCGGGTCGAACTGCGCAAGATGGTCTGGCCGACCAGCCAGGAGACCTGGCGCACGACGCTGGTGGTGTTCGTGTTCGTGGTGCTGCTGGGAGTTTTTTTCTGGCTGGTCGACATGCTGCTGGCCTGGATCGTCCGCCAGGTCACCGGAACCGGGGGCTGATGCCGTGGCGCTGAACTGGTACGTGGTGCACGCCTACTCGAATTTCGAGCACAAGGTGGCGAAGAGCCTCAAGGAGCGCATCCGCCTGCACGGTCTCGAGCATAAGTTCGGCGACGTGCTGGTGCCGACCGAGGAAGTCGTCGAGATGCGCGCCGGGCACAAGCGCAAGAGCGAGCGCAAGTTCTTCCCGGGCTATGTGCTGGTGCAGATGGAGATGGACGACGACGCCTGGCACCTGGTCAAGGAGACGCCGAAGGTGCTCGGCTTCATCGGCGGGACGGCGGAAAAGCCGGCCCCGATCACCGACAAGGAAGCGAATGCGATCCTGCGCCGGGTCGAGGAAGGGGTCGAGAAGCCGCGACCCAAGGTGCTGTTCGAGCCGGGCGAGGTCGTGCGCGTGGTCGACGGGCCATTCAACGACTTCACCGGCGTGGTCGAGAACGTCAATTACGAAAAGAGCCGCCTGCAGGTCGCGGTCCAGATCCTCGGCCGGTCGACGCCGGTCGAGCTGGACTTCGGGCAGGTGGAGAAGGTCTGAACCGGGGAGCCGTGAGGCGCCTGGACCCGGGAGCGAGGAGCGATGGCCAAGAAGGTTACCGGTTATATCAAGCTGCAGATCCCGGCGGGCGGGGCCAACCCCAGCCCGCCGGTCGGTCCGGCGCTCGGCCAGCAGGGCGTCAACATCATGGAGTTCTGCAAGCAGTTCAATGCGGCGACGCAGAGCCTGGAGAAGGGCCTGCCGATCCCGGTCGTGATCACGGTCTACAGCGACCGCAGCTTCACGTTCATTCAGAAGACGCCGCCGGCGGCTGTGCTGGTGCGCAAGGCGCTCGGCCTCGACAAGGGCTCGGGCACGCCGAACACGAAGAAGGTCGGCGTGATCACCCGGGCGCAGCTCGAGCAGATCGCGAAGACCAAGATGCCCGACCTGACCGCCGCCGACCTGGATGCGGCCGTGCGGACCATCGCCGGCAGTGCCCGCAGCATGGGCGTTGACGTGGAGGGCCTCTGACATGGCCGCAGCAGGCAAGCGCCAGCAGGCCTGGCGGGAACGCGTGCAGCCGGGGCGCCAGTATCCGCTCGATGAGGCGCTGGAGCTGGTGCGCGAGCTGGCCACGGCGAAGTTCGACGAAACGGTGGATGTCGCGGTCAATCTCGGCATCGACGCCAGCAAGTCCGATCAGCAGGTGCGTGGCTCGACGGTGATGCCGCATGGCACCGGCAGGAAGGTCCGCGTCGCGGTGTTCACGCAGGGCAAGAACGCGGACGCGGCCCGCGAGGCCGGGGCCGACGTGGTCGGCTTCGACGACCTGGCGGAGAAGGTCAGACAGGGCCAGATCGATTTCGACGTCGTCATCGCCAGCCCGGATGCGATGCGTGTCGTCGGCCAGCTTGGCCAGATTCTGGGTCCGCGCGGTCTGATGCCGAACCCGAAGGTCGGCACGGTGACGCCGGATGTGGCCGGTGCGGTCCGCAATGCGAAAGCCGGCCAGGTCCGCTATCGCTGCGACAAGGGTGGCATCGTGCACTGCACGATCGGCAAGGCCAGCTTCGCGACCGCGGCGCTGCGGGAGAACCTGATGGCGCTGCTCGCCGACCTGCAGAAGGCCAGGCCGTCGACGGCCAAGGGCGTGTACCTGCAGCGCGTGACGCTGTCCTCGACGATGGGGCCGGGTGTGGCCGTGGAGCGCGGCTCGCTCGGGATCTGAACGAATCGGGGTCACGGGCCGCAGGGCGCGTGACCGCATGGGCCGGCCGGCCAGTGGGCCGTCCGGGCCATCGAAGACCGCAGGCGGGGCGACGGCCCCTCAATGGTCGCCTGCGCAGATGGTGGAACCCGCATCAGTGCGCACTGGTGACGGTTGCCATCAACCGGCCGGACCGGCCGGCGGAGCAACAGGCGCTCGTCGCCAGGAGGAGTCGATGCCACTGAGACTGGAAGACAAACAGGCGCTGGTCGCCGAAGTGCAGGCCGTGGCTCATGCGGCGCACTCGGTCGTCGCCGCCGAGTACCGTGGCCTGACGGTGACGCAGATCACCGGGCTGCGCGCGAAGGCGCGCGAGTCCGGCGTGTGGCTGCGCGTCGTCAAGAACACGCTGGCGCGGCGCGCGGTCAGCGGCACGCCGTACGAATGCATCGGGCCGAGCCTCAAGGGGCCGCTGATCCTGGCGTTCTCGCGCACGGATCCCGGCGCCGCGGCGCGGGTCGTGCGCGACTTCGCCAGGGGCAACGAGCGGCTGGTGCCGCGGTTCGTCGCGCTCGGCGGCCGCACCTGGCCGGCCAGCGACCTCGAGCGGGTCGCCAGCCTGCCGACGCGCAACGAGGCGCTGGCGCTGCTGCTCGGCGTGTGCAAGGCACCGGTCGTACGGCTGGTGCGCACGCTGGCCGAACCGCAGGCGAAGCTGGTGCGGACCGTGGCCGCCGTCAAGGACGCGCGGGTCGCGGCCGGCGGCTGAGCGGGCGCGGCGCCGGCACCGGATTCGGGTTCAACCTTTCAACTGGAGTAACTGCAATGGCTGTCAGCAAGGAAGAGATTCTCGACGCAATCGGCAACATGTCCGTCCTCGAGGTCGTCGACCTCGTGAAGATGATGGAGGAGAAGTTCGGCGTGACCGCCGCCGCACCGGTCGCGGTGGCCGCGCCGGCTGCGGGTGGCGCGGCGGCGCCGGCGGCCGAGGAGCAGACCGAATTCACGGTCACGATGAAGGCCTATCCGGCCGACAAGAAGGTGGTCGTGATCAAGGTGATCCGCGAGATCACCGGCCTCGGCCTCAAGGAGGCCAAGGACCTGGTCGAGGGTGCGCCGTCGACGGTCAAGGAAGCCGTATCGAAGGCCGATGCCGAGAAGATCCGCAAGCAGCTCGAGGACGTCGGCGCTACGGTCGAGGTCAGGTAAGGACCTCGATGCGCGGGCTCCGCGCCCCGCCGTGCGTGGCACCGGATAGCGCCGGCGCCGGCTCCCGCCCGGGAGCCGGCGGCGCGGCGCTGCCCGCCCTGCCGCCGTCGTTCTATTACGCATAGGGTGAATCCGATGGCCTACTCCTTCACCGAGAAGAAGCGCATCCGCAAGAACTTCGGCCGCCGCCGCGTGGTTCTGGATGTGCCGCCGCTGCTGGCGATCCAGACGGAGTCCTATGCGCAGTTCCTGCAGATCGACGAGTCGCGGGCGCTGCACGCCGAACTGTCCGCGCACGAGTCGGGCGGCGCCGGCGGCGGGCGGCTGCTGCCGGAGGAGCAGGAACGCGCGATCATCGACCGGCGGCTGCGCCGCGTGGGGCTGCACGCGGCGTTCCAGAGCGTGTTCCCGATCCGCAGTTACTCGCGCCACGCCACGCTCGAGTACGTCTACTACTACCTCGGCGAACCGGTGTTCGACGTCAAAGAGTGCCAGATGCGCGGCCTGACCTACGCGGCCCCGATCCGCGTGCGGCTGCGGCTGCGGATCATGGACAAGGAGTCGCCGGGCGCGGCCCGCGTCAAGCGCCAGATCGAGCAGGAGGTGTATCTCGGCGAGCTGCCGCTGATGACCGGGAACGGCACGTTCGTGGTCAACGGTACCGAGCGCGTGGTCGTGTCGCAGTTGCACCGCAGCCCGGGCGTGATTTTCGACCACGATCGCGGCAAGACCCACAGCTCCGGCAAGCTGCTGTTCCAGGCACGCGTGATCCCGTACCGCGGCTCGTGGCTGGACTTCGAGTTCGACGCCAAGGACTGCGTGTTCGCGCGCATCGACCGGCGCCGCAAGCTGCCGGTCACGATCCTGCTGCGCGCGCTCGGTTACTCGAATCCGGAGATCCTCGACCTGTTCTTCGACCGCAATGTGTTCCACCTGACCGAGGGTGGCGTCGAACTCGAACTGGTGCCGGAGCGGCTGCGCGGCGAGACCGCGCTGTTCGAGATCAGCGCCGGTGGCCAGGTCATCGTCGAGGAGGGCCGCCGCATCACCGCGCGGCACGTGCGCCAGCTCGAGGAGGCCGGGGTCACCCGCCTCGCGGTGCCGGCCGAATACCTCGAGAACAAGATCCTCGCGCACGATGTCGCCGACCCGAACACCGGTGAGATCCTGGCCGGCGCCAACGACCTGCTGAGCGCCGCGATCGTCGAGCGCTGCCAGAAGGCCGGCGTCACCGAGCTGGCGACGCTGTTCGTCAACGACCTCGACCGCGGTCCGTACATGTCCGACACGCTGCGCATCGACGAGACGCGGACCCGGCTCGAGGCGCTGATCGAGATCTACCGGATGATGCGGCCGGGTGAACCGCCGACCAGGGACGCCGCCGAGAACCTGTTCCACAACCTGTTCTTCAACGCCGAGCGCTACGACCTGTCGGCGGTCGGCCGTATGAAGTTCAACCGCCGGGTCAATCGCGAGTGTCCGGCCGGGCTGACCGGCAGCGCGGCCGAGCGCTGGCTCGAGGAGCCGACCATCCTGTACGACGGCCGTTACTTCCGCGGTTACGCCGAGCAGCGCCGTGACGAGGCGGCGGCGGCGCTGGCCGGCCGTTACGGCGCGAGCCTGTCGGACGTGGTCGATGTGCTGCGTACGCTGATCGCGATCAAGAACGGCGAGGGCAAGGTCGACGACATCGATCATCTCGGCAACCGGCGCGTGCGCTGCGTCGGCGAGATGGCCGAGGTCGCGTTCCGCATCGGGCTGGTGCGCGTCGAGCGCGCGGTCAAGGAACGCCTGACGCTGGCCGAGAGCGAGGACATCAATCCGCAGGACATGATCAACGCCAAGCCGGTGGCGGCGGCGGTCAAGGAGTTCTTCGGCTCCTCGCAGCTGTCGCAGTTCATGGACCAGAACAACCCGCTGTCCGAGATCACGCACAAGCGCCGCGTGTCGGCGCTCGGCGAGGGCGGGCTGAAGCGCGAGCGCGCCGGCTTCGAAGTGCGCGACGTGCACCCGACTCACTACGGGCGCGTCTGCCCGATCGAGACGCCGGAAGGTCCGAACATCGGCCTGATCAACTCGCTGGCCGTGTACGCGCGCACCAACAAGTATGGCTTCCTCGAGACCCCGTACCGGCGCGTGCAGGACGGCCGCGTCAGCAACCAGGTCGACTACCTGTCGGCGATCGAGGAGAGCGATCACGTGATCGCGCAGGCCAACGCGCCGCTCGACGCGCAGGGGCGTTTCGAGGGCGGGCTGGTCTCGTGCCGGCATCAGAACGAGTTCACGCTGATGCCGCCGGAGCGCATCGCCTATATGGACGTGTCGCCGCGGCAGATCGTCTCGGTCGCCGCCGCGCTGATCCCGTTCCTCGAGCACGATGACGCCAACCGGGCGCTGATGGGCTCGAACATGCAGCGTCAGGCAGTGCCGACGCTGCGTTCGGCGGCGCCGCTGGTCGGTACCGGCATCGAGCGTACCGTGGCCATCGACTCCGGCGTCGTGGTCGTGGCGCGCCGGGGCGGCGTGGTCGACTCGGCCGACGCCTCGCGCATCGTCGTGCGGGTGGACGCTGCCGAGGTCACCGCCGGCGAGCCGGGCGTCGACATCTACAACCTGACCAAGTACACGCGCTCAAACCAGAACACCTGCATCAACCAGCGGCCGCTGGTCCGGGTCGGTGACGTCATCGCCCGCGGCGATGTGCTGGCCGACGGCCCGTCCACGCACCTCGGCGAGCTGGCGCTGGGCCAGAACGTGCTGGTCGCCTTCATGCCGTGGAACGGCTACAACTTCGAGGACTCGATCCTGATCTCGGAGCGGGTGGTCGAGGAAGACCGCTTCACGACCATCCACATCGAGGAGCTGACCTGCGTCGCGCGCGATACCAAGCTCGGTTCCGAGGAGATCACCGCCGACATTCCCAACGTCGGCGACACCGCGCTGGCCCGCCTCGACGAGGCCGGCATCGTGTTCATCGGCGCCGAGGTCCGCGCCGGCGACATCCTGGTCGGCAAGGTGACGCCGAAGGGCGAGACCCAGTTGACCCCGGAGGAGAAGCTGCTGCGGGCGATCTTCGGCGAGCAGGCCTCGGACGTGAAGGACACTTCCTTGCGCGTGCCGCCGGGCATGGACGGCACCGTGATCGACGTGCGCGTGTTCACGCGCGACGGCGTCGACCGCGACTCGCGCGCGCTGGCGATCCAGAAGGCCGAGATCGAGAAGGTGCGCAAGGACCTCAACGACCAGCGCCGCATTCTCGATGACGACCTGTTCACGCGGCTGCGCGCCGAGCTGGTCGGCCAGGTGGCGAGCGGCGGGCCGCGCCGGCTGAAGGCCGGCAGCGAGATCACCGCGGCCTGGCTCGACGAGCTGCCGCACGAGGAATGGTTCGAGATCCGGCTGCGCGACGAGGCGGCCAGCGAGGCGCTGGAGGCGGCCCGCCGCCGGCTGGCGGAGCAGCACCGCGAGTTCGAGCGGCGCTTCGAGGCCAAGAAGGCCAAGATCACCGCCGGCGACGACCTCGCCCCGGGCGTGCTGAAGATGGTCAAGGTCTACCTGGCGGTCAAGCGCCGCGTCCAGCCCGGCGACAAGATGGCCGGCCGGCACGGCAACAAGGGTGTCGTGTCGACGATCGTGCCGGTCGAGGACATGCCGTACCTCGCGGACGGTACCCCGGTCGATCTGGTGCTGAACCCGCTCGGCGTGCCGTCGCGGATGAACATCGGCCAGATCCTCGAGACCCATCTCGGCTGGGCGGCCCGCGGCCTCGGATTGCAGATCGGGCGCCTGCTCGAGGCGCAGGATGCCGTGGTCCAGTTGCGGGCCTTCCTCGAGCGCGTCTACAACCAGACCGGCGGCCAGCGCGAAAATGTCGCTTCGCTCAGCGATGCCGAAGTGGTCGAACTGGCGCGCAATCTGCTGGACGGCGTGCCGATGGCGACCCCGGTGTTCGACGGTGCCGGCGAGGCGGAGATCAAGCATCTGCTCGAGCTGGCCGGGCTGCCGGCCTCGGGGCAGACCGCGCTGGTCGACGGCCGTACCGGCGACCCGTTCGACCGTCCGGTGACGGTCGGCTACATGTACATGCTCAAGCTGAATCACCTGGTCGACGACAAGATGCACGCGCGCTCGACCGGACCGTACAGTCTGGTGACCCAGCAGCCGCTGGGCGGCAAGGCCCAGTTCGGCGGCCAGCGCTTCGGCGAGATGGAGGTCTGGGCGTTGGAGGCCTACGGCGCCGCCTACACGCTGCAGGAGATGCTGACGGTCAAGTCCGACGACGTGAACGGCCGCACCAAGATGTACAAGAACATCGTCGACGGCAACCACGCGATGGATGCCGGCATGCCGGAGTCGTTCAACGTGCTGGTCAAGGAGATCCGCTCGCTGGGCATCGACATGGACCTCGAGCAGGAGGGTTGAGCCGATGAAGGACTTTCTCAGGATGTTCCGCCCGCAGGTCCCGGTCGAGGACTTCGACTCGATCCGCATCGCGCTGGCCTCGCCGGAGATGATCCGCTCGTGGTCGTACGGTGAGGTGCGCAAGCCCGAGACGATCAATTACCGCACCTTCAAGCCGGAGCGCGACGGGCTGTTCTGCGCCAAGATCTTCGGCCCGATCAAGGACTACGAGTGCCTGTGCGGCAAGTACAAGCGGCTCAAGCACCGCGGCGTAGTCTGCGAGAAGTGCGGCGTCGAGGTCACGCAGTCGAAGGTACGGCGCGAGCGCATGGGCCACATCGAGCTGGCCAGCCCGGTGGCGCACATCTGGTTCCTGAAGTCGCTGCCGTCGCGGATCGGCCTGATGGTCGACATGACGCTGCGCGATCTCGAACGCGTGCTGTACTTCGAGGCCTTCGTGGTCGTCGACCCGGGCATGACGCCGCTGGAGCGCGGCCAGCTTCTGACCAACGAGGCCTACCTCGAGGCGCTCGAGCAGCACGGTGACGAGTTCGACGCGCGCATGGGCGCCGAGGCCATCCTCGAGCTGCTGAAGACCATCGACCTGCCGACCGAGACCGCACGGGTCCGCGGCGAGATCGGCGAGACCACCTCCGAGACCAAGATCAAGCGGCTGACCAAGCGGCTCAAGCTGCTCGAGTCGTTCGTCGAGTCGGGCAACAACCCGCAGTGGATGGTGCTGACCGTGCTGCCGGTGCTGCCGCCCGACCTGCGGCCGCTGGTGCCGCTGGACGGCGGGCGCTTCGCCACCTCCGACCTCAACGACCTGTACCGGCGGGTGATCAACCGCAATAACCGCCTGCGCCGGCTGCTCGAGCTGAACGCCCCGGACATCATCGTGCGCAACGAGAAGCGCATGCTGCAGGAGGCGGTCGACGCGCTGCTCGACAACGGCCGCCGCGGCCGCGCGATCACCGGCACCAACAAGCGGCCGCTGAAGTCGCTGGCCGACATGATCAAGGGCAAGCAGGGCCGCTTCCGCCAGAACCTGCTCGGCAAGCGGGTCGACTACTCGGGCCGTTCGGTCATCGTGGTCGGGCCGACGCTGCGCCTGCACCAGTGCGGCCTGCCGAAGAAGATGGCGCTGGAACTGTTCAAGCCGTTCATCTTCCACAAGCTGCAGTTGCGCGGGCTGGCGACGACGATCAAGGCGGCCAAGCGTCTGGTCGAACGCGAGGGCCCGGAGGTCTGGGACATCCTCGAGGAAGTGATCCGCGAGCACCCGGTGCTGCTGAACCGCGCGCCGACGCTGCACCGGCTCGGCATCCAGGCCTTCGAGCCGGTGCTGATCGAGGGCAAGGCGATCCAGTTGCATCCGCTGGTCTGCACCGCGTTCAACGCCGACTTCGACGGCGACCAGATGGCGGTGCACGTGCCGCTGTCGCTCGAGGCGCAGCTCGAGGCGCGGGCGCTGATGCTGTCCTCGAACAACATCCTGTCGCCGGCCAACGGCGACCCGATCATCGTGCCGTCGCAGGACGTCGTGCTCGGGCTGTATTACATGACCCGCGAGCGTCCCGGCGCGCGCGGCGCCGGCATGGCGTTCAGTGACGTGCGCGAGGTGCACCGCGCGCACGAGACCGGCGCGGTCGATCTGCACGCACCGATCCAGGTGCGCATCGTCGAGTACCAGCGCCAGCCGGACGGCAGCTTCGCCGCGCAGCGGCGCCGCCTGCAGACCACGGTCGGGCGCGCGCTGCTGTCCGAGCTGCTGCCGAAGGGTCTGTCGTTTGACCTGGTCAACCAGGACATGACCAAGAAGCGGGTGTCCGCGGTCATCAATTCCTGCTACCGGTCGCTCGGCCTGAAGGAGACGGTCGTATTCGCCGACCGGCTCATGTACCTCGGCTTTACCTGTGCGACCCGCGCCGCGGTGTCGATTGGCGTCGACGATATGATGGTGCCGCCGCAGAAGGCGCAGATCCTGGCGGTGGCCGAGCGCGAGATGCGCGAGATCCAGGAGCAGTACGAGTCCGGCCTGGTCACCAACGGCGAACGCTACAACAAGGTCGTCGACATCTGGTCGCGGACCAACGATCAGATCGGCAAGGCGATGATGGACCAGTTGCGGTACGAGCAGGTGACCGCGGCCGGCGGGCAGCGGGTCCAGCAGGGCTCGTTCAATTCGATCTTCATGATGGCCGACTCCGGCGCGCGCGGCAGCGCGGCGCAGATCCGCCAGCTCGCCGGCATGCGCGGCCTGATGGCCAAGCCGGATGGCTCGATCATCGAGACGCCGATCACGGCGAATTTCCGCGAGGGTCTCAACGTCCTGCAGTACTTCATCTCGACGCACGGCGCGCGCAAGGGCCTGGCGGACACCGCGCTGAAGACCGCCAACTCCGGCTATCTGACCCGCCGGCTGGTGGACGTGGCCCAGGACCTGGTGGTCACGCAGAACGACTGCGGCACCGGCCGCGGTCTCGAGGTCACGCCGATCGTCGAGGGCGGCGACGTGGTCGAGGCGCTCGGCGAGCGGGTGCTCGGCCGGGTCGCGGCCGAGGACATGCTGGTGCCGGGCCACGCCGGGCCGCTGGCGCCGGCCGGCACGCTGATCGACGAGCACTGGGTCCAGCAGCTCGAGACGCACGGCGTCGACGCGGTCAAGGTGCGCTCGCCGATCACCTGCGAGGTGCGCTACGGCGTCTGCGCGATGTGCTACGGGCGCGATCTGGCCCGCGGCCGCCTGATCAGCATCGGCGAGGCGGTCGGTGTGATCGCCGCGCAGTCGATCGGCGAGCCGGGCACGCAGTTGACGATGCGTACCTTCCACATCGGCGGCGCCGCCTCGCGGGCCGCGGCTGTGTCGCAGGTCGAGATCAAAGGCAAGGGCACGCTGCGCTTCCACAACGTCAAGGCGGTGCGCCACGAGAAGGGTCACCTGGTCACGACCTCACGTTCCAGCGAGCTCGGCGTCATCGATGAGTTCGGACGCGAGCGCGAGCGCTACCGGATCCCGTACGGTGCGACCGTCAGCGCCGCCGAGGGCGACAGCGTGACCCCGGGGCAGGTGGTCGCGAACTGGGACCCGCACACGCACCCGGTCGTCACCGAGGTGGCCGGCTCGCTGCGCTTCATCGACTTCATCGACGGCGTGACCGTGCAGTCGCAGGTCGACGAGATCACCGGGTTGTCCAGCATTCAGGTGCTCGACCCGAAGCAGCGCGGCGCTGCCGGCCGGGATCTGCGGCCGGTGATCAGGCTGGTGAACCAGAAGGGCAAGGAAGTCACCTTCGCTCATACGGACATTCCGGCGGTCTATACGCTGCCGGCGGGGGCGCTGGTCTCGCTCGAGGACGGCGCACGCGTGTCGGTCGGCGACGTGATCGCGCGCATCCCGCAGGAATCGTCCAAGACCCGCGACATCACCGGCGGCCTGCCCCGGGTCGCCGACCTGTTCGAGGCGCGCAAGCCGAAGGAGCCGGCGATCCTCGCCGAGATGACCGGCACGGTCAGCTTCGGCCGCGAGACCAAGGGCAAGCGCCGGCTGGTGATCACCGGCGAGGGCGGCGACCGCTACGAGGAGCTGATCCCGAAGTGGCGGCAGCTCAACGTGTTCGAGGGCGAGCACGTCGAGCGCGGCGAGGTCATCGCCGAGGGCGAGCCGAACCCGCACGATATCCTGCGGCTGCAGGGCGTCGCGGCGCTGGCCAACTACCTGACGCGCGAGATCCAGGACGTGTACCGGCTGCAGGGCGTCAAGATCAACGACAAGCACATCGAGGTGATCGTGCGGCAGATGCTGCGCAAGGTCGAGATCCGCGAGGCGGGCGGCACGGCACTGCTGCGCGGCGAACAGATCGAGCGCGCGCGGCTGCTCGAGCTCAATGATCGGGCGGCTGCCGAGGACCGCGAGCCGGCGCAGGCCGAGCCGCTGCTGCTCGGCATCACCAAGGCCTCGCTGCAGACCGACTCGTTCATTTCGGCAGCGTCGTTCCAGGAGACCACGCGCGTGCTGACCGACGCGGCGGTGCGCGGGATCGAGGACGATCTGCGCGGCCTGAAGGAGAACGTGATCGTCGGCCGGCTGATCCCGGCCGGTACCGGTCGCAGCTACCACGCGCAGCGGCGCAGCGGCGCCGCGCCGGCCGCCGCCGCCGAGGCCGGAGCTGCGCCCGCCGAGGCGACGGCCACGGAGCGTGCGACCGGCTGAACGACGGGTTCCGTGCGGGCCGGCGGCTTCCTTGACAGTACCGGGGGCCGTTCCTAGAATCGCGGGCCTTTCCGGCCCGCCCGGTGACCCGCGGGGGCCCAGAGCAAACGGTGATCCGGGCCGCCGCACGGCGGCCCGGCGTTTCATGCGCCCCGGCAATTCCGCCGGTGCGCTGGCTGACAGGCAGGTTATGGCGACGACAAACCAGTTGATCCGCGGCGGCCGCCTCGAGCCGACCTACAAGTCGAAGGTGCCAGCGCTGCAGCGCTCGCCGCAGCGGCGCGGGGTCTGCACGCGCGTGTACACGACCACGCCGAAGAAGCCCAATTCGGCGCTGCGCAAGGTCTGCCGGGTACGCCTGACCAACGCCTACGAGGTCACCAGCTACATCGGCGGCGAGGGCCACAACCTGCAGGAGCACTCGGTGGTGCTGATCCGCGGCGGCCGGGTCAAGGACCTGCCGGGGGTCCGTTACCACACGGTCCGCGGCACGCTCGACTGCGCCGGTGTCGGCGACCGCAAGCAGGGCCGCTCGAAGTACGGCGCCAAGCGGCCGAAGAAGTGAACTGACGTTCAGGGGTAATTCGCATGTCCCGTCGCACCCAGGCTCCTGTCCGCGTGGTCCTGCCGGACCCGAAATACGGCAACGACACGCTGGCCAAGTTCATGAACATGGTGATGAAGAGCGGCAAGAAGTCCGCCGCCGAGCGCATCATTTACGGCGCGATCGACCGCATCGCCGAGAAGACCGGCCGGGCCGGCGATGCCGCGCTCGAAGTGATCGTGGCGGCGCTGGAGAACGTCAAACCGGCGGTCGAGGTCAAGTCGCGGCGGGTCGGCGGCGCCACCTACCAGGTGCCGGTCGAAGTCCGCGCGCAGCGCCGCCAGACGCTGGCGATGCGCTGGCTGATCGAGGCCGCGCGCGCGCGCAGCGAGAAGTCGATGGCCCACCGCCTCGCGCACGAGCTGATGGACGCGGCCGAGAACCGCGGCACCGCCGTGCGCAAGCGCGAGGACACCCACCGCATGGCGGACGCCAACAAGGCGTTCGCCCACTACCGCTGGTAACCGGAACCATCATGCCCCGCGCGACTCCGATCGAACGCTACCGCAACATCGGTATCTCGGCGCACATCGACGCCGGCAAGACCACGACCACCGAGCGGGTGCTGTTCTATACCGGGGTCTCGCACAAGATCGGCGAGGTCCACGACGGCGCCGCCGTCATGGACTACATGGAACAGGAGCAGGAGCGCGGCATCACGATCACCGCGGCCGCCACCACCTGCTTCTGGAAGGGCATGGACAACCACTTCCCCGAGCACCGGATCAACATCATCGACACGCCGGGGCACGTCGATTTCACGATCGAGGTCGAGCGCTCGCTGCGCGTGCTGGACAGCGCGGTGGCGGTGTATTGCGCAGTGGCCGGCGTGCAGCCGCAGTCCGAAACGGTGTGGCGGCAGATGAACCGTTACCGGGTGCCGCGCCTCGCCTTCGTCAACAAGATGGACCGCGCCGGCGCCGACTTCCTGCGCTGCGTCGAGCAGATCCGCACCCGCCTGAAGGGCAACCCGGTGCCGATCCAGTTGCCGATCGGCGCTGAGGACGAGTTCGCCGGGGTCGTCGACCTGGTGCGGATGCAGTCGATCTGGTGGGACGACTCGACCCAGGGTATGCGCTTCGAATACCGGGAGATCCCGGCCGAGCTGCGCGCGCGGTGCGACGAGTACCGCGGCCGGCTGGTCGAGGCCGCGGCCGAAGCCAACGAGGAGCTGCTGCACAAGTACCTCGAGGACGGCACGCTGACCGAGGCCGAGATCCGGCGCGGGCTGCGCGAGCGGGCGCTGCGCAACGAGATCTGTCTGGTGACCTGCGGTTCGGCGTTCCGCAACAAGGGCGTGCAGGCGGTGCTCGACGCGGTGATCGAGTACATGCCGTCACCGCTCGACGTACCCGACGTGCGCGGCCAGAGCGACGACGGCGCCGAGCTGACCCGCAAGTCTGCCGATGAGGCGCCGTTCGCCGCGCTGGCTTTCAAGATCCTGAACGATCCGTTCGTCGGCAACCTGACCTTCTTCCGCATCTACTCCGGCACGCTGAACTCCGGCGACCAGGTGTTTGTGCCGAACCGCAGCCGCAAGGAGCGCATCGGCCGGCTGCTGCAGATGCACGCCAGCGAGCGCGAGGAGATCAAGGAAGTGCGCGCCGGCGACATCGCCGCGGCGGTCGGCCTGAAGGACGTGATCACCGGCGACACGCTGTGCGCTCCGGACCAGGTCATCGTGCTCGAGAAGATGGAGTTCCCGGAGCCGGTGATCTCGGTGGCGGTCGAGCCGAAGACCAAGGCCGACCAGGAGAAGATGGGCCTCGCGCTGCAGCGCCTGGCCAAGGAAGATCCGTCGTTCCGCGTGTCCAGCGACGCCGAATCCGGCCAGACCATCATCTCCGGCATGGGCGAGCTGCACCTCGAGATCATCGTCGACCGCATGAAGCGCGAGTTCAGGGTTGAAGCCAACGTCGGCCGCCCGCAGGTCGCCTATCGCGAGACGATCCGCGGCGCAGTCGAGCAGGAAGGGCGCTTCGTGCGCCAGTCCGGCGGCCGCGGCCAGTATGGCCACGTCTGGCTGAAGATCGAACCGCTCGCGGAAGGCAAGGGCTACGAGTTCGTCAACGAGATCGTCGGCGGCGTGGTGCCGCGCGAGTACATTCCGGCGGTGGACAAGGGCGTGCGCGAGGCGATAGCGGGCGGCGTGATCGCCGGCTTCCCGATCGTCGACGTGCGCGTGTCGATCTTCGACGGTTCGTACCACGACGTCGACTCGAACGAGATGGCGTTCAAGATCGCCGGCAGCATGGCGTTCAAGGAGGGTTTCGCCAGGGCCCGGCCGGTGCTGCTCGAGCCGATCATGAAGGTCGAGGTCGTGACCCCGGAGGAGTACTCCGGCGACGTGATCGGCGACCTGAACCGGCGCCGCGGGCACATCACCGGCATGGACGAGTCGGTGTCCGGCAAGGTGATCACCGCCGAGGTGCCGCTGGCCGAGATGTTCGGTTACGCGACCAACGTGCGCTCGATGTCGCAGGGGCGGGCCACGTTCACGATGGAGTTCAGCCGCTACGTCGAGGTGCCGAACCACGTCGCCGAGGCGGTCCTGAAGAAGGCGTCCTGAGCGCCGTCCTGCCAGCAACACACGGGAAGCACTGCCATGGCCAAGGAAAAATTCGTTCGTTCGAAGCCGCATGTGAATGTGGGGACGATAGGGCATGTGGACCATGGGAAGACGACGCTGACGGCGGCGCTGACCAAGGTGATGGCGGAGACGCACGGTGGGGAGTTCCGGGCCTACGACCAGATTGACAAGGCGCCGGAGGAGAAGGCGCGGGGGATCACGATTGCGACGGCGCATGTGGAGTACCAGTCGGCGGCGCGGCATTACGCGCATGTGGACTGTCCGGGGCATGCCGACTATGTGAAGAACATGATCACGGGTGCGGCGCAGATGGACGGGGCGATTCTGGTGGTGTCGGCGGCGGACGGGCCGATGCCGCAGACGCGGGAGCACATTCTGCTGGCGCGGCAGGTGGGGGTGCCGTACATCGTGGTGTATCTGAACAAGTGCGACATGGTGGACGACCCGGAGCTGATTGAGCTGGTGGAGATGGAGGTGCGGGAGCTGTTGTCGAAGTACGAGTTCCCGGGGGACGAGACGCCGATTGTGCGTGGTTCGGCGCTGCAGGCGCTGGAGGGCAAGGCCGGGGAGCTGGGGACGGACTCGGTGGTGCGGCTGGTGGCGGAGATGGACCGGTACATTCCGACGCCGGTGCGGGTGATCGACAAGCCGTTTCTGATGCCGATCGAGGACGTCTTTTCGATTTCGGGGCGTGGCACGGTGGTGACGGGGCGGATTGAGCGCGGCATTGTCCGGGTGAACGACGAGGTCGAGATTGTGGGCATCCGGCCGACGGCGAAGACGACCTGCACGGGTGTGGAGATGTTCCGCAAGCTGCTGGACGAGGGGCAGGCGGGGGACAACGTCGGGGTGCTGCTGCGCGGGACCAGGCGTGAGGAGGTGGAGCGCGGGCAGGTGCTGGCCAGGCCGGGGTCGATCAACCCGCACACGAATTTCGAGTCGGAGGTGTATGTTCTGACCAAGGAGGAGGGCGGGCGGCACACGCCGTTCTTCAAGGGTTACCGGCCGCAGTTCTATTTCCGGACGACGGACGTGACCGGGACGATCGAGCTGCCGGAGGGTGTCGAGATGGTGATGCCCGGGGACAACATCAAGATGGTGGTGGAGCTGATTGCGCCGATTGCGATGGAGGAGGGGCTGCGCTTCGCGATTCGCGAAGGCGGCCGCACCGTCGGCGCCGGCGTCGTCGCCAGGATCCTGAAGTAAGGAGCGACCATGGCAGGCAGCCAGAACATCCGCATCCGGCTCAAGGCCTTCGATCACCGGCTGATCGATACCTCGGCGCGGGAGATCGTCGAAACGGCGCGGCGCACCGGTGCGATCGTGCGCGGCCCGGTGCCGTTGCCGACCAAGCTCGAGCGCTTCACGCTGCTGGTGTCGCCGCACGGCGACAAGGACGCGCGCGACCAGTACGAGGTCCGCACGCACAAGCGGCTGATGGACATTCTGAGCCCGACCGACAAGACCGTCGACGCGCTGATGCGTCTCGAGCTGCCGGCCGGGGTGGACGTGCAGATCAAGTTGAACTAGGGCGCGGAGCGGCTATACTACGCGGCTCGTTGCGCGGCCCATACAGGGGCCCGGATCGGCAGCGGGCACGGGGTCCGCTGCGGCCGTCATCGATGACAGAGGCAGCACCGGCCAATTGCAGCCGGTGCGGTGTACTAAGGACAACAGACATGACCATTGGTCTGGTCGGTCGCAAGGCCGGCATGACTCGGGTTTTCACCGACGCGGGCGAGTCCCTGCCGGTTACCGTCATTGAGGTGCCGCCGAACCGGGTCGTGCAGGTCAAGGACGCGGGCCGGGATGGGTACCGCGCGCTCCAGGTAACTTTCGGGACCCGGCGCCCGACCCGGCTGCGCAAGCCGGTCGCGGGCCACTACGCGCGGCCCGGGGTCGAGCCCGGCGAGGCGCTGGTCGAATTCCGGCTGAGCGGCGGTGAGGGCGACGGCCTGGCGGCCGGTGCCCTGCTGCGCGTGGACCTGTTCGAGACCGGGCAGGTCGTGGACGTCACCGGCGCCACCATCGGCAAGGGCTATGCCGGCGTCATGAAGCGGCACGGTTTCGCCGGCGGCTACGCCAGTCATGGTACGTCGGTGTCGCACCGCGCGCCGGGTTCGATCGGCCAGCGCCAGACCCCGGGACGCACCCTCCCCGGCAAGCGCATGGCCGGCCGGATGGGCGGCGAACGGCGCACCGAGGAAAATCTGCGCGTCGTCGCCGTCGACGCCGAACGCAACCTGCTGCTGGTCAGCGGCTCGGTCCCTGGCGCTCCCGGCGGCCGGGTCGTCGTACGCCCGTCGGTCAAGGCGCAGGCCCAGCGCCGGCGCCGCACCGTGGCGCCGGTCAGGAAGTAATACCGAGGCCTGGACGATGAAGCTGAAACTCATCAATGGCGGCGCCGCCGGGTCCGAGATCGACGTCAGCGACGCGACTTTCGGCCGCGAATTCAACGAGCCGCTGGTCCACCAGGTGCTGATCGCCTATGCCGCGGCCGGCCGCGCGGGCACCAAGGCGCAGAAGACGCGCGCCGAGGTGCGGGGCGGTGGCCGCAAGCCGTGGCGCCAGAAAGGCACCGGCAGTGCGCGCGCCGGCTCGATCCGCAGCCCGCTGTGGATTGGTGGCGGGCGGGCCTTCGCGGCGCGGCCGCGAAGCTTCGAGCAGAAGGTCAACCGCAAGATGTACCGGGGCGCGATTCGCTCGATGCTATCGGAGCTGGCCCGCCAGCAGCGGCTGCTGGCGACCGGATCACTGGAACTCGAAGCGCCGAAGACCCGCATGCTGGTCGGCCGGCTCGCCGAACTCGGCCTCGACAGCGTGCTGATCCTGACCGAGGCCTACGACGAGAAGCTGCAGCTTGCGGCGCGCAACCTGGCCGATGTCGACGTCCGCACCGTCGCCAACCTGGATCCGGTTTCGCTGGCGCGCTACCCGAAGGTGCTGGCGACCGTCGCGGCACTGCGGCTGCTCGAGGAGCGACTGGCATGAGCACGACCGGCAAGGAACGCCTGACCACGATTCTGCTAGCGCCGCACGTCTCGGAGAAGAGCGCGCGCCTCGCCGGCGCGGGCAATCAGTATGTGTTCCGGGTCCGCACGGATGCGACGCGGCCCGAGATCCGCGCCGCGGTCCAGTACCTGTTCGAGGTCAAGGTCGACTCGGTGCGGGTCGTGAACCTGCCGGGCAAGGCCAAGCGCTTCGGCCGGACGCCGGGCCAGCGGCAGGCCTGGAAGAAGGCCTACGTACGTCTCGCCGCCGGCCAGACCATCGAGCTCGGCGGCGCCGAGCGGGCCTGAGCGCGCTGACAGGAAGCAGAGCATGGCACTGAAGAAACTCAAGCCGCGATCGCCGGGTACGCGCTTCCAGTTGCGGCCCGATCGCTCCGGACTGCACAAGGGTCGCGCGCTGCGCGGGCTGGTCGCCGGTCACAAGTCGACCGGTGGCCGCAACAACGTCGGCCGGCTGACCACGCGGCACAAGGGCGGTGGCCACAAGCACAACTACCGCATGATCGATTTCCGCCGCGACAAGGACGGCATCCCGGCGCGGGTCGAGCGCCTCGAGTACGACCCGAACCGCTCCGCCTTCATCGCGCTGCTGCTGTACCGTGACGGCGAGCGCCGCTACATCCTGGCGCCGAAGGGCGTGCAGGCGGAAGCCGAGCTGCAATCGGGTGCCGACGCACCGATCCGGTCGGGCAACGCGATGCAGTTGCGGCACATCCCGGTCGGTTCGCTGGTCCACAACATCGAGTTGCGGCCGGGCAAGGGCGGCCAGCTGGCGCGCGCCGCCGGCAACTCGGCCCAGTACTCCGGGCGCGAAGGCGGCAACGCGATCCTGCGCCTGAAGTCGGGTGAACTGCGCAAGGTCAGCATCGAGTGCCGCGCGACGATCGGCGAGCTCGGCAACGACGAGCACAACCTGCGCAGCTTCGGCAAAGCCGGCGCGAAGCGCTGGCGCGGCATCCGGCCGACCGTCCGCGGCGTGGTGATGAACCCGGTCGACCACCCGCACGGCGGCGGCGAGGGCCGTTCCGGTCAGGGCAACCCGCACCCGGTCTCGCCGTGGGGCTGGCACACCAAGGGCAAGAAGACCCGCAGCAACAAGCGCACCGACGCCATGATCGTGCGCCGCCGCAAGTGAAGGAGCCGACCGCATGCCTCGTTCGTTGAAGAAGGGCCCGTTCGTCGATCTGCACCTCGCGGCGAAGGTGCAGGCGGCCCGTGACAAGAACGACCGCCGGCCGATCCGCACCTGGTCGCGGCGCTCGATGGTCCTGCCGGACATGGTCGGCCTGACCATCGCCGTGCACAACGGCCGGCAGCACGTGCCGGTGCTGGTCACCGAGAACATGGTCGGGCACAAGCTCGGCGAGTTCGCGCCGACGCGGACCTTCAAGAGCCACTCGGCGACGCGCAAGGCCGACGGGGAGTGACGGTGATGCAGGTATCCGCCCGGCTGCGCCACGCGCGCATCTCCCCGCAGAAGTGCCGTCTGGTCGCCGCTCTCGTGCGCGGCCAGCCGGTCGGACACGCGCTGCGGGTGCTGACCTACACGCCGAAGAAGGGTGCGCGGCTGGTACGCAAGGTACTCGAGTCGGCCATCGCCAATGCCGAGCACAACCTCGGTGCCGACATCGACGAACTCAGGATCGCGCGCATCGAGGTCGATACCGCGCCGGTCGCGCGACGCTTCCACGCCCGCGCCAAGGGCCGCGGCAACCGCATCGTCCGGCGCCTGAGCCACATCACCGTGACCGTGGCCGACGCGGCGCGCTAGCAGGGGATTCGGAGCAGCACATGGGTCAGAAGGTCAACCCGATCGGCATCCGGCTCGGCATCACGCGCGACTGGTCGTCGCGCTGGTACGCGGATTCGCGCAGCTTCCCGGCGCACCTGCACGGCGACTGGCGGATGCGCGAGTTCCTGCGGCGCAAACTGGCCGACGCTTTGGTCAGCCGCATCCAGATCGAGCGCGCGGCGCGCAAGGCCAACATCACGATCCATACTGCGCGCCCCGGCATCGTGATCGGCCGCAAGGGCGAGGACATCGAGAAGCTGCGGGCCGAAGTCGCCCGGCTGCTCGGCATGGCGGTCGCCGACGTGCGGCTCAACATCGCCGAGATCCGCAAGCCGGAGCTCGATGCACGGCTGGTGGCCGAGAGCATCGCGCAGCAGATCGAGAAGCGGGTGATGTTCCGCCGGGCGATGAAGCGGGCGGTCACCAACACGATGCGCAGCGGCGCGCTCGGCGTGAAAGTGCGGGTCGCCGGGCGGCTGAACGGCGCCGAGATCTCGCGCTCGGAATGGACCCGCGAGGGGCGCATTCCGCTGCACACGTTCCGCGCCGACATCGACTACGGTCTGGCCGAGGCGCGCACGACCTACGGCGTGATCGGCGTCAAGGTGTGGATCTTCCGCGGCGAGGTGTTCGACCGCGACCAGACCGAGGCGCAGGCGGCCGAGGCGGCGCCGGCCGAGCGGCCGGCAGCGGCCGAGCCGGTCGCCGGCTGAGCACGGAGGACGACGCAACATGATGCAGCCGAAGCGGACCCGGTTCCGCAAGCAGCACAAGGGCAACCTGGCCGGCACCGCGGTGCGCGGCAGCACGGTCGCGTTCGGTGACTTCGGCCTGAAGGCGACCGACCGCGCGCGGATGACCGCTCGCGAGATCGAGGCGGCCCGGCGCGCGATGACCCGCTACGTCAAGCGCGGCGGGCAGATCTGGATCCGCGTGTTCCCCGACGTGCCGATCACGCAGAAGCCGCTCGAGGTACGCATGGGCAGCGGCAAGGGCAACGTCGAATACTGGGTCGCCAGGGTGACCCCGGGCAAGGTGCTGTTCGAGATCGAGGGCGTGCCGGAGACCACGGCGCGCGAGGCCTTCCGGCTGGCGGCCGCCAAGCTGTCGGTCGCCACCAGCTTCGTCAGGCGGCAGGTGCGCGGATGAAGACCTCGGACCTGCGCCGGAAGACTCCGGCAGAGCTGCGCGACGAACTGCTCGGCCTGCGGCGCGAGCAGTTCAACCTGCGCATGGCGGCGGCCAGCGGCCAGCCGGCCCGGCCCGACCAGATCGGCAAGGTGCGCCGCAACATCGCACGGGTGAAGACCGTGCTCAACGAACTCGGGCGCGCGGCGCGCGCCGGGAGCAGCGACTGATGGCTGGTGAAGAGACGGCCGCGACCACGGAACTGCCGGCGCGGACGCTGACCGGCACCGTGGTCAGCAACCGGATGAACAAGACGATCGCGGTGGCGGTCGAGCGGCTGGTCCGGCACCCGACCTACGGCAAGTACGTGCGGCGCACGACCAGATTGCTCGCGCACGACGAGCACAACGAGTGCCGCGCGGGCGACATGGTCGCGATCGCCGAGTGCCGGCCGCTGTCGCGGCACAAGTCGTGGCGGCTGGTGCGCGTGCTCGAGCGCGCACCGCTGGCCTGAGCACGGGGAGGAGACGGGCATGATCCAGCACCGGACACGACTGGCGGCGGCGGACAATTCCGGGGCCCGCGAGCTGATGTGCATCAAGGTCATGGGCGGCACGCGCCGCCGCTATGCGGCGGTCGGCGACGTGATCAAGGTCAGCGTCAAGGACGCGATCCCGCGCGGCAAGGTCAAGAAGGGCGAGATCTACGATGCGGTCGTGGTGCGGACGCGCAGCGGGATCCGCCGCCAGGACGGCTCGCTGATCCGCTTCGACGGCAACGCCGCAGTGCTGCTGACCAACAAGCTGGAGCCGATCGGTACGCGCATCTTCGGGCCGGTGACGCGTGAACTGCGCAACGTGCAGTTCATGAAGATCATCTCGCTGGCACCGGAAGTGCTGTGACTGCGGAGTAGTGGCATGCAGAAGATCCGCAAAGGCGACACCGTCGTGGTCATCGCGGGACGCGAGAAGGGCCGCACCGGCACCGTGGTCGGCGTGCTGGCCGGCGACCGCGTACTGGTCGAGAACGTCAACATGGTCAAGCGGCACGAGAAGCCGAATCCGCAGCGCAATCGCCAGGGCGGCATCGTGCAGAAGGAGGCGCCGCTGCACCGCTCGAACGTGGCGCTGTGGAATCCGGCGACCAGGCAGGCCGACCGGGTCGGTTGCCGCCGGCTGGCCGACGGACGCAAGGTGCGCTGCTTCCGTTCGAACGGCGAGCTGGTGGACGCGTGAGCGGGGAGGCGGCGGCAATGGGCGCAACGGCCAGACTGCACCGGCACTACCGCGAGGTCGTGGTGCCGAAGCTGCGCAGCGAGCTCGGCTGCGGCAACGACATGCAGGTGCCGCGCATCAGCAAGATCACCGTGAACATGGGCGTCGGCGAGGCGGTCGCGGACAAGAAGGTCATGGACGCGGCGGCCGCGGACCTGGCGCGGATCACCGGCCAGAAGGCCGCGATCCGCAAGGCGCGCAAGTCGGTGGCCTCGTTCAAGGTCCGCGACGGCCTGGCGGTGGGCTGCATGGTGACGCTGCGCGGCGCGCGCATGTACGAGTTTCTCGACCGGCTGATCAGTGTAGCGATGCCGCGCATCCGCGATTTCCGCGGCGTCAACCCGCGTTCGTTCGATGGCCGTGGCAACTACAGCTTCGGGGTCAAGGAGCAGATCATTTTCCCCGAGATCGCCTACGACCAGATCGACCAGTTGCGTGGCATGGACATCACGATCACGACTACCGCGGGCGACGACCGCGCCGGGCGGGCGCTGCTCGAGGCGTTCAATTTTCCGTTCAGGAAGTGACCGATGGCGAAGACCAGCATGATCGAGCGCGAGAAGCGCCGCGAGCGGACGGTACGGAAGTACGCGGCGAAGCGCGCGGAACTCAAGGCCGCGATCCGCAACCCGCGCCTCGACCGCGAGGACCGGCTGGCGGCGAGCGAGGCATTGCAGAAGCTGCCGCGCGACGCCAGCCCGTCGCGGCTGCGGCGGCGCTGCGCGGTGACCGGCCGGTCGCGGGGCAATTACCGCAAGTTCGGCTTCGGCCGCGTCAAGCTGCGCGAGGCGACGATGCGCGGCGACGTGCCGGGGCTGCGCAAGGCGAGCTGGTGAGGAGCGAACGCGCATGAGCATGACCGATCCGATTGCCGACCTGCTGACCCGCATCCGCAACGGCCAGCGCGCGGGCAAGGCCGAAGTCTCGATGCAGTCGTCGCGCCTCAAGGCGGCGATCGCCGGGGTGCTGAAGGACGAGGGCTACATCGCCGACTATGCGGTGCGGCAGCAGGACGGACGCAGCACGCTGTCGATCACGCTCAAGTACCACGCCGGCCAGCCGGTGATCGCGCGCCTCGAGCGCGTGTCGCGGCCCGGCCTGCGCCAGTACCGCGGGCGTAACGAGCTGCCGAAGGTGCTCGGCGGTCTCGGTATCGCGATCGTGTCGACGCCGGCCGGCGTCATGACCGACCGGGAGGCGCGCCGCGTCGGCCAGGGCGGCGAAGTCCTGTGCGTGGTCGCCTGAGGAGCCGGGCATGTCGAGAGTAGCCAAGGCACCCGTCGTTCTGCCGCAGGGCGTCGCCGCCACGGTCAGTGCCGACGCGGTCCGCATCAAGGGCGCGAAAGGCGAGCTGACGCTGCGTCTGGCGCCGGGCATCAGCGTCGCGCAGCAGGACGGGCGGCTGCTGGTCGCGGTGGCGCCGGGCAGTCCGGCCGGCCGCGTTGGCGCCGGAACCACGCGCGCCCACCTCGCCAACATGGTCGCCGGAGTCACGCGCGGCTTCGAGCGCACGCTCGAACTGGTCGGCGTCGGTTACCGCGCCGCGGTGCAGGGCCGCAGCCTGAACCTGACGCTCGGCTTCTCGCATCCGGTCAGCTTTCCGGTACCGGAGGGCATCACGGTGGAAACGCCGAGCCAGACTGAAGTGCTGGTGCGGGGCATGGACCGCCAGCTCGTCGGCCAGGTCGCGGCCGAGATCCGCGGCTTCCGCCCGCCGGAGCCGTACAAGGGCAAGGGCGTGCGTTATGCCGGCGAGAGGATCGTCATGAAGGAAGGCAAGAAGAAGTAGGCCATGGCACAGCTCACCAAGACCGACCGGCGCCAGCGGCGCGCGACGCGCGCCCGCGCCAGGATCCGCGAGCAGGGCACGGCGCGGCTGACCGTGCACCGGACGCCGCGGCACATCTACGCACAGGTCACGACGGCCGACGGCGCGCGCGTGCTGGCGACCGCCTCGACCGTGCAGGACGCGGTGACGGCCGGGCTGAAGAGTACCGGCAATGTCGCCGCCGCGGCCGCGGTCGGCCGGGTGATCGCCGAGCGGGCCCGGGCGGCCGGGATCACCGCGGTCGCGTTCGACCGGGCCGGTTTCAAGTACCACGGGCGCGTGCAGGCGCTCGCCGAGGCGGCCCGCGAGGCCGGCCTCCAGTTCTGAACCGAGGACAGCGCGATGGCACGAGTGGAAAGGGCGGCAGCCGGCGACGAGCTGATGGAGAAGCTGGTCGCGGTCAACCGTACGGCGAAGGTCGTCAAGGGCGGCCGGCAGTTCGGCTTCACCGCGCTGACCGTGGTCGGCGACGGCGCCGGCCGGGTCGGCTACGGCTACGGCAAGGCCCGCGAGGTGCCGACCGCGATCGCCAAGGCGATGCAGCAGGCCCGCAAGAACCTGGCGCCGGTGGCGCTGCGCGGCGATACGCTGCACTACGCCGTGCATGGCCGGCACGGCACGACCCGGGTGTACATGCAACCGGCCTCGGAGGGCACCGGCGTGATCGCCGGCGGCGGCATGCGTGCCGTGTTCGAGTGCGCCGGCGTGCGCAACGTGCTGGCCAAGAGTTACGGCTCGCGCAACCCGATCAACGTCGTGCGCGCGACTTTCAACGCGCTGACGCGGGTGGTCGCGCCGGCCGCCATCGCGGCCAAGCGCGGCAAGACGATCGAGGAGATCACCGGAGCGGCGTCGTGAGCGGCGCACGGCTGCGGGTGACGCTGCGCGCCGGGCTGCCGGGGCAACTGCGCAGCATTCGCGCCTCGGTGCACGGACTCGGGCTGCGCCGGATCCGCGACAGCCGCGTGGTCGAGGACACGCCGGCGGTGCGCGGCATGATCCGGCGGGCGCAGCACCTGCTCGTGGTCGAGCCGGTCTGACGGAACGGAGGACGGATGCCATGCGACTGAACACGCTGAAGCCGGGTCCCGGCAGCCGCCGTGCGCGGCTGCGCGTCGGGCGCGGCGCCTCGGCCGGCCAGGGCAAGACCTGCGGCCGCGGCGGCAAGGGCCAGAAGGCGCGCAAGGGCGGTTACCACAAGGTCGGCTTCGAGGGCGGCCAGGTGCCGCTGCAGCGGCGCCTGCCGAAGGTGGGTTTCCGCTCGGCGCTGCAGCCGACCCGCGCCGAGGTCACGCTGACCGATCTGGCGAAGGTCAGTGCCGAGGTCATCGACCTCGCGGCGCTGAAGGCCGCCAGCGTGGTGCCGGCGCGCACCGCGCGCGCCAAGGTGATCCTGTCTGGCAGCATCGCCCGGGCGGTGACCCTGCGCGGCCCGGCGGTGGTGGCAACGAAGGGCGCCCGCGCGGCGATCGAGCAGGCCGGCGGCCGGATCGAGGAGGGCGCGTCCGCGTAAGCGGCGCGGCGCTACCCGATGGCAACGACGGCAGGCAATGCGACTCTGGCGCTCGGTGAAGTCACGCGCTTCACCGAGATGCGCCAGCGCCTGCTGTTCCTGCTCGGCGCGCTGGTCGTGTACCGGATCGGCACTTTCGTCCCGGTGCCGGGCATCGACCCGGCGGCGATGGCCCGCCTGTTCGACAGCCAGGAGGGCACGATCCTCGGGCTGTTCAACATGTTCTCGGGCGGCGCGCTCGAGCGGCTGTCGATCTTCGCGATGGGCGTGATGCCGTACATCTCGGCGTCGATCATCATCCAGATGATGGCGGTGGTCGTGCCCTCGATGGAGGCGATCAAGAAGGAAGGCGAATCGGGACGCCGCAAGCTGACGCAGTGGACCCGCTACTTCACCGTCGTGCTGGCCACCTTCCAGAGCTTCGCCGCCGCGGTCGCGTTCCAGAACCAGGGCGTGGTCATCAGCCCGGGCTTCTGGTCGTTCCTGCTGCCGGCGGTGCTGACGCTGACCGCCGGGACGATGTTCATGATGTGGCTCGGCGAGCAGGTCACCGAGCGCGGCATCGGCAACGGCATCTCGATGCTGATCCTGGCTGGCATCATCTCCGGCCTGCCGGCCGCGATCGGCGGCACCCTCGAGCAGGTGCGTACCGGCGAGATGAACCCGGCCTTCGCGCTGCTGCTGCTGCTGCTGATCGCCGCGGTGGTGGCGTTCTGCGTATTCGTCGAGAGCGGCCAGCGGCGCCTGCCGGTGAATTACGCCAAGCGCCAGGTCGGCCGGCGCGTGTATGCCGGGCAGACCAGCCACCTGCCGTTCAAGCTGAACATGTCGGGCGTCATCCCGCCGATCTTCGCCTCCTCGCTGCTGCTGTTCCCGGCCACGCTGGCCAGCTTCATCGGCACCGGCGCCGGGGCCGGCTGGCTGCAGGACGTCGCCGCGGCACTTGGCTGGGGCCAGCCGCTGCACCTGCTGCTGTACGGCGGTCTGATCGTATTCTTCTGCTTCTTCTATACGGCGCTGGTGTTCAACGCCCGCGAGACCGCCGAGAACCTGAAGAAGGGCGGTGCGTTCATCCCGGGCATCCGTCCCGGCCCGCAGACCGGCGAGTACATCGACAAGGTGCTGACCCGGCTGACCGTCTGGGGCGCGCTGTACGTGACCGCGGTGTGTTTGCTGCCCGAAGTGCTGATGTCCTACGGGCGCGTGCCGTTCTATTTCGGCGGTACCTCGCTGCTGATCATCGTCGTCGTCGTGATGGACTTCGTCGCCCAGTTGAATGCGCACCTGATGTCGCACCAGTACGAGGGCCTGATGAAGAAAGCTAACCTGCGCGGCCTCGGCCGCAGCGGGACACCGCGTTGAAGGACGGCGCGCCGTCCGGGAGCAGAAGGCATGAAGGTTCGACCGTCGGTCAGGAAGATCTGCAAGAACTGCCGGATCGTGCGCCGGGGCCGGGTCGTGCGCGTGATCTGCTCGTCGGATGCGCGCCACAAGCAGCGCCAGGGCTGAGGCTGGGGCGGGCGGGAGCAACGGAGTACCACGGCGTGTCACATTGCAACATTCGTCGGCCGCGGCGAGAGGATCGGTAGTCATGGCGCGTATTGCCGGCATCAACATTCCGGTCAACAAGCACATCGTCATCGGCCTGACCCACATCTACGGGGTCGGGCGCTCGCGCGCCCGGCAGGTGTGCGCCGCGGCCGGCGTCAACCCGGAAACCCGGGTCCGCGACCTGACCGAGCCCGAGGTCAACGTGCTGCGCGCCCAGGTGGCGCGGTTCATGGTCGAGGGCGACCTGCGCCGCGAGAACGCGATGTGCCTGAAGCGGCTGATGGATCTCGGCTGCTACCGCGGCATCCGGCACCGCAAGGGGCTGCCGGCGCGCGGCCAGCGCACCCGCACCAACGCCCGCACGCGCAAGGGTCCGCGCCGTGCGGCGATCAAGGGCAAGGTCCAGGCCGCCAAGCACTAGGTCACTGGCCGTACTGACACGCAGGAAACACGATGGCTGAACAGTCCACCGCCACGCGGACGCGCAAGAAGGCGAAGCGCCAGGTCTCCGACGGGATCGCGCACATTCACGCGTCTTTCAACAACACGATCGTCACGATCACCGACCGCCAGGGCAACACGCTGGCCTGGGCCACCTCCGGCGGCTCCGGCTTCCGCGGCTCGCGCAAGAGCACGCCGTTCGCCGCGCAGGTCGCCGCCGAGAAGGTCGGCACCGCGGCCCAGGAATACGGGCTGCGCACCGTCGAAGTCCGGGTCAAGGGCCCGGGTCCGGGGCGCGAGTCGGCCGTGCGCGCGCTGAACGCCTGCGGTCTGAAGGTGACCAGCATCGCCGACGTGACGCCGATTCCGCACAACGGTTGCCGCCCGCCGAAGAAGCGGCGGGTCTGAGGTCGCAACGCCATGGCCAGATACCTGGGTCCCAAGTGCAAACTGTCGCGCCGCGAGGGCACCGACCTGCTGCTGAAGAGCGGGCTGAAGCCGCTGGAGAGCAAGTGCAAGCTCGAGGTGCCGCCCGGCGGCATCAAGGGCGAGCGCCGCACGCGCCTGTCCGGTTACGGCGTGCAGCTCCGCGAGAAGCAGAAGCTGCGGCGCATGTACGGAGTGCTCGAGCGCCAGTTTCGCAACTACTACGCCAAGGCCGCCGGCCGGCCCGGCGCGACTGGCGAGAATCTGCTGCGTTTCCTCGAGTCGCGTCTCGACAACGTCGTCTACCGGATGGGCTTCGCGGCGACCCGCGCCGAGGCGCGGCAGTTGGTCGCGCACAAGGCGATCAGCGTCAACGGCGCGACGGTCAACATCCCTTCGTACCAGTGCCAGGCCGGTGACGTCATCGCGGTGCGCGACAAGGCGCGCGCCCAGGCGCGGATCACCGCGGCGCTGGCGATCGCCGCCCAGGTTGGTTTCCCGGACTGGGTCGAGGTCGACGAGGCGAAGTTCAGCGGACGGCTGAAACAGCTCCCCGACCGCGATCAGATCCTGCCCGAGATCAACGAGAATCTCGTCGTCGAGCTCTATTCCAAGTAACAGGTGACGGCAATGCAAGGTACCGCCACGGAGTTCCTCAAGCCCCGCTCGGTCCGCGTCAGCGAGACCGGCGCCCGCCAGGCGCGCATCGTGATCGAGCCGTTCGAGCGCGGCTTCGGCCACACGCTCGGCAACGCGCTGCGGCGCGTGCTGCTGTCGTCGATGCCCGGTTGCGCGGTGACCGAGGTCGAGATCGACGGCGTACTGCACGAGTACACCAGCATCGAGGGCGTGCAGGAGGATGTCGTCGACATCCTGCTGAACCTCAAGCTGGTCGCGATCCAGATGTACGCGCGCGAGTCCGCCGAACTGCGCCTGCAGAAAAAAGGGCCCGGCCCGGTGACCGCCGGCGATATCCAGGTCGACCACGACGTGACGATCGTCAACCCGGAGCTGGTGATCGCCACTCTGAACAAGCCGGTCGAGCTCGGCATGACCATCCGGATCGAGCGCGGCCGGGGCTACCGGCCGGCGATGCAGCGCCGCGACCCGGAGGAGCAGGGCCGGCCGATCGGGCGGCTGCAGCTGGATGCGTCGTTCTCGCCGGTGCGGCGCGTGACCTACTCGGTCGAGGCGGCCCGCGTCGAACAGCGCACCGACCTCGACAAGCTGATCCTCGAGATCGAGACCAACGGCACGATCCACCCGGACGAGGCGATCCGGCGCGCTGGCGGCATCCTCAAGGAGCAGCTGACCGTGTTCGTGGACCTCGAGGGCCAGGGCGAGACGCCGAGCCGCGAGGCGGGCCCGCTGCCCGACCCGATCCTGTTGCGCCCGGTCGACGAGCTGGAGCTGACCGTGCGCAGCGCCAACTGCCTGAAGGCGGAGAACATCCACTACATCGGCGATCTGGTGCAGCGCACCGAGGTCGAGCTGCTGCGCACGCCCAATCTCGGCAAGAAATCGCTGACTGAGATCAAGGAGGTGCTCGAGACGCACGGCCTGATGCTCGGCATGCGCATCGAGGGCTGGCCGCCGGCCAGCCTGCGCCGCGACGACGAGCTGCGCTCGATCTGACCTCGACGCGGAGAACGAACCATGCGACACCAGCTCTCGGGCCGCCAGCTTGCGCGCAACAGCGCGCACCGCCGGGCCCTGATGCGCAACCTGGCCGCCGCGCTGCTGCGCGAGGAACAGATCCGCACGACGCTGCCGAAGGCCAGGGAACTGCGGCGCGTGGTCGAGCCGCTGATCACGCTGGCCCGCAACGACTCGCTGGCCGGGCGCCGGCGTGCGTTCGCCGAGCTGCGTGACCGCGGACTGGTCGAGAAGCTGTTCACCGACCTCGGCCCGCGCTTCCGGCCACGGCCGGGTGGCTACACGCGAATCCTGCGTCTCGAGCCGCGCCCCGGTGACGCGGCGCCGATGGCATTGATGCAGCTCGTGGACAGTGCTGTGACCCCGGCGCCGGCGAGCGGCGGTGAACCCGCTGCCGGCGGGACCGCGAAGAGGAAGGCGGCCGCGCCGCCGGCGCCGCGCCGGCGCAAGGCGGCAGCAGCCTGAGTCCCCCAGCCCGGATCCGCCCGGGCTGCCCCGGGCCCGGCGGCGTGCTAGCCTGATCGCCAGTACGGCGGTCCGGCCGTCTCTGTGCACGTCAACAAGGGGGTCTCATGAGCCTGGCGAGTGAGTTCAAAGAATTCGCGATGAAGGGCAATGTCGTCGACATGGCGGTCGGCATCATCATCGGCGCCGCCTTCGGCAAGATCGTGTCGTCGCTGGTCGATGCCATCGTGATGCCGGCGCTCGGCTGGGTGATCGGCGGCGTCAACTTCACCGACCTCAGCGTGGCGCTCGGCACCGAGGCGTTGGACGGTCGCCAGGCGCAGCCGGGTCCCATCACTTTCGATGAAGTGATCGCGGAACGTGAGGCAGGCGCGCAGCCCTATAATGCCGCGACCAGCGAGCCGGTGTCGATCCGCTACGGGCTGTTCGTGCAGGCGCTGGTCGATTTCCTGATCATCGCCTTCGCGATCTTCGTCGCGCTGAAGGGCATCAACCGCCTGAAGAAGCCGCCGCAGGCAGCCGCACCGCCGCCGCCGCGTGAGGAAGTGCTGCTGACCGAGATCCGCGACCTGCTGCGACAGCGCTGACCGCCGCCGGCCGGCGGTCGCTGTCGCTCAAGCCGCGGCCGCGAACGCCGCACGGGTCAGGTTGCGCGGTGCGCCGTCCTGCGGCACGACGTTGTCTTCGATGCGGATGCCGCCGCAGGAGCGCAGCTCGGCGACCAGCGGCCAGTTAATTCGTTGCCGCCGCTGGTCGGCGGCGGCCGCGGCGAGCAGCGATTCGATGAAATAGACGCCGGGTTCGATCGTGACCGCCATGCCGGCCTCGAGCATGCGGGTCAGCCGCAGGGTCGGATGACCGTCCGGGCGCGGGCGGACGCCGCCGTCCGGTCCGGCCATCAGGCCACCGGTGTCGTGGACCTGCACGCCGAGCAGGTGCCCGATACCGTGCGGGAAGAACACGCCGGTCAGGCCGGTCGCCACCGCCTCGTCCGTTGAGCCGTGCACCAGGCCGGCCTCGATCAGCACACCGGCGATCTCGCGGTGCGCGGCCAGGTGGATGTCGCGGTAGTCCGTGCCCGGCCGCACCTGGCCGGCGAGCCGCTGCTGCGCCGCATCCAGTGCCCGGACCAGCGCGGCGAAGCGATCCTCGTGTGCGGCATGGGTGCGGGTGATATCGCAGCAGTAGCCCGCGTACCGGGCACCGGCGTCGAGCAGGAACGAGCGCACGTCCGGCGGGCGCTGGCGCTCGAGCTGCTGGTAGTGCAGGACCGCGGCATGCGCGCCGAACGCGACGATGTTGTTGTACGGCAGCTCCGCTTCGCGGACCCGGATCGCGGCGCAGTAGGCCTGATGCACCGCGTATTCCCCGGCGCCGTCCAGGAACGCCGCAGCGGCCGCGCGGTGCGCGCGGGCGCCAGCCAGCGAGGCCTGCGCCATGCACGCGAGTTCGTACCCGGACTTCACCGCGCGCGCGTAGTCCAGCGGCAGGCAGACCGGGGCCGGGTCATGATCGCCGAGGCCGGCGGTTGCGGCGCAGGGTTCGCCGAGTACGGCCCAGCGACCCCGCCGCAGTTCCGGCCGGTGCTGCAGCTCGACCGGGTTGCGCACGATGCACGGTTCGAACGCGGCGGCGTACTCACCCTGCGGCAGCGGCGGCGGCTGGTACCAGTAATCCTCGGGCTGGTGAAACACCAGGCCGGGGCGCTGCCCGGGCCGATAGACGACGAAGCAGTCCGGAGCCGGAGCGGGCACCCAGACCTGGAAACGCGGGTTCGGCCGGAACGGCCAGGCGTTGTCGTCCAGGTACGGCGATTGCAGCGATCCGGAGGCGATGACCAGTCCGTCGTAGCCGGCGGCCGCGAGTACGGCATCGGCGCGGGCGCACAGTCGCTGCAGGTGATCGTGGTACAGCCCTTCCATGGTGCAGGCCTCTCTGGATGGTGCCGGTGTTACGGTTTCGGTTGGCGCGAGGTCGGAATCCGCGGTGACCGCCGGGTCTTGCGGTTACCGAAACCGTAACACCGGCACCATCATCCGCGCTAGAATTCTGGCGACCCTTATTCCACTGATCTCAGTCCGGGGTATTACACAATGAAAGGCATGATCTGGGGCGCTGCGGCGCTGGCGTTGGTTCTCGGTGCTTGCGGCGGCAAGAAGGAAGAGGCCGCACCGGCCGTCGAGCAGGCGGTCGAACAGGCGACGGAGGCGGCGTCGGAAGCCGCGGACGCTGCCGGGGCTGCGGGCGAAGCGGCGGGCGAAACGATGGAAGCCGCTGGCGAAGCGGTGGAAGCGGCTGCTGACGCCGCTGGCGCAGCGGTCGAGGGCGCGGCAGCAGAAGCGGCGCCCGCACCGGCCGAGGCTCCGCCGGCGCAGTAAGCGAACGCCGGTCGCAGCCGACGCAATGCGGCGGCGCGCAACCGGGCGGCCGGGTGGCAGGCGCGGCACCGCCGCGTCGGTCTCCCGGCCGTTGGATTTTGGAGGGGCAAAGTGGCGACGACGATCCGCGATGCCAGGGCCTCCGAACGGGACCGCCGCTGGATCGAGCAGATCTACGACGAGTATCTCGGTGATCTCGCAGCGGGGCACACCGGGGTCTTCCCGGCGGCCGCCGTCACCGGGCAGGGCATCGATGAACTGCTGCAGGGCTGGTTCCGCGATCAGCGCTCGATGCCGTTCATGATTCTGCGCAACGAAGAGCCGGCCGGCTTCGCGCTGGTGCAGCGCGAGCGGCTGCCGGAGGGCCGCGTGCGGGTGCAGTTCCGCCTCAGCGAGTTCTTCGTCCGCGGTCCGTACCGGCGGCTCGGGGTCGGCAGCAGCGCGGCGCAGCTTCTGTTCGCCCGGTTTGCCGGCGACTGGGTGATCGCGGAACAGGCCGGCAACCTGATTGCCATCGACTTCTGGCGCAAGGTATTGGCGGAATTCACCGGCGGCGACTTCAGCGAGCAGCAGTCGTATGGCGAAGTCGCGCACCGTTTTGCCAGCGGCGGCGGAGCGCGCTCCCGTCCGGGCTGAGCGGCCGGAGCCCTGCAGCCGGGCCATCTGCCCAGGCCCGCCGCTCGTGTATTCTGGCCGTCCGGCCGCCGCCATGCGGGCGTGGAGAAGCGACGTGATCGAGCGTGACCGGCTGTTCATCGATGGCTGCTGGGTCGAGCCCGCCGGTCGTAACCGGATCGAGGTGATCGGCCCGGCCGACGGTGCGCCGCTGGCGCGCATTCCGGAGGGCACGACCGCCGATGTCGAGGCGGCGGTCGGTGCCGCGCGCCGCGCCTTCGCGGACTGGGCCGCGACACCGGTCGCCGAGCGGGCCGCTGCGCTGCGGCGAATTCACGCGGGCCTGAAGGCGCGCGCCGACGAGATCGGCGAGACGATCTCGCGGGAGATGGGCATGCCGCTCAAGCTGGCCCGGCGCATCCAGGCTGGCTCGCCGATCGCGGTGTTCGGCTACTACGCGGAACTGCTCGGCGCATTCCCGTTCGAAGAACGTGCCGGTCACTCGCTGGTCGTGCGCGAACCGGTCGGGGTCGTCGCTGCGATCACGCCGTGGAACTATCCGCTGCACCAGATTTCGCTGAAGGTGGCGCCGGCGCTGGCCGCAGCCTGCACGGTCGTGCTGAAGCCGTCCGAGCTGGCGCCGTTGAACGCCTTCATCCTTGCCGAAGTTGCCGCCGCCGCCGGCCTGCCGCCGGGCGTGTTCAATCTGGTCACCGGCTACGGCCCGGTGGTCGGCGAGGCGCTCGCGTCACATCGCGAGGTCGACATGGTTTCGTTCACGGGCTCGACCGCGGCCGGCCGGCGCGTGTCCGAGCTCGCTGCCGCGACGATCAAGCGCGTGGCCCTCGAGCTGGGCGGCAAGTCCGCGGCGATCGTGCTCGACGATGCGGATCTGGCGGCCGCGGTCAGGGGCACGCTGGCGACCTGCTGTGTGAACTGCGGCCAGACCTGCAGCGCACACACGCGCCTGCTGGTGCCCGAGGCCCGGTACGCCGAGGCGGCGCAACTCGCCGCGACCATCGCGAATGGCTACCGCCCGGGCGATCCGCTCGCCGAGGGCACGACGCTCGGTCCGCTGGTATCGGCGCGGCAGCGCGAGCGCGTGCTCGGCTACATGCGCAAAGGGATCGAGGAAGGCGCGGAGCTGCTCGCCGGCGGGCCGGAGCCGCCAGCCGGCCTGACCGCCGGCTGGTTCGTGCGCCCGACCGTGTTCGGTCGGGTGCGGCCCGGCTCGACACTGGAGCAGGAGGAGATCTTCGGTCCGGTGCTGTCGATCATCACCTATCGCGACGAGGACGAGGCGGTGACCATCGCCAACGACACGAGCTACGGACTCGCCGGCGGTGTCTGGTCGGCCGACCTCGAGCGTGCGATCCGTGTCGCGCGGCGCCTGCGCACCGGGCAGGTCGACATCAACGGCGCGCCGTTCAACCTGCAGGCGCCATTCGGCGGTTGCCGCCAGTCCGGCAATGGCCGCGAGCTTGGCCGCTACGGTCTCGAGGAGTACCTCGAATACAAGGCGATCCAGTTGCCCCCGCCGGCGCCGCAGACCTGATGGCGCGCTGAGTATGGCGCTGCCGGCGAAGTACGCGTTCTCGATCGGTCCGATCCGACCGCCGAGTGAGGGTGGCAGCGCCTCGCTGCTGCTACAGGTGACCCGTAACTGCCACTGGAACCGCTGCGGCTTCTGCCGTCTGTATCGCGGTGCACGCTTCGAATTGCGCGAGCCGGCGGAGGTCATTGCGGAGATCGATCGCATCGCGGCGCTGTGCCGCGACCTGCAGGCCTGTGCGCAGCACCACGGGCACGGCGGGCGGATCGACCGGGAGGCGGCGCTCGAATTCCTCGAGCACGAACCCGAACTGCGCGCCAGCCATGAGTTCCTGCTCGTGTATCAGTGGCTGCTGGCCGGCGCGCGCACCGCATTCCTGCAGGACGCCAACACGCTGATCATGCCGGCCGCCGGACTCGCCGCCATCCTGACGCACCTGCGCGCGACGTTCCCGTCGCTGCAGCGCGTGACCTCGTACGCGCGGGCGAAGACACTGTGCCAGAAGAAGCCGGCGGACCTGGCGCGCGTGCGGGCCGCCGGCCTCGATCGCCTGCACGTTGGCCTCGAGTCCGGCGACGACGAGGTTCTCACCCGCGTCGATAAGGGCGTCACCGGTGCCGGGCACATCCGCGCCGGGCAGCAGGCCAGGACGGCCGGGTTTCAACTCTCGGAGTACTGGATGCCCGGCCTCGGCGGTCGCGAGCTGTCGGCGCAGCACGTTGGCAACACCGCCCGCGTGCTGAACGCGATCGATCCCGACTACATCCGTACCCGCCCGTACATGGAGCTGCCCGGCACCGAGCTGCAGGCCGCCGCGCAGCGCGGCGAGTTCACGCCGCTCGGCCCCCGCGAGCAGCTCGTCGAGATCCGGGAAATGGTCGCCGCCCTCGAGGTGACCGGCCGCGTCTGCTTCGACCACTGTGCGAACGATTGGCCGGGACCGGAAGGCGGTCTGCTGCTGCGCCAGGACTACGAGGGTTATCGCTTCCCCGACGAGAAGGGTGCGCTGCTGGCACGGATCGACGCGAGCCTGCGGCAGCAAGCGGCCTGACGGCGCGGGCTCAGGCATCCTCCGCGGCGCTGGTTCGGCGGCAGAAGGCCTTGCCCACGGCGCAGGCGCGGCGGCCGGAGTCCCGCTCGCGAACTCGGCCGATCTTTACGAGTCCGCTCGCGGGCCCCGTCCGCCTCGCCTGCGTCGCGTGCTGCTGCGGTCTCGCCCGCGGCAATGCGGCGGGCTGTGGGCCGGGACGTCGCGAGCGAGCGCGTAAGTTCTGGCTCGCGCGAGCGAGCGAGCGTCCCGGCCCACAGCCCGCCTGGCTGTAGCAGGCGATTGTCCCAGCCCCGGCCCGCGTGCTGTAGCGGGTGATGGTTCCCGGAAGTACCGGGCCGCTGGTATCAGTCGGGCTGCCGCACCTCGACCGAAACGCTGCGCCGGCCGGCTTTCTCGAATTCCAGTTCGAGTTCGAACTGCTGACCGGCCACCAGCGGCTGCTGCAGCCCGACCAGCATCACGTGCAGGCCGCCCGGCTCGCAGCGGATGCTGCCGTCCGCGGGAATCGCCAGCTCCTTGACCGCGTGCATGTGCGCCATGCCGTTGTGCATCATCGTGCCGTGCAGCTCGGTGCGCTCGGCGATCGTGCTGCTGAGCCGCAGCAGCCGATCGGCGCCGCTGCCGGAATTGCGGATCTCGAAATAGACCGCGCCGACGGTCGTGCCCGGCGGCGTCGGCCGGGCCCAGGCCTCGTCGACTTCGATGGCGCTGGCGCCGGCGCAGCCGGTCAGTGCGAGCACCAGGGTGGCGATGGCCGCCAGCGCGGATCTGCGGTCGTGCATAGTCAGTTCCTCCGTGGTCCGAGCACGCGCCGCAGATAACGGCCCGTGAATGAGTGGTCGTGGTGGGCGAGCTGTTCCGGCGTGCCCTCGGCGACGAGGCGGCCGCCGCCGTCACCGCCCTCGGGGCCGAGGTCGACGACCCAGTCAGCGGTCTTGATCACGTCCAGATTGTGTTCGATGACGATCACCGTGTTGCCATCGTCGCGCAGGCGCCGCAGCACGGCAAGCAGGTGGGCGATGTCCTCGAAGTGCAGCCCCGTGGTCGGCTCGTCGAGCAGGTAGAGCGTGCGGCCGGTGGCGCGCTTGGCCAGCTCGCGGCTCAACTTGACGCGCTGGGCCTCGCCGCCGGACAGCGTCGTCGCGTTCTGACCGAGGCGGACGTAGCCGAGCCCGACGTCCAGCAGCGTCTGCAGCCGCGCGGCGATGGCCGGCACCGCGGCGAAGAACGGCAGCGCGTCCTCGATGGTCAGCTCCAGTACGTCACAGATGCTGCGCCCCTTGTAGTGCACTTCGAGCGTCTCGCGGTTGTAGCGGCGGCCGCGGCAGACGTCGCAGGGCACGTAGACGTCCGGCAGGAAATGCATCGCGACCTCGATCACGCCGCCGCCCTGACAGGCTTCGCAGCGGCCACCCTTGACGTTGAAGCTGAAGCGGCCGGGCCCGTAGCCGCGCGCGCGGGCCTCGGGCGTGCCGGCGAACAGTTCCCGGATCGGCGTGAACAGCCCGGTATAGGTCGCCGGATTCGAGCGCGGCGTGCGCCCGATCGGGCTCTGGTCGATGTCGATGATCCGGTCGATATCGGCGACCCCGTCGAGGCGCAGGCAGGGCCCCGGCTGTTCGGTGCTGAGCCCGAGCGCGGCGGCGACGTGCCGGTACAGCGTGTCGTTGACCAGCGTGGACTTGCCCGAGCCGGAGACTCCGGTCACGCAGGTCAGCAGGCCGAGCGGGAAGGCCACGTCGATCGACTGCAGGTTATTGCCGGTCGCGCCGACCACGCGCAGGCAGCGCGCCGGATCGCGGCGCCGGCGCTCGCGCGGGATCTCGATCCGCCGCCGGCCCGACAGGTACTGGCCGGTCAGCGAGTCCGGGTGGGCCTCGATGGCGGCAGGCGCGCCCTGCGCGACCACCTGCCCGCCGTGCACGCCGGCGCCCGGCCCGAGGTCGACCACGTGGTCGGCCTGGCGGATCGCGTCCTCGTCGTGTTCGACGACGATCACGGTGTTGCCGAGGTCGCGCAGCCGGAGCAGCGTATCGAGCAGGCGCTGGTTGTCGCGCTGGTGCAGGCCGATCGACGGCTCATCGAGGATGTAGGTGACGCCGACCAGACCGGAACCGATCTGACTCGCCAGCCGGATCCGCTGCGCTTCACCGCCGGACAGCGTTTCGGCACTGCGGTCGAGGGTCAGATAATCCAGCCCGACGTCGATCAGGAAGCGCAGCCGCTCGCCGATCTCCTTGACGATTTTCGCGGCGATGCCGGCGCGCCAGCCCGGCAGCTCGAGTCCGGCGAAGAAGGCCTGGGCGCGGCCGACCGGCAGCGCCGTCAGCGCGGGCAGCGCCGTACCGGCGACGTAGACGTGCCGCGCCTGGCGGTTGAGCCGGGCGCCGCCGCAATCCGGGCACAGGCGCGTGCCGAGATAACGCGCGAGTTCCTCGCGCACCGCGGCCGATTCGGTTTCGCGGTAGCGCCGGTCGAGGTTCGGCAGGATGCCCTCGAACGCATGCCGGCGCCGGACCGTGCGGCCGCGCGAATCGAAATAACGGAACTCGAGTTCCTCGCCGGCGCTGCCCTGCATCAGGATCTCGCGGACCCGCTCCGGCAGTTCGGCATAGGGCGCCTCGGGGTCGAAGCGATAGTGATCGGCCAGCGCGAGGATCATCTGGTAGTACCAGGCGTTGCGCCGGTCCCAGCCGCGCACCGCGCCGCCGGCCAGTGACAGTCCGGGATCCGCGACTACACGCGCCGGGTCGAAGAACTGGCGTACGCCCAGCCCGTCGCAGCCGGGACAGGCCCCGGCCGGGTTGTTGAACGAGAACAGCCGCGGCTCGAGTTCGGACAGCCCGTAGCCGCAGGCTGTACAGGCGAAGCGATCCGAGAACACCAGTTCCTCGCGCTCCGGCGGCTCGAGGAACGCAATCCGTGCGACGCCCTCGCCGAGTCGCAGAGCGGTCTCGAAGGATTCGGCGAGGCGCTGCTGCTGGTCGGACCGCACACGGAAGCGGTCGACGACCGCCTCAATGGTGTGCTTGCGCCGTACCACCAGTCGGGGCAGCGCATCCATCTCGTACAGGCGGCCGTCCACGCGCACGCGCACGAAGCCTTTGCCGCGCAATTCTTCGAATACCTGCGCGTGTTCCCCCTTGCGCCCGACGATCAGCGGCGCCAGCAGCGCGAGCGCCGTGCCCTCGGGCAGAGCCAGCACCTGGTCGACCATCTGGCTGATCGTCTGGGCGGCGAGCTCGAGGCCATGATCGGGGCAGCGCGGTGTGCCGACGCGGGCATACAGCAGCCGCAGGTAGTCGTAGATCTCGGTGACCGTGCCGACCGTCGAGCGCGGGTTGTGCGAGGCCGACTTCTGTTCGATCGAGATCGCCGGTGACAGGCCCTCGATGGTGTCGACGTCGGGCTTCTCCATCATCGACAGGAACTGCCGCGCGTAGGCCGACAGTGATTCGACGTAGCGCCGCTGGCCCTCGGCGTAGATGGTGTCGAACGCCAGTGACGACTTGCCGGAACCGGACAGCCCGGTGAATACGATCAGCCGGTCGCGCGGCAGATCGAGATCGATCGAGCGCAGGTTGTGCGTGCGGGCACCGCGGATCCGGATCGTACTGGCCATGGTGTTCCGGGAGTCGCCCGGACGGTGACGGCGAGCCTGCTAGAATAGCGGCCCGGTTCCGCTCACCGCAAAGGAATTTCCAGTGCCTGCCGAGGCTCGCGCGGCGCTCGTGCCCGCCGAACGCCGCGCCGTCGCCGTGCTGTCGGCGATCTACGCGACGCGGATGCTCGGGCTGTTCCTGCTGCTGCCGGTGCTGGCCCTGCATGCGGGCGCGCTGCCCGGTGGTACGCCGCTGCTGGCCGGGCTGGCCGTCGGTGCCTACGGGCTCGCCCAGGCGGTGATGCAGATTCCGTTCGGGACCTGGTCCGACCGCTTCGGCCGGCGACCGGTCATCACCGCCGGATTGCTGCTGCACGTGGCCGGATCGGCGCTTGGCTGCCTCGCGGGCTCGGCCTGGACGCTGATCGCGGCGCGCATCGTGCAGGGGCTCGGCGCCGTCTCCGGTCCGGTGCTCGCGCTGCTGGCGGATCTGACCCGAGCCGACGCCCGCACCCGCGCGCTGGCCCTGATCGGCATCAGCATCGGCCTGACCTTCGTGCTGTCGCTGGTGGCGGGGCCGGCGCTGGCCGGCGCGATCGGTGTCGCGGGCATTTTCGCGCTGATGGGCGGGCTCGGCCTCGCCGGTCTCGGATTGCTCTGGCTGGGACTGCCGGCGTCACCGCGGGCCGAGGCCCCGCCGGCATCGGGTCCGGACTGGCGCGGTGCCTTCCACGCGCGACTGCTGCCGCTGTATGCGGGCGTGTTCGCGCTGCACCTGTCGCTGACCGCCGTATTCGTCGCCGTGCCCTACGCGCTGCGCGACCTGCATGGCATCGCGGCCGCGGAGCACTGGCGCGTGTACCTGGCGGTGTTTGCCGCCTCCCTGTCGCTGACCGTGCCGCTGATCCTGTGGTCCGAACGGACCGCCCGACCGGCTGCGACTCTGGTCACGGCCGGAGTTCTGCTGGTGCTGGCCCAGGCGGCGCTGGCCTGGCTGCATGCCGACCGGACCGGCCTGCTGGCCGCGCTCGTGCTGTTTTTCGGCGTGTTCAACTTCCTCGAGGCGCGTCTGCCGGCGAGCCTCGCCGACCTCGCCGGCGCCGGCCTGCGTGGCACGGCGCTTGGGGTGTTTGCGACCTGCCAGTTCCTCGGCGCGTTTGCCGGAGGGCTCGCCGGCGGGCTGCTGCTCGGCAGCGCCGCATCGCTGACCGGCGTGTTCAGCGTCGCGGCCATGGCGACCGGCGCGTGGCTGCTGGTGGCCGGCGCGAATCGAGGCGAAGACCGCACATAATCGCTGCGCGGCCGGACGCCGCGGCGACTAGAATGCACGGCAGCAACCGACAGAGGAGACGCGCATGGCACGCGGTATCAACAAGGTCATCCTGATCGGTCATCTGGGACAGGATCCGCAGAGCCGCGCGATGCCGAGCGGCAAGACGGTCGTGAACCTGCGCCTGGCCACCACCGAACAGTGGCGCGACCGGCAGACCGGCGAAAACAAGGAAGCCACCGAGTGGCACAACGTGGTGATGTTCGAGCGTCTCGCCGAGATCGCCGCCGAGTACCTGCGCAAGGGCTCGCACGTCTACGTCGAGGGCCGGCTGCGCACCCGTAAGTGGCAGGATCGCGAAGGCCAGGATCGCTACACGACCGAGATCGTCGCCAACGACATGCAGATGCTCGGCGGGCGCGGCGGCAGTGCTCCCGGCGGTGCAGCCGAGCGCAGCAACCGCGGCGAGGAGCGCAGCGCCCGTCCGGAGACGGCAGTCGCCGACGAGGCGCTCGACGACGACATTCCGTTCTGATTCCCGGCCGACCGGGTGCGTTCAGCGGGGCGCGACGTAACCGCCGGGCTGGCCGCCGGGCGACAGCACGAGCTGCCAGAGCTGCGCGCGCCGCGCGCGGAACGAGGCCATTGCCGCGCTCAGCCAGTAGCGCCACATCCGCTGGAAACGCTCGCCGTAGCGGGCGCCGAGAGTCGGCCAGGCGCGCTCGACGTTGTCCCGCCAGGCCTGCAGCGTGCGGTCGTAGTCGGCGCCGAAATTGTGCCAGTCCTCGATCACGAACAGGCCCTCGAGCGCGCGGGTGATCTGGGCCGCCGACGGCAGCATCGAGTTCGGAAAGATGTAACGGCTGACCCACGGATCGCCGGCGCGCACTGAGTCGTTGCCGGCGATCGTGTGCAGCAGGAACAGGCCGCCGTCGGCCAGGTGCCGGCGCACGATGGCGAAGAAGCGGCGGTAGTTGCGCACCCCGACGTGCTCGAACATGCCGATCGAGAAGATACGGTCGTAGCAGCCGTGCAGATCGCGATAGTCCTCGAGGCGGATCTCGACCGGCCAGCCGTGGCACAGCTCCTGCGCGACGCGGGCTTGCTCGGCGGAAACCGTGATTCCGGCGCCGGACACGCCATGACGCTCCGCGGCGAAGCGCAGCGCCTCGCCCCAGCCGCAGCCGATGTCGAGCACACGCAACCCTGGCCGCAGCAGCAGCTTGCGGCAGACCAGGTCGAGCTTGTGTTCCTGCGCCGTGTCGAGGTCGGTCGCGTTGCGCCAGTAGCCGCAGCTGTAGACGAGCCGGCGGCCGAGCATCGCGCGGTACAGGTCGTTACCGAGATCGTAGTGGCGGCGACCTACTTCGAACGGCCGGCGGCGCGGCAGATTGATCAGACGCGCGACCAGCGCGGTGCGGGTATCGTCGAAGGTCCGGATCCGCCGGTCGAGTCCGGCTTCGAGCAGGCGGAACAGCAGCCCATCGAGAGCTGTGGCATCCCACCAGCCGTCCATGTAGGCCTCGCCCAGACCGAGGGACCCGTGGCCGAGGATGCGCGCGTACAGCCGGCCGTCGTGGACGCGCAGATCCCAGGCCCGGTCGCCGTTCAGGCGCACGTCCGCCTGCGCCAGCAGGCGCCGCACCCGTTCTTCGAAACGGCCTGGCACGACTTTGCTCCGGCGATTCCCGCTGGGACCATGCGGCCCGTTCCCGGTAGCCGAAGTGTGACCGGCTCGGCTTCCGGAGCCGCCAGATTAAGTCACCATGCCCGACGACCGCCAGCGGATCGCGGGCGGCGGTCCGTTGGAGTGCACCGGATGGATGGCGAACCAGAACAAGCTACGGTTCCGGTCTGGCACGGGCGCCTGGCGTCCTGGTTCGGCGAGCCAGCGACCTGGCTCGTGCCGGTGCCGATCGTACTGGCGGTTCTGGCGGTGTTCTGGACGCTGCCGTTCGCGGCGGCTCCGGACGCACCGGCCTGGGCTGGCTGGCTGCCGCCGATCGCGCTCGCCAGCCTCCTGCCGCTGATTCGACGGCTGGCCAGTCTGCCGGATCCCTCCAGGTCGCGCCGGGTCGCCTGGCGCTGGCTTGGTTACGCCATGACCGCGATGGTGCTGGCCGGGCTGCTCCGTGCGACCATGCCCGCGGCCTGGTCCTGGGCAGCGCCCGCCTCGCTGCTGATCCAGGCCGCAGGCTGCCTGCTGGCCGCCATCGCTCTGGGGATGCTGTTGCGGGCCGCACTGGCCGACGGCGCGGATCGTGGCTTCGCGCTCGACGCGGCGATTACGGTGCTGTGCTTCGGCGCGCTCCTCGGGCTGTTCGTTCTGCCCGCCATGATGCGGCCTCCGGTACCCCTGCGGGCCGACGCACTGCCGCCCGAGCTGTTCGCGCTGCTGAACGGCGGGCTGTTACTGCTCGCGCTGGTCGTGCTCGCGCATCGGGCCCGTGACTCGCACCAGTTTGCCGGGATTCAGTGGATCGCTCTCGCGCTGGTGGCTCTGGCCGGATCCGGGCTCGTGGCCGCAGGCACGCCGGAGATCGTCCCGCTCCCGGGCAGTGTCGCCGGCCTGCTCGGCATGATCGGTGCCGCCGGCCTGGCGCTGGCGCTGCACGCGGAGTTCATCCGGCAGATGGATGTCGATGCACAGCCCGCCGCGTCGCCCGCCGACGGCCTGCTCGCCTGGTCAGTACCCTTTGCCGGACTCGGACTGACCGGCATCACCGTGTTGCTGCTGCAGTCCGGCCGCCTGGACGAACCCGCCGGGTTGATGTCCGCGGTGTTCTGCACGGCGGTGCTGCTGTTGTTCGTGCGGCAGCGCCTGGCCGCCGGTGCGGCGGCACGCGATGAAGCCGCGCGCGCGACCAATGCAGCCGAGGCCCGTTTCGCCGCGCTGATCCGTAATTCTGCGGACGGCGTGGCCATCGTCGCAGCCGACGGCCAGATCCGGTACGCGACGGCCTCGGCCGAGCGGCTCTTCGCGCGGCCGGCCGGTTCGCTGTGCGAACACAGCCTCGGCGAATTCATCGTCACCGAGGATCGCGAGCGCCTGCATCGCTTCCTGACGGCGGAGCTGGCCGCGGCCGGCAGTACGGCGACCGCGGAAATCCGGCTGCCGGGGGCGCGCGACCAGAGCCGCGTCGTCGAGATTCTCGGCTCCAACCTTGAAACTGAGCCCGAGGTCGCGGGCCTGCTGCTGAACCTGCGCGATGTGACCGAGCGCCGCCGGCTCGAGGACAAGCTGCGGCAGATGGCGCTGCACGACCCGCTGACGATGCTGCCGAACCGGGCACTGTTCCGCGACCGGGCCGAGCATGCCCTCGCGGTCGGCCGGCGCGGTCGGAACAGCGTCGCCGTGCTGTTCGTCGACCTCGATAACTTCAAGAAGATCAACGACAGCCTCGGGCACGGCCAGGGTGACCGGGTGCTGCGCACCACCGCGCAGCGGCTGGTGCAGAGCACGCGCAGCGCGGACACCGTGGCGCGGCTGGGCGGCGACGAGTTCGCTGTGTTGATCGAGAACGTCACCGAGCAGCAGCCGGTGCTGGAGATTGCCGGCCGCATCGTGGCTGCGCTCGAGGAGCCATTCAGCTTCCTCGACAGCGATCTGCGGGTCGCTGCCAGCGTCGGCGTGGCCTTCGCCCGGCCCGGCGCGAGCGTCGAGGAGCTGATGCGCAATGCCGACGTCGCGATGTATGCGGCCAAGTCTCAGGGCAAGGGCCGCTACGTGGTCTTCCAGGACGAGATGCAGGCCGCCGCGCACCAGCGGCTCGAGGTCGAGACGGAGCTGGCCCGCGCGCTGGCGCAGCAGCAGTTCCAGCTTCATTACCAGCCGATTGTGGACCTGCAGTCCGGCTACCTGCTCGGCGTCGAGGCCCTGCTGCGCTGGTGCCATCCGCAGCGCGGACTGATCGCCCCCGCGGAGTTCCTCGGCGTCGCCGAGGATTCCGGGCAGATGATCGGCCTCGGCCGCTGGGTGCTGATGCAGGCCTGCCGCGAGGTCCATGCCTGGCAGGCGCGCCTGCCGCAGGGCCGGCAGATCCGCCTTGCGGTCAACGTCTCGCCGGCCCAGCTCGAGCAGTCGGACCTGGTCGCCGATCTCGCGCGCGCGCTGCGCGAGTCGGGCCTGAATCCGGAATGCCTCGTGCTCGAGCTGACCGAGAGCGTGCTGATGCACAACACCGACGAAACGCTGGCGCGGCTCCAGAGGCTCAAGAAACAGGGCGTGCGGATCGCCATCGACGATTTCGGCACCGGTTATTCGTCGCTGTCGTATCTGCACCGATTCCCGATCGACATCCTGAAGATCGACCGCTCCTTCGTCGAGCGGCTCTCCGGCCGTGCCGAAAGCGCGGCGCTGGCCCGCGCAATCATTGCCCTCGGCGAAACGCTCGGCCTCGAAGTCGTTGCCGAGGGCATCGAGTTCGAACACCAGCAGCGTGAGCTGGTCGAACTCGGTTGCGTCGCCGGTCAGGGCTTCTACTATTCGCGGCCGGCGATGCTGCACGAGCTCGAGTACTCCGTGCACATGACGCGGCGCCGCGAAGTCACCGACACGCTGCCGCCGGGTGGTGCGCGGTTCACGGCGACCGGCCGGTTCCTGCTCAGCGATCTGCGCAAGCCGGACCCGGATCCGGTCGCGACCGGTACCTTCGGTACCTGAATAAGAGCTGCTGAATCAGTCGGTTACGTTGCCTCTCCGGGTCCGGGGCGGGCGACAGGCCGCTTCATACCCAAGCCGGAAACCGGTAACCTAGTCGCCCTTTCCCCGGGCGGGCCTGTTGATCCGAGCATGGCTGGGCGGCTGCATATCACGACTCTCGGTTGCCAGATGAACGAATACGACTCGGGGCGCATGGCTGACCTGCTGCGCAGCGAGTCCGGCCTCGAGACGACCGCCGACCCGGAGCAGGCCGACGTGCTGCTGCTCAACACCTGTTCGGTGCGCGAAAAGGCCCAGGAAAAAGTGTTTTCGCTGCTCGGGCGCTGGCGGCGCCTCAAGCAGCGGCGCCCGGATCTCGTGATCGGAGTCGGCGGTTGTGTCGCCAGCCAGGAGGGCGAGGCGATCCTGCAACGGGCGCCGTTCGTAGACCTCGTGTTCGGGCCGCAGACGATCCACCGCCTGCCGGGCATGATCGAGCAGCTCCGCGCCAGCGGCCGCGCGCAGGTGGACGTGTCGTTCCCGGAAATCGAGAAGTTCGATCGGCTGCCCGAACCCCGGGTCGCCGGAGCGGCGGCCTTCGTCTCGATCATGGAAGGCTGCAGCCGCTTCTGCAGCTACTGCATCGTGCCGTTCACGCGCGGCGCCGAGATCAGCCGGCCGTTCGCCCAGGTACTGGCCGAGGTCGAAGGGCTGCTCGACGGCGGTGTGCGCGAGGTGACGCTGCTCGGCCAGAACGTCAACGCCTGGCGCGGCGCGCTGCCCGGCGGCGGCCACGGCGATCTGGCGACGCTGATCCGGCATCTGGCCCGGCTCAACGGACTCGAGCGGCTGCGCTTCACGACCTCGCACCCGCTGGAATTCGGCGACGCGCTGATCGACGCCTATGCCGAAGTGCCGCAGCTCGCCGATTACCTGCACCTGCCGGTGCAGAGCGGCTCGGACCGCATCCTGGCGCTGATGCAGCGCGGCTACACGCGGCTCGAATACCGGCACAAGGTCCGGCGGCTGCGCGCGGTGCGGCCGCAGCTCAGCCTGTCCTCGGACTTCATCGTCGGCTTTCCCGGTGAGACCGAAGCGGACTTCCGCCAGACGCTGGAGCTGATTGCCGAGGTCGGCTTCGACCAGTCCTTCAGCTTCGTCTACAGCGCGCGGCCCGGCACTCCGGCGGCGAACCTGCCGGACGTGGTACCGCGGGAGCTGGCGCTGGAGCGTCTGGCGCGGCTGCAGGAGCGCGTCGACGGGCAGGCCCGGACGATCAGCGCGGCGATGGTCGGCAGCGTGCAGCGGGTGCTGGTCGAGCGCCCCGCACGGCGCAACCCGCGCCAGCTCGCCGGTCGCACCAGCAACATGCGCTGGGTCAACTTCGATGGGCCGGCGGGACTCGTCCACCGGTTCGTGGACGTGCACATCACGGAGGCGCTGCCGAACTCGTTGCGCGGCCGGCTGGTCGCTTGAACAGCGTGCCGGAATCGATCGTGGACTTTACCGGCGCCGACAACGCGCGGCTGGCGGGGCTCTGTGGTCCGCTGGATGAGAACCTGCGTCAGCTCGAGGAGCGGCTCGGCCTCGAGATCCGGCGGCGGGCCACGCGCTTTGCGCTGCACGGCGCGAACGCCGCGGGGGGCGCGGCGGTGCTGCGCCGGCTGTTCGAGCGCTCGGCCTCCGGCGCCGTCGCGCCCGAGGACGTGCACCTCGCGATCCAGGAGGCGGGGATGGGCGGCGAGCCGGCCGGCGACGACCTCGCTGTGCAGACCGTGCGCGGGCGCATCCTCGCGCGCGGACCGAACCAGCAGGAATACCTGCGCCAGATCCGCTCCGGCGACCTGACCTTCGGCGTCGGCCCGGCCGGTACCGGCAAGACCTACCTCGCGGTCGCCTGTGCGGTGGAAGCGCTGCAGCGCGACCAGGTGCGGCGCATCGTGCTGGTGCGCCCGGCGGTCGAAGCCGGCGAGCGCCTCGGTTTCCTGCCGGGCGACCTGTCGCAGAAGGTGGACCCGTACCTGCGGCCGATGTACGACGCGCTGTACGAGATGATCGGCTTCGATCGTGTCGCGCGGTTGCTCGAACGCGCGGTCATCGAGATCGCGCCGCTGGCGTTCATGCGCGGGCGCACGCTGAACGAAGCCTTCATCATCCTCGACGAGGCGCAGAACACGACCGTCGAACAGATCAAGATGTTCCTGACCCGCATCGGTTTCGGCTCGCGCGCGGTCGTGACCGGCGACATCACCCAGACCGACCTGCCGGCGCACCGCCAGTCCGGGCTGCGCCACGCGCTGGAGGTGCTCGGCGGGGTGCCGGGGATCGCGGTCACGCGCTTCACCGCGCGCGACGTCGTGCGCCATCCGCTGGTGCAGGCGATCGTCGAGGCCTATGAGCGGGCGGCGCGCGGGGCGGATCGTGAGCCTTGAGGTCGTACTGCGCTATCGGACCCGCCGGCCCTGGGCGCCGGGGCCGGGACCGCTGCGCGCGTGGGCGCGCCTCGCGGCCGGCCGCTGCAGCGGCGAGCTCGGCATTCGCATCGTCGGCCGCGCCGAGAGCCGCGCGCTGAACGCCCGCTATCGCGGGCGCGATGCGCCGACCAACGTGCTGTCGTTCCCGATGTCGCCGGAACCGGGGCCGCACCGCCGGCTGCTCGGCGACCTCGTCGTCTGTGCGCCGCTGGCGGCGCGCGAGGCGCGCGCCGGGCGCCAGTCGCTGCGCGCGCACTGGGCCCACCTCGTGATCCACGGCACGCTGCACCTGCTCGGCTACGACCATGAAGGCGACGCGGACGCCCGGCGCATGGAGCGCCGCGAATGCGAATTGCTGGCGCGGCTCGGTCTGCCGGATCCGTACGGAGGCTGAGGCGATGCGCTGGCTGAACCGGCTGCGGGAGGAATGGCGGCGGCTGAGCCGGCGGGATCCGCGCGATCGCGCTGAACTGGTCGACGTGCTGCGCGACGCGTCGCGCCGCGGCGTGCTCGACGCCGATGCGCTGGCGATGATCGAGGGCGTGCTCGACGTCGCCGACCTGCAGGTGCGCGACATCATGGTGCCGCGCTCGCGCATGATCGTGCTGGAACGCGCTGCGGCCCCGGACGAGTCGCTGCGGCTGGTCGTCGAGTCCGGGCACTCGCGCTTCCCGGTGATCGGTGACGACCGCGATCAGGTAGCCGGCATCCTGCTGGCCAAGGACCTGCTGCGCGGTTACGCGCAGGGGCGCCCCGGCCCGCTCGCGATCGCCGACTACCTGCGGCCCGCTTCGTTCGTGCCGGAGAGCAAACGCCTGAACGTGCTGCTGAAGGAATTCCGCGCCAGCCGCCGGCACATGGCCATCGTCGTCGACGAATACGGCGGCGTGTCCGGCCTCGTGACCATCGAGGATGTCATCGAGGAGATCGTCGGCGAAATCGCCGACGAATACGACGTGGTCGAAGACCAGACCATCCGTCGCGAGGGCGAGCGGCAGTTCACCGTGCTGGCGGCGACGCCGGTGGCCGAGTTCAACGACTACTTCGCTACGCACTTCAGCGAAGAGCAGTACGACACGATCGGCGGCCTGGTGATGCACGAGTTCGGGCGCCTGCCGCGCCGCGGCGAGTCGGTGCTGCTCGACAGCCACGAGTTCCGCGTCCTGCGCGCCGATCGCCGGCGCATCGACCAGTTGCGCGTCACCACTCCCGCGCCGGTACCGATGCACGCTGGCGAGGCGGGCAGCGGCTGAATGCCCGCCGCGGGCGCGATACCGGCGGCATGGCAACGCCACGGCGGCTGGCTGGCCGCATTGGCCGGTGCCGCGACCGTGTTCGCCTTCGCACCGTGGGGCTACACGCCGCTCGCGGTGCTGGGCCCGGCGCTGCTGATGCTGCTGTGGGACGACGCCACGCCGCGTGCGGCGTTCCGGCTGGGGCTGCTGTGGGCCGCGGGACTGTTCCTGGCCGGGAGCTGGTGGCTGTACGTCGCGATCCACGACTTCGGCCAAGCGCCAGCCTGGCTCGCGCTGCTGCTGCTCGCCGGCCTCGTCGCGATCATGGCCTGTTACTACGGGTTGCTCGGCTGGCTGACCCTGCGCTGCGGGCCGCCGGCGGGTGCGTGGCGCTGGCTGCTGCTGTGGCCGGCCGGCTGGACGGTCATAGAATGGCTGCGCGGCTGGCTGTTCACCGGTTTCCCGTGGCTCGAGGTCGGCTACGCCCACAGTGACGACTGGCTGATGGCGCTGGCGCCGCTCGGCGGCGTGCACCTGACGACACTCGCGAGCGCACTGACTGCCGGCGCCGTGGTGGCGCTGCTGCGTGGCGGCTGGCGCGAGCGCTGGCTGGCCGCGTCGGTCGTCGCGCTGCTGTGGGGCGGCGCGGCACTGCTGTCGCGCACGCCATGGACCGTCCCGGCCGGCGCGGAGCTCAGCGTCGCGCTGCTGCAGGGCGCCGTGCCGCAGGACCAGAAATGGCAGCAGGAGAACCGCGTCGCGACGCTGGAACTGTACCGGCGGCTCAACCGTGAAGCGCTCGGCCATCGTCTGATCGTCTGGCCCGAGGCCGCGCTGCCGGTGCTCGCGCACGAGGCCGACGACTATCTCGCCGCGGTCGGGGCCGAGTCGCGCGCGCGCGGTTCGGACCTGCTGATCGGCCTGCTGCGCTATGAACGCGACGGCGGGCGCGTCTACAACGGCCTGCTCGCGCTCACGGCGGGAGGCAGTGGCTGGTACGACAAGCGACGGCTGGTTCCGTTCGGCGAGTTCTTCCCGGTACCGGCGTTCGTCCGGCGCTGGCTGCGGTTGATGAGCCTGCCGTACTACGACATGAGCGCCGGCGCTGCGGATCAGCCGCCGCTGGCGGTGGCCGGGCAGAAGGTCGGCGCAACGATTTGCTACGAGGATGCCTGGGGCAATCTGCAGCGGGCCGTGCTCGGCGAGGCGACGCTGCTGGTCAACGTCACCAACAACGCCTGGTTCGGGGATTCGGCGGCGCCGCACCAGCAGTTGCAGATGGCGCGCTTCCGCGCCCGCGAGGCCGGGCGCTGGCTGGTGCGCGCGACCAGCAACGGCGTCACCGCAATCCTCGGTCCGGACGGGCAGGTCGCGGCCCGCGCGCCGCAGTTCCAGCCGGCCGTACTCAGCGGGAAGATCCAGCCGCTCACCGGCCTGACGCCGTACGCGCGCCATGGTGACTGGCCGGTGCTGGCACTCGCGCTGGCCCTATGCGCGGCGGCGCTGGCCTCGGGTATGCTGCGCCGTCGAGCCCGGCAGCCGGAATGACGATGCAGGAACGCTACGAACCCGCCACGATCGAAGCTGCCGCGCGGCGCGACTGGGATGCGCAGGGCACTTTCCGCGCCGTCGAGGATCCGGCGCGGCCGAAGTACTACTGCCTGTGCATGTTCCCGTACCCGAGCGGCCGGCTGCACATGGGGCACGTCCGTAACTACACGATCGGCGACGTGCTGGCCCGCTACATGCGCATGCGCGGCTGCAACGTGCTGCAGCCGATGGGCTGGGACGCTTTCGGCCTGCCGGCCGAGAACGCCGCGATCGAGAATGGTGTGCCGCCGGCGCGCTGGACCCGCGACAACATCGCGCACATGCGCGCGCAGCTCCAGGCACTCGGCTTCGGCCTCGACTGGTCGCGTGAACTCGCCACCTGTGACCCCGAGTACTACCGCTGGAACCAGTGGCTGTTCCTGCGCATGCTCGAGCGCGGCATCGCCTACCTGAAGACCGGCACCGTGAACTGGGATCCGGTCGACCAGACCGTGCTCGCCAACGAGCAGGTCATCGACGGGCGCGGCTGGCGCACCGGCGCGCTGGTCGAGAAGCGCGAGATCCCGATGTACTACCTGCGCATCACCCAGTACGCAGAGGAGCTGCTGGCGGCGCTGGACGGCCTCGATGGCTGGCCCGAACGCGTGCGCGTGATGCAGGCCAACTGGATCGGGCGCAGCGCGGGCGTCAATCTCGCGTTTCCGTATCTGCTCGACGGACAGCAGGGTGAACTGCGCGTGTTCACGACCCGCGCGGACACACTGTTCGGCGTGACCTTCGTCGCGGTCGCGGCCGAGCACCCGCTGGCCGCCCATGCCGCCGCGCGCGATCCGCGTGTACGGGCGTTCGTCGAGGAATGCCGGCGCGGCAGCGCGATGGAGGCCGAGCTCGCGACGATCGAGAAGCAGGGCGTGCCGACCGGCCTGTACGTGACCCACCCGCTGACCGGCGCCGCGGTCGAGATCTGGGTCGGCAACTACGTGCTGATGGGCTACGGCGAGGGCGCGGTGATGGGCGTGCCCGGCCATGACGAACGTGACTTCGCCTTCGCGAAGAAGTACGGTCTGCCGATCACGCAGGTCATCGCCGTCGGCGGGCAGGCGTTCTCCACCGATGCCTGGCAGAGCTGGTACGCGGACTACGGTCACTGCGTGAACTCCGGCGCCTACGACGGCCTCGAGCACGAGGCCGCGGTCGCGGCCATCGCCCGCGACCTCGAGGCGCGCGGTCGCGGCCGCCGGCAGGTGGTCTGGCGGCTGCGCGACTGGGGCATCTCGCGGCAACGCTACTGGGGCTGCCCGATCCCGATCATCCATTGCCCGGCCTGCGGCGCGGTGCCGGTGCCGGACCAGCAGTTGCCGGTATTGCTGCCGGAGGACCTGGTGCCGGACGGCTCCGGCAATCCGCTGGCGAAGTCGCCGTCGTTCTATGAGTGCCGCTGCCCGCGCTGCCACGGTCCGGCGCGCCGCGAGACCGACACGATGGACACGTTCGTCGATTCGTCCTGGTACTTCTTCCGCTACGCCAGCGCCGGCAACGACCGCGCGATGGTCGATGCACGGGCCGATTACTGGCTGCCGGTGGACCAGTACATCGGCGGCATCGAACACGCGATCCTGCATCTGCTGTATTCGCGCTTCTGGACGCGGGTGATGCGCGACTGCGGGCTGACGCGCATCGACGAGCCGTTCAGCCGGCTGCTGACCCAGGGCATGGTGCTGAACGAGATCTGGTTCCGGAAGCCGGCCTCGGGGCGCCTCAGCTACTACAACCCCGCCGAGGTCGAGGTGCTGGCCGGCGGCAACGAACGCCGCGGCGTGCTCCGGGCCGACCGCCAGCCGGTCGAATTCGGCGGCATTGGCACGATGTCGAAGTCGCGGCGCAACGGCGTCGATCCGCAGGCGCTGGTCGATCGCTATGGCGCCGATACCGCGCGCCTGTTCATGATGTTCGCGGCTCCGCCCGAGCAGACGCTCGAGTGGTCGGACGAAGGCGTCGAGGGCGCGTTCCGGTTCGTGAAACGGCTGTGGAAGATCGTGCATGCGCACGTGCAGGGTGGGCCCGCCGGCGCGCCCGATCCGGCCGCGCTCGACGCCGCGCAGCGCAGCCTGCGCCGGCAGGTGCACCAGACGCTCGTCAAGGTCGGTGACGACATCGGCCGCCGGCGGACCTTCAACACGGCGATCGCCGCGATCATGGAACTGCTGAACGCGCTGACCCGCGCCGAGGACGCTGCGCCGCAGGGCCGGGCGCTGCTGCAGGAGGCCCTCGAACTGGTCGTGCTGATGCTGTCGCCGTTCGTGCCGCACGTGGCGCACGCGCTGTGGCGAGAACTGGGCCACGCGCGCGCCGTCGTCGATGAACCGTGGCCGGAACCGGACTCCGCGGCACTCGCGCAGGACACGGTCGAGATCGTCGTGCAGGTCAACGGCCGGCTGCGCGCGCGAGTGCCGGTGCCGACCGGCGCCGACGAGACGGCGGCACGGGCCGCCGCGCTGGCGGATGCGGCAGTCGCGCGGCATGTCGCCGGGCAGCCGATCCGCAAGTTCGTGTACGTACCGGGCAAACTCGTCAACGTGGTGGTCTGATGCGCCTGCGACTCACGCTGTTCGTACTGTTGACGCTGGCCGGCTGTGGCTTCCAGCTTCAGGGCCGGCAGCCGCTGCCGGCGGTGCTGGCGACGCCGTATGTCGAGGCCAGCGACCGTTACACGCTCCTGTTCGCCGCGCTGCAGGCGCAGCTCCGGGCCTCCGGTACGAAGCTGGCGGCGGACGCGGCGAGTGCGAGCGCGGTGATCCGCATCCGTCGCGACGAGACCGGGCGCGAACTGCTGTCGATCTCGGCGCGCAACCGCCCCGGCGAGTACGAGGTGTTCTACACGATCGAATACTCGGTCACGGCCGGGGGCCGGGAAATCCTCGCGCCACAGCGCCTGACGCTGACCCGCGACTACGTCTACAAGGAGACCGCGATCCTGGCCGGCGAGCATGAGGAGCAGTCGCTGCGTGTGGCGCTTGCCGAGGAACTGGCGGGGCTGGTGCTGCGGCGGCTGGCGGCACTCTGACGATGCTGACGCTCTGCCGCCTGTAGACCTCGACGTCGTTCTGGGGCAGAGGCTTTCATCTGGCGGAGCTGTGAACCAGCGGTCAGCCGGCTCCATTTCGTCAACAGGAACCATCCCTTCTCCGACGGCAACGAGCGCATCGGCTCGTACCTGTTCGTGGATTTCCTGAACCGCAATGGCCGGCTGTTCCGCAACCGCGAGGCCGTGATCAAAGATGTGGGGCTCGCGGCGCCGCAGTGCGTGTAAATCGGCCATTTAGTGGTTGATTGTCAGCCAGTATCTGACCATACTGCCCCCATGCTCACCCGCCATGCCGCCGCCCGGCTGCATACCGCGCTCGCCGACCGTCCGGTCGTGTTGCTGCACGGCGCGCGGCAGTCGGGCAAGACCACGCTGGTGCGCACCGTGGCGGAGGAGTCCGGTGCGCGCTACATCACGCTGGACGATCTGACGATGCTGGCCGCGGCGCGCAACGATTCCGCCGGCTTCCTCGCGGGTTCCGCGCAGCCGCTGGTGGTGGATGAGGTGCAGCGCGCACCCGAGCTGCTGCTCGCCATCAAGGCGGCCGTGGATCGCAAGCGCACCCCAGGCGGCTTCTTGCTAACGGGATCCGCTAATGCGCTGCTGGTGCCGCGGCTCGCGGAGTCCCTCGCCGGGCGTATGGAGATTGTGCACCTGTGGCCGTTCTCGCAGGGCGAGATCGAGGGTGCCGTGGAAGGGTTTATCGACGCGGCATTCGGTGACGCGCCGCCGGTGCTCGTCCGGTCTTCGTCATCGGCGCACCTGACCGACCGGGTGCTGCGCGGCGGTTACCCGGAAGCGGTGCCGATCAAGTCGGCTGAGCGGCGCCGCGCCTGGTTCGATGCCTATGTGACGACGATCCTTCAGCGCGACGTGCGCGACCTGGCCCGCATCGAGGGCCTGACCGAACTGCCGCGCCTGCTCGCCCTGCTGGCGTCGCGGCCGATGGCGCAGCTCAACTATGCGGACCTGTCGCGCGGTACCGGCTTGCCGCAGTCGACGCTGAAGCGTTACTTCGCGCTGCTCGAGATGGTGTTCCTCGTCCGGTTGCTGCCGCCCTGGCACGCCAACATCGGCAAGCGGCTGGTCAAGACGCCAAAAGTCGTGCTCACAGACACGGGCCTTGCCGCGCACCTGATGGGGATAGACGACACGCGGCTGGCCCGGGATCGCACCCTGCTCGGGGGGCTCCTCGAGAGCTTCGTCGCCATGGAATTGGTCAAGCAATCGGGATGGAGCGCGGACCCACCCGCGCTGTACCACTTTCGCGCTCACGAGGGCGACGAGGTGGACCTCGTGCTGGAGAGGCGTGGCGGGGCCCTGGTGGGCATCGAGGTCAAGGGCGCCGCGACTGTCTCTGCCGCGGATTTCAAAGGCCTGCGTGCGCTCGCCGGGATTGCCGGGCAGCGCTTCCGGCGCGGCATCGTGCTGTACACTGGCTCCGAGATCGTGCCGTTTGGCGCCGGACTCTTCGCCCTGCCGGTAGAGGCGCTGTGGCGCTGGAGCGGGAAATAAGCTGGGGGGAAGAAGGCCAGGCCGTGACCACCCTCACCGAATCCATCAGCGACGCCGCCATCGCCGGGCTCAGCGCGCTGGGCCACCGGGTCGCAGCGCGCCCTCGGGCCGGTTGGCTCCTGCACTGCTCTCCCGTGACCCGATAGGGACCTCAATGGCAAAGCGCACCGCCCGGGACAATAACGGCACCACCGCCAACCTCGGCTTCGAAGCCAAGCTCTGGGCCGCCGCGGATGCGCTGCGCAACAACATGGACGCGGCCGAGTACAAGCACGTCGTCCTCGGCCTGATCTTCCTCAAGTACATCTCCGACGCCTTCGAGGCCAAGCACGCCGAGCTCGAAGCGCAGAAAGAGCAAGGCGCCGACCCCGAGGACCGCGACGAATACCGCGCCGCCAGCATCTTCTGGGTGCCGAAGGAAGCACGATGGCAGCACCTGAAGGCGAGCGCCCCGCAGCCCACCATCGGCACGCTGGTGGACGACGCGATGGCCGCCATCGAGCGCGACAACCCCTCGCTCAAGGGCGTGCTGCCCAAGGACTATGCCCGCCCCGGTCTCGACAAGCAGCGCCTCGGCCAGATCATCAACCTCATCAGCGACATCGCCCTCGGCAGCGCGGCCGACCGCGCCCGCGACACGCTCGGCCGCGTGTACGAGTACTTCCTCGCCCGCTTCGCCAGCGCCGAGGGCAAGAGCGGTGGCCAGTTCTACACGCCCTCGCACGTGGTGCGCGTGCTGGTCGCGGTGCTCGCTCCGTACAAGGGCCGCGTCTACGACCCCTGTTGCGGCTCGGGCGGCATGTTCGTGCAGAGCGAGAAGTTCATCGAGGCCCACGCCGGCAAGCTCGGCGACATCTCCATCTACGGCCAGGAGTCCAACTACACCACCTGGCGGCTCGCCAAGATGAACCTCGCCATCCGCGGCATCGACGCGCAGATCGCGCACGGCGACACCTTCCACAATGACCGGCACCCCGACCTCAAGGCCGACTACGTGCTGGCCAACCCGCCCTTCAACGACAGTGACTGGCGCGGCGAGCTGCTGAAGGACGACAAGCGCTGGGCCTACGGCACCCCGCCGGCGGGCAACGCCAACTACGCCTGGGTGCAACACTTCATCCACCACCTCGCGCCCACCGGGCTCGCCGGCTTCGTGCTTGCCAACGGCTCGATGTCGTCGAACCAGTCGGGCGAGGGCGAGATCCGCCGGGCCATCATCGAGGCCGACCTCGTGGACTGCATGGTGGCGCTGCCGGGCCAGCTCTTCTACTCGACGCAGATCCCGGTCTGCCTCTGGTTCCTCGCCCGCAACAAGCGGAACGGCCGCTTCCGCGACCGGCGCGTCGAGACGCTCTTCATCGACGCGCGCAAGCTCGGCACCATGGCCGACCGCGTGCACCGCGAGCTGACGGATGCGGACATCGCGAAGATCGCCGGCACCTACCACGCTTGGCGCGGCGACAAGGATGCGGGGGAGTACGCGGATGTGCCGGGCTTCTGCAAGGCTGCGAAGATCGAGGACATCCGCAAGCACGGCCACGTGCTCACGCCCGGCCGTTACGTCGGCGCCGAGGCGGCCGAGGACGACGGTGAGCCGTTCGAGGAGAAGATGAAGCGCCTCACCGCGACGCTGCGCGAGCAGCAGGCCGAGGCCGCGAAGCTGGATGCCGCAATAGCCGCCAACCTGAAGGAGCTTGGGTATGGCGGGTGAGTGGACGCCGATAAATCTCGGTGCCGTGTGTTCGAAGATCGGAAGCGGTGCGACCCCACGCGGGGGTAGCGATGTCTATCTGGAAAGCGGTCCGTTTGCGCTGATTCGGAGTCAGAACGTTTACAACGACGGCTTCCACCACGACGGCTTGGCGCACATCGGTGAGAAGCACGCCACAGAGCTGGATGGCGTCGAGGTTCTGAAGGACGACGTCCTCCTGAACATCACGGGTGACTCCGTCGCTCGAGCGTGCCAAGTCGATCCGCGTGTGCTGCCCGCGCGCGTGAACCAGCACGTAGCGATCATCCGACCCGATTCCGAAAGACTGGACCCTCGATTTCTCCGCTACTTCCTCGTGTCGCCCGAGATGCAGGCCAAACTGTTGTCATGGGCGGGTTCTGGCGGAACGCGGAACGCCCTGACGAAAGGCATGATCGAGTCGTTCGATGTGCCCGCGCCCAAGGACATCGAGGAACAACGCGCCATCGCCCACATCCTCGGCACGCTGGACGACAAGATCGAGCTGAATCGGCGGATGAACGAGACGCTGGAGGCGATAACGCGGGCGCTCTTTAAGTCGTGGTTCGTGGACTTCGACCCCGTCCGCGCCAAGGCCGAAGGCCGCGACCCCGGCCCGCCCCAGCCCCTCGCCGACCTCTTCCCGGGTTCCTTCGAGGACTCGGAGCTGGGGGAGATTCCGAGGGGGTGGGAGGTCAAGAGCCTCGACGAGATAGCGCGCTTTCTGAACGGGCTGGCGCTTCAGAAGTACCCGCCCACCGAAACTCGGTCGCTTCCGGTTATCAAGATAGCCCAACTACGCACTGGAAACACGCAGGGCGCCGATCAAGCCAGTGCGGACCTGGATCAGGATTATGTCGTTGCGGACGGCGACGTGTTGTTCTCGTGGTCCGGCTCGTTGGAGTGCGTTCTTTGGGCAGGTGGTAGAGGCGCACTCAATCAGCATCTGTTCAAAGTAACTTCGACTACCTATCCGAAGTGGCTCTACTACTTGTGGATTCACCAGCACCTCGCGGAGTTCCGTCACATTGCAGCATCGAAGGCCACAACGATGGGGCACATACAGCGGCACCACCTGTCAGGGGCCAAGGCTGTCATCCCAGGGTTCGACCTGCTAACCGCTGCGGATCGGCACTTTGGGCCGTTGATTGACTCAATCCCAAGGTTGCTTGTGCAATCGCGCCATCTCGGTGTGGTGCGTGACGAGCTGCTGCCAAAGCTCGTATCAGGCGCGGTTCGCATTGAGAACCCAGAGGCGTTCTTGGGGAGACGTGCATGAGTACGCTCACTCCTTGGGCGCTTGGTCCGTTTGAGATCATTCTGCATGCAGAGATGCACTACCGGGATGGTGACGACTTGGACCGTCGTATCGCCATTGTTGGCTTTGACAATGCGATTGAGTTGGCGATCCACACCTATCTAAGGAACCTCTGAAAAACTGGCCATGACAGCGGTCTGCGACAAGGAATTGGGACTGGGCGCGCGCAGCGGCACAGTTGCGCGCCGCTCCTCCGCGGTTTTCGCGGCCAACTCGGTCATTGCCCAACTTC
>VGVB01000015.1 GCA_016882265.1 Gammaproteobacteria bacterium
GGGCGCGCCAGCAGCGCGGCGCGCGTGGCGGCATCGCTCGCGGCCCAGTCGCTGACCGGCAGCCGCGCGCTCATGCGAGCATCTTCTCGACCGGCAGCACGAGGATCGCCGAAGCGCCGGCGGCTTTCAGGCTCTCCAGCGTCTCCCAGAACACGTTCTCGCGGCATACCGCGTGCAGTGCGACCTTCTCATCGGTGCCCTCGAGCGGCAGGATGGTCGGGTGTTCGCTGCCGGGCAGCAGCGCGGTGATGCGCGGCAGCGCGGCGCGCGGCGCGTGCAGCATGATGTACTTGCTCTCGCGCACCTGCTGCACGCCATCCATGCGCACCAGCAGCCGCTCCATCCACTCGCGCTTGGCGCTGCTGACCGGCACCGGCGTGCGGATCAGCGCCGCCTGACTGTCGAGCACCGTCTCGACCTCGCGCAGGCGGTTGGCGGCCAGTGTGCTGCCGGACGAGACCAGGTCGCAGATCAGGTCGGCGCGACCGAGGCGCGGCGCAATTTCGACGGCGCCGGACAGCGCAACGATGTCCGCCTCGAGACCACGCGTCGCCAGCCAGCGGCCGAGGATGCGCGGGTAACTCGTGGCGATGCGCCGGCCGCGCAGCGCCGCCGGCCCGCCGTAGTCGAATTCCTCGGGAACAGCGAGTGCCAGCCGGCAGCGGCCGAAGTCGAGCGTCATGACCTGTTCGAACGGCGGCGCGGTCGCGCGGGCGGCGAATTCGAGGCGCTTCTCCTCGATGACGTTGAGCCCGACGATACCGAGGTCGCAGACGTCGTCCTGCACCAGGCCGGGGATATCGTCGTCCCGCACCAGCAGGATATCGAGCGGCAGATTCTCGCCGTAGCAGACGAGCTGGTCCTTGCCGCGGCTGTACTTGAGGCCGCAGCGCGTGACCAGTTCGAGGGACTGGTCGGTCAGCCGCCCGGACTTCTGGATCGCGAGCTTGATGCGTTCGGGACTCACCGGCGGGCTCCCTCGCGCAGGTGCGCCGCGGCCAGCGCGTAGCCGCCGTGGCCGGCGGCGAGGTAGCGCGCGACGCGGCCGATCGTCGTCACGCTGACGCCGGTCTGCCGCTGGACCTCGCGATACGGCAGCCCGTCGCGCAGCAGCGCGACCACGGCCCAGCGATCCGCCATCGCCTGCAGCTCGGCCGGCGTGCACAGGTCGCGGAAGAACGCGCGCACCTCGTCCACGGTCTCCAGCGTCAGGATGGCGCTGTACAGGGCGCGCTCGTTCAGCACTTCCTGGCGCGGGCTGATGTTGCGATGGGCCTTCATGCCGGCGTTGCCTCGTAACAATGTAATAGCACGCTAATACATTGGCACAGGCAGTGCAAGCGAAATCTTGACGGACTGCGGGCCGGGCCCGTAGACTCCCCGCTGCTCATCGAGACCGGCCGAGGGAATAGGCCCTTTGACGCCGGGGCAACCACCGGGGCCCGTGACCGGAATGGTGCCAACTCCTGCGGCGGACCGTCGGACGTCCGCCGGCAGATGAGCGGTTGCAGCCGCCCGGCGTGCCGGGCGCACAAGGTTGCAGCCCGGTCCGCGGCAGCGGGCTCTCCGCAGGAGCGCGGTGCCAGCCGCAACGACCGGAGAGCCAGACATGACTGTCGCCGCCGCAACGATCGAGCCTTTCCGGCCGGAAGCGCCGGCCATTCACGTCGAACAGGGACTGCTGCAACTGCCGCTGCTCGAGCTGCACCACGGTGGCAGCCTCGCGGACGTCACGATTGCGTGGCGTCTGGCCGGCGCGCCGCGTGCACCGGTGATTGCCGCGCTGGGCGGGATCTCGGCCAATCGGCTGGTGTTCGACAGCGACGTACCGGAGCGGGGCTGGTGGCGCGAGCTGGTCGGCCCGGGGCTGCCGCTCGACACGACCCGGTTTCGCGTGCTCGGCCTCGACTGGCTGGGCGGCAGTGGTGAGACCACCGGGCCGCGCCCGGGGCAGACGGACTTCCCGCGTATCGACGCGCGCGACCAGGCCGCAGTGCTGCTCGCCGTCGGTGACGCGCTCGGCATCGGCCGCCTGCACGCTTGCGCCGGCGCTTCCTACGGCGGCATGGTCGGACTGGCGCTGGCCGAGCGTGCGCCGGCCCGGGTCGGACACGTGCTCGCGATCAGCGCGGCCCACCGCAGCAACCCGCTGGCCACCGGCTGGCGCGCGGTGCAGCGCGCAATCGTGCGGCACGCGCTCGAGCTCGGCGATGGCCCGGGCGGGCTGCGCATCGCGCGGGCGCTGGCCATGACCACCTACCGCACGCGGGCGGAATTCAACGCGCGCTTTCCGGCCGGCGCGCTGGCCGATGGCGGGCGAGCGGAATTCCCGGTCGAGCGGTACCTGTTCGCGCGGGGTGACGAGTTCGCGGCGCGCCACCGGCCGGAGGCGTTCCTGTGCCTGTCCGAGTCCATCGACCTGCACGCAGTCGACCCGCGTCGGATTCGTACCCCGGTCACGCTGGCCGCGGTCGTCGAGGATCAGCTCGTGACCGCTGACGACGTCCGCGAGCTGGCGGCGCGGCTGCCGGCGCCATGCCGGCTGCTCGAACTGCATTCGCGCTACGGTCACGACGCGTTCCTGAAGGAGCGGACGGCGCTGGCGCCGGCATTCGCTGCGGCGCTCGGTACGGCACCCACATGACCGCGCCGTATACCCGCGAAACCCGCGCGGTCCGCGCCGGCATCGAGTCCGACACGCAGCATGGCGCGGTCGTGCCGCCGATCGTACTGTCCTCCACTTTTGCATTCGCCGGCCTTGGCCAGCCGCGCCGCTACGATTATTCGCGCTCCGGGAACCCGACCCGCGATCTGTTGGGCGAGGCGCTCGCCGATCTGGAGGGCGGTGCCGCCGGCATCATCACCGCGACCGGAATGGCGGCGGTGACGCTGGTACTCGCGCTGGTCCGGCCCGGTGAGCGGATCGTCGCTCCGCACGATTGCTACGGCGGCACCTGGCGCCTGCTCGATGCCTGCGCGCGCACCGGGCGCGCCGAGGTCGCCTTCGTCGACCAGGCCGACCCGACCGCGCTGGCCCGCGAGCTGGCGCGCCGGCCGCGGCTGGTGTGGCTCGAGACGCCGTCGAATCCGCTGCTGCGGCTGGTCGACATCGCCGCAATCGCCGCGCAGGCGCATGCCGCGGGGGCACTGGTCGCTGCGGACAACACGTTTCTGACGCCGCTGTGGCAGCGGCCGCTGGCGCTCGGCGCCGATCTGGTCGTGCACTCGACCACCAAGTACGTGAACGGTCACAGCGACCTGGTCGGCGGCGCGGTGGTGGCGCGCGAGGCGGCGCTCGGCGACGAACTGGCGTGGTGGGCGAACTGTCTCGGTCTCACCGGCGGCGCCTTCGATGCCTGGCTCGCGCTGCGCGGCCTGCGCACGCTGCACGTGCGCCTGCGCCAGCACCAGGACAATGCCGCCGCGCTGGCGGTGCTGCTGTCCGCACATCCGGCGGTCGCGCGCGTGCACTATCCGGGGCTGCCGGCGCACCCCGACCACGCGCTGGCCACGCGCCAGCAGCAGGGTTTCGGCGCGATGCTGTCCTTCGAGCTGGCCGGCGGCCTGCCGGCGGTGCGGCGTTTTCTCGATGGACTGCGGTTCTTCTCGCTGGCCGAGTCGCTCGGCAGCGTCGAGAGCCTGATCGCGCACCCGGAGTCGATGACCCACGCGGCGATGTCGCCCGCGGCCCGCGCCGCGGCGGGCATCACGGCGGGGCTGCTGCGCCTGTCGGCCGGCATCGAGGCGACCGCCGATCTGCTCGCTGACGTCAGCGCTGGCCTCGAGCGGGCGGCGGCGGCGTAGGGCGCCATTCGCCGGGCTGGCGCGCAGCGCGTTTCAGAGCCGGTCGAGGACCGCCTGGCCGGCCTGGCTGGTCGTCGCGGCCTGCGTGCCGCGCACAGCGAGGTCGGCGGTCAGCACGCCGTCGCCGATCGACTGGTGGATAGCCTTTTCGAGCGCGGCCGCTTCAGTCTCGAGGCCGAGCGAGTGGCGCAACAGCAGAGCGGCGCTGCCGATGGCGCCGTACGGATTGGCGATGCCGCGGCCGGCGATGTCCGGCGCCGAGCCATGGATCGGCTCGTACAGACCGCGCGGGCCGTCGCCGAGCGAGGCGGAGGGCAGGAGCCCCAGCGAACCGGCGAGCGCCGCAGTCTCGTCGCTGAGGATATCGCCGAACAGGTTCTCGGTGACGAGCACGTCGTAGTACGCCGGGCGGGCGAGCAGCAGCATGGCCGCCGAGTCGACGAGCTGGTGTTCGAGGCCGCAGTCGCGGAACTCCTCCCGGATGACCCGGGTTACGACCTGACGCCACAGGCGCGAAGTCTCGAGCACGTTGGCCTTGTCCACCGAGGTAATGTGCCGCCGCCGCCCGCGGGCGAGCCGGCCGGCCACGCGCGCGATGCGCTCGATCTCGGCGACCGTGTACCGGCATTCGTCGCTGGCCGACTCGGCATCGCGGCTGCGCCGGCCGAAATAGATACCGCCGGTCAGTTCACGCACGACCAGCAGGTCGACGCCGGCCAGCAACTCATCCTTCAGCGGGGACGCCCGGCGCAGGGCCGGGTGCGGTACGGCCGGGCGGAGATTGGCGAACAGGCCGAGTTCGGCGCGCAGCGCCAGGATCGCCTGTTCGGGCCGTACCTGCAGCGACGGGTCATGGAAGCGCGGGTCGCCGATCGCGCCGAACAGCACCGCATCGGCGCCGCGCGCGAGTGTCAGCGTTGCCGCCGGCAGCGGTTCGCCGCAGAGATCGATGGCCGCAGCGCCGACCGGTGCCTCCTCGAGCACGAACTGGTGCCCGCGGCGTCGGGCCACCGCCTCGAGACAGCGGCGCGCCTCGGCCGTCACTTCCGGGCCGATCCCGTCGCCGGGCAGGACCGCGATGCGCGCCTTCATCGTCCGTTCTGCCGCTCGAAGGCCTCGATCGCCGGTGTCTGAGCAAGCAGGTGCCCCAGTTCGTCGACTCCGTGCAGCAGGCAGTGGCGCGCGAATGATTCGAGCGTGAACGGCAGCTCGCGCCCATCCGGCAGCCGCAGCCGGCAGGCGTCGAGATCCACTTCGAGCTCCGCGCCGGGGTGCGCCAGCAGCCACGCGTGCAGGCCGGCATCGACGACCATCGGCAGCAGGCCGTTCTTCAGCGCGTTGCTGCGAAAGATATCGGCGATTTCGCTGCTGATCACGACGCGGATGCCGTAGTCGTACAACGCCCAGGCGGCGTGCTCGCGCGACGAGCCGCAGCCGAAATTGCGGCCGGCGACCAGGATCGCGCAGCCGGCGGCCTCGGGGCGGTTCAGAGCGAACCCGGGTTGCGGCGCCCCGTCGGTGGTGTAGCGCCAGCCGGCGAACAGGTGGCGGCCAAGGCCGGTACGACTCGTGGTCGTGAGGTAGCGCGCCGGGATGATCTGGTCGGTGTCGATATCGGTGGCGGGCAGCACCACCGTGCGCGAGCGCAGCCGGCCGAACGGTTCCATCGCGTTTCAGTCTCCCCGGTGTGCGAATTCGCGTGGGTCGGTGATGCAGCCGGTCGCGGCCGCGGCGGCCGCGGTCGCCGGACTCGCCAGCAGTGTGCGCACGCCCGGCCCCTGCCGGCCCTCGAAGTTGCGGTTACTGGTGCTGACCACGTACTGGCCGGGCGCGGCGATGTCGCCGTTCATGCCGAGGCACATCGAACAGCCGGCCTCGCGCCATTCGGCGCCCGCGGCGACGAAGGCGGCGGCGAGTCCCTCGGCCTCGGCGGCTGTCCTGACCTGCTCGGAGCCGGGCACGACCAGCACGCGTACGCCGGCCGCGACGCGCCGGCCACGCAGCACGGCGGCGGCGGCGCGCAGGTCGGACAGACGGGAATTGGTGCAACTGCCGATGAACACGAGATCGACACGCCGGCCGGCCAGGCGTTCGCCGGGAGCGAAGCCCATGTAGGCGAGCGCCTTCCGGTAGCTCGGGTCATCACGTGCCGGGATCGTGGCGCCGATCGCGCAGCCCATCGCCGGATTGGTGCCGAAGGTGATCATCGGCTCGATGCGGCCGGCGTCCAACGTTTCGGTGTGGTCGAACACGGCGCCGGAGTCGGTCGGCAGCGCGCGCCAGGCCGCGACCGCGCGCTCCCAGTCTGCGGCGGCCGGTGCGCGTGGGCGGCCGCGCAGATATTCGATCGTCGTGTCGTCGGGAGCAATCAGGCCGGCCCTGGCACCGGCTTCGATGGACATATTGCAGACGGTCATGCGCTCGTCCATGGACAGCGCCCGGATCGCGGCGCCGCGGTACTCGAGCACATGGCCAGTGCCGCCGGCAACGCCGAGCCGGGCGATGATCGCCAGCACCAGATCCTTGGCGCCGACGCCCGGGGCCAGTGTGCCGGTGACCTCGACGGCGAGCGTCCGCGGCTTGCGTTGCAGCAGGCACTGGGTCGCCAGTACGTGACCGACCTCGGTGGTGCCGATACCGAAGGCCAGGGCGCCGAAGGCGCCGTGCGTACTGGTATGGCTGTCGCCGCAGACGACCACGCTGCCGGGCCAGGTCGCGCCGAGTTCGGGTCCGATCACATGGACGATGCCGCGGCGCCGGTCGCCGATGTCGAGCAGTTCGATGCCGGTGGCAGCCGCATGGCGCTGCAGCGCGGCGATCTGACTGGCGGCCGCGGCGTCGCGCATCGGCACGTGGCCGTACAGTTCGGCCGTTGCGGTCGGGGTCGAGTGGTCGAGCGTCGCCAGCGTGCGGTCCGGGCGGCGGACCCGCAGTCCGCGCGCGGCCAGCAGCGCGAATGCCTGCGGCGAGGTGACCTCGTGCACGAGATGCAGATCCACGTACAGCACGGCCGGGGTGTCGGCGGTTTCCGGCACGACCTCGTGAGCGTGCCAGATTCTGTCGAACATCGTCCGCGGGGTCATGCGACCCCGGCGGCGCTGCGCGGCCGGCGCGCCGCGCGGCTCTGCTCGATGCGGTTGATAACCTCGAGGAAGGCCAGCACGCCGGCTTCGACGATGTTGGTGCTGACGCTGCTGCCGCGATAGCTGCGGCCCTCGCACTCGACCGTGAGCAGGGCCTCGCCCTGGGCGTCCTCGCCGCCGGACACGCTGCGCACCTCGAACTTGTCCAGCCGGAGCGGCAGGCCGATCGCGTGCTCGATCGCGGTCAGTGCCGCGTCCACCGGGCCGTCGCCGCTGGCGGCCTGTTCAATTGCGCGCCCGTCGCTGTGGCGCAGGTGCACGACGGCGCTGGCGTCGGCGCCGGTCGTGGCCTCGGTGGTCAGGCTGACGAGCGTCCACGGGCCGCCGGTGCCGGACTCGACCTGCAGCACGAGGGCCTCGATGTCGCCGTCGAACAACTCCTTCTTGCGGTCGGCGAGCGCCTTGAAGCGGGTGAACGCCTCGTCGAGTTCGCCGGCATCCAGCTCGAAGCCCAGTTCCCGCACCCGCTCGCGGAACGCATGCCGGCCGCTGTGCTTGCCGAGCACCAGGTGGCTGCGGGTCAGGCCGACATCCTGCGGGCGCATGATCTCGTAGGTGGCGGCATGGCGCAGCATGCCGTGCTGGTGAATGCCGGACTCGTGCGCGAACGCGTTCTCGCCGGTGACCGCCTTGTTGCGCGGGATCGGCATGCCGGTCAGGGCCGAGACCAGCCGGCAGGTCGGGTACAGGCGCTGCGTGTGGATGCCGGTGCGGGCGCCGAACTGCGCGGCGCGCGTGGCCAGCGCCATGACCACTTCCTCGAGCGCGCAGTTGCCGGCGCGCTCGCCGATGCCGTTGATCGTGCACTCGACCTGGCGGGCGCCGGCGCGCACCGCGCTGAGGCTGTTGGCGACCGCCATGCCGAGATCGTCGTGGCAGTGCACCGACAGCGTGATCCGGTCGATGCCGCGCACCTGCGCGCGCAGGTAGCTGAAGGTCTCGTGGAACTCCTGCGGCGTGGTGTAGCCGACCGTGTCCGGGATGTTGATCGTGGTCGCGCCGGCGTCGACCACCGCCTGCACGACTGCGCCGAGGAATTCGAGCTCGGTGCGCGAGGCGTCCTCCGGCGAGAACTCGACGTCGGCACAGTGGCCGCGCGCCCGGCGCACCCCCTCGACCGCGACACGGATGATTTCCTCCCGCGCCATGTTGAGCTTGTGCTCGCGGTGGATCGCACTGGTCGCCAGGAATACGTGCAGGCGCGGCCGCTCGGCCACTGCGACCGCCGACCAGGCCTTGTCGATGTCGTCGGCGCTGCAGCGGGCCAGCGCACAGATCACCGGTCCGCGCACCTGGCGGGCGACCTCGTGGACGGCCTCCCAGTCACCGGCCGAGGCGGCCGGGAAGCCGGCCTCGATGACGTCGACGCCGAGTTCGGCGAGCGCGCGCGCGACGCGCAGCTTCTCGTCGCGGCTCATGCTGCAACCGGGCGACTGCTCGCCATCCCGCAGCGTGGTATCGAAGATCAGTACGCGAGCGGAGTCGTCGGCGCTCATCGGCGTTCTGCTCCCTTGTTCAGGACCGCTCCTCGAGCCAGGGCATGCGCGCGCGCAGGCGGCGGCCGACTTTCTCGATCGGCTGAGCCAGGTCACGCTGCAGCAGCCGCCGGTAGCGCGGCTGGCCGCGGCGGTTCTCGCTGATCCACTGGCGGGCGAAGCGGCCGCTCCGGATCTCGCCGAGGATGGTCTTCATCTCGCGGCGTACCGCGCGGTTGATGACGCGCGGGCCGCGGGTCAGGTCGCCGTACTTGGCCGTGTCGGAAATGAAGCGGTGCATCTTGGCGATGCCGCCCTCGTGCAGCAGGTCGACGATCAGCTTCAGCTCGTGCAGGCACTCGTAGTAGGCGACCTCGGGCTGGTAGCCGGCCTTGACCAGCGTGTCGAAGCCGGCCACGACCAGTTCGGTCGCGCCGCCGCACAGCACGGCCTGTTCGCCGAACAGGTCGGTCTCGGTCTCCTCGGCGAAGGTGGTTTCGAGCACGCCGCCGCGGGTGCCGCCGATGCCGTCCGCATAGGCCAGCGCGCGGTGCTTCGCCTGGCCGCTGGCATCCTGCGCGACCGCGAGCAGGCAGGGTACGCCGCGGCCCTGCTGGTACTGGCGTCGCACCAGGTCGCCGGGGCCCTTCGGCGCGATCAGCACGACGTCGATGTCGCGCCGCGGGCGGATCTGCCGGAAATGGATGTTGAAGCCGTGGGCAAACAGCAGTGCCGCTCCCGGCTTGATGACCGTGCGCAGCTCGCGCCAGATCGCCGGCTGGGCGAGGTCGGGGGCCAGCATCGCGATCAGGTCGGCACCGGTCGCGGCGGCGACCGGGTCGACGGCACGCAGGCCGTCGCGGCGGGCGCGGGTGCGGCTCGGACCCGGGCGCACGCCGACGACCACATCGAAGCCGCTGTCGCGCAGGTTGAGCGCATGCGCTCGTCCCTGGCTGCCGTAGCCGATGATCGCGATCCGGGCGCCCTTCAGCGCACTCGGCCGGACGTTCTTGCGGGAATAGATGCGCATCGCAGACTCCTGTTGCCCCTGTTGTAGATGTCGGCTCCAGTAATGAAAAACCCCGCCCCGGTTCGGGTTCCGGTGCGGGGTTGCTGATCTCTGGTCTCGCCGGGTGTCAGCCCGTCGCCCCGCACCTTTGCCGCGCAAGCAGCAGCAGGCCCAGCTCGGGAAGCAGAGCGATCGTCTTCACTGTGGTCGGCCTCGTCACGGTGTCCGTTCGCTCGTGCGTCATGGTGCGGTGCAAGATGCGCGGATGACAGCATAGCGTCCACGCGGCTGTCAACTGCGGCCCGGCAAGCCGCCGCCGGACGCAGCGGCGACGGGCGGCAAACCCGCTCGCCCTCGCCCAGGCGTTTGTTATACCGCCGCGGCAGGCGCCCGTGACCCACAAAGGTGCTTGCAGTGGCGCGGATCAGCCGCTAAGGTGGCCGGCGTCGCACAGGGCCAGCGGCGCAATTCATGGACGGGCGGCCCGGTTGCCGGAGCACGGTACCGGTACAACGGACGGGGGGGCTGGGCAAGGTCGGTATGACGAACATGTACTCCGTGGGCGGGTCGCGCAGGGCGGCCATCCTGATCGGTATCATCGGCCTGCATGTCGGTTTCTATCTGGCGCTGGTCAGCGGACTGGCGCACGACGCGATGAGAATGGCGGACGAGATCGGTCTCATCGACCTGCCGCCGCCGCCGCCACCACCCGAGGATCTGAAGGAGCCGCCGCCGCCGCCGCCGGTCGATGTGCCGCCGCCGGTCGTGCCACCGCCGCTGCTGGACCTGCCGACCTTCGAGGGCCCGACGACCGCGATCACTGCCCGAGTCGCCGAGACGCCGCCGCCCAAGGTGCAGGCGCCGCCGCCGCCGCGGCCGGTCCAGGTGACCGCGCCGACCCTGAAGGCCCGCGGTGACCGGATCGCGGCGGCCATCAATGCCTGCTATCCGTCCGCTTCGCGCCGCCTCAATGAAGAGGGGCGGGTCGTCGTCGCCATCACGATCGATGCAACGGGCAAGGCGGGCGCGATGAGCGTCCAGCAGAGCAGTGGCTTCGAGCGGCTCGATGGGGCGGCCGAGTGCGTCATCCGTCGGCTGAGCTTCAATCCCGGCCGGCGCGACGGCCAGCCGGTCGAGGCGCAGGCCGTATTGCCGATCGTTTTCAAGCTGGAGTGATCCGGCAACGTTGGGAAGCAGGACCGGAGGAGGGCGGCGCCGGTGCGCGCGGGTCCATCCCAGCCGGATCGAGAAACATCAGTCAGAGGTAGCGGAGAATGGCAGCTGAAACCGGTATGACCGAAAACCCATATGGCGTTGGCGGGCTCTGGGCCCAGAGCGATTATGTGGGCAAAGGTGTGTTCGTCATCCTGATCGGGATGTCGCTGTGGTCGTGGTGGGTCATGATCACCAAGTGGCTGGACCAGCGCGCCTTGAAGAAGGTCGCGACCGAGGCGGAAAAGAGCTTCTGGGGCGCCAGCTCCATTCAGGAGGGCATCGGCAGGCTCAAGGGCAAGGTCAACCCCTTCCGCGATATCGCCCACGACGGCCTGCAGGCGGTCGAGCACCATCGCAAGAGTTCGTCGCGGGACGTGTCCAGCAATATCGACCTCGCCGACTGGGTCGCCACGCACATCGAGAAGCGGACCAACATACTGCAGTCGAGCCTGCAGCAGGGCATGGTCGTGCTGGCGTCGGTCGGTTCGACCGCGCCGTTCGTCGGCCTGTTCGGCACGGTCTGGGGTATCTACCACGCGCTGATCAGCATCTCGATCGCGGGCCAGGCATCCCTCGACAAAGTCGCGGGCCCGATCGGTGAGGCGCTGATCATGACCGCACTCGGTCTGGCGGTGGCGGTCCCGGCGGTGCTCGGCTTCAACGGCCTGCTGCGCGTCAACAAGTCGATCATGGAGCGTGCGACCTATTTCGCGCACGACGTCCAGGCGGCCCTGGTCGCCGGTTCCCGCGTTCAGGGGAAGTGAGCCATGGCCGTCGCGGTTACCGGCGCCAGCGAAGATCCGATGGTCGACCCGAACGTGATTCCACTCGTGGACGTCATGCTCGTGCTGCTGATCATCATGATCATCACGGTTCCGGTGATGACTCAGGCGGTCAAGGTGGACCTGCCGAATGAGTTCAACCAGCCGACGGTGACCAAGCCGGAGAACATCAATCTGTCGATCGACTTCGACGGCTCGATCTACTGGAACGACACCAATGTCGACCGGCGCACGCTGATCAGTCTGGTACTGCAGGAGGCGGTCAAGGATCCGCAGCCGGAAGTACACATCCGTGCCGACGTGCGCGCGCGCTACGAGTACATCGCCGACACGCTGACCGATCTGCAGCGCGGCGGGATGCGCAAGGTAGGCTTCATCGCGGAGCCGCCGCTCGGCCAGTGAGCGGGGACGGTGGCCGCTCGGGAACCGGGGCGGGGCTCGCAGCGCGGGTTCCGCTCCTTTGCTGTGCATCGGCGGCGCGGCTGAACGGGCGCTGAACGTCGGCAAGGTCCGGCGGATCGGGAACCGGGCGCTGCGATCGCAGTCCATTGAACAACTGTTGTACAAGTGGGAATTCATGAAGGGATCGAACTGGAGCAGACGATGGGCCCCGGCGTTGCTCGCTGGTGCCCTGCTCGGTACGGCCGTGCTGGCGCCGTTCGCGACACCGGCCGCCGCCGCGGAGGAGTCGCGCCGCTCGAAGCGCGAGAAAGCGGCTGAGCCCGCCGCTCCGCAGCAGCAGTTCAGCAAGGAATTCGTCAAGAAGGCGGTGCCGGTCCAGAAGCTGGTCAACGAGAAGAAGTGGGCCGAGGTGCTGCAGGCCCTGCCGGAGATCGAGGCGATCGCGACCCTGAACCCTGATGACCGCAAGGTGCTGGCCGGCTGGCGGCTGCAGGCGCTGCAGGGCACGAACGATACCGAAGGGCTGATGGCGGGCTTCGAGCGCTTCATCGAGGATGGCTTCGCGGCTCCGGATCAGGTCGGCGCGCTGCACCAGCAGCTCGCCGCCTGGTACAACTCGAAGCGGGACAACGTCAGGGCGCTGCAGCACTACCAGGCCTTTATCGACGCGACACCAGCGCCGCAGCCGAAGGAACTCGAAACGCTGGCCCGGCTCTACCTGCAGGCCAGCCGTTGCGACGAAGCGGATCGCTGGCTGGTCCGGGTCATGTCCGAGGCGCGCCAGGCGGGCCGCCGGCCCGAGGAGCTGTGGTACCAGTTGCGCGACCGCTGCCTGGTCGAACTCAAGCGCGACGATGAGCGGCTGGCCAATCTCGAGGGCGTGCTCGCGGACTACACGAGCCGCGACTACTACACGCGGGTCCTCAGCCTGTACCGCGTGCGCAGCGCGGATGATCGCGTCCTGATGCTGAACGCCTATCGCCTGGCGATCACCGATCCGCTTGGCGGTCTCGGCACCGTCGGCACTTATCTCGATTACGCCGATGTCGCGCTGGTGCTCGGCAGCCCGGGCGAGGCCGTCCGGGCTCTGGAGCGCGGGATCCGGGAGAACATCGTGCCGGACGCGGGCAGCAATCAGGCGGTGCTGCAGGAAGCGCGGACGGCGCTGGCCTCGGACAGCCGGAACCTGTCCGCGGATGCGGCCGCGGCGGCGAAGAATCCGAAAGGTGAGGTTGAGGTCAAGGTCGGGCTGGGCTATTACAGCAAGGGCGACTACGCGAAGACTGTTGAGCTGGTCCGCAACGGCCTGGCCCGTGGCGGAGTGACGCGGGTGGACGATGCCCAGTTGCTGCTCGGTGCTGCCCTGTTCGAACTGGGGCGCCTCGACGAGGCGCGTGCAGCATTCGAGGCGGCAGCGGCCGCGGCTGGCAGCCAGTCGCTGCTGGGGCATGTCGCGAACCTGTGGTTGGCGCGGCTCAGCCGGGAGCAGCCGGCCGCCGCTGGTGACGGGAGCAGGAGTACAGGCTGATGGCGAGGATCAGAGGACTGGGAACCGGCGTACTGCTCGGGTTGCTGGCCTTGCCGCTGGCGGCAGTGTTCGTGGCCACAGTGCCAGCGGCGGCTGCAGCGGAACAGGCGGGCGGGTGGCGGAAGGAAATCGCCGATAAGGCGGCCGCCGCGCAGGAGGCCGGCAAGAAGGGGGATTTCCGTGAGGCGATCCGCCTGCTGCAGGAGGCCAGGGCCAGAGGGGCACTGCAGCCGGCTGAGGAACAGGGGGTCAACGAATTGCTGATCTGGGCGGCCAGCAGCGTGAAGGACCACCGCCTGGTGATCAAGACGGTGGACGAGCGTATCGCCACCGGGCGGGTCAGCGGTCGTGACCTCGTGAACAAGCTGCGCCTCAAGGCTACCTCGCATTACGCGCTGTCGGATTTCCGCGGAGCGATCGACGCGCTGCAGCGCCTGGCGACCGCCCAGGGTTCGTCGACGGCGGATGACCTGATCCTGCTCGGCAACTCGCAGTTCCAGGTCAAGGATTACCGGGCCGCCGCGAGCACGCTGGATCGCGCCGTGACCGCGGCGGAGAAGGCGGGCAAGCCGGCGCGCACGATCGGGCCGCTGCTGGAGATGCTGAACAAGGCCTACTTCGAACTGGCGGACGAGCCGAAGCGGCTGGTGACGCTGCACCGGCTGATGGCCGTGGCGCCGAAGAACAATGTCTTCGACCAGCTCGTCAACGCCTACCAGCGCGACTCGAAGGGCGATGCCGTCGTGATGGTGAACCTGTACCGGCTCGGTGCCGCCCGCGGGCTGCTGTCCGCGGACCACTATATTCACTACGCCGAGGCGGCGCTCGACCTGTCGAGCCCGGGCGAGGCGGTCGCCATGATCGAGAAAGGCATGAGCGCTGGCGCGATCAAACGCGACGACCGCAATAACCGGCTGCTCGCCGACGCGAAGGGCCAGGTCGAAAAGCTGAAGTCGAGCGTGGCGCAGCAGGAGCGCGAGGCGATGGCGATGGCGAGCGGCGATGCCGAAGCGCGCCTGGCGACTGTGTACTTCACGCTGCGGAACTTCCCCAAGGCGACCGAGGCCGCGCGCCGTGGCGTCGACAAGGGCCGGGTGCGACGCGCGGACGACCTGCACATGCTGCTCGGCATCGCGCTGGTCGAGACCCGCAAGGCCACGGAGGCGCGCAACGCGTTCAAGGCCGCGGGCGCCGCCAACGCCCAGATCCGTGGTGTCGCCGACCTCTGGACCACCGTAGCCACCTGAGCGCGAGACTCACTGACGGAGAGAGCCATGACCATTGCCATTGGGGAACGGATTCCGCAGGGCACCTTGCAGATCATGACCGCCGACGGACCGGCGAAGACCGCCGCGGCGGAACTGCTGGGTCACGGGCGCGTGGTGCTGTTCGCGGTGCCGGGCGCCTTTACGCCGACCTGCCACGCGAAGCACCTGCCGGGTTTCATCCGCGAAGCTGCGGCGCTGCGCGCGCGCGACGTGCAGCGTATCGTCTGTCTCGCCGTCAATGACGTGTTCGTGATGGACGCGTGGGGCAAGGCGGCTGGCGCCGGCGGTGACGTGGTCATGGCGGCCGACGGCAACGGTGATTACACCCGCGCGCTGGGGCTCGAACTCGACGCGCGTGGCTTCGGCATGGGCCTGCGCAGTCAGCGTTTCGCGCTGCTGATCGAGGACGGCGTGGTCCGTGCCGTGCACATCGAGCCGCCGGGCCAGTTCGGCGTCTCCAGCGCCGAATCGGTACTGGCGAGCCTCGGCGGCTGACGGTTCCGGTCACGACGCTGCAAGCAGGCTTTCGATCTCCGGAACGATCCTGAACAGATCGCCGACCAGGCCGAGGTCGGCGACTTCGAAGATCGGCGCTTCCGGATCCTTGTTGATGGCGACGATCGTACGTGCGTCCTTGATGCCCGTGATGTGCTGGATCGCACCGCTGATGCCGACGGCAATGTACAGCTCCGGCGCGATGATCTTCCCGGTCTGGCCGACCTGCAGCTCGTTCGGCGCATAGCCAGCGTCGACCGCGGCGCGCGAGGCGCCGACCGCCGCCGCGATGCGGTCGGCGAAACGCTGGATCAGCGCGAAGTTCTCGGCGCTGCCGAGGGCGCGCCCGCCGGACACCACGCGGGCCGCTGTCTGCAGGTCGGGCCGGTCGTTGCGGCCGGCCGATACTGAGACGAAGCGGGTGTGCGCCGGCAGAGCCACGTCGGCGCTGACGCGCTCGACCGGCGCCGGGCCCCCGGCCGCGGCCGGCTGCCAGGAGGCGACTCGCACCGTGGCGACGACCGGGCGATCGGCATCGACCTCGACTGTCGCGATGGCATTGCCCGCGTAACAGGGCCGGCGGAAGCGGTGGGCTCCATCCACGGCCATCACGTCGCTGACCTGTGGGGCGTCGAGCAGCGCGGCGACCCGCGGCATCAGGTCACGGCCAAAGGTCGTGGACGGGCCGAAGACGTGGCTGCAACCCGGCGCCAACTTCGCGATCTGCGGCGCCAGCACCGCGGCGAGCGCTGGCTCGCTGGCGGGATGGCTGGCGAGCAGCACCCGGCTGACGCCGTTCAGCGCGGCGGCCTGCGCGGCGACTGCGGCGCCGTCGGCGGCGAGCACCAGCACCGCGATCGTCGCGTCGGGTATGGCGGCGGCGCAGCTCACGCACTTGGCTGTGGCGGGGTTGAGACGGCCCGCCGAGTGTTCGGCGACGACGAGTACCTGGTTCATGCCAGCAGTCCTTTCTGCTTCAGCGCCGCGACCAGTTCGGCCGCGTCCTTGACGATCACTCCCTTCTGGCGCTGCGCGGGCGGCTCGAGCCGCACGACGCGCTGGCGCGGCGTGGCGTCGATGCCGAGCGTAGCCAGGTCGGTCACGTCGAGTGGTTTTTTCTTCGCCTTCATGATGTCCGGCAGCTTGACGTAGCGCGGTTCGTTCAGACGCAGGTCGGTGGTGAACACCGCCGGCAGGTCGACGTCGATGACCTCGAGGCCGGCGTCCACTTCGCGGGTGACGCGTGCCGACGCCCCGGACAGCTCGATCTTCGAGGCGAACGTGGCCTGGGGCCGGTCCCACAGTGCCGCGAGGAGTTGGCCGGTCTGGCTGGCGTCATCATCGATGGCCTGCTTGCCGACGATCACGAACGTCGGCTGTTCGCGTTGCACCAGCGCGAACAGCGCACGCGCCGCGAGCATCGGCTCGGGGGCGCCGTCGGCGCGCACCAGGATCGCGCGGTCCGCGCCCATCGCCAGCGCCGTGCGCAACTGCTGCTGGGCATCGTCCGGGCCGAGGCTGGCGACGATGACCTCGTCGGCCGCACCGCGTTCACGCAGACGCAGCGCCTCCTCGAGGGCGATCTCATCGAATGGATTGATGCTCATCTTGACGCCGTCGGTCACGATGCCGGTCCCGTCCGGGCGCACCCGGACCCGCACGTTGTAATCGATGACCCGTTTGATGCCGACCAGTACCTTGCCCATGCGCCGGAAGTCCCTCACCGCTGACAGAAAGCGCGCATCCTACCATCTGTACTGCCGCAGTACGCCATCTGTTCGCGGTAAGCCCGCGAGCTTGCCTCGATCCGGAAACTTCGCTTACACAATGAGTTACACGACTATGCTCCAGTCGATTCTGGAGGCCCGGCTTGCCTCTGTCGTGGCGGCCGGCTAGCGTAGTTGCCGGGCACGGTGCGAGGCGTGCGGATTCTTTTTTGTCCGGAACCGCGACGGTGATTGCGCTGCTGCTGCGGCGCCTGGCGGCCGCCGTGCCGACGCTCGCGGCGATCATCGCCGCGGCCTTCCTGCTGGTGCGGCTCGCACCGGGCGGGCCGTTCGACGAGGAGCAGTCGCTGCCGCCCGAGATCCGCGCCAATCTCGAGGCGGCGTATGGCCTCGATCAGCCGCTGCCGCAGCAGTTCGCTCGCTACGTGCGCGGACTGTTGCGCGGCGACTTCGGTCCGTCGTTCAAGTTTCGCGACTTCACCGTCACCGAGCTGATTCGCGGCGGACTGCCGGTCAGCCTGACTCTCGGCGGTTGTGCCCTGCTGCTCGCGCTGCTGGCCGGCGTGCCCGCCGGCCTGAGCGCGGCGCTGTACCGGGACCGCTGGCCGGATCGCGCCGTCATGGCGCTGGCGGTGACCGGGATCGCAGTGCCGGTGTTCGTCGTCGCGCCGCTGCTGGTGCTGGTGTTTGGAATCCACCTGCGCTGGCTGCCGGTGGCGGGCTGGGAACCGGGCCGCTACCGCGATCTGGTGCTGCCGGTCACGACGCTGGCTCTGCCCGTTGCGGCGCAGCTGGCGCGCCTGACCCGCGGCAGTCTGCTCGACGTGCTGCGTTTGCCGTGGATCCGCGCCGCGCGCGCCCGCGGACTGCCGGAGCGCCGGGTCGTGGTCGCGCATGCGTTGCCGGCGGCGCTGCTGCCAGTGGTCAGCTTTCTCGGACCCGCCGGCGCGGCGCTGCTGTCGGGGTCGCTGGTGGTCGAGACCCTGTTCGGCCTGCCCGGCATGGGGCGCTACCTGGTGGAAGGCGCGCTGAACCGCGACTACACACTGGTGCTGGGCATGGTGATCGTCTATGCAGCGCTGACGATCACACTGAATCTGGTCGCCAACCTGGCCTGCGCATGGCTCGACCCGCGCATCCGGCTGGGCCCGTCATGACGGCGCCGTCCCTGGGCCGCGGCATGCTGCGGCGGTTCGCGTGCAACCGCGGCGCGGTGGCGAGCCTGGCGCTGCTGCTGCTGCTCGGCGGCGTGGCCCTCGTCGGTCCGGCGCTGCTCGGCCGGCCGCCGGGGTGGATCGACTGGGAACATGTGGCAGTGGCGCCGTTCACGGCCGCCGGTCACTGGCTCGGCACCGACCGGCTGGGGCGCGACCTGCTGGTGCGCACGCTGCATGGCCTGCGCGTGTCGCTGGCGATAGCGCTCGCGGCCACGCTGGTCAGCCTGCTGGTCGGCGTGAGCTGGGGCGCGGTCGCGGGCTACCTGCGCGGGCGGGTGGACACGCTGCTGATGCGCATCGTCGATGTGCTGTACGCGCTGCCACAGGTGTTCTTCGTGATCGTCCTGACCGTCGCCTGCGGCCGCAGTCCGCTGACGCTGCTGATCGCGATCGCAGCGTTCGGCTGGCTGACGACCGCGCGCATCGTGCGGGCGCAGGCGCTGGCGCTGCGCGAGCGCGAGTTCATCGCGGCCGCGATCGTCGGCGGCGCCGGCCCGGTGCGCATCATCGCCCGCCATGTCGTGCCGAACCTGCTCGGGCCGGTGGTCGTCTACGCGACATTGCTGATCCCGCAGGCGATCCTCGTCGAGAGTTTCCTGAGTTTCCTCGGTATCGGCGTGCAGCAGCCGCTGGCGAGCCTCGGCAATCTGATCGCGGACGGCGCCGCGGAAATGCAGACCGCGCCGTGGCTGCTGCTCGTGCCGGGGGGCTGCCTCGTGCTGCTGGTCGCGGTCTGCAACTTCCTCGGCGACGGTCTGCGCGACGCGCTGGACCCACAGGATTCCTGAGATGGCACTGCTCTCGATCCGCGACCTCGCGGTGCGCTTTGCGGGCGCGCCGGATGCCGCGGGCGCCGTGGCGGGGGTGAGTCTCGAGGTGGACGCCGGGGAATGCGTCGCTCTCGTCGGGGAGAGCGGTTCCGGCAAGAGCCAGTTGCTGCTCGCCTGTCTGGGACTGCTCGCTGCGGGCGGCCGGGCGAGCGGCTCGGCACGATTCGACGGCCGGGAACTGCTCGGCGCCGATGGTGCCGCGGCGCGGCAGCGCGGCCGCGGCATCGGGCTCGTCTTCCAGGACGCAACCGGCAGCCTGACTCCGCACCGTCGCATCGGCACGCTGCTGGCGGAGGTGGCGGTGGCCGCGCGCGGCTGCCCGGCAGCGCAGGCGCGGCAGGAAGTCGGACACATGCTGGAGCGCGTCCGCCTGCCCGACCCGGCGCGCTGGTCGCGCGCGTATCCGCACGAACTGTCCGGCGGCATGCGCCAGCGTGTGGCGCTGGCCGCGGCCCTGATGGCCCGGCCGCGGCTGCTGTTCGCCGACGAGCCGACGACGGCGCTCGACCCGACCGTGCAGGCCGGCGTGATCGCACTGCTCGACGAGTTACGGCAGGATACCGGCATGGCGGTGCTGCTGGTCACGCATGATCTTGGCGTCGCGGCGGCGCTCGCGAGCCGGATCGCCGTGCTGCGCGCCGGCCGCATCGTCGAGTCCGCGGCGACGGCGACGCTGCTGCGGAATCCGCGGCATCCCTACAGCGCCGAATTGCTGGCCGCGCTGGCCGGCGGTGCGTGCGCATGAGCACGCCGCGGCGGGTCCGGCACGAACCGGCCTGGCTGCTGCACCACCGGCCGTGGAGCGAAACCGGGCGCATTCTCGAGCTGCTGACCCGCGACTACGGGCGGGTCACGCTGTTTGCGCGCGGTGCGCGCGGTCCGGCGGCACGGCTGCGCGGGCTGCTGCAGCCGTTCGTGCCGCTGCTGGTGTGCTGGAGCGGGCGCGCCGACGGCGGTACGCTGACCGGCGCCGAAAGCGGCGGGTCGCCGCCGGCGCTGGCGCCGGATCGGCTGATGAGCGGCTTCTACCTGAACGAGCTGCTGCTGCGGCTGCTGCCGCGCGAGGAGCGGCACGAGCGCATCTGCGACGGCTACGGCGCGACGCTCGGCGCACTGGCCGGCGGGCCGCCGGCGCCGGCACTGCGCCGCTTCGAACTGCTGCTGCTGGCGGAGCTCGGTTACGGGCTGGAACTCGCGCACGAGGCCGAGAGCGGGGCGGCACTGGACCCGGATCGGCATTATCATTTCCAGCCGGGGCGGGGGCTGCTGGCGGTACGCGATGCGGCGCCGGCGGCCACGGCGCTGGGCGGGCGCGAGCTGCTCGCCGTCGCCGCCGGAGTTCTGGACGATGCCGCCACACTCGCCGCGGCGCGGCACGTGCTGCGCGCGGCGCTCGGTCACTGTCTCGACGGTCGCGGCCTGCGCAGCCGCGAAGTCATGCTGGCACTGAGCCGGCTGGAGCGGAACGCGTGAATCCCGGTTCCATCGCACTCGGTGTCAACATCGACCATGTCGCGACGCTGCGCCAGGCACGAGGTGGTCACTCGCCCGATCCACTGCTGGCGGCGCTGCTGGCGGAGCAGGCCGGCGCCGACGGTATCACGCTGCATCTGCGCGAGGATCGCCGGCACATCCAGGATCGCGACGTGCAGGTTCTGCGCGGCGCGCTGCAGACGCGCATGAACCTGGAGATGGCCGCGACCACCGCCATGCTGGAGCTGGCGGTCGGCGTCCGCCCGGACGCTGTCTGCCTGGTGCCGGAACGGCGCGCCGAGCTGACCACTGAGGGTGGCCTGGACGTCCTGGCCCAGGAGGCGACGATCGCCGAGGCCTGCCAGCGGCTGACGGGGGCGGGTGTGCGCGTGGCGCTGTTCATCGATCCTGAACCAGCGCAGGTCGAAGCTGCGGTCCGGGCCGGAGCCGCTGCGGTCGAACTGCACACCGGTGCCTACGCCGGCGCGCGCGGGGCCGGCCAGGCGGCCGCACTCGCGCGGCTCGTGGCGGCCGCGCGCCATGCCGCGGGCTGCGGACTGATCGTGCATGCCGGCCACGGACTCGACTTCCACAACGTGCAGCCGGTGGCGGCGATTCCGGCAGTTGTCGAACTGAACATCGGCCATGCACTGATCGCGCGGGCGATCTTCAGCGGACTGCCGGCGGCGGTGGTGGAAATGAAGCGGCTGATGCAGGCGGCCCGCCCCGCATGATCTTCGGTATCGGCACCGATGTCGTGCGCATCGAGCGCATTGCCGCGACCTGGGAGCGCTTCGGTGATCACTTCGTCGAGCGGCTGCTGCTGCCCGAGGAGCTGGCGTTGTTCGATCGGCAGCGACGGCCGGCGCGGTTTCTCGCCATGCGCTTCGCGGCCAAGGAGGCCATTGCCAAGGCGCTCGGCACCGGCTTTGCGCACGGCATCTGGGTCCGCGACGTCGGTTTTCTGGCCAACGCGCGCGGCCGGCCAGAGGTGGTGTTCTCGGCGCGCGGCCGCGCCGTTGCGGATCAGCTCGGCGCCGGCGAGGGCCACGTCAGCCTGACCGACGAGGCCGGGCTGGTCGTCGCGGTTGCGGTGCTGATGCGGCGGCCGTGAGCGCTCCGCTGCACTGCCTGGTATTCGACATCGAGACGGTGCCGGACGTGGCCCTCGGCCGCCGGTTGCTGGGGCTGGACGGCGCCGACGACCGGACCGTGGCCGCGGCGATGTTCGCGCGCCGCGCCGCCGAGACCGGCAGTGAATTCCTGTCGTTCGAGCAGCACCGCGTGGTCGCGATCAGCGCGGCCCTGCGCAGCGGCGACCAGTGGCAGTTGTGGAGCATCGGCAGCGAGGACAGTCCGGAGGAGGAGCTGCTGCGGCGCTTCTTCGGCGGCCTCGAACGGGTGCGGCCGACCCTGGTGTCGTGGAACGGTTCCGGCTTTGATCTGCCGGTGCTGCATTACCGCATGCTGCGGCATGGCATCGCCGCGCCGGTGTACTGGGATACCGGAGAGCTCGACCGTGATTTCCGCTGGAACAACTACCTGAACCGCTATCACGCGCGGCATCTCGACCTGATGGATGTCCTGTCCGGTTATCAGGCCCGCGGGCGCGCCGGGCTCGATCGCGTCGCGGCGCTGCTCGAACTGCCCGGCAAGCTGGGCATGAGCGGCGAGAAGGTCTGGGACGCCTGGTGCGAAGGGCGCATTGCCGCGATCCGCGCCTACTGCGAGACGGATGTGCTGAACACCTATCTCGTCTACCTGCGCTTCGAGCTGCTGCGCGGGCATCTCGATGCCGCGGGGCTGGCCGCCGAGACGGGGCGGGTGCGCGCCTGGCTCGCGACCCGGCCGGAACCGCACTGGCAGGAATTCGCCTCGGCCTGGACCGCGGTTTGAGAGCAGCGGCGCTGCCGGAGCGGGTGCGCATCGACGACCTCGATCAGGCGGGCCGCGGCATCGCGCACGTCGACGGCAAGACGGTATTCGTCGCCGGCGCGCTGCCGGGGGAGCAGGTCCGGATCGCGCGCACGCGCCACCGCCGCCGGCACGACGAGGCGGCCATCGTCGAGCTGCTCGAGGCCTCGCCCGAGCGCGTGTCGCCGCGCTGCGCACACTTCGGCGTCTGCGGCGGCTGCGCGCTGCAACACCTCGCGCCGGCGGCGCAGCTTGCCAGCCGCCAGCGGCAGGTGGCTGAGACGCTGGCCCGCATCGGCGGCGTGCAGCCGGAGACGTGGCTGCCGCCGCTGACCGGTCCGGTGTGGGCCTACCGGCGGCGGGCGCGGCTCGGCTGTCGCTGGGTGGTGAGGAAGGGGCGCGTGCTGGTCGGATTCCGCGAGCGCGAGAGTCCGCTGCTCGCCGATCTGACGCGTTGCGAGACCCTGGTCGAGCCGGTCGGCGGCCTGCTCCGGCCGCTGGCGGAGCTGATCGGCGGGCTGGCGATTCGCGACCGCGTCGCCCAGATCGAGGTGGCGGGCGGCGACGAGGCCATCGCACTGGTGCTGCGTGTGCTGGCAGAGCCGGGGCCGGATGACCGCGCACGGCTGCGGGAATTTGCCGCACGCTGGCAGATCGGTTTCTGGCTGCAGCCCGGGGGACTCGAGACCGTCCGGCCGCTGGAACCCGATCCGCCGCCACTCCGCTACGCGCTGCCCGGGCTCGCGGCCGGGATCGAATTCCAGCCGACTGACTTCGTCCAGGTCAATGCGGCGGTCAACGCGACCCTGGTCGAGCGGGCCGCCGCGCTGCTGCAGCCTGGGCCGGCCGACCGGGTGCTCGACCTGTTCTGCGGACTCGGCAATTTCAGCCTGCCACTGGCGCTGCGCGCCGGCCGGGTCACCGGCGTCGAGGGCGACGCCGCCCTCGTGGCGCGGGCGCGCAGCAACGCCGCCCGCAACGGCCTCGACAACGTCGACTTTCACCTCGCTGACCTCTCCGCACCCGCTGCCGATTCCGGCTGGGCGCGGCAGCGTCACGACCTCGTCCTGCTGGACCCGCCGCGGGCCGGCGCACGCGAAGTGCTGCCGCTCGCAGCCGCCGGGCGGCCGCGCCGGATCGCCTACGTGTCCTGCCACCCCGGCACGCTGGCGCGCGACGCGGCGGTTCTGGTCGGGCAATATGGCTACCGTCTGGTCGCAGCGGGCATCCTGGACATGTTTCCGCATACCGCGCACGTCGAGACGATCGCCGTTCTCGATCCGTCCTGAGGGGCGCTCATGACGCTCGGGCCGCTGATGGTGGACCTGCAGGGCGTGGCCCTCGAACCGGAGGAGCGCGAATTCCTCGTCCATCCGCTGGTCGGCGGCGTGCTCCTGTTCACTCGTAATTACGACAGCCCGCCGCAGCTCGCCCGGCTGGTCGATTCGATCCACGAGCTGCGCACACCGGCGTTGCTCGTCGCCGTCGATCAGGAAGGCGGGCGCGTGCAGCGTTTCCGGGATGGGTTCACGCGGCTGCCGCCGCCGCGTCTGGTCGGGCATCGCTATGACCTCGACCGCAGCGCCGGACTGCGGCTCGCGCGCCAGCTCGGCTGGCTGATGGCGGCGGAGCTGCGCGCGACCGGCGTCGACCTGTCGTTGGCACCGTGCGTGGACCTCGACTATGGCCTCAGCCAGGTGATCGGCGATCGCGCCTGGCATCGTCGCGCCGAAGCCGTCGCCGAGCTGGCGACGGCGTACCTGTTCGGCATGCGCGAGGCCGGCATGGCCGCGGTCGCGAAACATTTCCCGGGCCACGGCGCCGTCAGCGCGGATTCGCACGTCGCCCTGCCGGTGGACCGGCGCGAGTGGAGTGAACTCGAGACCGATCTGCTGCCGTACCGGCGGCTGACTGCCAACGGCCTCCCGGCGGTGATGGTGGCGCACGTCGTCTGCGCGCAGGTGGACGCGCTGCCGGCCAGCCTGTCCGCGCGCTGGGTGCGCGACTGCCTGCGCGGCCAGTTGCACTTCCAGGGTGCGGTGTTCACCGACGACCTGTCGATGGCGGGCGCGGCCGCCGGCGGTGACATCATCGCGCGCGCCCGGCTTGCGCTGGCGGCTGGCTGCGACATGCTGCCGGTCTGCAACGACCGCGCAGCGGTACGGGCGCTGCTCGCCGGGCTGCTGCCGGGTGGCGCGGATCCGGTCAGCGCGCTGCGGCTCGCGCGCCTGCACGGCCGGCCGCCGCCGGGCGACGGTGCGCTGCGCGACCACCCGCAGTGGCAGGAGTGCGCCGCGGCCGCGGCGCAGTGCTTCGAGGCCGAGACGCTTCAGTTCGAGGGCTGAGCCGCGGCCGGTGCACCGAGTTCGCCGAGCAGCCACGCCGCACGGGCGAGACGGGCGGGGCCGTCTGCGTCCTGGAGCGTGAAGCGCAGGCGCTGCGGTCCATCCATCCGGTACTGCCGTGGATCGCCCTGCATCAGGCGGATGACGCGCGCCGGATCGACCTGGTGATCGGCCGCGAACTCGACCAGCCCGGCATTCGGACCGAGCTGCAGGCGGCGGATGCCGAGCTGCCGCGCGAGCAGACGCAGGCCGTGCACGTCGAACAGCGCCAGCCCCGGCGGCGGCAGCGGCCCGAAGCGGTCGATCAGCTCGGCCCGCAGGTCGTCGAGGGCCGCGCTGGTCGGGGCCGCGGCGATGCGCCGGTAGAGCTGCAGGCGCAGCGGCACGTCCGGGACGTAGTCGTCGGGCAGCAGCGCCGGCAGATTCAGTTCGATCTCCGGACCGGCGTGCAGTGGCCTGGCCAGTTCCGGCTCGCGGCCCGCGCGCAGCGCCTGCACCGCGCGTTCCAGCAGCTCGAGGTACAGGCCGATTCCGATCTCCTCGATCTGGCCGCTCTGTTCCTCGCCGAGCAGTTCGCCGGCGCCGCGGATCTCGAGATCGTGAGTGGCGAGCGTGAAGCCGGCGCCGAGCTCCTCGAGGGCCTCGATCGCTTCCAGGCGCTTGACCGCATCGGCCGGCAGCGCGGCGCGCGGCGGCGCGATCAGGTAGGCGAAGGCGCGGTGGTGCGAGCGACCGACGCGGCCGCGCAACTGGTGCAACTGCGCGAGCCCGAGCCGGTCGGCGCGCTCGATCAGGATCGTGTTCGCGGTCGGCACGTCGATGCCGGACTCGATGATCGTCGTGCACACGAGAATCTCGAAGCGCCGGTGGTAGAAATCGACCATCAGCCGCTCGAGGTCGCGCTCGCACATCTGGCCGTGGCCGACGCGGATCGTGGCCTCGGGCACCAGCCGGCGCAGCATGGCGGCGCGCTGCTCGATGCCCTGCACGGTGTTGTGCACGAAGTACACCTGGCCGCCGCGCCGCAGCTCGCGCAGGCAGGCCTCGCGGACCAGCGGGTCGCTCCACTCGCAGACGAAGGTCTCGATCGCGACCCGCCCGGCCGGCGGGGTCGTCAGCAGCGACAGGTCGCGCAGTCCGCCGAGCGCCAGGTTCAGCGTGCGCGGGATCGGCGTCGCGGTCAGCGTCAGCGTGCTGACGTCGGCGCGAAGCTGCCGCAGCCGCTCCTTGTGGCCGACCCCGAAGCGGTGTTCTTCGTCGACGATCACGAGCGCGAGGTCGCGGAAGGCGACGTCGCGCTGCAGCAGGCGGTGCGTGCCGATCACGATGTCGACGCGGCCGGCGGCGAGATCGGCCAGCACTACCCGTTGCTCAGCGGCACTGCGGAACCGCGACAGGTTCTCGATGCGGATCGGCCAGTCGGCGCAGCGGTCGGCGAAGGTCTGGCTGTGCTGCTGGGCGAGCAGCGTGGTCGGCACGAGCACGGCCACCTGGCCGCCGGCCTGGACGGCGGCGAAGGCGGCGCGCAACGCGATCTCCGTCTTGCCGAAGCCGACGTCGCCGCAGACCACGCGATCCATGATCCGGCCGGAGCGCAGCTCAGCGAGCACCGCCTCGATCGCATCGCGCTGGTCGGCGGTCTCCTCGAACGGAAAACCGCCGGCGAAGGCGGCGACGGCGGCGGCATCGAACTCGAGAATCCGTCCCGCGCGGGCGGCGCGCCGCGCGTACAGGTCGAGCAGCTCCGCCGCGACATCGCGCAGCTTCTCCGCGGCGCGGCGCCGCGCGCGCGCCCATTGCTCGGTGCCGAGCCGGTGCAGCGGTGCGGTGTCAGGCGAGCCGCCGGTATAGCGCGCGACGCGATCGACAGCATGGACCGGCACATAGAGCAGGTCGCCGCCGGCGTACTCGAGCACCAGGAACTCAGCCGGCGCGCCTTCGACCTGCATGACACGCAGGCCGCGATAGCGGCCGACCCCGTATTCCTCGTGGACCACCGGGGCGCCGGGCGCCAGCGCGATCAGCTCGCCGAGGATCGCAGCGGGCGCGCGCTCGGCCCGCCGGCGGCGGCGCTCCTGGCGGGCGCGTTCGCCGAACAACTGATCCTCGGCCACGAGCTGCAGCGCCGGTTGGCGCAGTCGCAGGCCACGCACGTCGGCCGCAACGGCAAGAGCGAACCGGGTGGTGGCCGCGGCAAATCCGGACCAGTCGGTGACCGGCTCCGGCACGCGGCCGGCGGCCCGCAACTGGGCGAGCAGGACCTCGCGCCGGCCCGGCGAGTCAGCGAGCAGCAGCACGCGCTCCCGGCCGGTGTCGAGCAGGGCGAGGAGTGCCGCGAGTGGCGTCGCGGCGCGTGGATCCACGCGCAGCTCCGGCGGGGGCTCGGTGCCGAAATTGTGGTACGGGCCCGGGCTGGCCAGCGGTTCGACCTTGTGGGCCATCGCCAGCACGCGCGGCTGGAGGGCGAGACGCGCGTTCGATTCCGCCGCGGGCAGGAACGCCTCGGCCGGTTCGAGCAACGGCCGTTCGCGGTCGTGCCGGCGGTCGTCGTAGCGGGCCGTGATCTCGGACCAGGCCAGCGGCAGCGAACGCTCGAGATCCACGGTGTCGACGATCAGCGCTGCCGCTGGCAGGTAGTCGGCGAGCGCGTCCGTGTGCGCGAAGAACAGCGGCAACCAGGCCTCGATGCCGGCCGGCGCATGGCCGGCGCTGACGGCGCGGTAGACCGGACACTGCTGCGGATCCCCCTCGAAGCGCTCGCGCCAGTGGCCGCGGAACAGGGCGATCGCCTCCGGCGAGGTCGGGAACTCCCGCGCCGGCAGCAGCGCAAGCTGCTCGACGAATTCGCGGGAGCGCTGGTCCTCCGGATCGAAGGCGCGGATGCTCTCGATCTCGTCATCGAACAGGTCGAGACGCAACGGCCGTTCGGCACCGGCGGGATACAGGTCGACCACTGAGCCGCGGATCGCGAGCTCGCCCGGGCTGCGCACCTGGCTGACGTGGACGTAGCCCGCGAGCGCGAGCCGCGCGCGCAGCGCGGCGAGGTCGAGGCGCTCGCCCCGGCGCAGGTCGAAGCTGTGCGCGGCGATGAAGCGCCGCGGCGGCAGGCGGCCGAGCAGCACGGCCTGCGTCGTGACCACGATGCCATGCGTCAGTTCCGGCATGGCGGCCAGGGCCCGCAGCCGTTCCGACACCAGGTCGGGATGCGGCGAAAACGGGTCGTAGGGCAAGGTCTCGTGATCGGGCAGCGCCAGCAGGGGCAACTCCGGCGGCGCAAAGAAGCGCAGTTCCGCCAGAAACTGGTCGGCAGCGCGGCCGCTGGCGGTGACGACGAGGATCGGCCCGCCCGCGCGGCGCGCCGCTTCGACCAGCACCAGCGCGAGCGCGCTGCCGTACAGCTCGCCCCAGCACAGCCTGGAGCCGGCCGCGGGCAGTGGGACGTCGATCAGAGGCGCTGGCTGCATGGGGATCCGACGGACGCAACACCCCGTTCCGGAACGGCCCGGCGGGGACAGGCCCGGCAGGATACCCCGGCAGCGGCCGGGGGCAAGCTCAGCCGGCGGGCGTGCTGCGGACGAGCACGGCGTGGATCACGCGGTCGTGCTCGAAGAACACCGCAAACGACGGGTAGTCCCAGCGCGTGATCGGCGGCTGACCAACCGCCGGGTGCCGGGTGACCGGCTGGCCGTAACGGCTCTGCACGGTCGCCATCGTGATGCCGCGCTGCGGGCGATCTGCCGCCAACGGATCGGCCGGAGGCTGGTCGGCCGCGCCCGCCAGGGCTGGGATCAGGACCAGCGCGGCCAACAGGCCACTGCGTACGATAGTCATCGCGCTTCCTCCGCGGCGGAGTGTAGCACCGGCCGGGCGGGGGCGGCCGCGGCCGCACGGAAAATCCTTGATGCGCATCGCGGAAACACCCGGAGCGCCGGCCGGCTGTGTTTCAATAGCCGCCGATGCTGACCACACCGCTGCCGCTCCGGATCGGGCTGCGCTATGCGCGCGCCCGGCGCCACCAGTTCCTCGTTTCATTCATCAGCTGGGTCTCGCTGGGCGGTGTGTGCCTCGGCGTGGCGGCGCTGATCACGATCCTGTCGGTCATGAACGGCTTCGAGGGCGAGCTGCGTACGCGCCTGCTGGCGCTGACCGCCCACGCCACGCTGCCGGCGGCGGCCGACGCGGTGCAGCTTGCGGCACTGGCCGGACGGGCCCGGCAGCAACCGGGAGTAGTCGCCGCCCAGCCGTTCGTCGAAGTGCAGGGCCTGGCGGGGGCCGGCGCCGAGCTGGCCGGATTCACGTTGCGCGGGATCGGTACGACCGACGCTGACACCGAACGAGCCCTCGCCGCGGCCATGCAGGTCGGGACGCTGGCCACACTCGTGCCCGGCAGCCGGCGCATCGTGCTCGGCCGGGCGCTGGCTGTGCAGCTCGGGGTCGTCGCCGGCGATCCGCTCACGGTGCTGCTGCCGCGCGCCAGCGCCAGCGGCGATCTCGAGCCACGGATCGGGAGCTTCACCGTTGCCGGCACCTTCGAAATCGGGCTCGCCGATCACGATGCGGTGCTCGCCGTGGCGGCCTTTGCCGACGTGGTCGAACTGGCTGGGGCCGCCGCGCCGGCCGGCGTGCGCGTGTTCTATGCAGACCCGTTCGATGCGCCACGCCGGACCGCCAGCCTGGCCGCCGCACTCGGCGCCGGCGGCGCCAGCGACTGGACCAGCGAGCACGCGGCCTATTTCCGCGCGATCCGGCTCGAGAAGACCATGATGAGCGTGATCCTGCTGCTGATCGTCGCGGTCGCCGCATTCAACATCGTTGCGAGCCTGGTGATGCTGGTCAATGAAAAGAGCGGCGACATCGCGATCCTGCGGACGCTGGGGCTGTCCCGCAGCGGCGTGGTCGGTACGTTCCTGGTGCAGGGTACGGTGATCGGCTGGGCCGGGGTCAGCGCCGGTGTCGCGCTCGGTGTGACGCTGGCGCTGCATGCCGGCGCCGTCGCCGCCCGGCTGGAGCAGGTGTTCGGTTTCACGATTTTCGATGCCGACGTGTTCTACCTGACCACGATCCCGTCGGAGCTGCGCGTCGCCGACGTCGTGCTGGTGGCCGCCGCTGCGCTGGTCGTGACCCTGCTGGCCACGCTGTATCCGGCCCGACGCGCCGCCGCGACGGCGCCGGCTGAGGCGCTGCGCTATGAGTGAGCGGCAGCGCTGGCCGGCGTGGAGCCTGTGGATCGGCGCGCGTTATCTGCGCGCGCGGCGCGCCAACCGCTTCGTCGGCTTCATCTCGGCGATCGCGATGGCCGGCATCCTGCTCGGCGTCGCGGTGCTGATCGCCGTGCTGTCGGTGATGAACGGGTTCGAGACCGAGCTGCGCAGCCGGATCCTCGACGTCGTCGCGCACGCGACGCTCGAGGGACAGAACGGTCGGCTGGACGACTGGCGCCGCATCCGCGAGCTGACCGGCGGCCGGCCGGAAGTCATCGCCGTGGCACCCTATGCGGCCGGCTGGGGCATGCTGGTCAGCGGCACCCGCTCGGCCGCAGTCGAACTGCGCGGCGTGGAGCCGGGCGCGGAACGCACGGTTTCACGCCTGCACGAGCACCTGCGTGGCGCGGCACTCGAGGAACTGCAGCCGGGCCGCTATCGGCTGCTGCTCGGCCGGCGGCTGGCCGGGGAGCTGCAGGTGGCGAGCGGCGACCGGGTACTGCTGGTGGTCGCGCAGGGGCAGGTGACGCCGGCGGGCCTGCTGCAGCGGATGCGCAGCTTCACCGTCGCCGGGCTGATCGATTCCGGGATGTTCGAGTACGACCGCGGGCTGGCGCTGCTGCACCTCGATGATGCGGCGCGACTGTTGCGACTCGGCGACGCGGTTTCGGGGCTGCGCTATCGGCTGACCGAGCCGCTGCGTGCGGCGCGCGTGGTCCGGGCGCTGGCGCTCGAGGCCGCGTGGGCGCTGGAGCGCGACTTCCTGGTCAGCGACTGGACCCGGCGGCACGGCAACTTCTTCCGCTCGATTCAGGTCACGAAGTCGATCCTGTTCGTCGTGCTGCTGCTGCTGATCGCCGTCGCCGCGTTCAACATCATCGCCACGCTGGTCATGGTGGTGAAGGACAAGCGCGGCGACATCGCGATCCTGCGCGCCCAGGGCGCGTCGCCGCGGGAGATTCTCGCGGTCTTCCTGCTGCAGGGAACGGCCATCGGTGCGCTCGGCACGCTGGCCGGAGTCGCGCTCGGACTGGCGATTGCCGCCAACATCACCGCGGTGGTCCATGGCCTCGAACGCCTGCTCGGCGTGACGCTGGTCGACCCTGGTGTCTATCTGATCGCGGACCTGCCGGCCGAGGTGCGCGCCGCGGACGTGGCGCTGGTCGGCGGTACCGCACTCGTGCTCGCGATTGCGGCGACGATCTGGCCGGCGCTGCGCGCCGCGGCCACCCAGCCGGCGGAGGCGTTGCGGCATGAAGTCTGATCAGGGTGGCGGCGCGGCGGTACTCGCCTGCGAGCGGCTGACCCGGGAGTTCCGCCAGGGATCGACCGTCGTGCCGGTGCTGCGCGGCGTGGACCTGGCCATCGGCGCCGGCGAGCGGGTCGCGATCATCGGTGCCTCGGGTTCCGGCAAGACCACACTGCTGCAGCTTCTCGGCGGGCTCGATCTGCCAACCAGTGGCCGGGTCCTGGTCAATGGCCGCGAGATGTCACAGTTGCCGGACGCCGAGCGCGGCCGGCTGCGCAATGCCGCACTCGGGTTCGTGTACCAGTTTCACCATCTGCTGCCGGAATTCAGCGCGCTCGAGAACGTCGCGATGCCGCTGCTGATCCGGCGGCTGCCATGGGCGCGGGCCCGCGCGGAGGCCGGCGCGCTGCTCGCTCGCGTCGGCCTCGGCGAGCGCCTGGCACACCGGCCGGCCGAGCTGTCCGGTGGCGAACGGCAGCGCGCCGCGGTGGCGCGGGCGCTGGTGACCCGGCCGCGCATCGTGCTGGCCGACGAGCCGACCGGCAATCTCGACGCCCCGCGGGCCCGCCAGGTATTCGAGTTGATGATGGAACTGAATTGCGAGTTCGGCACCAGTCTCGTGATCGTGACCCACGACGAATCGCTGGCCGCGCGGATGGACCGCGTGCTGGTACTGGCCGACGGAATTCTGCTCGAACGCAGCACCTGATTCGGGCGTGGCGCGCCGTCGGCCGCGCCAGCATCAGCGGGACCTGGACACGGATGGGTCCCGATGCTGCCGCTGGTCTTCGGATTCTGTGCCGGCGCGGCGGCCGTGCACTGGCTGCCGCGGCTGCCGGCTGCGCCCGCCTTGCTGCTCATCGCGCTCGCGGGCCTGCTGCTGTGGCGGCGCTGGCGACCGCTGGCCGCATTGCTGATCGGTCTGGCCTGGACTGCGTTCGGCTCGGAGCGGCTGCTGGCGCGGGACTGGCCCTGCAGCCGCGACCGCGAGGACGTCGTGCTGACCGGCGTCGTCGCGGCGCCGCCGGTACGGCGTGCGGGCGCCATCGAACTGGACCTCGACGTGCTGGAGCCGCGCGGCCCGGCGGCACCGCACGGACGACTGCGGCTGACCTGGTACGACGCCGGCGCGGTGCCCCGCCCGGGGCAGGTGTGGCGGGTGACTGCGCGACTGCGCTGCCGCAACGGATTCGCCAACGGCGCGGGTAACGATCGCGAGCTGCTGCTGCTGCGCCAGCGTATCGCGGCCACCGGTTACCTGCGCAACGATCCGCCACCCCGGCTGCTGCCTGGAACCGTCTGGCGTCATCCGCTGGAGCGGTTGCGGGACCGCGTCGCCAGCGACATCGAGGCGACACTGCCCGGCAGCGCCTCGGCCGGCGTGCTGCAGGGGCTGGCCGTCGGCCTGCGCGCCAGTATCCCGGAGGAACTGTGGGATGCCTTTGCGGCCACCGGGACCGCGCATCTGATCGCGATCTCCGGCCTGCATGTGACGGCCTTTGCGCTGGTCGTGCTGCTGCTGCTGCGGGCGGCGTGGCGTCTGCCGGGCTGTCCGGGCCTGCGGCGGCGCGTCGCGGTGGAGACGGCGCTGGTCGTCGCCGCGACCAGCGCATACGCGCTGCTGGCCGGGGCATCGCTGCCGACGCTGCGCACGCTGGTGATGGTCGTGCTGGTGGCCGGCGCCACGCTGCTGCGGCGTCCGGCGCTCAGCCTGCGCACGCTGGCGCTGGCCGCGCTGCTGCTGGTGGCGGCCGATCCGCTCGCGGTCGCGTCGGCCGGCTTCTGGCTGTCGTTCGTGGCCACCTGGGCACTGCTCGCGCTCGGCGAGCCGGGCCGCAGCCCGGGCGCGCGGGTGGCGGCATTCGCGCGCGCGCAGGCGGTGCTGTTCGTGGTGCTGGCTCCGGTCCTCGCTGTGGCCTTCGGCCGCCTGTCGCTGATTGCGCCGCTCGCGAACGCCATTGCCATTCCGCTGTTCAGCCTCCTGTTGCTGCCGGTCACGCTGCTGGGCACGGCGACCGTACTGCTGCCCGGGGGGAGCGGAGCACTGGCCTGGTCCGGCCTGGGCGCGCTGCTGGATCGGTGCTGGCCATGGCTCGTTGCCGCCGGCGACCTGCCTGCTGCGACCTGGGCGCCTGCGGGGCAGCCGCTGGCCGTAGTGGCCATCACCGCTGTGACGATCGGGCTGGCGCTCGTGCTGCCGCTCACCGGTCTGCGGATTGCCGCCGCCGTGATGCTGGGCGCGCTGCTGTGCGGCCACAGCGCGCGGCCGCCGCCGGGCGGCTGGCAATTGACGGTGCTGGACGTCGGCCAGGGTCTCGCCGCCGTCGTGCGGACCCGCAGCCACGTACTGGTCTTCGATACCGGGCCGCGCTGGCGCGGTGGCGGCTCCGCCGCGCGGACGGTGCTGCTGCCGTGGCTGCGCAATGCCGGCCTGCGGCGGATCGACCGGCTGGTCCTCAGTCACAGTGACCGGGACCACGCCGGAGGTGCGGTGGCGCTGCGCGCGGCGCTGCCGACCGGTCTGGTACTGGCCGGGGCCGACGTCGCCGGCGACGGCCCCAGGCTCCGCTGCGTCGCCGGGCAGCAGTGGCAGTGGGATGGCGTGCAGTTCCGGTTCCTGCATCCACCGGCCGGTTTCTCCGGCAGCGACAACGAGGGCTCGTGCGCACTCGCGGTCAGCGGGCCGGGCGGGCGGGCCCTGCTGCTGGCCGACGTCGAGCAGCAGGCCGAGGCGCTGCTCGCCGCGCGCCGGCCTGCCGCGGACGTCGTGCTGCTGCCGCATCACGGCAGCCGCAGTTCCTCGACGCCCGGACTGGTTGCAGCGGTGGGCGCGCGCCTCGGCATCGCCGCGGCCGGCTTCGGCAATCAGTGGGACCTGCCGCATGCGGAAGTCGTCGCGCGCTGGCGCGCCGCCGGAACGACGGTGCTGACGACCGCGAGCCGCGGTGCCATCACCGTGCAGACCGGCGCGGCGCCCGCGGCACTGCGCGTGACGACAGCGCGCACGCCGCCGCGCTGGTGGCAGCGCCGCGAGGTCGCACGGTATCATGCCGCCGCATGTGGGAAATCATCCTCGCCGGCGGGCCGGTCATGTGGCCGATCCTGATCTGCTCCGTCGGCGCGGCGGCCATCATCTGCGAACGCCTGTGGACGCTGCAGAGCAAGCGCGTGATCCCGCGCGAACTGACCGAGCGGGTCTGGAAGCTGGTCGAGACGCGCACGCTGACCGAACAGCACATCGCCGCGCTGGAGCGCAATTCGCCGCTCTGGCGCGTGGTGGCCGCGGGGCTGGCCAACCGCGAGCGCGGCCGCGAGATCATGCAGGAAGTCATCGAGGACAGCGGCCGGCACGTGGTGCACGAGCTCGAACGCTTTCTCAACATGCTGGGCACGATCGCGGCGATTTCGCCGCTGCTCGGCCTGCTCGGTACCGTGACCGGCATCATCGAGGCCTTCGAGGCGATCACCAGCCAGGGGGTCGGTGACGCGCGCGTGCTGTCGGGCGGCATCGCCGAGGCGCTGATCACGACCGCCGCCGGGCTGATGGTCGCAATTCCGGCGCTGATCGGCTACCGCTATCTGCGCGGCGTCGTGGACGGGCTGGTCGTCGAGATGGAGAAGGAGGCGATCAAGCTGGTCCAGGCCTTCGACCGGCTGGGGGCGCAGTCGTGAAGCTCAGTTCCGGCCGGCGCGAGGATCCGGAGCTGAACCTGATCTCGCTGGTCGACGTCGTGCTGCTGCTGGTGATTTTCTTCATGGTCTCGACCACCTTTGTCGAGGAGGGGCGGCTGCGCGTCGAGCTGCCGGCGGCCGAGGCCGAGGTGACCACGGCGGTCAGCGATCCGGTCGTGATCACGGTGACCGCGCAGGGCAGCTACCGGGTCAACGAGCGCGCGCTGATCAACAACGCCCGCGACACGCTGCGCGCCGCGCTGGCGCGGAGCGCCGGCGGCGCCACCGACCGGCCGGTCACGATCCGCGCCGATGCGCGCGCCAGCCATCAGGCGGTGGTCACGGCCATGGACGTCGCGGCCCGACTCGGTTTCACGCAGGTCAACATTGCCACCGTCAACGAGCAGCCCGGCAACTGACCACCGTGCGGCGACCACCGGCGGCACGCGCGTCTGGCTGCGCCTGCTCGGTTATGCGCGGCCGCACTGGGGCCTGTTCCTGCTCGGCGTTCTTGGTATGGTGCTGTACGCGGCGGTCGATACCGGGCTCGCCTGGCTGGTCAAGCGCTTCATCGACGGCACGTTCGTCGAGCGCAGCGACGCCATGCTGCGCTTCGTCCCGGCCGGCATCGTCGTGCTGTTCGTGGTGCGCGGCGCCGGCGATTTTCTCGCGGTGCAGGCACTCGGCCGGGTCGGCCGCAACGTGATCAGGACGCTGCGCGGCGAACTGTTCGCGCGCTGTCTCGGCCTGCCGGCGGCGTTCTTCGACCGCAACGGGCCGGCCCAGCTTCTGGCGCGGCTGACCTACAACGTCGAACTGGTCGCCGAGGCCGCAACCAATGCGGTCACCTCACTGATCAAGGACACGCTGACGATCGCCGGGCTGCTCGCCTGGTTGTTCTGGATGAACTGGCGCCTGACGCTGTTCGCGCTCACGGTCGCGCCGCTGATCATCGGCCTGATCCAGGTGGCGAACCGCCTGCTGCGCCGCTACAGCCAGCGCATCCAGGACTCGGTCGGCGACGTCACGCGGGTGGCGCGGGAATCGCTGGACGGCCACCGGGTGGTCAAGGTGTTCAATGCCGAGCCGCGGCAGATGGCGGCGTTCGAGCGGGTCAACGAGCGCAATCGGGCCAGCCACCTGAAGCTGATCCGGGTGCGGGCTGTGGCCAACCCGCTCGCGCAGATCATCGCCGCGTTCGGTCTCGCGGCGGTGATGTACGTGGCCATTGGCCGCGTGCTGGCCGGGGCGCTGACGGTCGGCGAGTTCATGTCGTTTCTGACCGCGCTGCTGCTGATTACCGCCCCAGTGCGGCGGCTGGTCGCGCTGGCGGTGCCGCTGCAGCAGGGCGTCGCGGCCGGCGCCAGCGTGTTCGAGATCCTCGATACCGCGCCGGAGGATCCGGGCGGCGGGCGGCCGCTCGGCCGGGCCGGCGGCGCGGTCGAGTACCGGCACGTCGGCTTTGCCTACGACCCGGCGCATGGCCGCGTGCTGCACGACATCAGTTTCCGCGCCGCACCTGGCGAAACCGTGGCGATCGTCGGCCGCTCCGGCAGCGGCAAGTCCACGCTGGTCGCGCTGCTGCCGCGTTTCTACGACCCCGACAGCGGTGCCGTGCTGCTCGACGGCGTGGACCTGCGCGACTACCGGCGTGCCGACCTGCGGCGCCAGATCGCGCTGGTGAGCCAGGACGTCATGCTGCTCGACGACACGATCCGCAACAACATCGCCTTCAGCCGGCCCGCAGCGACGGCGCAGGAGGTGGAGGGTGCGGCGCGCGCGGCCTACGTGCTCGATTTCGCGGCCGAGCTGCCGCAGGGTCTGGACACGCTGGTCGGCGACCGCGGTGCATTGCTGTCCGGCGGGCAGCGCCAGCGTATCGCGATCGCGCGCGCGCTGCTGCGCGATGCGCCGGTGCTGGTGCTCGATGAGGCGACCTCGGCGCTCGATTCGGAGTCCGAGCGCGCCGTGCAGGCGGCGCTGGCCGGACTGCTGCACAACCGCACGACGCTGGTCATCGCGCACCGCCTGTCGACGATCGAGCACGCCAGCCGGATCGTCGTGCTGGAGGAGGGCCGTGTGGTCGAGTCCGGCACGCATGCCGGGCTGCTGGCCGCGGGCGGTGTGTACGCGGCGCTGCACCGCATGCAGTTCAGCGTGTAGATGCCGCGGCTGTACGACTGGCTGCAGGCGACCTGGTACGGCGAGCGCGGCGGCGGCTGGCTGCGTCCATGCGGAGTGGTTTTCGGCCTGGTGAGCCGCTGGCGGCGTCGCGCGTATCAGCGCGGCTGGCTGCCGGCGTGGCGCTCATCGCGGACGGTCGTCGTCGTCGGCAATCTGACCGTCGGCGGCACTGGCAAGACCCCGGCCGTGCTCTGGCTCGCGGCGGAGCTGCAGGCGCGCGGCTGGCGCGTCGGCATCGTCACGCGGGGCTATCGCGGTACGCTGCGCACGGCGCATCGGGTCACGGCGCGCCACACGGCCGCTGAGTCGGGCGATGAAGCCGTGCTGCTGTGGCGGCGGCTGCAGGTGCCGGTCGCCGTGGGACGCGACCGCTGCGCCGCGGTACGCCTGCTCGAGGCGGATTGCGACCTGATCATCAGTGACGACGGACTGCAGCACTTCGCGCTGTGGCGGGACTTCGAGATTGCGCTGGTGGACGGCAGCCGCGGCCTCGGCAACGGCCGCTGCCTGCCGGCCGGGCCGCTGCGCGAACCGGCGGGCCGGCTGCACGAGGTCGACGCGGTCATCGTGCATGGTGGCGACTTCGCCTGGCCCGCGGCGCTGCACATGACCCTCGTGCCGCAGGCCTTCGTCGCGCTGGCCGACGGGCAGCGCCGGCCGCCGGCTGCGTTCGCGGGCCGCCGGGCGCTGGCGGTCGCAGCGATCGGCCACCCGGCGCGGTTCTTCCGGATGCTGCGGCAGCTTGGCCTCGAGCCGCGCGAGGTTCCGTTGCCGGATCACGCGTCGATCACCGCCGCGACACTGCGGCGGGAACCCGGGCTGCCGCTGCTGATGACGGAAAAGGATGCGGTAAAATGCGCGGCCGCGGCGCGAGCCGATGCCTGGTATCTGGAGGTCGCGGCTGAGTTCAGTGGCGAGGTCGCCGGGCTGCTGGCGCGCATCGAGGATGCGGCCCGGCGGCGCGCCGCAGGAGGCTGAAGGAATGGACATCCCGTTGCTCGACATTCTCGCCTGTCCGTTGTGCAAGGGACCGCTGCAGCGCCTGCCGGTGACGGACGAGCTGCTGTGTCGCGCGGAGCGACTGGCGTGGCCGATCCGCGACGGCATCCCGGTGCTGCTGCCGGATGAAGCGCGGCAACTGCCCGCGGACGACCCGCTGCTCGCCGGCCGCTGAATGTTCCGGGTCGTCATACCGGCGCGCTACGCGGCCACCCGGCTGCCGGGCAAGCCGCTCGCGCCGCTGGCCGGACAGCCGATGTTCCGTCACGTCCATGCGCTGGCCTGCGCGAGCGGCGCCGGCGAGGTGATCATCGCGACCGATGACGAACGCATCGCCACGGTCGCCCGTGATTTCGGCGCCGCCGTCGAACTGACCGGTCCGGACCACGCCTGCGGTACCGATCGGATCGCTGAGGTCGCGGGCCGGCGCGGCTGGCCGGAGGATGCGATCGTTGTCAACGTACAGGCGGACGAACCGCTGTTGCCGCCGGCGCTGGTCGCGCAGGTCGCCCGCCTGCTCGAGGCCGATCCGGCGGCGGCGATGGCCACGCTGGCGACGCCGCTCCGTTCACTCGCCGAGTACCTCGATCCGAACGTCGTGAAGGTCGCGGTCCGTGCGGACGGGCAGGCGCTGTATTTCAGCCGGGCGCCGATTCCGTGGCGACGGGATACGGCTCCGGCCGGTCTCGCCAGCCAGACCGACTGCAGCGCGGCACGACGCCATCTCGGCCTGTATGCGTACCGGGTCGGCGCGCTGCGGGCGATCGCCGCGGCGCCATCCTCGCCGCTCGAGCAACTGGAACGGCTGGAGCAGTTGCGGGCGCTGGAACTCGGCTTCGCGATCCGGGTCGCGGATGCTGAAGCCGTGCCTGGCCGCGGCGTCGACACGCCGGAGGATCTGGCCGCCGTCGCCGCGGTGCTCGCGGGCGGGGCCGGGGGATGAGCGGAGCTCACGCGAACGTCGAGCCATTCCACGCCGTTGAAATCAATCGGCTCGCGCATGCGCGCGAGCGGCGCGGCCTGCCCGTGATCCACATGGAAGTCGGACAGCCCTCCGCCGGAGCGCCGGCGGCGGCGCTGGCGGCGGGACAGCACGCGCTCACGCATGCGCCGCAGGGCTACTGGGAGAGCGACGCGCTGCGCGAGCGGATCGCCGCGCTGTACCAGCAGCGCTATGGCCTCGCGCTCGAGCCGCAACGCGTGATCCTGACGATGGGCGGTTCCGGCGCCTTCGTGCTGGCGGTCGCCGTGCTGGTCGCGGCCGGCGCGCGGGTCGCGCTGGCGCGGCCGGGATATCCCGCGCACCGCAACGTACTGCGTGCCTTCGGCGTGCAGCCGCTCGAACTGGACTGCGGCGCGGCGACGCGCTTTCAGCCCAGCGCGGCGCAGCTCGCCGCGCTCGAGCCGGCGCCGGCCGGCCTGATCGTAACCAGTCCGTCGAACCCGACCGGCACGATGCTCGAGGCCGGCGAACTCGCCGCGCTGGCGGCGGTGGCCCGCGCGCGCGGCATCCGGCTGGTGTCCGACGAGACTTATCACGGCATCACCTTCGGTCCGGCCGCGCACACGCTGCTCGAATTCGAACCGGATGCGATCGTGCTGAACAGCTTTTCCAAGTACTGGTGCATGACCGGCTGGCGGCTTGGCTGGGCCGTGGTGCCGGCGGGGCTGGCCGAGGCATTCCGCCGCTATGCGGCCAATCTGTTCCTGGTGCCGCCGACGCTGGCACAGCACGTGGCACTCGCGGCGCTCGAGGCGGACACGGAGCTGCAGCAACGGGTGGCGGAGTACGCCGACAACCGCCGCGAGCTGCTGGCAGCGCTGCCGCAGCTGGGCATCACGCGGTTTGCGCCGGCGGATGGCGCCTTCTATCTGTATGCGGATATCGGCCACCTGACCAGCGACTCGCTGGTCTTCTGTCGTGAGCTGCTCGACGCCACCGGACTCGCGCTCAACACCGGGCGGGACTTCGACACAGTGCAGGGACACCGCTTCCTGCGCATTTCCTTTGCGGTCAGCACCGGCGAGACCCGCCGGGCGATCGACTGGCTGGGTGACTGGTTGCGGAGGCGCCGGACCGGATGACGCGACGCGTGCTGTTCGTCTGCATGGGCAACATCTGCCGCTCGCCGACCGCCGAGGCGGTGCTGCGTGATCTGCTGCGGCGCGAAGCCGCCGACCGTTCGATCGAGGTCGATTCGGCCGGCACGCACGCCTTCCATGTCGGCTCGGCGCCGGACGAGCGGGCGGTGCTCGCGGCGCGCCGGCGCGGCATCGACATGGGCGACCTGCGCGCGCGCGTCGTCGAGCCCGACGATTTCGCGCGCTTCGACCTGGTGCTGGCGATGGATCGCCAGAATCAGGAATTCCTGCTCGAACGGGCGCCGCCGGAATTTCACGGGCGCATCCGCCTGTTGCTGGACTTCGCGCCGGAACTCGGCCGGCGCGAAGTACCGGATCCTTATTACGGCGGGCCGACCGGCTTCGAGGACGTGCTCGATCTCCTGGAAACAGCCGCGCGGCGGTTGCTCGAAGCGCTCGCGGTCAGTCGCGCGGACTGAAGTGATACCCGTCGCCTGGTGAGGAGGACCAGACCGTATGGGTCGGCTTTGGCGCGGGCGGCACAGGTTCCGGTGCGGGCGCTGGCGGGTCCTGCGCAGGCGCTGGTGGTGGCGGCGGAGCCACCTCCGCCGGCACTTCGGCAGCGGCTGAGGCCGGGGCTTCGGGTGGCTCGACCTCCGCGTTGACCGGCGCGAGGTCGAGGTCCGCCTGCGGCGGAACTTCCTCATGGCCGGCCGGCGGACCACCTGCGGTCATGGACTCGACGCCGCGACTCCCACGTCCCCGGCGGCGGCGGCGCCGGCGCCGCGGCTCGCCGCCGGCCTCGACGGTTCCGTCCACCGGTCCCGGCAGGGGCATTGCCGGGCCGGGCGCTGGAGCGGGTCCCGGCACCGCAGCGCGTTCGTCGGGGCGTGGCTCGACGCGGGTCGATTCCAGGCGCGGCTCGACGTCGCGGCCGCGCTGCCGGTCGCGCTGGCGGTGTCGATCGCGCTCGCGCTCCGCTCGGTGTTCCCGGTGGTCGCGACGGCGCGGTGCGCGCTCGTCACCATAGCCGCGACTACGGCGGCTGTCGCGGCGCTCATCGCGCGGGCCATCGCGGTGGCGCTGCTCGCGCGGTGGAGCGATCGAGGCGGGCGCGGGTGCCGTCGCGCGGCCGCGGCCAGTCAGCCAGCCGAGCAGGCGGCGCCCGAAACCCGGCGCCGTGTCCGGCGCTGCTGCCGGCGTGGCCGGTGCGGCCGGCGCCGGCGCCGGTGTGGCCGGGGCGATGGCCTGGACGGCGGGCATCTCGGCCGGGCGTTTCGCGGTCGCTCCCTGGAAGTCGATGTCGACCGGCGCCTGTTCGGCGAGCTGGTAGCTGATGCCGCTGTTCTCCGGCAGATTCAGCTCGTCGTCGCGCACGCGCCGCACCGAGTAGTTCGGCGTCTCCAGGTTCGTGTTCGGCACCAGCACGATCGCGGTTGCGCTGCGGCTCTCGAGCTGCGACAGCCACTCGCGCTTCTCGTTGACCAGAAACGTGGCGACGTCCAGCGGCAGCTGCGCAATGACGCGTGCGGTGCGTTCCTTGCGCACCTCCTCGCCGATCAGGCGCAGCACGGCCAGCGCCAGTGACTCGACGCTGCGAATGGTGCCCATGCCGCTGCAGCGCGGGCAGACGGTGCGGGTCGATTCGTCGAGCGACGGCCGCAGTCGCTGCCGCGACATCTCCAGCAGGCCGAAGCGCGAGATCCGGCCGAGCTGGATCCGGGCGCGGTCAGCCCGCACCGCCTCGCGCAACTGGTCCTCGACCGCCTGCTGGTTCTTCTTCGACTCCATGTCGATGAAGTCGATGACGATCAGGCCGCCGAGGTCGCGGATGCGCAATTGCCGCGCAATCTCGTCCGCCGCCTCGAGGTTGGTGTTGAGCGCGGTCGCCTCGATATCAGCGCCGCGGGTCGCGCGCGCCGAGTTGATATCGATGGTCACCAGCGCCTCGGTGTAGTCGATGACGATGCTGCCGCCGGACGGCAGCGTCACGGTGTGCGAGTACGCGGATTCGATCTGGCTCTCGATCTGGTAGCGCGTGAACAGCGGCACCTCGTCGCTGTACCGACGGATCTGCCGCTGCATTTCCGGCGGCATGAAGCGCTGTACATACTCGAGCGCGCGCTGATGGGCGGCCGGCTCGTCGATCAGCACCTCGCCGATGTCGTCGGCCAGGTAGTCACGCAGCGCGCGGGTGACCGGGTCGCTCTCCTGGTAGACGAGGAACGGCGCCGGCCGGGCGGCGGCCGCGGTGACGATCGCGTCCCAGTTGGTGCGCAGGTTGTCCAGATCCCACTGCAGATCTTCGGCGCCGCGGCCGACGCCGGCGGTGCGCACGATCGTGCCCATGCCGTCCGGTATGTGCAGGTGCTGCAGCGCATCGCGGGTGGCGTCGCGGTCCTCACCCTCGATGCGGCGCGAGACACCGCCGGCGCGCGGGTTGTTCGGCATCAGCACGAGGAAGCGGCCGGCCAGGCTGATGTACGTGGTCAGCGCGGCGCCCTTGTTGCCGCGCTCTTCCTTTTCGACCTGGACCAGCAGCTCCTGGCCCTCCTGCAGCACGTCGCGGATGTTGAACCGCGCGCCGGGCGCCGGCTGAAAGCGGTAATACTCGCGCGCGACTTCCTTCAGCGGCAGGAAGCCCTGGCGCGGCATGCCGTAGTCGACGAAGGCGGCCTCCAGGCTCGGCTCGACGCGCGTGATGCGCGCCTTGTAGATGTTGGCCTTCTTCTGTTCGCGTGACGGAATCTCGATGGACAGGTCGTAGAGCTTCTGGCCGTCAACCAGGGCTACGCGCAACTCCTCCTGCTGGGTTGCGTTGATCAGCATTCTCTTCATGGGCCCCTTCCGAGGTCAGTGGGGCCGCGGGCCGACGAGTGTCCGGGATGGTGACTGTCCTGGTGGCAGTGCTTCGCGGCGGTGCACGGCGGTCGTCACTGGGACGCCACTCGGTATGCAACGCGCGCGGTACGGAACTGGACATCATGTGCCTGCGGCGGCGATGGTCCGGACCGTCCGGACCAACTAACATGCGGTACCTGCCCGATGCGACGCCTGCGGGTGATCCGGGGGCCGGAGAGGATAGGGACCGCGCAACGGTTAGCGGCCCCACCGGATCCAAACGGGTGGCGGAGCCGCGCAACCAGACTGCCGCGTACCATAGCAGCATTGAAGCCTATAAATCAATATCTTAGGAAAATCCGGTGAGCCCGGATCCAGCCTCGCCGCCGCGCGCACGGCGGGTACGCGCCGGACCGGCAGCGGCCGGGCAGCGGCTCGACAACTTTCTGCTGGCGGCATTGCGCGGCGTTCCGCGCAGCTGCGTGTACCGCCTGCTGCGTCGCGGCGAGGTGCGCGTCAATGGCGGGCGCGCGCTTCCGGAGTACCGCCTCGCCGAGAACGACGAGATCCGCCTGCCGCCGGTGCGCGTCGGGGAACCGGAGGCCGGCGCTCCGGGGCGGGTCCCGGACCGGCTGCAGCAGAGAATCCGTGCCGCGATCGTGTACGAGGACGCGCGGCTGCTGGTGATCGACAAGCCGGCCGGAATCGCCGTGCACGGGGGTTCCGGGCTGTCGTTCGGCGTCATCGAGGCGCTGCGCGCCTTGCGTCCGCAGGAGGACCTCGAGCTGGCGCACCGGCTCGACCGGGATACCAGCGGCTGCCTGCTGGTCGCGCGGCGCCGCGCGGCGCTGCGCGAGTTGCACGCGCTGCTGCGTGAGGGTGCGGTCGAGAAGCGCTATGTGACACTGCTGCGCGGGCACTGGCGGCCGGGGCGCAGGACGATTGACGCGCCGGTGGCCACACACCTCCGGGTCGGCGGCGAGCGGCATGTGCGGGTGCAGGCGGCCGGCAAGGCAGCGGCGACCGTATTCGAGCCGCGCGAGCACTACGGTCGTCTGGCGACGCTGGTCGACGTGCGCCTGCTGACCGGGCGCATGCACCAGATTCGCGTGCACGCGGCCCACGCCGGTCATCCGGTGGCCGGCGACGAGCGTTACGGCGATCGCGAGTTCAACCAGAGCCTGCGCGAGTTCGGGCTGCGCCGCATGTTCCTGCATTGTGCCGGGCTCGCATTCCGCTGGCCGGGCAGCGGCGCGCCATTCGCGGTGACCGCGGCACTGCCGGCGGAACTCGCCGCGGTTCTTGCCCGGCTGCCGCGCGGCGGCGGTCAGCGCGCCAGCGGGTCGAGCCCGGCCTGACGCAATGCCGCGGCGACCCAGATCAGCGGCAGCCCGACCAGTGCCGTCGGATCGCGGCTTTCAATCGCCTCGAACAGCGCGATGCCGAGACCCTCGGCGCGGAAGCCGCCGGCGCAGTCGAACGGCTGTTCCAGTTCGACGTAGCGCGCGATCGACGCGGGCTCGAGCGTGCGGAAGCGGACCAGCGTCTGGTCGAGGTGCTGCAGCGTCAGGCCGGTGGCAGCCTGGCGCAGGACCACGGCGGTGTGAAAGCGGGCGCCGCGGCCACTGCAGCGCCGAAGCTGTTCGCGGCAGCGCCCGGCGTCACCCGGCTTGTCCAGGATCCGCCCGTCGCACTCGGCGACCTGGTCGGAGCCGAGTACCAGCGCCTCCGGATGGCGGGCCGCCACCGCCGCGGCCTTGTCGCCGGCCAGCCGCAGGGCGCGCTCGGCAGGGGATTCTCCCGGCCGCTGGTCTTCGTCGACCAGCGGTGCTTCCTGCAGGAACGGCAGCCCGAGGCGGTGCAGCAGAGCGGCGCGCCAGCGCGAGGTGGAAGCCAGGTACAGGAAAGGGTTCATGCAGCGATCCGCACTTGAAAAAACAGGAATTTGCGGCACCAGCTGCTTTGACACTCCAGCGCCGCGTCACTATGATACCGCCCCCATGTCGAAGGCTGCGGGCGTGTGGTTCGATGCCAGGAACCTCGCTGCCCGCCGCGCGCTGATCGAGCGCGAATTCGCGCTCAGCGAATTTCCGCGGCTCGCCGATCGTTGGACGGCGACGGATGGTCGGGTCACTGCGCACCTGGAACTGGAGACGGTCGAAGGTACACCGGTCGGCGAGCTGGTGGTGCGGGCGCAGTTACCGCTGTGCTGCCAGCGCTGCCTGGGCCCGATGATCCAGGCGCTGGAGTCGAGATCGCGCGTGGCCTTCGTCGCGGATGCGGACGCCCGCACACCGGGTGGGACCGAAGCGATCGCCACCGACCCGCAGCGGGTTGACCTGCGGGCGCTGGTCGAGGACGAGCTGCTGCTGGGTCTGCCGGTGGCGGCCCGGCACGGACCGGGCGAGGAGTGTGCGCCTGGCGCGACCGAACTGCTGCAGGACTGAACCGGAGAACAGCCCGATGGCCGTACAGAAGAGCCGCAAGACCCCTTCGACGCGCGGAATGCGGCGCGCGCACGACCGGCTCGCCGCGCCGGCGCTGTCGCAGGATCCGACTACCGGCGAGACTCACCGCCGGCACTGCGTCAGCCGCGACGGTTTCTACCGCGGCCGGCGGGTGCTCGCGGCGCGCATTGACGAAGCACCGCAGGAATGACCGCGGCCGGCCTGTGCGACCGGCGATGAATCTGCGCTACGCGCGCATCGCCGGTACCGGCAGTTATCTGCCGGAACAGGTGCTGACCAACGCGGATCTCGAGCGCCGGGTCGAGACCACCGACGAGTGGATCCGCACCCGCACCGGCATCGAGCGCCGGCATATTGCGGCGGACGACGAGACGGCGTCGTCACTGGCCGAGCACGCCGCGCGCCGGGCGCTGAAGGCGGCGGGCGCGACGCCCGCCGACGTCGACCTGATCGTCGTCGGTACGACCACGCCGGACCTGGTCTTCCCGAATACCGGCACGCTGCTGCAGCAGCGGCTCGGCATCCACGGTTGCCCGGCGTTTTCGGTCGAGGCCGCGTGCAGTGGCTTCGTCTTCGCGCTGTCGCTGGCCGACAAGTACCTGCGTCTCGGTGAGGCGCGCTGCGCGCTGGTGGTCGGTAGCGAATGTCTGTCGCGGATCGTGGACTGGAGCGACCGCGGCACCTGCGTGCTGTTCGGCGACGGTGCCGGCGCTTTCGTGCTGACACCGGCCGACGAACCCGGCATCCTGGCCACGCATCTGCATTCGGACGGCCGCTACAAGGATCTGCTGTACTTTCCCTGGGGGGTATCGTGTGGCTTCAACGAGCTGCGCGGCGGCGCCCGAGGGGGGCTGCGCATGCTCGGCAACGAGGTCTTCCGGACTGCGGTCCGGACCCTGTCGCGCCTGGTCGACGAGACGCTGGCGAAGAACGGCATCGAGCACGAGCAGATCGACTGGCTGGTGCCGCACCAGGCCAATCTGCGCATCATCCAGGCCGCGGCCGACAAGCTGCGGCTGCCGATGGAAAAGGTCGTGATCACCGTCCAGGAGCACGGTAATACCTCGGCGGCATCGATCCCGCTGGCGTTCGATACGGCCGTGCGTGACGGACGGATCCGGCGCGGCCAGTTGCTGCTGCTCGAGACCTTCGGCGGCGGCTTCACCTGGGGTTCGGCGCTGATCCGGTACTGAGCTGCAACCGGAGACTCCGGCCGTGGTCTCAACGGCGATGCCTGACTGGTTGCGATGGCTGAGTACCGGCGTGGCGCTGCTGCTGGCGCTGCGTGCCAGCGCGGCCGGCTTTCCGCTGCCATCGCCAGGCAGCGATCTGATCGGCGCCGCACTGGTGGTGGAGGTGGCCGGGAAAGAGACGCTGCCCGACCTCGCGCGCCGGCATGGTCTCGGCTTCGAAGAGATCGCCAACGCCAACCCGGGCGTCGATCCCTGGCTGCCCGGGGCGGGCACGCCGATCCTGCTGCCCCGGTTCCGGCTGCTGCCCGTCGCCCCGCGCGAGGGCATCGTGATCAATCTGCCGGAGCATCGCCTGTACTACTTCCCGGACCCGCCGCCCGGCGAGTCCCCGGTCGTCTGGACCTTTCCGGTCAGCATCGGGAAGATGGACTGGCGCACGCCGCTCGGTGTCACGCGCATCGCCCAGAAAGTGAAGGATCCGGCGTGGACGCCGCCGCAGTCGGTGCGCGACGAGCATGCGCTGCGCGGCGACATCCTGCCGGCCGTGGTGCCGCCCGGACCGAACAACCCGCTCGGGCGTCATGCGCTGCGCCTCGGGATCCCCGGCGGCGCCTACCTGATTCACGGCACCAACCGGCCGGTGGGCGTCGGCATGCAGGTCACGCACGGCTGCATGCGCCTGTATCCGGAGGACGTGGAGAAGCTGTTCGGCCTGGTGGCGGTCAACACGCCGGTGCGGATCGTCAACCAGCCTTACAAATGGGGCTGGCACGACGGCCGGCTGCTGATCGAGGTGCATCCGCCGCTGCAGGAAGATGCGGTCGATCCGCCGTCGCTGACCGACCTGATGCGGCTGATCGTCGAGGCGACGCGCAGCGCCCCGCGGGCGATCGACTGGCCACGCGCCGAACGGATCTGGCGTGAGGCGCGCGGGCTGCCCGAAGCCGTCTCGTCAGGCGCGGTGCAGTAGCGGAAAACGATGCGGCCCCATGGTCGGAAACCACGGGGCCGCCGGATCGGTCGTCGGAGTGTTGCTTACTTCGACATCGACTTTTCGAACATGCGGTCCATGCGCTCGCGGTTCTCGTTGCAGCACTGCTGCGCGGCCTGCGCGGCGGACAGGGCCTGGTTGGCCGTGTTCTGCGCGGAGGTGGCGGCCTGCTGCGCGGAGGCGGCGGCGCGGCTGGCATCGTCGGCCGTGGACTTGACGCTGGCCAGGTCGCCGGACAGGCGGGAGACCTGTGACTTCAGCGAATCGACTTCCGCCTGCAGCGGCTTCAGATCGGTGCAGCCGGCGCCCAGCGCGATGACGGCGGCAGCGACGCCCACTTTCAGGATTTTGGTCATGAGATTGTTCTCCATCAGGGTTGGCAGGAAACGAAACCGCCCGCATGGGCAGAGGTAATCGCCAGCGATATTAACGTAATGACGAAAGCATCGGGAAGGGTTGCCGGAGGACGGAAACTGTATATAATCACAGTGACCTGATTTTCCATACAGGTTCCCCATGTCCGAACTTACCCCCCGCCAGCAGCAGATCCTCGTCTTCATCCGCGAGTCCATCGCCGAGAACGGCCTGCCGCCTACGCGCGCGGAAATCGCCAGGGCGCTGGGATTCCGCTCTGCCAACGCCGCGGAGGAACACCTGCGCGCGCTGCAGCGCAAGGGCGCCATCGACCTGATCGCCGGCGCTTCGCGCGGCATCGTGCTGCGCGACGTGCTGCGCGAGCAGCTCGGTCTGCCATTGATCGGCCGCGTGGCTGCCGGTCGGCCGATCCTCGCCGAGGAGCACATTGAAGGCCGCTTTCAGCTCGATCCGCGGCTGTTCACACCGCCGCCGCATTATCTGCTGCGGGTCAGCGGCATGAGCATGCGCGATGCCGGCATCCTCGATGGCGACCTCGTCGCGGTGCACCGCACGCCGGAAGTCCGCAACCGGCAGATCATCGTCGCGCGCCTCGAGAACGAAGTCACCGTCAAGCGCTATCGTCAGGAAGGCCCGGTGGTCTGGCTGCTGCCGGAGAACCCGGAGTTCGCGCCGATCCGCGTGGACCTGCGCGAGCAGTCGCTGGTCATCGAGGGAGTAGTGGTCGGCGTGCTGCGGCGCGGCCGGCCGGACACGATGCAGTGAGCGATCCGCTCGCAGCGCTGCTCGGGCATCCGGGGCTGTGGCGCGGCGCCGGCACGGAGATGGCGGCGGCCGTACCGACCGGATTCCGGCGCCTCGACGAGCGCCTGCCCGGTGGCGGCTGGCCGCTCGATACCGTGGTGGAACTGCTGTTGCCATCTTCCGGCATCGGCGAGCTCGAACTGCTGCTCCCGCTGCTGCGGTCGTTGTCCGACGTCGGGTCGGGAGCGCCGCGCTGGATCGCCTGGCTGAATCCCCCGTATCTGCCTTATGCGCCCGCGCTGGCCGGATCCGGGCTCGATCCCGGGCGGATGCTGGTGGTACGGCCGCGCGCGGGCGGCGGGCTGCCCTGGGCGATGGAGCAGGCCCTGCGTTCAGGCGCCTGTGCCGCCGTGCTCGGCTGGGTGAATGCCATCGACGACACGGCCCTGCGCCGCCTGAAGCTGGCGGCCGCCGAGGGGCGGAGCCTCGGCCTGCTGTTCCGTCCTGCGCAATGCCGCGACGAGCCCTCGCCGGCGGCCCTGCGGCTCGCTCTCACGGCCCGTGACGGCAGCCTGGACGTCGAGATCCTGAAGAGCCGCGGCGGCGTGCCCGCGCGCGTCGCCGGACTGCTGGCCCGGTGAGGTGCGCCGATGTCCGAGGCGCGACCGGCTCCGACGCTGCCGGCAACAGGCGTATCCCGGCAGACGCTGCGGCTGGCCGGGCGGGTCGGCACGCCCGGCGCGACGAGTCCCGCGCGCGAACTGTGGCTGGCGATGCAGTTGCCATCCATCCCGGCCGGCGGACTGGAACCGCTGGCACGTCAGGCGCTGCGGTTTACGCCGCGTGTGAGCCTCGAGCCGCCCGCAGCGCTGCTCGCTGAGGTACGGGGCAGCCTGCGCCTGTTCGGCGGCGCCGCGGCGCTGCGGCAGCGCGTGCTGGCCGGCCTGCAGGCCGCCGGTCAGCCGGCCCGCGTGGCGATCGCGCCGACGCCACGGGCCGCGCTGTGGCTGGTTCGGGCCGGGCAGGATCACATCGTTCTGCACGGCGACCTGCTGCCCGGTCTCGCGGCACAACTGCCGCTCTCCTGCCTGGACTGGCCGGCGGAGACCGTGGCGACCCTGCGGCGCTTCGGGGTCCGCAATGTCGCCGAGCTCGTGCGCCTGCCGCGCGCAGGCCTGGCGCGTCGCATCGGCCCTGACCGGCTCCGCGAACTCGACGAGGGCTTCGGCCGCTGTCCGCAGGCGCGCCGCCATTACACGGCGCCGGAGCGCTTCACGGCGGAATGCGAGCTGCCGGTTCCGGCCGTGACGGCGGGCGCACTCGCGCCGGGTGTGAGCGGGCTGCTGGCGCAGCTCGAGGTCTTCCTGCGGGTCCGCGCGAGCGGCCTCGATGGCCTGCGCCTCGACCTGCTGCATCGCGGCCTGCCGGCGACGCGAATCCGGCTGGGTCTCAGCCGTCCGTCCGGCAATCCGCAATACCTTGGCGAACTGTTGCGCGAACGGCTGGCGCGGGCGGCGTTGCCGGCGCCGGTCATGGCCCTGCGACTGCGCAGCGGGGTGCCGTTGCCGCTGCAGTGGTGCAGCCTCGGCCTGTTCGATCGGGGTCACAGCGCGGACCCGGAGGCGGCGGCGCGGCTGCTGGAACGGCTGCGGGCGCGGCTCGGGCAGACGGCGGTATTCGCCGTGCACGCGGTGCCGGACCATCGTCCGGAACGAGCCTGGCGGGTCGCGGAACCGGCCGTGGCGACAGTGCCGGCCAGTCACTGGCCTGCGGCGCAGCCACCGCGGCCGTTGTGGATGCTCGCGGTGCCGCAGCGCCTCGCGCCACCGGACTTCCGGCTCATCGCCGGCCCGGAGCGCATCGAGAGCGGCTGGTGGGACGGGCACGACGTGCGGCGTGACTACTACGTCGCGCTGGCCGGCGATGGCGCCTGTCTGTGGGTGTTCCGCGAACGCCCGCCGGGACAGGACTGGTTCCTGCACGGCGTGTTCGGCTGATGTCCTACGCCGAGCTGCACTGCCTCAGCAACTTCACCTTCCTGCGCGGCGCCTCGCATCCGGAGGAACTCGTCGCGCGGGCGCGGCGGCTCGGCTATGCCGCGCTCGCCCTGACCGACGAATGTTCGCTGGCTGGTGTCGTGCGGGCCCATGTCGCGGCGCGCGAGTGCGGCTGCACGCTGCTGATCGGCAGCGAGCTCGCGCTCAGCGACGGCCTGCGCCTGGTCTGCCTGGCGGCGAGCCGGCGCGGCTATGGTGCGCTCGCCCGGCTGATCACGCAGGCGCGGCGCGCCGCGCGCAAGGGTCGTTACACGCTGACGCGCGCCGCGCTCGCGGCGGGTCTCGAGGATTGCCTGGTGCTGTGGCTGCCGGGTGCGGTGCCGGTGGCGGAGCAGGGCGCCTGGCTGCGCGAGTGCTTTGCCGGGCGGCTGTGGCTCGCCGTCGAGCTGCTGGCCAGCGGTGCGGACCACGCCCGGCTCGCCGCGCTCACGGCACTGGCCGCGCAACTCGACATTCCGCCGGTCGCGAGCGGCGACGTGCACATGCACCTGCGGCGGCGGCGCGCGCTGCAGGACACGCTGACCGCGATCCGCCTCGGCACGACGGTGGCCCGGGCCGGGCACGCACTGCAGCCGAACGGCGAACGCTCGCTGCGCACGCTGGCGCGGCTGCGCGCGCTCTATCCGCCGGCGCTGCTCGAGGCCACGCTGGAGATCGCCACGCGCTGCCGGTTCTCGCTCGACGAACTCCGCTACGAATATCCGCGCGACAGCGTGCCGCCCGGCCGCGCGCCCGGCGCATGGCTGCGGCGGCTGGTCGCGCAGGGCGAGCGCTGGCGCTGGCCCGGCGGTACGCCGCCGGCGGTACGCGCGCTGCTCGGGCGCGAGCTGGCGCTGATCGCCGAGCTCGGTTATGAACACTACTTCCTGACCGTGCACGACCTGGTGCGCTTCGCCCGCGGGCGCGGCATCCTCTGCCAGGGTCGCGGTTCAGCGGCGAACTCGGCGGTCTGCTACGCGCTCGGCATCACCGCGGTCGACCCGGCGCGGATGAACATGCTGTTCGAGCGCTTCATCTCGCGCGAGCGCAACGAGCCGCCGGACATCGACGTCGATTTCGAGCACGAGCGGCGCGAAGAGGTCATCCAGTACCTGTATGCGCGCTACGGGCGCGAGCGCGCGGCACTGACCGCGGTCGTGAGTCGCTACCGGCCGAAGAGCGCCCGGCGCGACCTGTGCCGGGCGCTCGGCCTCGATCCGGCGCAGCCACTGCCGCTGCACGCGCAGGTACTGCTGGCTGAGCTGCTCGGCTTTCCGCGGCACCTGTCGCAGCACCCGGGCGGTTTCGTCATCACGCGCGGCCCGCTGGCCGGACTGGTGCCGGTCGAGAACGCGGCGATGCCGGCGCGCACGGTGATCCAGTGGGACAAGGACGACCTCGACGAGCTCGGTCTGCTCAAGGTCGACGTGCTCGGGCTCGGCATGCTGTCGGCGCTGCGCCGGGCGCTGGCGCTGGTCGCGCAGCGCCGCGGCCGCGAGTTCCGGCTCACCGACCTGCCGGCCGAGGATCCGGCCGTGTACGAGCGGATCTGCCGGGCCGATACCATCGGCGTGTTCCAGATCGAGTCGCGGGCGCAGATGGCGATGCTGCCGCGGCTGCGGCCGCGCTGTTACTACGATCTGGTGATCGAGGTCGCGATCGTGCGGCCCGGGCCGATCCAGGGGCAGATGGTGCATCCGTACCTGCGACGCCGTGCCGGCCTCGAGCCGGTGGACTATCCCGGCCCGGCGGTGCGCGGCGTACTCGAGCGCACGCTCGGCGTACCGATCTTCCAGGAGCAGGTCATGCAGCTCGCCATCGTCGCGGCCGGCTTCACGCCCGGCGAGGCCGACCAGTTGCGCCGGGCGATGGCGGCTTGGCGGCGCCACGGGTCACTGGGGGCCTTCGCGGAGCGACTGGTCACGGGCATGCGCGCGCGCGGTTATGCGCCGGAGTTCGCGCAGCAGGTGTTGCGCCAGATCCAGGGTTTCGGCGAGTACGGTTTTCCCGAATCGCATGCGGCGAGCTTCGCCCTGCTGGTCTATGCCTCGGCCTGGCTCAAGTACCACGAGCCGGCGGCATTCTGCTGCGCGTTGCTGAACAGCCAGCCCATGGGTTTCTATGCGCCGGCCCAGCTCGTACGCGATGCGCGCGCGCATGGCGTCGAGGTGCGCCCGGTCGAGGTCAATGCGAGTGACGTCGAGGCGACGCTGGAGCCGGGGGCGGGCGGTCCGGCGCTGCGCCTCGGGCTCAACCAGGTCCGCGACCTGGCCGTGGCGGCCGCGCAGCGCGTGGCCGCGGCC
>VGVB01000016.1 GCA_016882265.1 Gammaproteobacteria bacterium
TCGCCGCGTAGCAACAGACGCCCGCCCCGCAGGCGACGGCGCTGCAGCTCCCGACCAACCTTCTCTGACTTCCGCATGCTCGCTCCGTCCGGGAATGTACATCGGATTGGACTCACGGCATACGGAACAGTTGCAAGGCATTTATGCAAGGCTCAATAGATCCTGCGCCAGCGCCGGATCGACCAGCGCGCCGAACAACTGGCGGATGTGGGGCATCTCACCCGGCGCCAGCGTGCGCCGCAGCCGCTGCACCGCGGCGGCCGTTTCCGGCGCGAGCACGCGCGTACCGTCCAGGCTGCCATCGTTGAGCCACATGCGCACATACCGCGCCATGTCGCGAGCGGTCGAGTTGGCGGACCCGGCCGGGGCGGCGCCCGTGACATCGTGATACGGCACCGGCACTGGCACCCCGGCGGCGAAGGCGTGCGGGCGCGCGACGTTCGCGTCAGTGCGGGTGATCGCCAGCGTCGTCGTCGTACGCGACAGGCCGAGCGGCGTCGTCAGGTAGCGGCGGATGGCCTCGTCGTAATCGAGCCCGGTGAGCGCGGCCGCGGCCTCGCCAGCGACGGTAAACATGGTGTTGTTGTAGGCGAAGCCGCCGCGCAGGCTGGTGGCGAGCGGCATACCGGCCACCAGCGCGATCATTTCGCGGCGATCGAGACCGAAGAGGTACCAGGCCGTCAGGCCGGACTGCTCCGGTAGTCCGCTCAGATGGCCGAGTGCGTCCTCGAAGGTCACGTGGGCCGTCGCGTAGGGATCCGCCATCCGGAACGCCGGCAGGTATCGCCCGATGGGATCATTGAGGCGCAGGCGCTGCTGGTCCACCAGTGCGCCGAGCAGCACCGAAGTGAAACTCTTGCCGTTCGAACCGACCGCGAAGATCGTGTCCGCATCGACCGGCTGGTCACGCCCCCACTCGCGCGTGCCGTAGCCGCGCAGGTGGATCACGCCGTCGCGGTTGACGACCGCCACGGCAAGTCCCGGCACGCGCCAGTCCTGCATCACCTTCGCGACAGCGGCATCGAAGGCCGCCGCATCGAAGCCCGGAGTCGCGGCCGGAGCCGGCAGTGTGACCAGCAGCATTCCCAGGCATGGCAGCCAGCATCGCTTGATCCTCATCGACTTCTCCTGTCTACGGCGCTGGCGCGGCGAGCCGCAGGGTTCCGGCCAGTTCGCTGGCCGCCAGCGCCTCGGCCAGGGCCGCGGTGAGCTGATTGCGCAGCCGCCGATAGTCCACGCCGGGACGACCGTCGAGGCTGGCGAGCAGGCAGAAGCGCAGCTCGCTGCCGCTCACGATACCGCAGAAGCTCATGTAGCCCTGGATGAAGCCGCCGTGCCCATGGACCTCGCGGCCGCCGAAATCATGCACCATGATTCCGTAGCCATAGCGCGGCATGTCCGGCTCACCAGTGGCGACCGGCTGTTGCAGGAAGTCGGCCAGATCCAGCCCAACCGGATCATCGGGCCGGCGCAGCGCATCCAGCCACCGCAGCAGGTCGCCGGCCGTCGCGATCATGTCCCCCGCCGTGTAGGCATAGGCGAGGTCGCGTGGCCCGGTCACCTCGATGCTGCGCTCAGCGTGCGGGAACCAGGCGCGCGCCATCGGCACTGCCGGCCAGGCGCCAGCCGACCCCGAGCCGCTGCCCCGCATGCCGAGTGGCACGAGGATCCGCTCGCGGATGAACTCGCCGGCCGGCCGGCCGGACACGCGCTCGATCACGGCGCCGAGGATGTCGTAGCCGAAGTTGTTGTAGTCGAAGCGCGCGCCCGGCGCGAAGCGGCGTCCGGCCAGCTCCGACAGGAACACGAGTTCGCGGAAGCTCACTGCTACTTCCGGCGGCGGATGCGGCACGTCCATGGCCGCGACACCATCGCCGAGACCACTCGTGTGCGTCAGCAACTGGCGCAGCGTCGTATCAGCCAGGCTCGGCACGCCGGGAACAAAGCTGGCCGCCGGATCATCCAGCGACAGGCGCCCGTCGCGCGCCAGCAGCAGGATCGCCGCCGCAGTGAACATCTTGGTCTGGCTGCCGATCTGAAACGCGCGCCCGGCGTCCATCGGCAGAGTCCGCTCGCGGTCCACGTACCCGCCGGTCACCTGGATACGACCCAGCGCGGTCCCGTCCAGCGCGAGCACGACCCCGAGCGCACCGTAACGCTGCAGGTTGTCGACGACCGGCTGCAACTGCCGGACGAGTTGCCCGGTGAGCTGCGCGCGCGGACCCGCCGGCGCGGCGGCGATCACGACCGGAGCCGCCAGCAGCAGCGCCCAGCCGAGCGCCGCGGCCCGGCGGTTCACCGAGTACGGACCTCGAACTCGATACCCCAGGTCCGCGGCGCGCCAAGCAGCGCGTACTGCGTGCCGAGGAAGTCGAAAGCCAGCTCGTCGTACTCCTCGTCGAGCAGGTTCGAGCCCCACAGCGTCACGCGCCAGTGGTTGTCATCGGCGCCGACGCCGAGCCGCGCGCCGACCAGCGAGCGCTGCTCGTGCAGGAACGCCGGGTCATTGGTCACCTGCACGAAGCCGTCGTCGCGGAAGGTCAGGCTCCCGCTCAGCCACAACTTGAGGTCGTTGCCGATCGGCCGCTCATACGCTGCCGCGAAACTGCCGGACCACTCCGGCGCGTTCTGCAGCCGGTTGCCGCTGCAGTCGACACCCCCGACGCTGCAGTCGGGGTACGAGTCGTACGTGGCATCCGTATAGCCGAGCCCGGCGGTCAGCGTCAGCCCCGCTGTCGGCCGCCCGATCAGCTCGAGTTCGAAGCCCCTGCTCTCGGCCCTGGCCGCATTGTTGACGATGAAGAAGGCCCCGACCACCGTCTGCTCCTGCTTGTCCTCGTAGTCCATCAGAAACGCGGCCATGTTGAGCCGCAGGCGGTCACCGAGCCAGCTCGTCTTCAGGCCCAGTTCGTAGCTGTCGACGTGTTCCGCGCGGAAGCTCAGCGCATCCGGGGTCGTGCCGATCACGGTGGCGTTGAAGCCACCGGCCTTGAAGCCGCGCGCGGCGCTCACGTAGGCCAGAACGTCGTCGCTCGGCTGGAAATTGAGCGTGGCGTTCCAGGAGAAGTTGTCCTCGTCGAGGTTCTCACTGAACTCCGGGATCGGCACGGCCAGTCCCATCAGCGGTGTCATGAACGCGCCCGCGCTCAGGGTCTGCGAGAACGCCAGCGACTTGTCCTCCTTCGTGTAGCGCGCACCGACGTCGAGTGACCACTGCTCCGCCAGCGGGAAGCTCACACTGCCGAACAGGGCCCAGGCGTCGGCGTCCACCGCAGCCGCCGAATTCACCGACTCCGACCACGGCAGCATGAAGGGCGGCAGGAACATGGCGAACACGTCGTTACCGAGATAGGCCGTGGTCAGCGCGTCGAGATCCTCGGTGTAGAAGTACGCGCCGAGGATGTAGTCCGGTCCGCCGTCGCGGTCCGACTGCAGGCGCAGTTCCTCGCTGAACTGCTCATGCTCCTGGTGGCGGCCCGTATAGGAAATGTCGGCGGCACTGAAGTCCTGATCCGCGAGACCCTCCACCTCGTGCCGCCGGTAGCCGGTGATCGAGATGAGCTGGCCGATCGCCGTGTCGAACTCGAGCCGGGCCGAGGCGCCCCAGGCCTCGCGCTCGTTGAAGCTGGCGAAATTGGTGCCGATGCGCCGCTGCGACAATGGAAACGGGTCGGCCGCCGCCAGCGCACCACCGCGGATGTCCATCATCGCGTCGTTGTTCTCGTCCTTGTAGTAGTCCACGCTGAACACCGCGCGGGCACTGTTCGAGAATTCAGTGGCGAGCTTGCCGCGCACCGTCAGCGCCTCCTGATTCATGTAGTCGGCGCCGCTGATGAAGTCCTTCAGATAGCCTTCCTGGTCCACGTAGTGCACCAGCAGGTGGCCGCGCGTGCTGTCGCCGCCGAGCGGCCCGCCGATGCTGGCGCTGCCCTCGACCCGCTCGTAGTCGCCGGCGCCGAGCTTCGCCTGCGCCGCGAATTCCTCGGGCGGCGACTGTGTGACGATACTGATCGCGCCACCGATCGTGTTGCGGCCGAACAGCGTGCCCTGCGGGCCGCGCAGCACTTCGATGCGTTCGATGCCGGCGGTCGGCGTGACGAAGGCGAAGGACTTGCCCACGTAAACCTCGTCGATGTAGAGGCCGATGCCGGTCTCGAAGCCGGGGTTGTTGCCGGTGGTCGACAGCCCGCGGATGCTGAACACGCTCGCCGCCTGGCCGCCGCCGCTGGTGACCACGTTCGGCAGCAGTGCGCCGATGCCGGACAGGTCACTGATGCGCAGGTCGGCGAGAGTGCGGGCGTCGAGTACCGACATCGAGATCGCCACGTCCTGCACGTCCTCGGCGCGCTTGCGCGCGGTGACCAGCACTTCGTCGAGCGTAGCCTGTTGCGCGCCGGCGCCAGGCGACAGGCCGAGTGCGACCGCCGCCGCGATGATGCCCGAGCATGCCTTGCGATGGCTCATTTGCGGTTTCTCCTGCTGTGGATGGAACGGGTCCGGCCGCTCAGGCAGCCGCCCTTTCGTAGACGGTGACGACGCAGGCGCCACCGAGGCCCAAGTTGTGCTGGATCGCGACGCCGGCGCCGTCGACCTGCCGGGCGCCGGCCTCGCCGCGCAACTGCGTGACGAGCTCATAGCACTGCGCGAGTCCGGTGGCCCCGAGCGGATGCCCTTTGGAGAGCAGCCCGCCCGAGGGATTGGTGACGTGACGGCCCCCGTAGCTGTTGTCGCCATCGGCGATCAGCCGGCCGCCCTCACCCGGCGCCGCGAGCCCGAGCGCCTCGTAGGTCAGCAGCTCGTTGATCGTGAAGCAGTCGTGCAGCTCGAGCACCGGCACGTCGCCTGGATCGACGCCGGCCTGCGCATACGCGGCCAGCGCGGCCGCCCGCGCCATGCCGGCGCCGACCAGCTCGATCATGCTGTCGCCGTCGAACGGGTGGCCACCGTCGCTGCGGATCGCCTGGCCGGCGATCCGCACCAGTCGCCCGAGTCCGTGCCGCCGCGCGAACCCGGCCGAACACACGACGGCCGCGCCGGCGCCACAGGTCGGCGGGCAGGCCTGCAGGCGGGTCAGCGGTCCCGCCATCGGCTCGCTCGCCATCACCTCGGCAATCGACAGCGGCTGCCGGAACACGGCCTTCGGATTGTGCGCCGCGTGCCGGCGGGCCTTGACCGCGATCGCGGCGAACGTCTCCGGCGTCGCGCCGTAGCGCTCCATGTACTCGGCGGCCGCGAAGCCGTAGAACTGCGGCAGCACCGGCGCATCGCTGCGACCGCCGGCCGCGACCAGCCGGCCGACGTGCCGATCGAACGAGTTCGGCCGGTCCGGCGTCGCGACGTTGATCGCGCCCTTCGCCATCTGCTCGAAGCCGAGCGCCAGCGCGCAGTCCACCTCGCCGGCGGCCACGGCCTGGCGCGCCAGATACAGCGCACTCGAACCGGAAGCGCAGGCGTTGTTGACGTTGAACACCGGCACGCCGGTCAGGCCGACGCCGTACACGACCCGCTGCCCGCAGCTCGTCTCGCCGAACACGTAGCCGGCATAGACCTGCTCGATCGCGTCATAGCCGAGGCCGGCATCCGCCAGTGCGAGGCGGATTGCTTCCTCGCCGAGCTGCGGATAGGCGGGCCCCGCGCCCGGCTTCGAGAACTCCGTCATGCCGACACCAGCGACGAATACGGGCTCTGACATGGTCGACCTCTCAGGGAGTGACTGCATCGGTGGCCGATCCGGCCTGCCAGTCGCGCAATGGCAGCAGCAGCACGCTGTCGCCCGCGGCTATTTTCCACACCGGATCACCGTGCAACGGATAGCGCTGGAAGGTGCCGGCATCGGCACCGGCCAGCAGCAGGTGCAGGCGATCACCCGGCGCGAGCCGCACGGCCGTCGGGAAGAATTCGATCACCAGTCGGGCGCTCTCGCCGGGCACCATCGGCAGCAGCGCCGCACGGGCGAAGTTGTGTGCCGCGCCGGTCGCCGGCGCTGCGCTGCGGCGATGAATCAGCCGCAGCATGCCCTCGGTCACGTAATGCAGCCGATCGCCGCGCTCGACCGCGAGGTAGGCGAACACAGCGCCATCCTCGTGGCTCGAGCGCAGCTCCAGCTCGAGCCGCGGCTCGCCGACCAGCTCCTGCTCGGTCGCGACCGGCGCCGACACGAAGTCGAGCATCCGGCTGGTGTCGGCGGCCCAGGCCGAAAAATCCGGGAGCACGCCCATGTTCGCGCGCCAGCGGTTGCTGCGGCCGGTCGAGGTCGCCAGGTCGACGCGATACGGCACCGTCCCGGCGACCGGGTCGCCGCCGAGCTGCCGGTCGGCGCCGAGCGGCCAGCGCGTCTCGCGCACGCCGGCCGGCGGCCAGCTCGGGGTGCTGCGCCAGACCTCGCTGCCCATGACGGCGTAGTCGATGCGGCGGGCGCGGCCGGCTGCTCCCTGCAGTGCGCGCTGCAGGAAGTCGTGCTCGAGCGCGCGCAGGCGCGCTGGCGCTGGCACGCCCGGGTGCCCGGCTCCGCGGAACGGATCCGCGCCATGGCGCATGCCGTGGTCGGTAGCGCCGATCAGCACCCTGGCCGGTATCCGCCCGCCCTGCTGATACCGCCGCAATGCGGACAACGCCGTACCCGCATCGAGCCAGCTCCCCGAATAGAGCACCGGCACGCGGTGTCGGGCGACCTGCGCCATCTGCGCCAGGGTGCCGCGCGAGGACAGCGTCACCGGACGACCGGGCAGTGTGTCGTCGCTGTAGGTGATCGCCAGCATGTCCACGTCGATGCGCGCGTTGGCCAGGTGCTCACGCAGCGCACGGCGCAACTGCGCGTAATCCGGATCGTCGTCGACCGGCGCAAGCTGCGGCACGTCGCGACAGGCGCTCGCCTCGGCCACGCAGCCGACCGAACGATCGACGCCGGCCACCGCCATGCCCCACAGGTCGCGCAGCATCGTGTTGGCGACACCGCCCGGGAAGAAGTTATGCAGGTACGGATCGCTCTCGGTGAAGCGGATCACCGCCGCGCGGATCGGCGGCGCGCCCGTCCCGGTACCGAGGTCCGCGGCATCCGCGCTGTAGGAAGTGCCCATCAGCGCGACCCGGCCATTGCTCCAGGCCTGGCGGGCGATCCAGCGGCTGACCGCGCCGATGTCGGCGATCTCGCCGCTGCTGAGTTCCGTGTCGCGGGTACCGAACGAGGCGCCGGAGCCGCGCGAATCGACGATCACGAAGGCATAGCCCTGGCCGGTGAAATACGCCACGTCGTGGATGTCGCGTTCGACGCGACGGCCATAACGCGTGCTGACCAGGATCGCGGGCCAGCGGTCCTGCCCGGCGCGGTCCGGCAGGTACAGGTCGACCGCCAGGCGCGTACCGCCGCTCGCCGGAACGTAGACCGAACGCGTGGGCTGGAGCCGTGGTGCCAGATCGACTGCCGCGCCCGGCAACGGCACCGCCACGAGCAGCAGCACCACCGCGGCGGTCCAGGTAATGCCGCGCACCGGCCGCCAGCCGGCTGCCTGACCGGACACTTCAGCTCACCTTGCGGTCGTGGTCCGACCAGTACTGCTGGCGCACGGTCTTGCGGTCAGGCTTGCCGAGCGGCGTCAGCGGGATCGCGGCGGCGAAGTCGATCGACTTCGGCGCGCACACCCGCCCCTTTTCGGCGGCGACGAAGTCACAGAGCTGCTGCGGGTCCGGCTGCGTGCCGGGCGCCGGCACGACCACCGCCTTCACGGCCTCGCCCCAGCGCGCGTCGGGCACGCCCACCACGCAGCACATGGCGACCTGCGGATGGCGCGCGAGCACGTCCTCGATCTCGCGCGGATAGACGTTGAAACCGCCGCTGATGATCAGGTCCTTCTTGCGATCGACGATGTACAGGAAGCCGCGCGCGTCGCGCCGCGCCAGATCGCCGGTGTGCAGCCAGCCGCCGGCCATGGTCGCCGCCGTCTCCTCGGGGCGGTTCCAGTAGCCCTCCATGACCAGCGGGCCGCGCACGCAGATTTCGCCGACCTCGCCGTCGGCCACCTCGCGGCCATCGTCATCGAGCAGGCGCACGACGTTGGCCGGTGTCGGCTGGCCGCAGGCGGCGAGCAGGTCCGGCCGCGCCAGGTCGTGGTCGTGCTTCGCCAGCACGCTGATCACGTTCGGCACCTCGACCTGCCCGTAGATCTGCACGAACACCGGGCCGAAGGCCGCGAGCCCCTGCTGCAGGCGCGCCGGCGCGATCGGTGAAGCGCCGTATACGAGCGTCTGCAGCGACCCCGGCCCGCGGGCGTGGATGGCGCCGTCATCGAGGATCATGTTGATCATCGTCGGCACGAGAAAGGTGGCGGTGATCCGCTGGCTGTGCAGCAGCTCGACGAACCCGGCCGGGTTGAAGCCGCGCCGCAGCACGAAACAGCCGCCGCGCAGCAACGTCGGCAGGATGAACAGGAACGAGGCGTGGCTGACCGGGGTCACCGCGAGGAAGTTCAGCTCGACCGGCAGCTCGCACACGGCGAGCTGTGTCAGCAGGTTGGTCAGCAGCGATCGCTGCCGGTGGACGACGCCTTTCGGCCGGCCGGTCGTGCCGCCGGTGTAGATGACCGAGACGATGTCGTCGGCCGCGGCCTGGCACTCCAGCGGCAGCGGCGCCAGGCCGGCCATCTCCACGCTCAGCGACGGACCGGCCGCACCAGCGCCGAGGAAGAAGTGCGCGCGCAGGCCCGCTACCCGCTGGCGCAGCGCCAGCCCGTGCTCGGTGAAACCTTGTTCGTCGATCAGCAGCAGCAGCACGCCGGCGTCTTCGAGAATGAAGGCGTGGTCGTCCAGCGAGCCGCGCGGATGCAGCGGCGTGTAGCGCAGCCCGAGCAGCATCGCCGCGCCGATCGCCACCACCGCGTCGACCCGGTTGGCGGTGATCATCGCGATGCCATCGCCGCGTCGCAGGCCGGCGCCGCTGAGCACGGCGGCGAAGCCGCTCATGCGCCGGCCCAGCTCCGCATAGCTGATCGTCTCGTGTTCGTCGGCCAGCGCCGGCCGCTCGCCGTGCTGGCGGACGGCGCGCACGAACAGTTCGCCGAGCGTGCAGCCCTGGTGGATCACAGCAGCCCTTCCCGCGCCAGCTCGTCGCGGAACGCAGCCAGCGCGCCGGCGAAGGCGTCGACCAGCTCGTCGAGCTGGCTCGGCGTGACGATCAGCGGCGGGCAGACCATGAACCACTCGCCGAACTGGCCGCCGGCAGTGGATCGGTGCAGGAGTGCCAGGCCGCGCTCGGCGCAGAGATTCTTCAGGCGCTCCATCGCGCCGACAGCGGCCGGCAGCGGCGCGCAGGCAGCCTGGTCGCCGACGATCTCGACCGCAAGCTGCAGCCCGCGGCCGCGCACGTCGCCGACCAGCGGGTTGCGCTCCTTCAGCTCGAGCAGCTGCGCGCGCAGGTAATCGCCCTGCGTACGGCAGTTGGCCAGCAGCTCCCGCTCCAGCAGTTCGTCGATGACCGCGCAGCCGACCGCGCAACTCAACGGATTCGCGACGTACGTGTGGCCGTGCGCGAAGCCGCCCATGCGCCGTACTTCCGCGACCAGCGCGCTCGAGGTCAGCATCGCCGCGAGCGGCGTATAGCCGGCGCCCATGCCCTTGCCGAGTGCGAGGATGTCCGGGCGGCAGTCCGGCCAGTGCTGCGCCGCGACGAACCGGCCGGTACGCCCCATGCCGGACATCACTTCGTCGAGGATCAGCAGGATGCCGTAGCGGTCACAAGTCTCCCGGATCTGCCGGTAATAGGAGTCCACGGCGACCAGCGCGCCGGTCGAGGTGCCGCCGACCGGTTCCATGATGAACGCGAGCACGCTGTCCGGCCCCTCGCGCTCGATGCACTCGCCGAGCTCGGCAGCGGCCTGCGCCGCCCAGGACTCGACCGTGTGCCCGACCGGCAGCCGGTAGGTCAGCGGCGCACTGATCTTCGGCATCTTCGCCAGCAGCGGCGCGAAGATCGACGCCAGCAGCGGATCGCCGGTGAGCGAGAGCGCGCCCAGCGTGTTGCCGTGATACGAGGGCAGGCGGCTGATCACCTTCCAGCGCCCGGTCTGCCCGCGGGCGACCGCGAGCTGGCGCGCAAACTTGATGCAGGTCTCGATCGCCTCCGAGCCGCCAGAGACGAAGAACGCGGCATCGAGACCGAAGCCGCAGTGCGCGGCCAGCCGATTGGCGAGTTCCTGATCGGGCCGGTTCTCCCAGTAGCGCGCATAGGCGAAACAGACGCGCTCCGCCTGCTCGCGCATCGCGCGCAGTACCCGCGCGTTGCCGTGGCCGAGCGAGGTCACGACCGCGCCGGAGGAGCCGTCGAGATAGCGCCGGCCGGCCGCGTCCCACAGGTATACGCCCTCGCCGCGCACCGCCGCCGGGAACGGCGCGGTGCCGGCCGGCGTCGCGATCGATGCTGCGGTCAGTGCGTCGCTCATGATCTTTGCGCTCCCGGCGCGTCCGGACGGCCGCGCCGCGGCGACCGGCGGCAATGCGCCGGTGCCGGCGGCCAGTCAGAACTTCTTCACCAGGTCGATGCCGTACGTACGCGGCTCGCTCAGCGCCTGAAAAGTCGAGAAGATCGGCGGGAAGCTCAGGTCCTGGTAGCGGGTCGGCTGCACCTCGTCGGTCAGGTTGCGGCCCCACAGCGCGATGCTCAGGCCATTCTCCAGCTCCAGGCTGATGCGGCCATTGGCGAGGCCGTAAGCGTCGCGGTGGCCGGCCGGATTGTTGCCGTTGGGGCCGAAGGCGGTCAGCTCGGTCGGGCCGGTGTGGATGTACTCGGCCTGCCAGGTGAGATCGCCCCCAGGGCACCGCGTGCGTGTATTGCAGCGCGAGTGTCGCGCTCCATTCCGGCGCCAGTGGCAACTGGTTGCCCGGGGCGATGCGCGGTTGTGCGTCCGGATCGTTCGGATCCACCGGATCGCCCTCGGTGAACTCGCCGTCGAGGATGGCGAGCGCCGCGGAGACCTGCAGGCCCTCGGCCGGGTAGGCGCGGATCTCCGCCTCGAGGCCATTGGACTCAGCCTCACCGAAGTTGCCGGTGAACACCCCGAACACCAGATCACCCTCGCGCTCCACCGTGGCGAAGCCAACGATCTGGATGTCGTCCCAGCGCATATGGAACGCCGACAGGTCGAGCACCACGCGGCCGTCGGCGAACGTGTTCTTCAGCCCGGCCTCGAAACTCAGCACGTACTCCGGGTCGAACGCCGGGTTGTCCTCGGAGCCGAGGCCATCGTTGAACCCGCCGGCCTTGTAGCCGCGTGCCGCCTTGACGTAGGCCATGCTGGCGTCGCTGAAGTGCCAGGCCAGCGTCGCGTCACCGGTGAACTCGGTCCAACTGCTCGAACTGGCGTACGGCGCGACGATGCCGACCACGCCGCCGCTCTCGTCGGTCTGCTCGTACTTGATTGCCTTGCGGTCGTGGTTGACGCGCAGGCCGACGATCGCGTCGAGGCGGTCGCTCAGGTGCCAGGTGCCGTGGCCATAGGCGGCGTAGCTGTCCGCCTCGATCCGGCCGTTGCCGCGCGCGTACAGGTCCGGGCCGGGCGGGAAGCCGATGAAGGCGAGCAGGTCCTGGCCCAGCCGCGCATAGCTCAGGTTGTCGGTATCCTGATGGAACCAGTACAGGCCGGCGATCCAGTCGAACCGACCGTCGCCGGTCGAGGTCAGCCGCAATTCCTGGCTGAACTGCCACTGGTCCTCGGGATCGCCGTCGTAGGCCCAGCGGATCGGCGTGACATCGGTGTCGGTCTCGATGAAGTACTCGTGCTCGCGGTAGGCGGTGATCGTGGTCAGGTCGAAGTTCGCGAAGCGCACCACCCCGTGCAGCGACAGACCGAAGCCTCGAGCCGCTCGACGTTGCTGCCTTCCTGACCGATCGAGTAGTTCAGCGGGTCGCCGTCGCTCGCGTAGGTCATGAACGGGATGCCGAGCCCGAACAGGAAGTTGTCCGTGACGATTTCGCGGGTCGGCTCGCGGCGCAGCTCGCGGTAGTCCGCGGCCAGATTGAACTCGACGTCCTCGCTCGGCATGAAACGGAGCTGGCCGCGCACCGACCAGTTGTGTTCGTCGTTGGTCTTGCTGCCGAGATAGACGTTGTCGAAAGTCCCGCCGCGGTCGTGGTAGACGGCCGCCAGCTTGCCGGCGACCCCTGAACCGCCGAGCGGTCCGCTGACCATCGCCTGCACCCGCCGCAGGCTGTAGTTGCCGACCGTCGCCGCGAGAATGCCGCGGAACTCGTCGGTCGGCTTGCGCGTCGTGAAGCTGACCGCGCCGCCGGTGGTGTTGCGCCCGAACAGCGAGCCCTGCGGCCCGCGCAGCACCTCGACCCGCTCCAGGTCGAACAGGTCGAACTGGGCCGCGGTCGCGGTGCCGAGATAGACCTCGTCGAGGTACATGCCGACCGCCTGGTCCTCGCCGCCGGTGACGCCGCCGTACACGCCGCGGATGCCGGCCGGCACGAACTTCAGGTCGCTGGACTCCTGGTAGGCAAAGTTCGGCGTGCGCAGCGCCACGTCCTCGAGCGACTCGGCGCCGATCGCCGCCAGCATGCCGGCGGTGTAGGCGCTCATCGACACCGGCACGTCCTGGATGTTCTGCTCGCGCTTCTGCGCGGTGACGATCACCGCCTCGAGTGCCTCGTCCACCGCCGCACCGGCGGCCGCTGGCAGCGCCGTACCGGCGGCGGCCAGCAGCAGCGCCAGCATCCTGTCGTAGCGCGATCCGTCCATCGCCGGTCCTCCGTGTGCATGCCGGCCCGTTGCGGGCCATGCCGGGTTGTGGCATAACCATACTTCGTTCTCGGTTGTTGTCAAGCCTTTCCATACTTCGTGTTCAGTTTTGTGGACCCGGCCGGGGCCGCCCCGCCCGGAGCGGCCGCCAGTTGTGTTATGAAGAGCACCGATGCCCCGTAACCGTCCCGCCACCGAGCCGAGCGCCGCCGCGCCGCGCCTGCCACCGCCCACCAGCAAGGGCCTGCGCACCCGCCAGCAGATCATCAACGCCGCGCGCCGGGTCATCAACCGCTGTGGCTACCGCGACGCCCGCATCAGCGACATCATCGCCGAGACCGGCTGGCCGACCGGGACGTTCTACCGCTATTTCGACGGCAAGATCGACGTGACCCTGCAACTGCTGCGCGAGGGCGTGCAGGACTACAACGCCCACCTGCCGGTCGCGGCCACGGCCTCGCTGTTCGAGCGCGACCTGGTCGCGCACCGGGAGCTGATCGAGCTGTTCGGGCGCGATCCCGGCCTGCTCAACTGTTACTTCTCCTGCGGCGAGAAGGAAGAGGGCCTGGTGCGCTTCTTCCATGAGCAGACTGAACGGTTCATCGATGGTTATCACGCCTTCGTGCGTACGCACTGCGGTTACGGGCACCTGGCCAAGAAGGATTTCTATGCGATCGCCGCCGCGCTGTGCGGACTGGCCGAGAACTACGTGTACCGGCTGTTCGCACGCGGCGGTGCGCCGCCGCAGGATCGGCAGGAACTGGCGCTGACGCTGACGGTGCTGCGGCACCGGGCCGTGCTCGGCTGCGATCCGGGGCGGCGGCTGCCGGCGGTACTCGCCACGCTGGACGGTCCGGCGCGCCGGGCCCGGCGCGCGACCGGCAGTGCCGCCCCTGCACCCGTCGCGGCCGCCGATGCGCTGCCGGCCGCCGCGGGCCCGGTCGGACTGCGCGCGGACTCGAAGGCGACGCTGGCGCGGATCGAACGCACAACGCTGCGGCTGCTCGACCGCCTCGGCTACGAGGACCTGCGGCTCAGCGACGTCGAGGAACACGCCAGCATCACGCGTGGCGCGATCTACCACCACTACGCGGACAAGGACGCGCTGATCCGCAAGGTGCTGCTCGACCGCCTGTACAAGATCGACGCGGCCGTGGCGGCGGCAGCGCAGCCTGCCGGCGCGGCCGGCGGGCCGTTCGATGCGTTGCTGCTGCTGTCGCGCGCGCTGGTCGAGGCGTTTGCCGGCACCCCCGGCGTACTGCGTGTGCTCAACCAGTTGCAGGACCGCGACGCCCAGGTCCATGCGGTCTGGGAGGCGCTGTGGCAGCACTGGGTGGGCCTGCTGGCCGGCGTGCTGGTGGCCCATTCGGCTGGCAGCCCTGGCACCAGCGAGACGATCCGGCCGGTCGCCGATGCATTCCTGGCCATGGCCGAGCGGCTGCTGCGCGACCTGTACGTCGCGCCGTTCGGCCGGCTGCATTCCACCATCCGCTCGCGCGAGGCCGCCGCCGTGCTGCTGGCCGCGCTGTGGACCCGGATGGCGTTCCGGTCACGGCTACCGGCAATGGCGATCCGGCATTTCCCCTTCTTCGGCATGCAACCGAACGCGCGGCGCAAATCCGGGGAGCACGCAACATGAGCACAAAAACCGAGGGCTTCATCACCCGCCTGCTCGACCTCGTAGCACGGCATGATGCCGGGGGCCTGGCTGACCTCGTGGGCGAGCCGGTCGTGCTGCACACGCCGCGCTTCCTGCGTCCGGTGACCGACCGGCGGCATGTCAGTGCAATCCTGCAGGGCTTCATCACCGTCGTCCCGGACCTGCACTACCGGCGCTGGTGGGCGACCGATGACGAGGCAATCCTGCAGTTCGAAGGCCATGTCACCGGTACTGCAACCGTCGTCCACGGCATCGACCTGTTCACGGTCGGCGCCGACGGCCGTTTCACCGAACTCACCGTGTTCCTGCGCCCGACCCGAGCCATCGAGGCGATCGGCGCACTCGAGGATGCCGAAGTGCGGACGCGGCTCGGCTGAAATGGGGACGCTTCCCTTTTTCGCGGACGCGAAAAAGGGAAGCGTCCCCATTTCAGCAAGAAGGCCCGGGAGTCGCCTCCCGGGCCTTGCGTTGCGGATGATCAGGTCGCGCGACCTTACATGCCCATGTCACCCATGCCGCCCATGCCGCCCGGAGGACCGTGCGCGTGCTCGGCTTCCTCCTTCGGCGCTTCGGCGACCATGACCTCGGTCGTCAGCAGCAGGCCGGCGACGGACGAGGCGTTCTGCAGCGCCAGGCGCGTGACCTTGGTGGGATCGAGGATGCCCATGTCGATCATGTCGCCATAATCGCCGGTCGCGGCGTTGTAGCCGAAGCTGCCCTTGCCGTCGCGGACCCTGGCCAGCACGACCGAGCCGTCCTCACCGGCGTTCTGCACGATCAGGCGCAGCGGCTCCTCGATCGCGCGGGCCAGGATGCGGATACCGACGTTCTGGTCCTCGTTGATGCCGGTCAGCTTCTCCAGCGCCCGCTGCACCCGGATCAGCGCCACACCGCCACCCGGCACCACGCCTTCTTCGACGGCGGCACGGGTCGCGTGCAGCGCGTCCTCGACGCGGGCCTTCTTCTCCTTCATCTCGACCTCGGTGGCCGCGCCGACCTTGATCACGGCGACGCCGCCGGACAGCTTGGCCAGCCGTTCCTGCAGCTTCTCCTTGTCGTAGTCGGAGGTGGTCTCGTCGATCTGGCGGCGGATCTGCTCGATCCGGCCCTTGATCTCGACCGGCTTGCCGGCGCCGTCGATGATCGTCGTGTTCTCCTTTTCGGCGACGATCTTCTTGGCCCGGCCGAGGTCGTTCAGCGTGGCCTTCTCCAGCGACAGGCCGACCTCGTCGGAGATCACGGTGCCGCCGGACAGGACCGCGATGTCCTGCAGCATGGCCTTGCGGCGGTCGCCGAAGCCCGGCGCCTTGACCGCGCAGACCTTGACGATGCCGCGGATCGTGTTGACCACCAGCGTCGCCAGCGCCTCGCCCTCGACGTCCTCGGCGATCACCAGCAGCGGTTTGCCCGCCTTGGCGATGCCCTCGAGCAGCGGCAGCATCTCGCGGATGTTCGAGATCTTCTTCTCGTACAGCAGGATGTACGGATTCTCGAGCTCGCTGGTCTGGTTCTGCGCGTTGTTGATGAAGTACGGCGACAGGTAGCCGCGGTCGAACTGCATGCCCTCAACCACGTCGAGCTCGTTCTGCAGGCCGGAGCCTTCCTCGACCGTGATCACGCCTTCCTTGCCGACCTTCTCCATCGCCTCGGCGATGGTCTTGCCGATGCTCTCGTCACTGTTCGCCGAAATCGTGCCGACCTGGGCGATCGCCTTCGAATCCTTGCACGGCTTCGACAGCTTCTTCAGGTCCTCGACTGCGGTGGTCACAGCGAGATCGATACCGCGCTTGACGTCCATCGGGTTGATGCCCGAGGCGACGGCCTTCATGCCCTCGCGGATGATCGCCTGCGCCAGCACGGTCGCGGTGGTCGTGCCGTCACCGGCCTCGTCGGAGGTCGCCGAGGCGACTTCCTTGACCATCTGCGCGCCCATGTTCTCGAACCTGTCCTTGAGTTCGATCTCCTTGGCCACCGAAACGCCGTCCTTGGTCACGGTCGGCGCGCCGAAGCTCTTCTCGAGCACGGCATTGCGGCCCTTCGGGCCGAGCGTCGCCTTGACGGCGTTCGCGAGCACATTGACGCCGCGCACCATCCGGGCACGCGCATCATCACTGAAACGGACTTCCTTGGCTGCCATGTTATGTTGCCCTCTTACTTCTCGATGACGGCCATGATGTCTTCCTCGCGCATCACGAGGAGCTCATCGCCATCCATCTTGACTTCGGTGCCGCTGTACTTGCCGAACAGGATCTTGTCGCCGACCTTGACGTCGAGCGGGCGGATATCGCCGTTCTCGAGGATCTTGCCCTTGCCGACGGCGATCACCTTGCCGCGGATCGGCTTCTCGGCGGCGGTGTCGGGAATCACAATGCCGCCTGGCGACTTGCGCTCCTCGTCTTCGCGCTTGACGATCACGCGATCATGAAGCGGACGGATCTTCATGGAACATCACTCCTTGGAAATGTCGATCGGAATCGGTAGTTGGCCGGAGCTTGTGAGCACTGTTAGCACTCTCCCCGGTCGGCTGCCAATGATAGGGACTGCCGCGCCGTTTTCAAGCACCGCCGGGCATCTTCGTGGAGCTGATATATTAAGCCGATGAAAAATAAGGTGATTGTGGTGCTGAGCCAGTGTCCGGACGAAGCCACGGCCGAACGCCTGGCCCTGCGGCTGCTCGAAGAGCGCCTCGCCGCCTGCGTCAACTGGCTGCCCGGGGCGCGCTCCGCCTACTGGTGGCAGGGCCAGATCCAGCGCGACACCGAGACCCTGCTGCTGGCCAAGACGACCGCTGAGCGGCTCGGCCAGCTTACGGCCCGCCTGACCGAACTGCACCCCTACGACGTCCCGGAAATCCTCGCCCTCGAGGTGGCGGGTGGCGCGGAACGCTATCTCGACTGGGTCGGTCAGACGCTCGGGGCCGATGAGCAGGCCGGCCCCGGCGAGCGGGAACAGGAGCATTCATGAAGAGGGTCCGTTACGTGGCGCTCGTCGGACTCGCACTCGCCGCGGCGAGCGCCGCGGCCCAGGGTCTGCTCGGTGGGGTCACCCGGGAACAGGAGTTCCTGCCGGTCGATGAGGCCTTCGTCTTTCAGGCCTATGCGGACAGCGGCCCGCAGGTCACGCTCGACTGGCAGATCGCGCCGGGTTACTACCTGTACCGCCACCGCATTTCGGCGCGCAGTCTGACGCCGGGCGTCGTGCTCGGCGCTCCGGAGCTGCCGACCGGGCTCGCGAAGACCGACGAGTTCTTTGGCGATGTCGAGGTGTACTTCGAATCGCTGCTGGGCACGGTACCGGTGCAGGCGCCGGCCGGAGTCACGGCTTTCGACGTCGAGGTCGGTTATCAGGGTTGCGCCGAGGCCGGCCTGTGTTATCCGCCGGTCAGGAAGACGATACGGATCGATGTACCCCCGCCGGCGGCGGCGCCGGTCCCGGGCGAGGCGCCGATGGTCGCGGAGCAGGATCGCCTGTTCGGCCTGATCGCGCACGGCAGCCTCGCGGTCGTGCTGGCCAGTTTCTTTGGCTTCGGCCTGCTGCTGGCCTTCACGCCCTGCGTGCTGCCGATGATCCCGATCCTGTCGGGCATCGTCGCCGGGCAGGGAGCGCAGGCAACGCCGGGACGCAGCTTCCGCCTGTCGCTCGCCTATGTGCTCGGCATGGCCGTCACCTATACGGCGGCCGGTGCGGCGTTCGCCGCCGCCGGACAGCAGGCCCAGGCCTTCTTCCAGCAGCCGTGGATCCTGATCGCGTTCGCGCTGCTGTTCGTCGTGCTGGCGCTGGCGATGTTCGGGCTGTTCGAGCTGCGCGTACCGGCAGCGGTCGAATCCCGGTTGTCGGCGTGGTCGGACCGCCAGAGAGCCGGTACCTACACCGGCACTGTCCTCATCGGCGCGCTGTCGGCATTGATCGTTTCCGCCTGCGTCGCCCCGCCGCTGGTCGCGGCGCTCGCCGTGATCAGTCAGGCCGGTGACATCGCCCGCGGCGCACTGGCGCTGTTCGCGATGTCGCTCGGCATGGGGACGCCGCTGCTGCTGGTCGGGGTGGCCGGCGGGCGGCTGCTGCCACGGGCCGGCCCGTGGATGGTGACGGTCCGCGCGATGTTCGGCGTGTTGTTCCTCGCGGTCGCGGTCTGGATGCTCGGCCGGGTGCTGCCGGGACCGGCCACGCTCGCGCTGTGGGCCATGCTCGCACTGATCGCCGGCTACTACCTCGGCTTCGGCCGGGGCCGCGCTGCCGGCGCGGCGCTGCACGTCGCCCGCGGCGCCGGCGGTCTCCTCATCGCCTGGGGCCTGGTGATGCTCGCCGGCGCGGCGACCGGCGGCACCGACCCGCTGAACCCGCTGCGCAACAGCCGCCTGCTCGGCGCGCCGGTCGCGGCGCTGCCGTTCCGCAGCGTTGCATCAGTGACCGAACTGGAGCGTGAACTGGCCGCCGCCCGCAGCGCCGGCCAGCCCGTGCTGCTCGACTTCTATGCCGACTGGTGCGCCTCCTGCAAAGAGATGGAGAAGTACACGTTTGCGGATGCTGGCGTGCGCCAGGACCTGAGCGGTTTCCTGCTGCTCAAGGCCGACGTGACCGCAAACAGCCCGGAGGACCAGGCCCTGCTGCAGCGCTTCGGCACCTTCGGCCCGCCGACCACGGCATTCTTCGGCCCGCACGGCCGCGAGTGCCGCAACTTCCGTCTGGTCGGCTTCGTCGCGGCCGATGAGTTCCGCGGCCACCTCGCCCGCTTCGCGCGCGAGTGCCACGCGTGAGGAATCCGGTCTGGCTGGCCTCCGTGGCGCTGTTGCTCGCGGCCGCCGGATTCGGCGCATTGCTGGCAACCCGGCTGCGCCAGCCGCCGCTGCCGCCGCCGGCCGCGGCGCCGGCGGCGGTGATTCCGGAGCGCCGGCCCGACGTGACACTCGCCGACCTGACCGGCCGGCCCCGCTCACTGTCGGAATGGGACGGGCGCGCGCTCGTGATCAACTTCTGGGCCACCTGGTGCGCGCCCTGCCGCCGCGAGATCCCGATGCTGAACGAGCTCGCGGCCGAACTCGCTCCACAGGGGACCGAGGTCATCGGCATCGCGGTGGACTTCCGCAAAGACGTCCAGGCGTTCATCGAGCGGATGCCGATCGCCTATCAGACGCTGATCGGCGAGCAGGAAGGCATGGACGCCGCCCGGGCGTTCGGTGTGACGACGGTCGTGCTGCCTTTCACCGTCTTCACGGACCGCACCGGGCGCATCGTCACCCTGCATATCGGTGAGTTGCACCGCCCCCAGGCCGACGCGATCCTCGACGCGGTCCGGCGGATCGACGGCGGCGAACTCACGATGGCCGCTGCGCGGCAGCGCATCGAAGCAGACCTTGCCGGCATCCGGGACCGCGACTCGAACCGCCGGGGCAGCACGGCCGGGCGCAGCGCCGGTTAGACACCGTTCGCCGCAGGATCGCTGCCGGATCTGGACAAAGTCCCGCTGGTCCGGTTGAATGAGCCCCCACTGCGGGCGGTGGCCGATGGGGAGCGGACCGGCATGCGGCGCATTCTGCTGATCAATGGCCCGAACCTCAACCTGTTGGGCAGCCGGGAACCGGGCGTCTACGGCCAGGCGACGCTGGCCGGGATCGAGCAGCGCCTCGCGGCGCTGGCCCACGAGCAGGGCGCGGAGCTCGCCACCTTCCAGAGCAATGCCGAGCATGAGCTGGTCGAGCGCGTCCAGGCGCTGGCCCGGGAGCCCGTGGACTGCGTGATCCTGAATCCCGGGGCGTTCACTCATACCAGCGTTGCGCTGCGGGATGCTTTGCTGGCCGTCGCGGTGCCGTTCATCGAGGTGCACCTGTCCAATGTGCACGCGCGCGAACCATTCCGCCGCCATTCCTATTTTTCTGACATCGCCGCGGGCTGCATCACTGGCCTCGGAGCTTTGGGTTACGAGCTGGCGCTCGCCGCCGCCCTGCGGCGCAGCGGCCCGGCTGTACAGGGAGACTGAATGGATATCCGCAAGATCAAGAAGCTGATCGAGCTGCTCGAGGAATCCGGGCTGGCCGAGATCGAGATTTCCGAGGGCGAGGAATCGGTCCGCATTGCCCGATACTCGCAGCTTGCGCCGCCGCTCGCGCCGGCGCCCGCGGTGCCCGCGGCGCCGCTGACCCCGAGTGCTGCGGCCGCGGCCGTCGTCCCGGCCGCGGCCCCCGCGCCGCCGGCGCGCGACGAAAACGTGGTAACGGCCCCGATGGTCGGCACCTTCTATACGGCCCCGGCCCCGGGGGCCAAGCCCTTCGTTGAGGTAGGCCAGGAGGTCCGCGAAGGTCAGGTGCTATGCGTCATCGAGGCGATGAAGATGATGAACCAGATCGAGAGCGAGCGCTCCGGCCGGGTCATCGCGGTCCTGGCCCGCAACGGCGAACCGGTCGAGTTCGGCCAGCCGCTGTTCGCGATCGGCTGAGCGGATGCTGGACAAGGTCGTCATCGCCAACCGCGGCGAGATCGCGCTGCGCATCCTGCGCGCCTGCCGCGAACTCGGCATCAAGACGGTCGCCGTGCACTCGACCGCGGACCAGAACCTCAAGCACGTGCTGCTGGCGGACGAAACGGTCTGCATCGGCCCGCCGCAGTCGCGGGACAGCTACCTGAACATGCCGGCGATCATCAGTGCGGCCGAGGTCACCGACTCGGTCGGCATCCACCCGGGCTACGGCTTCCTGTCCGAGAACGCCGACTTCGCCGAGCGGGTCGAGAACAGCGGCTTCGTCTTCATCGGCCCGAAGAGCGAGACCATCCGGCTGATGGGCGACAAGGTCTCGGCGATCCGGGTCATGAAGCAGCACGGGGTGACCTGTGTACCGGGGTCGGACGGCCCGCTGCCTGAGGACCACGACGAGTGCTTCCGCCTGGCCCGCGCCATCGGCTACCCGGTGATCATCAAAGCCTCCGGTGGCGGCGGCGGGCGCGGCATGCGCGTCGTGCACGGCGATGCGACGCTGGTCAATGCGATCAACGTCGCGCGGACCGAGGCCCAGGCGGCCTTCGGCAACAACACCGTGTACATGGAGAAATATCTCGAGAAGCCGCGCCACATCGAGTTCCAGGTCATCGCCGACCATCACGGCAACGTGGTTTGTCTCGGCGAGCGCGACTGCTCGCTGCAGCGCCGCCGGCAGAAGGTCATCGAGGAGGCCCCGGCGCCGGGCATCTCGCCGACCCAGCGCGAACGCATGTGCGAACGGCTGACCGCAGCCTGCGCCGCAGTCGGCTATCGCAGCGCCGGCACGATCGAGTTCCTGTACCAGGGCGGCGAGTTCTATTTCATCGAGATGAATACCCGGATCCAGGTCGAGCATCCGGTCACCGAGATGATCACCGGCCTGGACCTCGTCAAGCTGCAGCTTCGGGTGGCGGCCGGCGAGCCGCTGCCGTTCCGGCAGCAGGACGTCACGCTGCGCGGCCACGCGATCGAGTGCCGGATCAATGCCGAAGACCCGAAGACCTTCATGCCGTCGCCGGGTACCGTGCGGCTCTGGCACCCGCCGGGCGGGCCCGGCCTGCGGATCGACAGCCACCTCTATTCCGGTTACGCGGTCCCGCCGTACTACGACTCGCTGGTCGCCAAGCTGATCGTCTGCGGTGAGAACCGCGAGACGGCCATCGCGCGCATGCGCAACGCCCTGAGCGAGATGGTCATCGAGGGCATCCGCACCAACGTGCCGCTGCACCAGGAGATCTTCGGGCACGCGGCATTCCAGCAGGGCGGTCTCGACATTCATTACCTCGAGCGGCGCCTCGGCCTCAAGTGAGGCCGGCGTCGCGCGCCGATGCCCTTCCACGAGCTGTTGCTGGAAATCACCACGGCCCAGGTGGAAGCCGCCGAGGCGGCATGCTTCGCTGCCGGGGCGCTGTCGGTGACGCTGGCGGATGCGGGCGACGAACCACTGCTGGAACCGGCGCCCGGCGCGACCCCGCTGTGGCAGCGACTGCACCTGGCCGCACTGTTCCCCGGCGGCACCGAGTCCGCCCCGCTCGCGGCCAGGCTGACTGAGACCCTCGGACTCGAACCCGGCTCGATCCGCAGCCGGCAAATCGAGGACCGGATCTGGGAGCGCGAATGGCTGCGGGATTTCCGGCCAATGCGTTTCGGGCAGCGGCTGTGGGTCTGCCCCGGCGGGCAACCGGCTGGTGCGCCCGATGCCCTGGTGCTGGAACTCGACCCCGGCCTCGCCTTCGGCAGCGGCACGCACGCGACCACTGCGCTGTGCCTGGAGTGGCTGGACCGTCATCCGCCGGTCGGGCTGCAGGTGCTGGACTACGGTTGCGGCTCGGGGATCCTCGCGCTCGCGTCTCTGCGGCTCGGCGCTGCCGCCGCCTGGGCCTTCGACATCGACCCGCAGGCGCTCATCGCCACGCGCGACAATGCCGAGCGCAACGACCTGCTGGCCCGGCTGCACATCGTCGCTGCCGCGGACCGGCTGCCGGGCGGATTTGACCTCGTGCTGGCCAACATCCTCGCCGGTCCGTTGATCGGACTCGCGCCGGAGTTCGCCGCGCGCTGCCGTCCGGGCGCCGCGCTGCTGCTGGCCGGCCTGCTCGACAGCCAGGCGAAGGAGGTGGCGGCAGCGTACCGTCCGTGGTTTGATATCGCCCCGGAAGGGGGACGCGAGGACTGGACGGTCCTCGCCGGGATCAGGCGCCGGGAATAATCGGGAATAATCGTGTACACGCAGTGTCCCGATTGCACGACGGTATTCCGTATCACGGCGGAGGCCCTGCGCATTGCCCGCGGCCAGGCCCGCTGCGGAGTCTGTGCCGCGACGTTCGACGCGCTCGAACAGCTCAGCGAGGAACCCTTCCAGGCGGCGCCGGAAAGCATGGCGGCGACGACTGTGGACACGATCACGGTCGAGGAGCTGCCGGGCACCGAGGTCATCGAGCTCTCGACACCGGCCGAACCGGCGCCGGTGGTCGCCACGGCCTCGATTCTCCAGTTCCGGACCGAGTATCCCGCTGATTCAGGCGGCAACATCGAAGTCAGCGTCGAGGCCGACAGCGTGGAGCACTGGATCGAGACCGCGGATCCCGGCGCCATCGCCGCTGCGCTCAGCGCCGACGCCGCGGCCGCGGATCAGGAGGCGCAGCCCGTCGTACCGGACCTGGATCCGACGGACGAGTTTCCGATTCTGGTCATCGAGGAATATGAGGCCGACGCCGAGACCGATGCGGGCGCGATGACTGAGGCGACCGAGGTGGCCGTCGATCAGACCCCGGCCGAGCAGGTACCGGAGGCGCCGCCCGCCGCGAGTGCAGCAATCGAAGAACCCACGACGGCACCAGTCGCAGCGGACGAGCTGCCACCGCACATCGTGATTCCGGAGGAGCTGCGCCGCGGGCTGGCGGCGGAGGCGGAGGCCGCCGCGGCCGCCGCGCGCGCCTTCGACCTCGAGCCGGAAGCAGTGCCGCGGCCGCGGCGCTGGCCATGGGCGATCGCGGTCGTGCTGCTCGCGCTGCTGCTGGCCGGTCAGGTCGTCCACAGCCAGCGCGAATCGCTGTTGCGCCGGCCGGACGTCGGGCCGTGGCTCGCGCGGGGCTATGCGCTCCTCGGCCAGCCGCTGGCGGCGCCCGTGGACCTCGAGGCCTTCGAACTGCGCCAGTGGGGGGCAACCACGGATGCGGCTCAACCCGGCCGCCTGGTGCTGCGGGCCAGCATCGTCAACCGCGCCGCACACGCGCAGGCCTATCCGCTGCTGCGCCTGACGCTGCAGGATCGCTTCGGCGGTGTGGTCGGCGCCCGCGAGGTCGATCCGGCGGATTACCTGCCGGCTGGCCAGGCGGCCCGCCTGCTCGGACCCGGGCAGCGTGCCGATGCGACCATCTCGGTCGTCGATCCCGGCCGCGATGCGGTCGGCTTCGAGATCGATGTCTGCCTGCTGACCGCGACCGGCCTGCGGTGTGCAGGCGACCCGCCACCGGCCGCGCCGTGAAGATCGGGTCGTGGGAAATCGCGGCGCCGGTCGCACTGGCGCCGATGGCCGGCATTACCGATCCGCCGTTCCGGGCCTTGTGCCGGCGCTTTGGCGCCGCGCTGGCCGTCGCGGAAATGGTCACGGCCGACCAGCGCCTGTGGGATACGCCGAAGTCGCGGCGCCGCCTCGACTGGAGCACGGAACCGGAACCGCGCGTCGTGCAGATCGTCGGCGGCGATCCGCGCCAGATGGCCGAGGCCGCCCGGGGCTGCGTCGCGCTGGGCGCTCAGGTCATCGACATCAACTTCGGCTGTCCGGTACGCAAGGTGTGCCGGCAGGCGGCCGGCGCGGCCTTGTTGCGTGACCTGCCGCGGGTCGAGGCGATCATCGGCGCCGTGGTCGCCGCGGCCGGAGTTCCGGTCACCGTCAAGATGCGGACCGGCTGGGACGCAGCCTCGCGCAACGCCGCCACCGTTGCGCGCATCGCGCAGCAGTGTGGCGTCGCGGCGCTCACCGTGCACGGGCGTACGCGCGCGGACGGCTGGCGCGGCCCGGTCGACACTGCGACGATCGCCGCGGTCCGCAGCGCGGTCGACATCCCGGTGATCGCGAACGGTGACGTCACCAGCGGCGCCGCCGCGCGCCAGCTCCTCGCCGTCACCGGCGCCGACGCGGTGATGATCGGTCGCGCGGCGCGCGGGTGCCCGTGGCTGTTCGCCGAAGTCCGCGCAGCGCTCGCGAATACTTCGTACGTGGCACCCGCAATCGCTGCAGTCCGTGCTATCATGCGCGCGCACCTCGCGGCCCTGTACTCGTTTTACGGCGAAGCTACCGGCGTGCGCGTGGCGCGCAAGCATCTCGGCTGGTACTGGCGGCAATTCCCGGCAGCGGGGCCGCTGCCGGCGGAGTTGCTGACGACCGGCAGCGCGGACGAGCAACTGGCTCTCGTCGGCGCGCTCCGTCCGGGCGGCGCTGCGGCGCCGGCGCGGGCGGCGTGACCGGCACGGGGAGACGGGCCAGACGACAGGCGGGGCACACAGTTCATGAGCGCAAGAACCAGGGCGCGGATCACACGGCGTCCGCTCGTGTCCCGGCCAGTCAACGGTCACTCCCATCAGATCCCGCTGCGCGAACACACGGAACAGGTGCTCGGCTCGTTTTTTGACACGCTGAACGGCCACCGGCCCGCGCGACTGTACGAGCTCGTCATGCGCGAGGTCGAGCTGCCGCTGTTCCGCGCCGTGCTCGATTACGCCGAGGGCAACCAGAGCCGGGCCGCGACGATCCTCGGTCTGAACCGCGGCACGCTGCGCAAGAAGCTGCGCGAACACGGGCTCGTCGCCTGAGCGGGTCGCAGGGGCCGGCGCGGCCCGCAGCGGGGTGGCAGGCATGACGGTAGCGCGACGGGCGCTGCTCAGCGTCTCGGACAAGACTGGCGTGGTGGAACTGGCCCGCGCGCTGGCCGGGCTCGGCTTCGAGATCCTGACCACCGGCGGTACCGCGAAGCTGCTCACCGCGGCCGGCCTGCCGGTCATCGAGGTCGCGGACTACACCGGCTTTCCGGAAATCATGGACGGCCGCGTCAAGACGCTGCATCCGCGCGTGCACGGCGCGCTGCTGGCGCGTGCCGGCGTCGACGACGCGGTCGTGCGCGCACACGGCATCGTACCGATCGAACTCGTGGTCGTGAACCTGTACCCGTTCGCGGCCACCATCGCCCGCCCCGACTGCGGCTACGCCGACGCGGTCGAGAACATCGACATCGGCGGGCCGGCGCTGCTGCGCGCCGCGGCCAAGAACCACGACCGCGTCGCGGTGCTGGTGGACCCGGCCGACTACGCGCCGCTGCTCGCCGAACTCGGCGCCGGCCCCGTCAGCGCGGCGACGCGGCGGCGGCTGGCGGCGCGCGCCTTCGCGCACACCGCGGCCTACGACGCGCTGGTCGCCGCCTGGCTGCATCGCCAGCAGGCCGGCGCCGCCTTCCCGGACACGCTGGCTCTCGCCTTCACGAAGCAGCAGGACCTGCGCTACGGGGAAAACCCGCACCAGGCCGCGGCCTTCTATGCCGATCCGTCCGCACGCGGCGCCGGCATCGCCGGCGCGCGACAGCTTCAGGGCAAGGAGCTGTCCTTCAATAACATCGCCGATGCCGACACGGCGCTCGAGTGCGTACGCCAGTTCGAAGACCCCGCCTGCGTGATCGTCAAGCACGCCAATCCCTGCGGCGTCGCGGTCGCGGGCAGCGCGCGCGCGGCCTACGAGCGGGCCTGGCAGACCGATCCGACCTCCGCCTTCGGCGGCATCATCGCGCTGAATCGCGCGCTCGACGAGGAGCTCGCGCGGCTGATCCTCGAACGCCAGTTCGTCGAGGTGCTGGTCGCCCCGGCGGTGGCGGCCGAGGCACTGCCGGTCCTCGCCGGCAAGGCCAATGTGCGCGTGCTGGTCACCGGCGATCTCGCCGGCACCGCACCCGCCGCAGCCGAGCTGCGCTCGGTCGGCGGCGGCCTGCTGGTGCAGGAGCGCGACCGCGGCACGGTCGGTGCGGCCGACCTGAAGGTCGTCACGCGCCGCGCACCGGATCCGGGCGAACTCGCCGATCTGCTGTTCGCGTGGCGGGTCTGCAAGTTCGTCAAGTCGAATGCGATCGTGCTGGCCCGCGATGGCATGACGATCGGCGTCGGCGCCGGGCAGATGAGCCGGGTGATTTCGACGCGCATCGCCGCACTCAAGGCCGGCGAGGCCAGCCTGCCGGTCGCCGGCAGCGTGATGGCCTCGGACGCCTTCTTCCCGTTCCGCGATGGTCTCGATGCCGCGGCTGAACTCGGCGTGCGCGCGGTGATCCAGCCGGGCGGTTCGCTGCGGGACGCCGAGGTCATCGCCGCCGCCGACGAGCACGGCATCGCGATGGTGTTCACCGGCATGCGCCACTTCCGCCACTGAGTTCGATGCGGGTCCTCGTCATCGGCGGCGGCGGCCGCGAGCACGCGCTGGCGTGGAAGCTGGCCGCCTCGCCGCGCGTGACCGAGGTGCTGGTCGCGCCCGGCAACGCCGGCACGGCGACGGAGGCGAAGTGCCGCAACGTCGCGGTCGCCGCCGACGATCTCGACGGGCTGCTGCGGCTGGCACAGACCGAACAGGTCGCGCTGACCGTGGTCGGTCCCGAAGGCCCGCTGGTCGCCGGTGTGGTCGATCGCTTCACCGACGCCGGCCTCGCCTGCTTCGGCCCGCGCCGTGCCGCCGCGCGGCTCGAGGGCAGCAAGCAGTTCACCAAGGAGTTCCTCGCACGCCACGGCATTCCGAGCGCCGGCTACCGGGCCTTCACCCGCGCGAACTTCGACCCGGCGGCGATCCGCGCGCAGCGGCCGCCGATCGTGGTCAAGGCCGATGGCCTCGCGGCCGGCAAGGGCGTGATCATCGCCGCGGACGCGGGCGAGGCGATCGCCGCGGCCGAGGACATGTTCGCGGGCGCGTTCGGCGCGGCCGGCGCGACCGTCGTCGTCGAGGAATTCCTGAGCGGCGAGGAAGTGAGCTTCATCGTGATGGCCGACGGCCGGCACGCCCTGCCGCTCGCGACCTCACAGGACCACAAGCGCCTGCGCGACGGCGACCAGGGTCCGAACACCGGCGGCATGGGCGCGTATTCACCGGCGCCGCTGGTCACACCGGCGCTGCACGAGCGGATCCTGCGCGAGGTCATCGAACCGACGCTCCGCGGGCTCGCGGCCGAGGGCATGCCCTACACCGGTTTCCTGTACGCGGGCCTGATGATCGCGGCGGACGGCACACCGAACGTGCTCGAATTCAACTGCCGCTTCGGCGATCCCGAGACACAGCCGGTGCTGATGCGGCTGACCAGCGATCTCAGCGTGCTGTGCGAGGCCGCGCTCACGGGCCGGCTCGACACGGTGCAGGTGGAATGGGATCCGCGCGCCGCGCTCGGCGTGGTGCTGGCGGCCGCGGGTTACCCCGACCGCCCGCGCACCGGCGACGTGATCCGCGGCCTCGAGCGCGCCGCGACGCTGCCAGGCAAGGTGTTCCACGCCGGCACGCGGATCGCGGACGGCCGCATCGTGACGGCCGGCGGGCGCGTGCTGTGCGCGGTCGGGCTTGGCGCCGGCGTGGCCGGCGCGCAGCGCGCCGCCTATGCGCTGGCTGCACAGATCTCCTGGCCCGGCCAGCAGTACCGCCGCGACATCGGCTGGCGCGCGCTCGATCGCTGAGCCCGGCGTTATACTCGCCCGCATGACCCTCATCCACCTGCGCCGCCGGCACGCGCTGACGCCCAAGGCTGCGCGGCAGCGCGTCGAGCGCATGTCGAAGGCGCTGGCCGGCAAGTTCGGCGCCGACTGCCGCTGGCAGGGCGACGTGCTGGCGATCGAGCATCCGAACGTCAACGGCACGGTCAGCATCGAGAGTGACGAGATCGTCGTCGAGGCGAAGCTCGGTTTCCTGCTGGCGATGTTCCGCGACCGCGTCGACCAGGAACTGGTCACGATCCTCGACCAGGAGTTTCCCGAGCCCGGCGCCTGAGCAGGCCCGAGCGCCCGGCGCCGGGCCGTGCTCGCACGCGACGACGCCGCTGGTGTCAGCCGCCGCGCTCGAGATCCACCGCCCGCCACAGGTACCAGGCCGCGGTGGTCCGGTACGGCGCCCAGCGCGCGCCGAAGCGCGCCAGCGCGCGCGGCGCGGGCAGCGCGCGGCGGCCGTAGGCGATGCGGAAGCCGTTGCGCACACCGTAGTCGTCGACCGGCAGCACGTCGGGCCGGCCGAGCGTGAAGATCAGGAACATCTCGACGGTCCAGCGGCCGACGCCGCGCGCAGCGCTCAACCGGGTGATGATCGCCTCGTCGCGCATGCGCGCGAGCGCCCGCCGCTCCGGGATCGTGCCATCGAGCGTCTTCGCGGCGATGTCCTTGAGCGCCGCGACCTTGGCGCGCGAGAAGCCGACGCCGCGCAGCGTCTCGTCCGGCGTCGCCAGAAGCTGCTCGGGCGCCGGGCCGCCGCCGTCGCCGTACAGCGCATGGAAGCGGCCGAGGATCGTCTTCGCGGCCTTGCCGGTAAGCTGCTGGTGGGCGACGGCCTCGAGCAGCGCCGCATATGCGCCACCGCGCTCGCGCACTGGCGCCCACGGCCCGGCGCGGCGGATCAACTGCGCCATCACCGGGTCGGCCCGGCGCAGGTGGCGCAGCGCCGCGCTCATCCGCGCTTCATCGACTCGAAGAAGTCGGCGTTGGTCTTGGTGTCCTTCATCTTGTCGATCAGGAACTCGACCGCGGCCAGCTCATCCATCGGGTGCAGCAGCTTGCGCAGGATCCAGATCTTGGCCAGCTCGTCCGGCGCGGTGATCAGCTCCTCGCGTCGCGTGCCCGAGCGGTTGATGTTGAAGGCCGGGAACACGCGTTTCTCGGAGATCCGCCGGTCGAGGTGGATCTCGCTGTTGCCGGTGCCCTTGAACTCCTCGTAGATCACGTCGTCCATGCGCGAGCCGGTGTCGATCAGCGCGGTGGCAATGATGGTCAGCGAGCCGCCCTCCTCAACGTTGCGCGCCGCGCCGAAGAAGCGCTTCGGCCGCTGCAGCGCATTGGCGTCGACGCCGCCGGTCAGCACCTTGCCGGAACTCGGCACGACCGTGTTGTAGGCGCGCGCGAGGCGCGTGATCGAGTCGAGCAACACGACCACGTCGCGCTTGTGTTCGACCAGGCGCTTGGCCTTCTCGATCACCATCTCGGCCACCTGCACGTGGCGGCTGGCCGGCTCGTCGAAGGTCGAGGCCACGACCTCGCCCTTGACGGTGCGGGCCATCTCGGTGACCTCCTCGGGCCGCTCGTCGATCAGCAGCACGATCAGGTAGACATCCGGGTGGTTCCAGGTGATCGAGGTGGCGATGTTCTGCAGCAGCATGGTCTTGCCGGCCTTCGGCGGCGAGATGATCAGGCCGCGCTGGCCCTTGCCGAGCGGCGCCATCAGGTCGATCATCCGCGCGGTCAGGTCCTCGGTCGAACCGTTGCCGCGCTCGAGCTTGAGCCGGCGGGTCGGGTGCAGCGGCGTCAGGTTCTCGAACAGCAGCTTGTGCCGCGCGCTCTCCGGCGAGTCGAAGTTGATCTCGCCGACCTTGAGCAGCGCGAAGTAGCGCTCGCCGTCTTTGGGCGGGCGGATCAGGCCGGAGAGCGAGTCGCCGGTGCGCAGGTTGAAGCGCCGGATCTGGCTCGGGCTGACGTAGATGTCATCGGGCCCGGCGAGATAGGAGCTGTCAGCCGAACGCAGGAAGCCGAAGCCGTCCTGCAGGATTTCGAGCACGCCCTCGCCGTAAATATCCTCGCCGCCGCGCGCGTGCGCCTTCAGGATCGCAAAGATCACGTCCTGCTTGCGCTGCCGGGCCATGCCTTCGAGGCCCATGCTCTCGGCCATGGCGACCAGCGCGTGGACCGGCCGGTTCTTCAGCTCGGTCAGGTTCATCGACTGGCGTGAGGCGGCCAGTTCCTCCGGCGAGATGATGTCGCCGTCGGCGCCCTCGACGTGGTCGTCGACCGGCAGGCCTTCCTGACTGTGGCGCGGCCCGCCGCCGCGATTACGATGGCCCTTCTGGCGGCCGCGCGCCTGATTGCCGAGATAGCCCCTCACAGGTGCTGATCCAGCAGGGCCGCCAGCCGGGACTTGCCCGCCAGTCCGACCTGTTGCGCCTGCGGCTGGCCGTTCTTGAACAGGATCAGCGTCGGAATCCCGCGCACGCCGTAGCGCACGGGCGTCTGGCGGTTCTCGTCGATGTTCAGCTTGGCGATCTGCACGCGCCCGTCGTATTCGACGGCGATTTCATCGAGGATCGGGGCGATGGCCTTGCAGGGGCCGCACCATTCGGCCCAGAAGTCGAGCAGCACGGGGACGCTGGACTCGAGGACGTCGGACGCGAAGGTGGCGTCAGTGGTATGGACGATGTTTCCGCTCACGCGGGATGCTCCTGGTCGGCTGTGGGTTGAGGGATGACGATGCTCTCGGCAACGCTGCTGGCCGTGGTATTTACGGTGACGGGCGCGGGCCCGTTGCGGCACAATGTCGAATCTGCTGCTGGGGCCCTGCCTGCCTGTCAGGTACCGGCGCCTGCCCGAGGGTCCGACTTCGGACACCGCCGGCGGGCCGTTCGACGCGGATGATGGCGGGAGACCGCGATACTCAGGCGCTTTTGTAGCGCGTTGGAGGGTAATTTTCAAGTGACCGCTGACCTTTCCTTCACGGCCCTGCACCTGCCGGACCCCGTGGCCCGCGGCATCGCCGATGCCGGATTCGAGCGCTGCACGCCGATCCAGGCGCAGTCCCTGCCGCGCGCACTGTCCGGTTTCGACGTCGCCGGGCAGGCGCAGACCGGCACCGGCAAGACCGCCGCCTTCCTCGTCGCGCTGTATTCGCGGCTGTTGCGCGAGCCGCCCCGGCCCGAGCGCCCGGTGACCTCGCCGCGCGCGCTGATCCTCGCCCCGACCCGCGAGCTCGCGGTACAGATCCACCGCGACGCGGAGATCCTCGGCCAGTACACCGGCCACTCACTCGGACTGGCCTTCGGCGGCGTGGACTATGACCGGCAACGACGCCAGCTCCAGGCCGGTGTCGACGTGCTGATCGGCACGCCGGGGCGCATCATCGACTACTTCAAGCAGCATGTGTTCGACCTGCGGCATGTGCAGGTCCTGGTGCTGGACGAGGCCGACCGCATGTTCGATCTCGGCTTCATCAAGGACATCCGCTTCCTGCTGCGGCGGCTGCCGCCGCCGGAGCGGCGGCTGAACCTGCTGTTCTCGGCGACGCTGTCGCACCGCGTGCTCGAGCTCGCCTACGAGCACATGAACGACCCCGAGCTGATCCGGATCGAGCCCGAGCGGGTGACCGCCGACCGCGTGCGCCAGGCGATCTACTACCCGGCGATGGAGGAAAAGGCGCCGCTGCTCGCGCACCTGCTGCGCACCACCCAGGCGACCCGCACGATGGTGTTCGTCAACACCAAGCGCGTCGCCGAGTGGCTCGAACGGCTGCTGCGCGCCAACGAAATCAGCGCCGCCGCGATGTCCGGCGACGTGCCGCAGCGCCGGCGCCTGCGCATGCTGCGCGATTTCCACGAGGGCCGGCTCGCGGTGCTGGTCGCGACCGACGTCGCCGCACGCGGCCTGCACATCCCGGACGTCAGCCACGTGTTCAACTACGACCTGCCGCAGGACCCCGAGGATTACGTGCACCGGATCGGCCGCACCGCGCGCGCCGGCGCCGCCGGCGATGCGGTCAGCTTCGGCTGCGAGCAGTACGTCGTGTCCCTGCCGGAGATCGAGGCTTTCATCGGTCACCGGATCCCGGTTGGGAGCGTGGATCCGGCCGCGCTGCCACGGCTGCGGCCGGCCCACCTGGCGCCGCGTGCCGACCTCGAGGATGGCGAGGAAACCGCGGCCCTGGTCGCGCGGCAGCGCGCCCGGCGGCGCCGGCCGGGCGGCGGCTCAGGCCATTCCGGGCGTCGCGGCCACGGGCGCACGAGCAGCGCCTGACAGCTCGTGCACGAAATCGACGGCGGGGAAGCCGTTCATCTCCCGGGCCGGCCCGTAGCTGACCGGCCGGCGGATCGCATAGACCCACTCGATGCCATGCGCGCGCGCGGCCTGCAGCACCGGCAGGCTGTCGTCCACGAACAGTGTGCGCTGCCGGTCGAACGGCTCGCGCTCGGCCAGGCGCGGCCAGAACTCGGCGTGTTCCTTGGCCGCGCCGAACGGGTGCGAGGAGTGCATCGCGTCGAAATGCCGGCGCAGGCCGAGCTGGGCATCCTTGATCTCGAGCGTGCCCGGGTGGGCATTCGTGACCAGCACGACGCGCCGGCCCTCGGCCCGCAGCCGGCCGATGAACTCACGCGCCTGCGGCAGCCACGCGAGCTCATGCCGCAGCGCCCGCTTCATGGCCGCGATGTCGAGCTGCAACCGCCGGCTCCAGAACTCGATGCAGTACCAGTCGAGCGTGCCGTGCACCGACTGGAACAGCGGATACACGGTCCGGCGAGCTTCGTCGAGCGTCACGCCGTGCTGCGCGGCGAAGCGCCGCGGCACCGTGTCGCGCCAGAAGCGCATGTCCCACTCGAGATCCAGCACCGTGCCGTCCATGTCGAGCAGCACGGTATCGATGCGGTCCCAGTCCGGCGGGTTGGCGGCTTCCTGCACGTGCCTATGATATAACGCGCGCTGCCGCGGAGGGCGCGATGCAACCTGTGCTGACCGAACTGCTGCCCGAGGTCGTCGCGCTCGCGCGCCAGGCCGGTCGCGCGATCCTGCGCGTTTACGCCGCCTCGATCACCGTCACCGAGAAGGACGATCGCTCGCCGCTGACCGAGGCCGACCTCGAGTCGGAGCGCATCATCGCGGCGGGCCTGCGCCGGATCGCGCCGGAGATCCCGGTGCTGTCGGAAGAAACCGCCCAGGCACCGTTCGCCGAGCGCACCGCCTGGGACTGGCTGTGGGTGGTGGACCCGCTGGACGGAACACGCGAGTTCATCAGCAAGAACGGCGAGTTCACCGTCAACATCGCGCTGGTGCACGGCCACCGGCCGGTGCTCGGCGTCGTGCACGCGCCGGCGCTGGACCGCGACTACTGGGCCGCCGCTGGGGCCGGCGCCTTCCGCGCCGACGCCAACGGTGCCGGACGTTCGATTCGAGTGGCGCCGCGCGGCGCCGGCCCGGTCCGGGTGGTCGGCAGCCGCTCCCACCGGGGCGATTCGCTGGATGCGTTCCTGCAGCGCCTCGGCCTGCATGAGCTGATCGCGATCGGCAGCTCGCTGAAGTTCTGCCTCGTCGCCGAGGGCGGGGCCGACGTCTATCCGCGCCTCGGCCCGACCAGCGAGTGGGACACCGCCGCCGGGCAGTGCGTCGTCGAGCAGGCCGGCGGCCAGGTCGTGGACCTCGCCGGCCGGCCGCTGACCTGCAACGCACGGCCCGAGCTGCTGAACCCCCACTTCGTCGCCTGGGCCGACTCCGGCGTGAACTGGTTGTCGCTGTTTTGACGGTGCCGGTGTTGCGTTATTGCAGTAACCGGTTCAGCGTTGGCTACCGTTCGTGTCAGTACCCGGACCGGTTACTGCAATAACGCAACACCGGCACCGTCAAAGCATGGCGCCGCCCGCGGCGATTGGCTAAGCTTTCGCCAGCGGTGCGACCGGAATGACGGACGAAGACAACGTCAATACCCAACTGTTCGAGCGCATGCGGCGCCTGCGCGAGCTGCGCATCGAACACCGCGACCTCGACGACGTCATCGAGCGGCTGTCCATGGACATCTACGTGGACGAGCTGCAGCTCCGCCGCCTGAAAAAGCGCAAGCTGGCGCTCAAGGACCAGATCCTGCGGCTCGAGAGCGAGCTGATCCCCGACCTCAATGCCTGAGAAGGCCCGGCCGCCGGCGATTCCGCCCGGTGACTACACCCTCAGTTTCGTGCGCAGCCCCGGCCCGGGCGGCCAGAACGTCAACAAGGTGGCGACCGCCTGCGAGCTGCGCTTTCCGGTCGGCGCCGCCACCTGGCTGGATGCCGCGGCCCGCGAGCGCCTGCGCCGGCTGGCCGGCCGGCGCCTGACGCTCGCCGACGAGATCGTGATCGAAGCCCACCGGCAACGCAGCCGCGAGGGCAACCGCCGCGATGCGCTCGACCGGCTCGAGGACCTGATCGCCCGGTCACTGACGCCACCGAAGCCGCGGCGGCCGACCCGGCCGAGCCGGGCCGTGAAGGAGCGCCGGCTCGAACAGAAGCGGCATCAACAGCGGCGCAAGCGGCTGCGCGGACAGCCGGCGCTGGACTGACGGTCCGGCTCAGCTACCCAACTGGATGGCCCGCGTCGGACCGTCATCGGGCTGCTTGCCGGCGCGGGCGCTCTCGAACCACTGCTGTGCCCGCTGCCCTGCCCGGCCCCGCAGCGCGATGCACGACCAGCTTTCCTGGATTTCGAAGCTGATCGAGGGCACCCACAGGATGCGACGCGCGGTGGCGGCACGGATGCGGGACCACGGGATCAGCAGCGCCGGGCTGCGGAACCGGAATGGCAGCAGGATCGACAACCCCAGCCCTTCCGGCGAGAGATGCACGAACAGACAGCCGTTGTAGTTCACGGGAAACCACCGGCGCCCGAAAGCACCGGAAGCGAACCGGTAACGCTCGCCGTCCAGCATGGGCACGCCGGCATAGCGCGACGCGAGGTCCGCCCAGCCGCTCAGCGACGCCAGCAGGCCGGTGACCACGAGCCACAACAGCGCGAACAGCGGGACCGCGATCCAGGACGACACGAGCTGGTCGAGCCACTCCTGAGAGAATGCAGCCGCCTGGATCACCGACGCCGGCCCGACAAGGTGCTCACGACGCGATCCGCGCTCCGGCCGCAGCGAGGAGCTCGCGCAGCAGCGAACGGTGGCAGTGCGCCTCGTCCGCGCAGTAGCAACCGACCGAGAAATCGGCCGTGTGCGACAGGCGGGCCAGCAACTCGATGGTCCGGCTGTTCTCGGGCGTGGCCATCTCTTGGCGGTACTTTTTCACGAAGGCCCGCCACTGCGCCGGTGTTGCCGCGGCGAGCCCGAGCTTCATCGTCGCCAGGCTCGGCGCCAGGTTCGGATACCAGACGTCGTACCAGTTGCCGCTCGCGAACTGCGACTTCGGCACGCCGCGCGGCGGGCGGCGTACCGTGCCGATGCGCAGGCCCTCGTCGCGGGCGCGCGGGCTGCCGAGGCGAACGATGCGCAGGGTCATGGTTGCCACTCCTCCGCGGCTGCAGCCAGATCCAGCGCAAGCGCCGCGGGCGGCACGGCCTCAACGCCATTGCCCAGCGGAAAACGCTCGGCGCCCGGATACACGACCAGGCGGCGCGCCGGCTTCAGGTCAACACAAGCCTCGTGAAACCCGCGCGTCACCGTGGGAGCGGTGCTGCGCTTGATCTCGACTGCCCACAGCCTGCCCCGCGGCGGCTTGAGCAACAGGTCGATTTCAGCACCGCCAGTGGTACGGTAGAAGTACGCGGCTGTCCCCTCCGGCGCCGCCGCGAGCAAGTTCTCGACGACGAAGCCCTCCCAGCTATTGCCGATCACCGGGTGAGCCAGCAAATCTTCCAGGTCCTCGATGCCGAGCAGTGCATGAACCAGTCCGCTGTCGCGCACATACAGACGCGCGGACCTGACCAGGCGCTTGCCGATGTTCCCGTGCCACGCCGGCAACCGCCGGATGAGCAGCAGGTCGACCAGCAGATCCACGTAGCGCGCTGCGGTCTTGACGTCGACACCGACGTTGCGCGCCAGCTCAGTGACGTTGAGCGGCGCACCCTGTCGGTGCGCGAGCATCGTCCAGAAGCGGCGCAGAGTCTCGGCAGCGATACGCGGACCGAACTGCGGGATGTCGCGCTCGAGATAGGTGCGAATGAAATTGCGCCGCCAGCGGAGACTGTGTGCGTCGCTGGCTGCGAGCAGGCTATCGGGAAAGCCACCGCGCAGCCAGAGACGGTCGATCGGCCGCCCGGTGGGCTCGCCGAGGTGAAACGGCGTCAGTTCCAGGAACTGGATCCGGCCGGCCAGCGACTCACCCGACTGTCGCAGCAGGTCGAGCGCCGCTGAACCCAGCAGCAAGTAGCGGCCCGGGCCGCGCCGTTCACGTCGGGCGCGGTCGATCAGGCCCCGCAGCACCGGGAACAGGTCCGGCACGCGATGCAGCTCGTCGAGTATCACCAGCTTGTCAAGGTGCAGCGCCAGGTAAGCCGCGGCATCGGCGAGCCGGGCACGGTCCGCTTCCGACTCGAGGTCGAGGTAGTGGGCGCCGAGACGCTCGGCTACCGCAAGCGCGAGTGTCGTCTTCCCGACCTGGCGCGGCCCGAGGAGGCACACCGCCGGCGCCTCGGTCAGGGCGGCGAGTACTTCGGGAAGAAGGCCGCGCTCGATCATCTATGCAAATCTGCCACTATGATGGCAGATTTGCAAGGTTCAGGACCGCGAGCCCGAACCTCACTCTCGAGGTGCTCGCGCCGGAGCTTGCGCTGCCGCGTCCAGCACCTTGCCGATCGCGGTGATCGTATTCCAGTTACGCGTCGTGACCGGCACGCCGAAGATGCGGTCCAGCGTGCCGAGGTAGCCGATCGCCTTCATCTGGCGTCGATACAGACCGAGGATGAAGCGCCGCTCCCGGGCGAGGATCTGCAGCAGCCACGGGCCGCTGGCCGGGAACTTCATCGGCAGCACCGGCATCGCGCGCGGACTCGCGGCCAGCACGCTGACGAAGCGGACGACCTCACGCCCGGAGGGCATTACCGGAAACACCGGCTGCGACAGCAGCCGTAGGACATCGCGCCCGGCGCAGATCACGATCTCGGCATCGAACGGCAGCCTCCGGGCAATCTCGGCGCGCAGCTCGGCGCGGCCGACCGGCGCCCGGATCACGAATGTCCCGGCCGCGCCGATGTTTACCGCCCGGAGATGCTGCAATTCCGCGGCAAGCACCGCGGGCCGGAAGGTCCGGTGACCGCCGACGTTGACGCCGCGCAGCAGAACGACGAGTGCCACAACTGGTGCCGGCGGGCTACGCCCGACTCACCGCCAGCCGCAGACCCAGCCCGATCAGCAGAGCGCCCGCCGCGCGCGACAGCAGAGTGAGCCGCTGCGGGTGACTGGCGCAGAGCCGTCGCACCCGGCCGGCGGCGAGCGCCAGCACCAGGCACCAGATCGTGCCGGTCGTGATGAACGTGAGCCCGAGCGCGACGAACGCGAGAACCTTCGTGTCACTGGCCGGCTCGATGAACTGCGGCATCAGCGCCAGGAAGAACAGGGCCACCTTTGGATTGAGGACGTTCGTGACCACTCCATCGCGGAACGCGATCCATGCCGACGCCGCGCTGTCACCCGGCGCGGCGGCCAGCTCCCCGGCGGTGTCCGCCAGCATCATACGCACGCCGAGGTAGACCAGATATGCGGCGCCGGCCAGCTTGACCACGACGAAGGCCGTCGCCGAGGCCGCGAGAATCGCGGACAGGCCGGCCGCCGCCAGGGCCGTATGGACCAGCGCCCCGGCACCGATTCCAAACGCCGAGGCCACACCGATGCGCGCTCCCTGCGCGATGCTGCGCCCGAGGATGTAGAACGTGTCCTGGCCTGGGGTCAGGTTCAGGACGATCCCCGCGGCCACGAACAGCCAGTAGTCATGGATGCCTAACATCGGCGCGCGAGTCGCTGGCCGGATGCGTGAACAGCACCAGCCCGAACCAGACGCCGAAGAGCGCATGGATCGCCGCCATGGCGGTGATATCGAGCGGGAACTGCTGGGCGATGGCCCCCTTCAGCAGCGCCACGGCTGCCACTGCCCATGCGATGAAGTTCGCCAGCATGATCGGCCGGCCATAGATTCCGCCCAGGTGACTGCCTCGATTCATCCAGTTCAGCGCGGCAAAGCCCAGATACAGGGCACCGAGCACCTGCACCAGCAAGACGACGGTTCCCTCCGCAGGTGCGCCGAAATGGCTGAGGAGTTCCTGCGGCAGAAACGTAATGCCGATCCCGAGCGCCGCCATGCAGGCGGCGCTGAGGCTCATCAGGACCCGGGTGTGCCAGTGCATGGATCGTGCTCCCGCCCAGTCCCGCTCGAACCGTTCCCCGATCGCGACGATGATGCGCGCAGCAGCCGACGCCGCCGGTTAGAAGCTCGAACCCGGCTGCCGGAGAAACTCGACTTCTTCCGGCGTCGAGCCGCGGCCCAGGACCTGGTTGCGATGAGGATAGCGCCCGAACCGGTCAATGATCGCCTTGTGCCGCAGCTCGAACGTGTAATTGCTCGGCGGCGCCCACTCGCGGAACAGCCGTTCCGCCTCCACATGTACGATGGCCGACTCACTGTGCATGTACGGCATCAGCAGGAACGCCCGCTCCGGCGGCTCGAGGTACTGCAGCGCTTGCGCCGCAACGGCCTCCTGAGACAGGGCCAGTGCCATCGGGTCCTGCTGGAACGCCCGCGGCGTATCCCGGTAGATGTTGCGGGAGAACTGGTCCAGGACGATGATCTCGGCCAGGCGCCCGGCCGGCGTCCGGCGCCACGCGAACCATTCGCCGCGAGCCGCCTGTTCCAGCAGCGGCCGGAAACGAACGGCCAGTCGGGCATCCAGATCGGGATCGACCTGCCACCATTGTCCCGGCTCGATCTCCCGGAACCAGAAGTCCAGCACCTGCTGGTACACCGTGTCACCCCGATCCATCGGCTCGCCGACCATCACTTTACGTAGCTGGCGACGCAGGCGGTACTCGCCGCGATGCCGGCGGCGCAATGGGAACTTCTCGTCATTGAGCCTCCTGGTCCGACGCCATGCTGCATCGCCATCGATCTTTCAGGCAAGGCCTCCGGTTACTCTCGAACCAAGTGCGCAGCCTGCGGGTGCTCCGGTCGACGCAGAAGTCAGCCGACATGCTGTTGGCTCTGGAGTATTGCGCGCAGCCGCTTCACTATGCCCGCGCCCTGCGGCATTTCCGTGGAATTGCCGCAGGGATCAACGCGCAGCCCCACGCCGCCGTTAGCAAGGAAGAGAAGATGAGTCTCGCCGTCCCACATCCGGTACCCACCAGAGTCGTTCTCTACCCGCAACCCGAAGCTTCTCGACACTTCGCCCTTGAACACCTGTATCACTTGCAGGGTGTAGTTGAAAGCTGACCAGCCTTCCGGATCTGAGCTGTTGTCGCCGAGCGGCTCGGTGCGAACGACCCGAACGACGACGATGGCAGCGCTGCCTGTAGCCTCCTCCTCGAGACTCGGGTAGTGGTAACTGGTACCCGTGGGATCACCGGGATCGAGACATACTGCTGATGCATTGGCACCGAACCCCACAAACACGACTAACGGTGCTGCCATACTTCGCGGAGTTCGCAGGTTCATGTGGGCCAATGACTACTCACATTTCGCAGCAATCGAACTTTCGTCTCCTGGTCGATTCCCACGACCATCGCTCCCCGCCTGCGCCGCCCCCTCCCCTGCCGCCTTCCTCCCCTCCCTGAGCACCCACACCCCCAGCGCCGGCAGCAGCAGCATCGCGCCGAGCATGTTCACCGTGAACATGCAGGTGAGCATGACGCCGACGTCGGCCTGGAACTTGAGCGGCGAGAACGCCCAGGTGGCGACGCCGATCGACAGCGTGATGCCGGTGAACACCACCGCCGCGCCGGTCACGCGCAGCGCGCCGCGGTAGGCGTCGCGCAGCGAGTCGCCGCGGCGCAGGAACTCCTGCATGCGGCTGAACAGGTAGATGCCGTAGTCGACGGCGATGCCGGCACCGAGCGCGACCATCGGCAGCGTGTTGACCTTGAGGCCGATGCCGACCAGCGCCATCACCGTGTACACCAGCAGCGAGCCGAGCGACAGCGGCACAACGACGATGAACGTGCCGGCGAGCGAGCGGAAGTTGACCAGGCACATGGCGACGATCGCGGCGAACAGCCAGGCGAGGATCACCAGCTCCTTGGCCTCGACCTCCTCGTTCTGCGCGGCCATCACGCCAACGTTGCCGGTGGCGAGCCGGTAGCTCACGCCCGCGGTCGGCTCGCGCTCGCGGTAGTCCTTGACCGCGGCGACCACCCGCTCAATCGTCTCGGCGCGATGGTCGGCAAGGAACAGCATCACCGGCATCACGCTGCAGTCGCGATTCAGCAGCCCGGTGCTGGTCTCAATGTAGGTCTGCGCCTGCACGAGCTGGCGCTGGTCGCGCGGCAGGCTGCGCCACTTCAGGCTGCCCTCGCTCCAGCCGGCGCTGACCACCTTGGAGACGCCGGCGAGGCTCAACACGTCGCGCACGCCAGCGACGTTGGCCATGTGCCAGGCGAAGCGGTCGATTGCGTCGATGGTCCGGTAGTCGATGCAGCCGTCCGCCGCGGTCTCGACGATCACGTTGATGATGTCGGTGCCGATCGAAAAGCGCTCGCTGATCAGGTGGCTGTCGCGGTTGTAGCGTGAATCCGCGCGCAGCTCCGGCACGCCCGCCTGCGTGTCGCCGATCGGCGTCTCGCGGCCCTTCAGATAACCGGCCACGCCGATCACTGCAGCGACGGCGATGATCACGAGCGACGGCCCGCGGCCGGTGATGCGCGCGAGCCCGTCCCACAGCCGTGCAAGCTGCTGCTGGCGCCGTTCCACGCGAGTCCGGTAGCGGTCGGTCAGCGGCACGTAGGAGACCAGTACCGGCAGCAGCACCAGATCGGTCAGGATGATCACCGCGACGCCGAGGCTGGCGGTCACCGCCATCTCGCGAATCACCTGCACCGGAATCAGCAGGATGGTGACGAAGCCGACCAGGTCGGACAGCAGCGCGATGATCGCCGGCAGGAACAGCAGCCGGAACGCGCGCCGCGCCGCCTCCTCGCTGCCGAGGCCGGCCTGCGCCGCGTCGCTGACCGCGCTGATCTTCTGCACGCCGTGGCTGGTGCCGATCGCGAAGATGATGAACGGCACGAGGATGCCGAGCGGATCGACGCCGTAGCCGAGCACGACCAGCAGCCCGAGCATCCACACCATCGCGGTCAGCGAGCAGACGATCGGCACCAGCGCGATGCGCCACGACTGGATGTACAGCCACACGAACAACAGCGTCAGCCCGACCGTGACGATCGCGAAGGTGACGACCGACAGCGCGCCCTCGGCGACCGCGCCGACCACCTTGGCAAAGCCGATCATGTGTACCGAGACTGGCACCTGCACCGCGACCTCGAGACTCGCGCCCTCGAGCCGCTGGCGTACCTTGCGTTCGAGCTCGCGCGAGATCTCGATGTAGTCGACCGCTGCGCCGGTCTCCGGGTCGGCATCGAGAAGCTGCGCGCTGACCATCGCGCCGGAGAAGTCGTTGGCGACCAGCCGGCCGACGATGCCGGCCTTGAGGATGTTCTCGCGCACGCGCGCCAGCCCGGCCGCATCGGCGGTGAAATCCGACGGGATCACGTCGCCGGCCTCGATGCCGCCCTCGACCACCTCGTTGTAGCGTGTATTCGGCGTCCACAGCGACTGCACCCGGGCGCGGTCGACGCCCTTGATGAAGAACACCTCGTCGGTGGCAATGCGCAACGCCTCGAAGAACTCCGGCGTGAACATATTGCCGTCGCGCGCGACCAGCGCGATCAGCACGCGGTTGGCGCCGCCGAACTCGTCCTTGTGGTCGAGATAGGTGCGGATGTACTCGTGCTGCAGCGGCAGCTGCTTGTTGAAGTTGGTGTCGAGCCGCAGGCCGGTGGCGGCGGTCCAGCCGAGTGCCGCGGTCACCAGCGCGAACAGCACCAGAATCAGCCGGCGCCGGCCGAAGACGAGCGGTTCGAGCCGCGCGACCAGCGCCGATTCGCCGCCGGCCTTCACGGCGCCGCTCCCGGCAGCGGCAGACGCCGCACGCCGTTCTCGCCGGCCACGATCAGCGCGCCGGCGCCGGCCGCCAGCACCGCCGCGATCGCCTTGCGGTCGTCCTGCTGGGTCATCGTGAAGCTCCGCCCGCCGTCGCGACTGACGAGCAGCACGCCGGTCATGCCCGCGAGCACGACCGTCGTGTCATCGAGGCGCGCGCCCGCGGTCAGCATCGCGACGGTGCCGGCCTCGAGCGGCTGCCAGCTCGTGCCGCCGTCCTCGGAACGGAACAGATGGCCGCGCAGGCCGAAGGCCAGCAGCGTCGCGCCGTCGAGCGGCAGCAGCCCGTAGAACGAGCCCTCGTACGGCGAGGGCAGCTCGCGCCAGGTGCGTCCGACATCGTCGGACCGGAACAGCCGCCCGGCCTCCGCACCGAGATACAGCGCGCCGCCGGGCCCGGCGGCCAATGTGTTCAGGTGAAACTCGAGGCCGAGGTCAACGCCGGCGTCCAGCTCATCCGCCGCGGGCGCGGGCAGCTCTGCGCCCGGCAATGGCGCCGGCTCGAACGGCACCTCTTCCCAGCTCCGGCCGCCATCCGCGGTGACCAGCAGCCTGCCGTAGGCGCCGACCGCCACGCCACGCTCCGCATCAGCGAGCCAGGCATCGAGCAGCGGCTGGCCATCCTCCGGCGTGAAGCGCACGCGCGTCCACTGCGCGCCACCGTCCCAGGTGCAGAGAATGAGGCCCGCATGTCCGACCGCACAGCCGTGTTCCGCGCTGGCGAAGGACACGGCGGTCAGGTTGGCGCTGCCCGGCACCTGTACCTGGGTCCAGCTCGCGCCGGCGTCGGCCGAGAACAGCACGTGGCCGCGCTCGCCGACCGCGACGATCCGGTCGCCGGCGCGCGCCAGGTCGAGCAGCAGCGAGCGGGACGCCAGCGGCGCGATGACCGCGGGCCGCGCCGCCGGATCCGTGCCGGCATCGTCCTGCGGCAGTGCGGGCGCGGCTGCCACGAGGGCGAGCGCCGCGACCGCCGCGCGCATATCAGCGCGTTCCGCGCCGCGCGATCGCCGCCGGGCTGAAGTCCGCGGGCGTGCGCCTGGCGTTGAAGTTGACCGTCATCGGCTCCTCGTTGTCGAGGCCGAGCGCGAGGTAGCGGCCCGCCTGCAGGTCATAGGTCAGCTCCAGCGTGGTCCAGAAGGTCGGGATCTCGTAGTAGTTGATCGAGTGCCCTTCCTGCACGCGCCAGAGCTGGTCGCGGTTGTCGTAGCAGTCGACCACCAGCACCTGCCACGAATCCTCGTCGATGTAGAAGGTGCGGCGCTTGTACAGGTGCCGCTGGCCGGGCTTCAGCACCGCGTCCACGACCCACACGCGATGCAGCTCGTAGCGCGCGTGCTGCTGGTTGATGTGCAGCGGCCGGATGATGTCGCTGTTCCTCAGCTTGTCGCTGTGCAGCGGGTAGGCGTTGTACGGCACGAGCATCTCGCGCTTGCCGAGCAGCTTCCAGTCGTAGCGCTCGGGGCTGCCGTTGTAGATGTCGAGCTGGTCGGCGGTGCGCAGGCCGTCGCTGCCGGTGCCGGGGTTGTCGAAGGCGATGTTCGGCGCGCGGCGCACGCGGCGCTGGCCGGGGTTGTACAGCCAGGCCTTGCGGTGCTCCCTGGTCTGGTCGAGCGTCTCGTGCACCAGCAGGATTTCGCCGGCGAGGCGCGCCGGCGACAGCGTCTCCTGGATGAAGTACAGGATCACGTTGTCGAGGCCGGCCTCGGTCGCGCCGGGCAGGCTGTAGCCGACCATCGACTCGTCGTGGAAACGTACCAGCGTGTGGCTGCCGCTGCGCGTGACCGCGGCCTGACCGATCACGCGCTCGGCGACGTCCACGCGGTAGCGCAGGATGTGGTTCCAGATGACCTCGACACCCTCGCCCGGAATCGGGAACGGGATGCCGATGATCGCGCCGGTGACGCCGGTGCCGCCGCCGGTCACCGTCGCGGTCGTCGCATGGGCTTTGGTTGCATCGTAGATCCGCTGCGGGAAAGCGGCGCTGCGGTGGCTCGGATACACGTCCATGAAATAGCTGCTCTTGTAGGTCTTGAGCAGCTCCTCGTGGCCGGCGGTCAACTGGTCCGCGTAACGCGCCATGTTGGCAGCATCGACCCGGTACAGCGGCTTGTCGGCCGCGAACGGATCCGGATGATGGCCGCCCGACTTGAAGCCGGGGAAGCCGGCCTCGGCCGCGGAACGGATACCGCCGGTCCACGCCGGGATCGTGCCGGCGGCATTGCCGGTCTTTTCCGCGCCGATCGGCGTCAGGTCCGCGCCGAGCCGCGCCGCCTGCTGCGGCGTGACGCCGGCACTGGCGGGCCCGGCCGCGCACAGCAGCGACAGCAGGCCAAGGCATGCGGCTTTCCTGAGATTGTTCATGGTGTGCTCCGGCCGCTGAGGTTAGAACGAGTACTTGACGGTCGCTGCGACGAAGTCGCGGTCGCCGAGTTCGTTGTAGCGGCCCGCGCCGCCGAACCGCGTGTAACTCAGATCCAGTTCCCAGGTCGCCTGGTAATTGGCGTTGAGACCGAGCGTGGCGCCGTAGCGCCCGTCGACGAAATTGCCGCCCGGCCCCGGCGTCGTGCCCGAGACATCGTGCGACCAGACGAGGCGCGGGCTCACGTTCCACGGGCCGACCAGGCCGAGGTAGTCGAAGCGCAGCGCCAGCCGGTAGCCCCAGGACGTCGCATCGGCAAAGCGATTCTGCGGCTCGACTTCGCCGAAGTGCCGGCCGGCCAGCAGGTCGTTGCCGGAAACCGAAGTGCCCGGGCCGTTGAAGCGCAGGCCGCGGCCGTTCGGTCCGCCGGACAGCTTGTCCGGGAAATCGGCCACGTGCGTCACTCCGGCCTCGAGCACCGCGATCGCCTGTGAGGCGCCGAGCAGCGGCGGGAAAGCCCTGGTCGCGGTGACCTGCGCCTGCCAGACGTCGAACACGTCCCAGCCCTGCACGACCTGACTGACCTCGTACCTGCCGAGCTGGCCGCAGCGCGTGATGGTCGGCAGCGCCGGCGTGCAGACCGGCGGTACCGCGACGCCGCGCGCGGCCAGCGCCGCGGCCTCGAACGGCGTCAATGCCGCGAACAGCAGCTCGACATCGTCGAACTGCAGCGGCACGTCCTGCCGGTACGACACCTCGCCCTGCAGCGCGATGCCGGTCGTGCCGAGCTGGGTGTTGAACGACACGCCGAAGAGCCGGATGTCCTCCGGGTACTGCGTGAAATAGCTCGCCGTCTTCGCATACTCGTGCGTCGCCAGGTTGGTGGCCTGCGCGATGACGTCGCCGCCGCCGAGCACGGTGTTGCCGGCGATCGTCGCGTACTGGGCCGCGGTCGCCAGTGACAGGTTGCCACCCGCGCCCGCCGCTGTGCTGGCGCCTGTATTGGCCGCGATCGCGACGGCCGTGCCGAGCGGCAGGCCCGCGGCCAGGCCATAGGCGGTCGCGATCGCCGTGGTCAGCGTGCCGAGCGAATTGGCGATGCCGGCCGGCGTGCCGGTACGGCCACTGATCAGCGGCAGCTTGCTGTGGTAGTTGACGAAGTAGAAACCGATTTCGGTGCCCTGGCTGAAGTCGGGCAGGAACCAGCGCAGCGCGACGCCGTACTGGCCGGAATCGGACGGCTCCTCGGTCGGGCCGCGGTTGACCGCCTGGAAATCGGGGATCAGCGGGCCGCCGAGCGGCCGGAAGTCCACGCCGTGATCCGAGAAGGCGCCGAAGCCGAGAAACACCTGGCTGCCGCCGCGCGGCACGAAGTCGTTGGCGGCGAAGAAGCTGCCGACCGGTTCCGGCTCCGTGCGATCCCAGTCGAAGATCGCGATCGCCTCGGCGGTCACGTTGCCGGTCAGCGCGTACGAGACATACAGCATTTCCTGCGGCAGGTAGGCCTCGCGGAGCTCGGAGCCCGGCACGCGCAGCGCCGACACGTCGAAATGGTTGATCGCGTTGTTGATGCCGGCCTGGATGAAGGTGCTCTCGCCCCAGTTGACCACCTGACGACCGGCGCGGATGCCGAGCTCATGGCCGCCGAGATCCCAGCGCCCGTGCGCGAAGGCGTCGAGCAGCCGCAGGTAGGAGCCGGCCAGATCGCGGCCCGACTCGCTGATCGGCGTGCGCGCGGTCGGCTGCTCCTCAACCTCGTAGTCGTACAGCGCCGAGCCGCGCACGAACAGACCGAAACTGCCGCGCTCGAGCGCGAACTCGGACACGGCCTTCACCGCGTTCGAGACCAGGCCGGTTTCGTAGTTCAGGTTGCCGTCGTCGATGTTCGGCGAGCGGCCGGTGCCGCCATCGGCGGTGCCGATCAGCCGCGGATCCGGATGCTCGACCCGGTAGAGCTGGCCCCAGGACAGCGTCGTGTCGAGGCTGATGTTCCAGTCGCCGGCAGTGAAATCGACCGCTCCGGCCGCCGGAATGCCAGCGGCAGTGACCAGTACGGCGGCCACGGCGGCGCGCAGCGCGCGCGGCAGGGCTGGGCTGGCATCGTTGTTCATGGTGTTCCCCTGCACAGGCCCGAGCGGGCGACGGCAGTATATCAGCAGGCCACGCGTGGCAGCGCCGCCGCGCACAGCTTTGCACTGCAAAAAGAATCAGCTATGTGTGATCTGCAGGATGGAGTTGCGGATCTGCTCGGACAGCACGAAGCGGGCATCGTCGGCCACCGCCAGCAGCGGCGCCTCGTAGATCAGGCGGCCGTCCGCGCTGGCGCTGATCACCTCGCGCCGGCGCAGCAGGTCGATGAAGGCGCGGAACATCGCGCGGTCGAAGAACTCCGGCGCCGCGAGGCCGTACAGGATCGCCATGCGCTGCGCGGTCGTGACGCACGATTGCTCGAGTGCATCGGCCGTCAGCGCGCCGCTGCCGGCGCGCATCAGCAGCGCGATCGCGAGGTAGTAGCGCTCGACGATCTGGATCGTCGCCTGCGCCAGCAGCGATAACTGCACGGCCTCGCCGGTGCCGGTCGCCGGCCGCTGCCACGACGCGCCGTCGGCGCCGCGCTGCAGCAGCCGGAAACGCGCCAGCGTTTCCAGCACGCCGTCGACCGCGCCCGGCAGCTCCGTCTCGTTCCAGCGCAGGAACAGTTCCTCGCGCACGTACGGGTAGATGCGCCAGGCCAGCCGGTGCAGGTCCTCATGGCGCACCACCGGGTTGTTCAGGAACGCGCAGGCGAGCAGCGACGGCAGCGCGAACAGGTGCAGCACGTTGTTGCGGTAGTAGGTCGCGAGCACGGCGTCGCGCTCGAGCATGCGCAGCACGTCGCCGGCCGGGTGCGCGCGGCGCTCGAGCAGCCCCATCTGCTCGCCGCGGCTGATGATCGAGGCCGCGCTGTCGTCACAGACGTGCAGGTCGGCGCTGTACGGGAACGCGCGCAGCAGCTCGGCGTACAGCGCAAGCTGCCGCTCGAGGTCGGTTTCGAGCAGCGCCTGCCGCGGCGTCGCCAGCAGCGCGACCGCCAGCAGGTTGACCGGCGTGACCGCCGCGGCGCCGTTGATGCGGCGCATGATCTCCGCCGCGACCGCGTCGATCACGGCGCTGAACCACGCGGGGCGCGCGGCGTCGTCATGCGGCTCGCCGCGCCAGCCCGGCCGCACGCGGTCGAGTACCGTCTCCAGCAGCAGCGGCTCGCCAAAGCTGACGTGCACGCGGCCGAGCTGCTGGCGCAACTGCGGCAGCACCTGCATCAGACCGCCGACCGTCTCCTTCTGCTTCGGCCGGCCGGACAGTTCACCGACGTAGGTCGGCACCTCGAGCACGCGCTCGTAGCCGAAATTGGCCGGCACGAACGCGACCGGGCGGCGCGGCTCGCGCAGGAAGCTGCGCACGGTCATCGCCAGCAGGCCGGTGCGCGGCCGCAGCAGCCGGCCGGTGCGACTGCGGCCGCCCTCGATGAAGAACTCGAGCGGCTGGCCGCGGCCCATCATCACGTCCACGTACTTCATGAACACGATCGGGTACAGGCTGACGCCGCGGAAGCTGCGGCGGATGTAGAACGCGCCGCCCATGCGCAGCAGGCGCCCGATCACCGGCAGGTTCAGGTTGATACCGGCCGCGACATAGGGCAGCGCGTAGCCGCGGCGGTACACGACGTAGGACAGCAGCAGGTAGTCAAGGTGGCTGCGGTGGCAGGGCGCGTAGACGATCGCGCAGTGCGGCGGCAACCGGTCGAGATACTCGGCGTTGCGCACGTCGACGCCGTCGTAGATCCGGTTCAGCAGCCAGTCGAGCAGCTTCTCGGCGATGCGCACGAAGCTGTGCGAGTAGCCGGCGGCGATCTCGAGTGCGTGCCGGCGCGCGACCTGCAGCGCCGCGCGGCGCGTGCTGCCGGCCTCGCGCATCTCCTGGCGCACGGCCTGGCGCACGGCGCGCGTGCGCAGCACCTGCGCGATGATCACGCGCCGCGTCGACAGATCCGGGCCGAGTGTGTCCACACGCATGTGCCGGAACTCGGCGCGCAGATCCTTCAGCAGCCGCCGCGCCGCGCGCACGCCGTCGCCGCCGGCGACCGCGTACTGGCGCAGCGGCAATGGTTCACCGAAGCGGATCAGCGTGCCGCGGCCGTTGAACAGGATCGACAGCAGGCGCCGGAACGGACCGACCAGCGCCCAGTCCTCGGACAGGAACAGGCGCAGCCACGAGCGCTCGCGCTGCGGCGCGCGGCCCCAGTACACCGCGACCGGCACGACGTCGAGCTCGGGGCCGCCCGCGCCGCCGCCGGCCGCGATCAGTTGCGGCAGCTCCGCTGGCATGCGCCGGTCGGGCCGGCGCCGCAGCATGCCGGCGCGCCGTTCCAGTGCCACAGACGAGCGCTCGAGGCCAAGGCCGTTGATCTGCAGCCGGCGGTCCGGCCGGCGCAGTCCCTCGTTCAGGCAGACCCGGGCCACGGTCAGCCGGTCCGACAGCGCGGGCTCCTCGAACACGTACAGCACCGGCCGATTGCGGCCGCGCAGGCGCGCGACGGCGTCCTCCGGCACCACCGCCGGACGCACGAACACGCGCAGCAGGCCGCTCAGCAGCCACAGTGCGCCGCGCTGCAGCGCGGCTGATCGGCGCAGGCGCAGCCTCATTCCGCCGGCGCCGAGCCTTCGCCGGCCTCGAGCTGTTGCTCGAACGCCTCGCGGTGCGATTCCATGGCGGCGTTGGTCCGGTCGCGGACCTTGTCCTGGGTGCCGACGAGGTCGCCGAACACGGTGTCCTCCACCGCCAGCGGCGGTTCTTCCGGCTCGGCTTCCTGTCCGCCGCAGGCGGACAGCGCCAGCGCGATCAGCAGCGGGCCGGCTCTGCGGATCCGCATTGCCCCTCTCCTCCGTCGACCGGGACGGCAGTGTAGCGCGATCCGGTCCCGGCCGGCGCTCACTGCGGCCGGGGCAGGTCCAGCGACACGAGGAAGTACTCGAACAGGTAGTTGAGGAACTTGAGCTCGCTGTGCAGCCCGTGATCGGTGTCGAGGACGTGCAGCGTCGCGCCGTACTGGCGCGCGAAGCGCAGGCTGTGGTCCACCGGCACGACCTCGTCCTGCCAGCCGTGCACGATGACCTTCGGGCACGGCGCCGGTTGCGCGGTCAGCTCCTCGATGCCCGGCATATAGAACGCCGGCGCCATCAGGAACAGACCGCGCGCGTGCAGCAGCGCCGAGGCGCAGGTCGCGACGTAACCGCCGAGGCTTGAACCGACCAGCACGAGGTCGCCGCGGATGTCGCGGCAGAAGGACAGCAGCCGCGTGATCCGATCGCGCGGGTCGGCGATGCCGCGATAGTCCACCGAATCGACGGTCCAGCCCTCGGCGCGGGCAACCTCCGACATCACCGAGATCTTGGTGCCCCAGGGCCCGCTCTCCTGGCCATGCGAGAACACCACGTGACGACCCGGCATCGGCCGCTCCGCGACTGTGCTGCGAGCGATGGTATCAGGGTGGTCGCGGCCGCCACAGCAGCGCGTCGAGATCGGCCTCGGCGCTGCCGTAGATGCCGAGGTCGATGCGCCCGGCGCGGAAGCGCACGCCCTCGCGCAGCAACCGGCGATGCTGCAATGCGTGCTGCGCCGAACCGTCCGGAAAGCTGATCGCACCGCGGGCGTTGACGACCCGGTGCCAGGGCAGCCGCAGCGCCGCCGGGGCGACCTTCAGCGCGTAGCCGACCAGGCGGGCGCGCCGTCCGAGCCCGGCGCGGCGCGCGATGCCGCCGTACGTCGCCACGCAGCCGCGCGGAATCGCCGCGACCTCCCGCCAGATGCGTTCCAGAAGCTGTCGCTCCGCGCTCATCGCCGCGATTCTGGCAGCGAACCGCCGTTCGTGACACACCAGTGGCCGTGCTATGGTGCCGCCGGGCCACGAACCCGCTGGCGCAGCATGGGCGCAATTCGCGTGGACGAGAGCGACGACAGAACCCAGGTCAACCCGCTCGGCAATCCGTGGGACCTGCTGGCCTCGCTGCCGCTGTTCGCCGGGCTGCCACGCCCGGTCATCGATGCCGCGGTCGCCGAGCTCGAATGGCTGTCCCTGCCGGGCGGCGACCTGCTGTTCGAGGCCGGTGCGCCGGCCGATGCCGTCTACTTCGTCGTCAGCGGCTGTCTCGGCGTCTTCGCGAGCGACGGCCGGCTGATCGGCCGGATTGGCGCCGGATCCTGCGTCGGCGAAATGGGCCTGCTGGTCGCGCGGCCGCGTGCGGCGACGGTGCGCGCGCTGCGCGATTCGGACCTGGCCCGGTTGTCGGCGGAGGCCTGCCGCAACGTGCTGTGGCAGTACCCGGAGACGATTCTGCGGCTCGCGCGCCTGACCGTGGAACGGGTCGAGGACAGCCGCGCCGAGCGCCGGGCTCGACTGGCGCCGCGCACGCTGGCGCTGCTGCCGCGCGACGCCGGCGTCGAGCTCACGGCGCTCGCCGCGGGCCTCGCCGATGCGCTCGGCCGGTACGGCCGCGTCGAGCTGGTGACCGGCCAGCGCGCGCAGAGCCACAGCGCCCAGTG
>VGVB01000017.1 GCA_016882265.1 Gammaproteobacteria bacterium
CGCGCGCTCGAGCTGGCCGCGCCGAGCGACCGCCCGGCCGATGCGGCCGGCATCACGCTGGGGCCGCTGCAGCGGGAAGTGAGCGCCGCTGGCCTGCGCTATCGCCATGTCAGCGTCACGATCGACCGCGCCGGACGCACCGCCAGCTTCGTGATCCGCGCGCCCGGTGCTGCCGGCCCGGCGGACATCACCGGGATCGTCGCGGCCGGCGATGACTGGTGGCCTCTGGCGCTCGGGCGCGAGCTGGATGACGCGATCCTGTCGATGCGCACCAACGAACCCGACATCGGCATCTGGCTGCTGCGCACGGCGGGCGACCCGGCGCTGGTGCTGGCCGTGGACCAGGTCCTGGAGCACCACCGCACGCACTGGTTCGTGCGCGAGACGATCGGGCTGCTGCGTCGCGCGCTCGCGCGGCTCGACGTGTCCTCGCGCACGCTGTTCGCGCTGATCGAGCCGGGCTCGTGCTTCGCCGGTACTTTGCTCGAGCTGGCACTGGCCGGCGACCGCGCCTACATGCTGGCGCAGCCCGATGCACCGGCAGCCCCGACGATCACGCTCAGTTCCGCCAACTTCGGCTGGTATCCGCTGCCGACCGGTGAGTCGCGGCTGGAGCGACGTTTCTACCGGGAGCAGCCGTCGCTCGCGGCGGTACGCGCGCACAGTGGCGAGCCGCTCGACGCGGCCCTCGCGCTCCGTCTCGGGCTGGTGACCTCCGCGCCCGACGAGATCGACTGGGCCGACGAGGTGCGCATCGCGATCGAGGAACGTGCCAGCCTGTCGCCGGACGCGCTGACCGGTCTCGAAGCCAACCTGCGCTTCAATGGTCCGGAAACGATGACGACGCGGATCTTCGGCCGGCTGAGCGCGTGGCAGAACTGGATCTTCAACCGCCCGAACGCCACCGGTGACAAGGGTACGCTGAAGACTTACGGCCGCGGCGAGCGGCCACAGCTTGACACCGGGCGGGTGTGAGGAGCAGGCGGATGACGATCGACTACAGCGGCCGGATTCCCAATAACGTCAACCTCGCGGAGGACCGGACGCTGCAGCGCGCGCTGGAGCAGTGGCAGCCGCATTTCCTCGACTGGTGGCGCGCCCTCGGACCGGAGGAGTCGCAGCAGTTCGACGTGTACCTGCGCACGGCGATCAGCGTCGATCCGCAGGGCTGGGCGCATTTCGACTACGTGAAGATGCCGGACTATCGCTGGGGCATCTTCCTGAACGCCGCCGAGCCGGGCCGGCAGGTCCATTTCGGCGAGCACCGCGGCGAACCGGCCTGGCAGGAGGTGCCGGGCGAGCACCGCGCCAACCTGCGCCGCATCATCGTCACCCAGGGCGACACCGAGCCGGCCTCGGTGGAGCAGCAGCGCCACCTCGGCGCGACCTGCCCGAGCCTGTACGACCTGCGCAACCTGTTCCAGGTCAACGTCGAGGAAGGCCGGCACCTGTGGGCGATGGTCTACCTGCTGCACAAGTATTTCGGCCGTGACGGCCGCGAGGAGGCCGAAGCGCTGCTGCAGCGGCATTCCGGCGACGCCGACAATCCGCGCATTCTCGGTGCCTTCAATGAAAGGACGCCGGACTGGCTGTCGTTCTACATGTTCACGTACTTCACCGACCGCGACGGCAAGTTCCAGCTCTGCGCGCTGGCCGAGAGCGGCTTCGACCCGCTGGCGCGGACCACGAAATTCATGCTGACCGAAGAGGCGCACCACATGTTCGTCGGCGAGTCCGGCGTGTCGCGCGTGGTGCAGCGGACCTGTCAGGTCATGAACGAGCTCGGCACCGACGACCCGGTGCGCCTGCGCGCCGCCGGCGTGATCGACCTGCCGACGATCCAGCGCTACCTCAATTTCCATTTCAGCGTGACGATCGACCTGTTCGGCGCCGACGAGTCGAGCAACGCCGCGACCTTCTACAGCGCCGGCCTGAAGGGTCGCTTCGAGGAAACGAAGCGGGACGACGATCACCGCCTGCTCGGGCGCGGCTACCCGGTGCTGGCGCTCGATGGCGGTCGCCTGGTCGAGCGCGAGGTGCCGATGCTGAACGCGCTCAACGAAGTGCTGCGCGACGACTTCATCCGCGATTCGATCGCCGGCATCGGCCGCTGGAACCGGGTGATCGAAAAGGCCGGACTGCCGTTCCGCCTGCAGGCTCCGCACAAGGGCTTCCACCGCCGGATCGGCTCGCTGGCCGGGGTGTGGGTGAGCCCGGACGGGCGTGTCGTGGACGATGCCGAGTGGGCGCGGCGCAAGCACGAATGGCTGCCGTCGCCAGCGGACCTGGCGTTCGTCGCCGCGCTGATGGGCCGCGTCGTCGAGCCGGGCCGCTTCGCCAGCTGGATTGCGCCGCCGGCGGCGGGGATCAACCGCCAGCCGCTCGACTTCCAGTACGTGCGCTTCAACTGAGCGGCACGCAGGCGGCGACGGATGGATGCGCGCGAGTCACGGCTGCTGCGGCAGCACCTGATCGATCCCGAGATCTGCATCCGCTGCAACACCTGCGAGGAGACCTGCCCGAACGGGGCGATCACGCACGATTCGCGTAACTATGTCGTCGATCCCGCGGTGTGCAAGGCCTGCCTGGCCTGCATCCCGCCGTGCCCGACCGGCGCCATCGACAACTGGCGGACGGTGCTGCGCGCGGAAGCCTGGACGGCGCAGGATCAGCTCGGCTGGGACGGGCTGCCGGAGGATCAGGGGGCCGTCGCAATCGCGGCGTCCGCCGGGCCGGCGCCGGAGGATGCGCCGCCGGAGCCCGCCGCGCTGGTCACGGGGGCGACGCTGCCGCCGCTGTCGGCGGCGCAGCCCTGCGTGAACCTGTATACGCCACGCAATCCGGCCACGGCGACGGTGATGGGCAACTATCGCCTGACCGAAGCGGGCAGCGACAGCGACATCCACCACGTGGTACTCGACTTTGGTGCGGCGCCGTTTCCGCTGCTGGAAGGGCAGTCGATCGGGATCGTGCCGCCGGGCACGGATGCGCACGGGCGGCCGCACCACGCCCGTCAGTTCTCGGTGGCCTCGCCGCGTGATGGCGAGCGCCCCGGTTACAACAACCTCGCGCTGACGGTGCGGCGCGTCACCGTCGACCACGAGGGCCGGCCAACCTACGGGGTCTGCTCAAACTACATCTGCGATCTCCGGAAGGGTGACAACGTGCAGGTGATCGGGCCGTTCGGCACCAGCTTCCTGATGCCGGAAGATGTGCGCGCCAACCTGCTGATGATCTGCACCGGCACCGGTTCGGCGCCGATGCGGGCGATGACCGAGCGGCGCCGCCGGCGGCGCGGCGACGGCGCGAACGGCCGGCTGGTGCTGTTCTTCGGCGCGCGCGCGCCGGGCGAACTGCCGTATTTCGGCCCGCTGCTGCGCCTGCCGCCAGATTTCATCGAGATTCACTTCGCGTTCTCGCGCGTGCCCGGCGAGCCGCGGCGCTACGTGCAGGACGCGATCCGGGAGCAGGCCGACGCGGTCGGCCGGCTGCTCGCCGATCCGCTGACCTACGTGTATGTCTGCGGCGTGCGCGGCATGGAGGCCGGCGTGCTCGAGGCGCTCGGCGCGGCGGCCGCCGCGCGCGGCCTCGACTGGGAGTCCCTGCAGGGCCGCCTGCGCGACGAGCGGCGGCTGCACCTTGAAACGTGGTGAGCTACCGGCTGCCGTAGCCCGGAAAACCCGGCGCCGGCATCACGACTCCGGCGTCGCGTGCCCAGGTTTCGTGCAGCGCGACGAGGCGGGCTACGTCATCCGGACGCCCGGCCGCGAGATCCTGTCGTTCGCCGGGATCGCGGCTGAGATTGAATAACTGCCACGGGGCCGAGCCGCCCGGACCGCGCCACGGCGACACGACCTTGAGGTTGCCGGCCTGCGTGGCGCGATTGCCGAACAGCTCGAAGCTGGCGACCCGCCCGGCGTCAGCCGCCGCAGCGAGGCCGGGCAGCGGCAGCAGGCGGCCCTCCAGCGCGAACACGCTGCGCTCCTGGTACTCGGTGCCCGGATGACGGACGCCGGCCAGCGTGAGGAAAGTTGGTGTGAGATCGAGCACGTGCGTGTACGCATCGATGCGACCCTGAGCGCCGGAGGGCAGCACGACGAAGGCCGCTGTGCGGATGCCGCCCTCATGGGTCGCGCCCTTGACGCCGCGGAACGGCAGGTTGCTGAGCGGTGCCCAGAAGCGCCCCTGGCTGATATAGGAGCCGGGCCGCCCGACGTTCGCGAGGCTATTGTCGAAGTTCTGCGCAATCCACTCCCGCAGGCCGGGCAGCGGAGCGCTCTCCGCCTCCATCGCCTCGGCGCCGTTGTCGGACAGGAATACGATGACAGTGTTGGCGAGCCGCCCGCTGCGCCGGAATTCATCGAGCAGCCGGCCGACGTTCCGGTCCATGCTGTCCACCATCGCCGCATACACGGCCATGATGCGGGCCTGGCGCGCACGTTCCGCTTCCGGCAGCGCGGACCATTCGGCGGTGCTCACCGGCGGGTCGGCGGCATGGTCGTCGTCGGCCAGCAGACCGAGCCGGCGCAGGCGTTCGAGTCGCTCGCGGCGCAGTACCGCGGGGCCACCGGCATAGCGGTTCTCGTACTTGCGGATCAGTTCGTCCGGAGCCTGCAGCGGCCAGTGCGGTGCGGTGTAGGCGACGTAGGCGAAGACCGGCTGCTCGCGCGGCACCTGGCGCAGGAAATCGAGCATCTGATCGGTGAAGTAGTCGCTCGAGTAGCGTCCGGCCGGCCAGGTTGCCTCGGCGCCGTCGGCACGGAAGCCCGACTGGCGGTCCATCGCCATCAGCGGCCCGCCGTCGAAATGCTGCGCCCCGGCCTGCAGCAGCACGAAGCTTCGCTGGAAGCCGCGGGCCGGCGGCAGATCCGGTGTCTCGTAACCGATGTGCCACTTGCCGGACACCAGCGTGGCGTAGCCCGCGTCGCGCAGCAGTTCAGCGACCGTGACGACCTGCTGATTCAGGTGTCCCTCGTAGCCGGGCCGGCCGCGATACTGCGGAACGAACGCGAGCGTCTCGGTCATCGCGCCCATGCCGGCGCGGTGATGATCGACGCCGGTCAGCAGCATCGCCCGGGTCGGCGAACAGGTCGGTGCGGTATGAAAATTCGTCAGGCGCAGGCCACGGCGCGCCAGCGCATCGAGTTGCGGCGTTTCGATTTCGCCGCCCCAGGCGCCAAGATCCGACCAGCCGAGATCGTCGGCGACGATCAGCAGGATGTCCGGTCGCGTGCCGGCCGAAGCTGGCGCCTCGGGCTGCGTCGCGCAGGAGCCGAGCAGCAGGACCACGCCGGCGGCGAGAAGAGCGGTTCGGACGGTCCGTCCGGCCAAGGAACATCCTGCAGCTTCCTGCATGAGCTGACCCCCCCTGAGGCATTCTGTCGCTGCCACAGCATGCGTGATCGCCGGCTGAGCGTGATCCTGGTGTGCGGGTGGCCACCGGTACAGACCTCATCGAGACGCTGCCTCGCCGGCCGACTGCTGGCCGCGCACCCAGCGATAACTCAGCCAGGCGCACGCGGCCGGAATTGCCATCAGCAGGGCCAGCCGGTTGACGGTGCCGTTGGTGAAGGTGGCGACGTTGACGCCGGCCAGCGTACCCATCAGCGACTGGATGGAGCCGAGCAGGGCCGAGGCCGTGCCGGCCTGGCGGCCATGGCGCGCGAGCGCCAGCGCGGCGGAGTTCGGGTTGACCCGCCCGACGGCGACGAACAGCGCAAGCTGCAGCGCGACGAACACAGCCAGCGGCGGCTGCACGAACGCCGTGGCCCCGACCAGCAGCGCCGCACACAGCAGCGGCCCGGCGGCGGCCCGGTGCAGGATTTCGGTCGGGCCGTGCCGGCGCAAGGCGAGCGTATTCAGGCGGCTCGCCAGCATGAAGGCGAGTCCGTTCAGCCCGAGCAGCAGGCCGAGCTCGCGCGGCGCGAGCCCGTAGGTCGGGCCCATCACGTTGGAGGCGCCGGTGACGTAGGAGAACGTCGTGCTCATGCCAAAGCCGCCGACCAGCGCGAAACCGATGAACGCACGGTCGACCAGCAACCGGCCGTAGCCGCTGGCGATGTTCCGGACTCTGAGCGGAACGACGTGCGCGGGGTCCTGGGTCTCGCGCAGCGTCAGGTGCATCATCAGCAGCAGGCCGAGGCCCAACAGCACCTGAAACCAGAACGCCGCGCGCCAGCCCCACCAGCCGATGATCAGCCCGCCGACGCCGGGCGCCAGGATCGGACCGAGGCTGAAGATCAGCATCAGCAGCGAGAACACGCGCGCCGTCTCGTGCGGCTCGCAGCGGTCACGGACGATGGCGCGACCGATGACGAAACCGGCGCCGGCGCCGCAGGCCTGCGCCACGCGCATGGCCAGCAACTGGCCCATGCTGCCGGCCAGCACGCAGCCGAGCGAACCGGCGGTGTACAGCGCCAGGCTGAAATACAGCGGCGGCTTGCGCCCGAAACGGTCGCTGAGCGGGCCGTAGACCAGCGGGCTGAGCGCGATGCCGAACAGGTAGGCCGCCATCGTGTGCTCGACGCCGCTGCCGAATTCGCGCTCGATCAGCGGAAAGCCGGGCAGGTACATGTCGATGGAGACCGGCCCGACGACGGTCATCGCGGCGACCAGCCACAGCCAGCCCGGCAGTCGCGGCAGGATGCGCGTGCTCACGGCCCGACGACGACAGCGGTACTTGCGGCGCGTTCGGCTGATGCCATCAGGGAATCCTGCTTGCCCGTCCTGAGCTGTCGACCCGCAATCCTAGTGGTCCGTGGCGCCTTGGGTGAAATCACTTGTTCGCCATGGCGGGCGGGGGCAGGTCCGAACGGGAGGGTTGCACCGGACCGAGTGTGCGCGTAGACTCACGCCCGTACCGACCGAACGATCGTTCGGTCGGTAGCCGGACAGACTGGAGCCTCGATGAGTTACCTGACCCTGACTCTGAGCGAACGGTTCGACGGCCAGCTTCTGGAAGTGACGCTGGCGAGCCCGCCGGCCAACATTCTGACCGCGGCGATGATGCAGGAACTGCGGAAGCTCCTCGCGGCGGAGCGGGCGCCGTCCCGGCGCAAGGGGATCGTGATCCGCGGCGCCGGCGCGCATTTCTGCTACGGCGCCAGCGTCGCCGAGCACACGGCCGACGAGGTCGGCCAGATGCTGCCGGTATTTCACGCGCTGATCGGCGAACTACTGGAGCACCCCGTAGCGACGGTCGCGCAGGTCAGCGGGCGTTGCCTCGGCGGCGGCTTCGAGCTGGCGCTGGCCTGCACCTTCCTGTTCGCGGACGATACGGCGCGCTTCGCGGTGCCGGAGATCACGCTCGGCGTGTTCCCCCCGGTGGCGGCGGTGCTGCTGCCGCAGATGACCGGGGCGGCGCTGGCCGCGCGCCTGGTGCTGGCTGCCGAGACGGTGGATGCAGCGGCTCTGGAGCAGTTCGGCCTGGTGACCGGCCGGACGGCGCCTGACGGGCTCAAGGCGGCCATCGACGCCTACTTCGCAAAGAATCTGCAGCCGCGCAGCGCCTCCAGCCTGCGCTGCGCACACCGCGTGACGCGGGCCACCGTGGCCGGGCATTACCGGGCGCGGATCGGCGCCGCCGAGGCGCTCTATCTGGACGAACTGATGGCGACGGGCGACGCGAACGAGGGCATCACGGCCTTCCTCGCCAGGCGCGCGCCGCAGTGGCGGGACGCCTGAAATGAGCGCGCCGGCCCGCCTCGTCACGCAATGCCCGGACGACATCCTGTCGCAGTGCGCGGCCCTGATGGCCCGGCAGGGCTACCACGGCACCAGCATGCGCGATCTGGCGCGGACCACCGGGCGCAGCCTGTCCGGCCTCTATCACCATTTCTCCAGCAAGGAAGACCTGCTGTACCTGATCAACGAGCGCGGCTTCTCGTCGCTGCTCGGCAACGCCGAGCGCCTGCGTGAGGAATGGCGCAGCCGCGCGCGGGCGAAGCCGGCCACGGCGGCCGACGCGGCGGCGCTGCTGCGCGACCTGATCAGCGCCCACGTCGACTACTTCAGCCGGCATCGCAGCGAAATGCGCGTGCTGATGCTCGGCACGCAGCCGATGAGCCCGGCCCACGGCGAGGTCGTGCGGCGGCTGAAGCAGCGCTATTCCGAGGTGCTGAGCTATGCGGTCAGCGAATACCTGGCGGGGCACGCGCCCGGTACGCCGCGTGCCGAGGTCGAACGCAAGGCCTGGCTGCTGTTCGGCATGATGAACTGGATCTTCGGCTGGTACTCGGTGGACGAGCTCGGCTCGCCGCGCGACCTGGCCGGGGACATCTTCGGAATCTTCACCCAGGGCTGCCTGGCCGGGAGCCGGGCCGCCGCAACCAGCGAGTAGCGACATGAGCATACGAGCGATCGTCGAACGGTGCGAAGACCTCTACCATGATCTGGATCTTGGCTACGTGCGCGACTGGAAGGCACGCCATGGCGCCAAGGCCATCGGCTTCATGCCGGTGTACGTGCCGCGCGAGCTGATCCACGCCGCCGGCATGCTGCCGGTCGGCATCATGGGCGGCGCCGACGAGGTGGAGATCATCCGCGGCGACGCCTACTACCAGTCCTACATCTGCCACATCCCGCGTTCGACGATCGAGCTGGGCCTGGCCGGCAAGCTGGCTTGCCTCGACGGCATGCTGTTTCCGGCCATCTGCGACGTGATCCGCAACCTGAGCGGCATGTGGCAGATCATGTTCCCGGATCGCTACGTCCGCTACGTGGACTTTCCGCAGAGCTGGGTGCCGGCCGCCTACGATTTCTACCGCGCCGAACTGCGCGAAATGCTGCACGACCTCGAGCGGCTGTCCGGCATCGAGGCCACCACCGAGCGCCTGAACCGCTCGATCGCGCTGTACAACGACAACCGGCGCGCGCTGACCGAGCTCTACGATCTGCGCGCCGAGCAGCCGCACCGGGTACCGACCAGCGAGCTGTACCTGCTGCTGCGCGCCGGCAACGTGCTGGAAGTGTCCGAACACACCGCGCTGCTGCAGGACTACCTGGGCGCGGCGCGCGGCACCGAGCGGCCGCTGCGCGACAACATCCGGGTGGTGGCTTCCGGGCTGTTCTGCGAGCAGCCGCCGCTCAGCATGGTGCGGGCGATGGAGAACAGCGGCTGCTACATCGTTGACGACGACTGGGTCCTCGGTGCCCGTTACCAGCACAGCGAGACGCCGCAGAGCCACGATCCGATCCGCGCGATCGCCGATTCCTACATGCAGGACACGGTGCAGACGGCGACCCGCTACGTCGATGACGGCCACAACGGCGACTACCTCGTGCAGCAGGTGCGCAGCCGCGGCGCCGAGGGCGTGATCTTCGCGGCGGCCAGCTTCTGTGACCCGGCGCTGCTCGACCGACCGATGGGCGCCCGGGCGCTGACCGACGCGGGCATTCCGTACACCGCCTTCACCTATTCGGAGAACACCGGCCAGATCCAGGTGATCAAGGAACAGGCCGGCACCTTTGCTGATTCCATCAAGCTGTGGGGGTCCGTCTGATGAACACTGAAGTGCAGAAAGAACAGAGCATGGTCATCCAGAAGAAAATGCTGGGTGAGCATTACGAAAAGCTGGCGCGCGCGAGGAAGGACGGCAAGAAGGTCGTCTACACCTTCGTCCCCGGCAACCTCAACGAGCTGATCCTCGCCTTCGACATGCTGCCGGTGCACCCGGAGGTCAATGCGCTGCAGTCCGGCATGCGCAAGCTGAGCGGCGACTACATCCAGGAGGCCGAGAAGCTCGGCCACTCCGAGGACGTCTGCACCTACGTCAAGTGCGACATCGGCATGCTGAAGAAGGGCAATCTCGGCCCGACCGGCGAACCGCTGCCGGAGCCCGACCTGCTGCTGCTGTCGTACACGGGCTGCTTCACCTTCATGAAATGGTTCGAGCTGCTGAAGCAGGAGTACAACTGTCCGATGGTGATGCTGCAGGTGCCGTACCAGGGCGACGGCCGCATCACGCCGTCGATGCGCGAGTACACGGCCCGGCAGCTCCGCGAAGTGCTGGTGCCGGTGCTCGAGCAGGTGTCCGGCAAGAAGCTGGACGAGGCGCGGCTGGCGGAACTGCTGGCCAGTTCGGCCCGCGCCGAGGACGACCTCGTCTACGTGTGGGAGTCGGGCAAGCACCGGCCCTCGCCGATCGATGGCTACTTCGGCGGTGTCTATTACATCGGGCCGATCTTCACCGCCTTCCGCGGCGTGCCGGGCTGCGAAGCGTATTATCGGGCGCTGCGCCAGGAGGTCGACTTCCGCATCGCCCACGGCATGGGACCGACCACCCCGGAGGGCGAGCTGCGCCAGCAGAAATACCGGGTGGTCGTCGAGGGCCCGCCGAACTGGACCAGCTTCCGCGAGTTCTGGAAGATCTTCTACGACGAGGGCGTGGTCATGGTCGCTTCGACCTACACCAAGGTCGGCGGCCTGTACGACAAGGGCTTCCGCCATGACCCGCAGGATCCGTTCAACACGCTGGCCGAGTACTGCCTGGGCTGCTACACCAACCGCAACCTGCCGGCCCGTGTCGACCTGATCGAGCAGTACATCCGCGACTACGACGCCGACGGTTTCCTGTTCAACTCGATCAAGAGCTGCAACTCGTTCTCGGCCGGGCAGCTCATGATGCTGCGCGAGCTGGAGAAGCGCACCGGCAAGGCCGGCGCCTTCATCGAGAGCGACCTGGTCGACCCGCGCTACTTCAGCGCCGCCAACATCAAGAACCGCCTCGAGTCGTACTTCCAGATGCTGGAAGCCAAGCGGCTGGCGGCCTGACGGAGAGCACCATGGACTACTGTTACATCGGCATCGATCTCGGCTCGACCACGACCAAGGCCGTGTTCCTCGACGAGCAGGAACGCGTGCTCGGCCGCGGCATCACCAACTCGCGCAGCAACTATGAGCTGGCCTGCCAGGTCGCGCGTGAGGAGGCGGAAATCAACGCCCGCTTCGGCCTGCTGCGCAAGAAGCTCGAGGCCAGTCCGCGCATCGGCGCGCTGGCCGAACCGCTGATGGCGGTGCTGTCCTGCAACTACGCGCTGGCCCAGCACCTCGAGCAGCTCAAGGCGCTGCGCGCCGAGTGCCACGGCCTGGCCGCCGCCCACGGCTTCGAGGCCGGCGAGACCGGGCGGATCAACCAGGCGCTGGGCCGTATCTTCGACGCGCTCGACCAGCAGGCGCAGGCCGACTTCTTTCCGGGCAGCGCCGCGGCCAGCGACTTCTTCCGCGATCTCGCTACCAGCCACTACCTGAAGCAGGCCGAGCAGGTGACGCGCGAGCTGCCGGTATCGTTCGACCGGCTGGTCGGACTGTTCGACGCGGCGATCATCCGCGTCGAGAACCACAGCTTCGCCGGGCTGTACCGCCAGTACCTCGAATTCGCCACCGGCCGGGCCAGCGCCGATGAGCGCTTCGCGCCGTTCGCGGCCGAGATCGGCGCGGCGGTCACCGATACGGCCGAGCGCCGCTTCAACGTGCTCAACACGGTCGGCACCGGCTACGGGCGGCTGACGCTGCCGTTCGCGCGCGAGCAGATCCGCTCCGAGATCCTGTGCCACGGCCTCGGCGCGCACTACATGTTCCCGCAGACCCGCACCGTGCTCGACATCGGTGGCCAGGACACCAAGGCGATCCAGGTCGACGAGCACGGCATCGTCACCGGCTTCCAGATGAACGACCGCTGCGCGGCCGGCTGCGGCCGCTATCTCGGCTACATCGCCGACGAGATGAACATCGGCGTGCACGAGCTCGGGCCGCTGGCGCTGCAGTCGACCAAGCCGGTCAAGATCAACTCGACCTGCACGGTGTTCGCCGGCGCCGAGCTGCGCGAGCTGATGTCGCTCGGCCAGAAGCGCGAGGACATCCTCGCCGGCCTGCACCGCGCGATCATCCTGCGCGCGATGTCGCTGCTGGCGCGCTCCGGCGGGGTGCAGCCGGAGTTCACCTTCACTGGCGGCGTGGCCCGCAACCAGGCCGTCACCCGGGCGCTCGAGGACCTGGTGTTCGAGAACTACGGCCGGATGAAGATCAACATCAGTGCCGACAGCATCTTTACCGGCGCGGTCGGCGGGGCGCTGTTCGCCAAGCGCGACCCGAAAGGCGTGATGGCCGACCTCGAGATCAAGAAGCTCAACACCTGCGGCGGCGCACCGGCTGGGCAGCCGGCGCCGTGCGCGGCCTGAGGAGAACGAACATGTTCTATACGGTGGGCATCGACGTCGGCTGTGACGCGATCAAGACGGTGCTGATGAAATTCGACGGCGGGCGCGAGGAATTGCTGTTCAAGGACCTCGACAAGATCCGCAAGCGCAACGTCAAGGAAGTGCTGCGTTCCGCCTATGACCGGGTGCTGGCGCGGCACGGCCTGACCGAGGCCGACATCGCCTACGTCGCGACGACCGGCGAGGGCGAGCTGGTCGATTTCCGGCGCGGGCACTTCTTCTCGATGACCGCGCACGCGCGCGGCGCGGTGTTCCTGAATCCGGAGGTGCGCGCGGTGGTCGACTGTGGGGCGCTGCACGCCAAGGCGATCCTGATCGACGAGCGCTCCAAGGTGCTCGCCTATCGGATGACCTCGCAGTGCGCGTCCGGTTCCGGGCAGTTCCTCGAGAACATCGCCCGCTACCTCGGCGTCGCGATCGACGATGTCGGCGCGCTGTCGCTGCAGGGCGACTCACCGGAGCAGGTCTCCGGCATCTGCGCGGTGCTGGCCGAGACCGACGTCATCAACATGGTCAGCCGCGGCATCACGACCTCGAACATCCTGCGCGGCATCCACCTGTCGATGGCCAAGCGCCTGATCGGTCTGCTGCGCATGATCAAGGCGACCGGCAACATCCTCGTCACCGGCGGGCTGGCGCGCAACGCCGGTTTCGTCGCCGCGATGCAGGAGCTGGCCGACAAGGACAAGCGGCTCAAGGCCCGCATCATCGTCCATCCGGACTCGATCTACGCCGGCGCGATCGGCGCAGCGCTGTGGGCCGGTTTCCGGCACCAGCGCCTGGAGGGAAAGGCCACGGAGCCCCAAGCTGCCTGAACCGAGCGGGCCTGCGCAGCGTGCTCGAGGGCACGCGACCGCAGTTCGCCGGCCGCTGACCGCGCGCCGGGGGCCGCCTGGGATCAAGCACAACGACAGGTACGGAAAGGAAGGGGCAGAGGATGACTACGACGAATGCGGCGCCAGCGGCCGCGCCCGGCGAGCAGGCCCGCGTGCTGACGCTGCGCGTCAACGGGATCGAGCAGCGCGGCATTGCCGGACCCGGCACCACGCTGCTCGAGTTCCTGCGTGAAGAACTGGGCCTGACCGGCAGCAAGCGCGGCTGCGATCTCGGCGAATGCGGCTGCTGCAGCGTGCTGGTCGACGGCCGGCCGATGCTGTCCTGCCTGCTGCTGGCGGCCGACGTCGCCGGCAGCGAGATTACGACCATCGAGGGCATCGCCAGGGGCGAAACGCTGCACCCGCTGCAGCAGGCGATGGTCGACGAAGGCGCGATCCAGTGCGGCTTCTGCACGCCGGCGATGGTGATCAACGGCGTCGACCTGTTCAACCGCACGGCGTCGCCGTCGCGCGACGAGATCAAGGCCTGCGTCTCGGCCACCGTGTGCCGCTGCACCGGCTACAACCGTATCGAGCAGGCGTTCGTGACCACGGCCGAGCGGTTGTCCGGCAAGGGTGGTGCACGATGAGCAGCTTGAACATCGTCGGCAGGCCGGTCCCGCAGATCGACTCGCGCGACAAGGTGCTGGGCCGGGCGCGTTTCACCGACGACATCCGCCTGCACCATCCGCTCGAAGTCGCGATCCTGCGCTCGCCGCATGCCAGCGCCCGGATCGTCGCCGTGGACACCAGCCGGGCGGCGGCGCTGCCGGGCGTGCGCGGCATTGTGACCGGCGCAGATTTCCGGCACACGTTCGGCGTGCTGGTGATCAGCAAGGACGAACCGGCGATCGCCCGCGAACGGGTGCGCTACATCGGCGAGCCGGTGGCCGCGGTGGCGGCGGAGACCGCGGACCTCGCCGCCGCGGCGCTCGCGCTGATCGAGATCCGGTACGAAGTCACCGACACCTGCCTCGATCCGCGGGCCGGGCTGAAGCCGGTCGCCGAGCCGCTGCACCCCGGTCTCGGCCGCGACAACAACCTGCACAAGCAGGTCGATCAGCACTACGGCGACGTCGGCGCGGGCCTGGCGGCGGCGCCGGTCGTGGTCGAGAAGCGCTTCACCTTCGCCCCGGTGACGCATGCCTTTACCGAGCCGCATGCGACCCAGGTCGCGGTCGACGGGCGCGGCAACCTCACCGTGTACAGCGCTACGCAGGTGCCGCACTACCTGCACATGGCCATGGCCGAAGTGCTGGAGATTCCCGAGCACCGCATCCGCATCATCAAGCCGCACCTCGGTGGCGGCTTCGGCGGCAAGAGCGATCCGTTCCCGCACGAGATGATCGCGGCGAAGCTGGCGCTGGTGACCGGCCGCAACGTGCGCGTGAACTTCAGCCGCGAGGAAGTGTTCATCAGCAACCACGGCCGGCACCCGACGACGATGACAATGAAGCTCGGTTACGACCCGCAGCAGGGTGTGACCGCGATCGACGCCGACATCGTCATCGACGGTGGTGCCTACGGCAGCTTCGGCGTCGTCACCACCTACTACAACGGCATTCTGCTGCAGGGTCCGTACCGGCTCGACAATCTGCACTTCCGCACCCGGCGCGTGTACACGAACAAGCCGATGTGCGGCGCGATGCGCGGCCACGGCGGCGTCAATGCACGCTTTGCCGCGGAGGTGCTGCTCGACATGGCGCTGGTGCAGGCCGGCGTGGATCCCTGCCAGGGGCGGATCGACATGATCCACCGCCCGAACACGCTGCTCTCCGGCGGTTTCCGCATCACTTCGGTCGGCCTGAAGGGCGGGCTCGAGGAGGCGATGCGCCGGTCCGGCTGGCGCGACAAGTACGGAAGGCTGCCCTACGGCAAGGGGGTCGGTGTCGCCTGCGGCTTCTACATCAGCGGCAGCGCGGCGCACATCCATCGCAACAACCGTCCGTCCAGCACGGTGCGGCTGACGCTCGAGTTTGACGGCACGGTGACCGTGTACTCCGGCGCCGCCGACATCGGCCAGGGCATCGACACGATCCTGGCGATGATGGCGGCCGAGGTGCTCGGCATCGGCCTCGACCAGGTCAAGGTCGTGGTCGCCGATACGCAGTTGACGCCGGTCGACCTCGGCAGTTACAGCTCGCGCGTGACCTTCATGGCCGGCAACGCGGCCCGCAACGCGGCGATCAGCATGCGCCGGCTGCTGGTCGCGGCGGCCTGCAGGCTGCTCGAGCTGCCCGAGCCGGCGTGGGAGAAACCGGAGCCGCCGGGCGACTTCTTCCGCCAGGGCCGCCGCCGGCCCGACTATTCCTCGGATTACCTCGGGCCGAACCCGGACTACGACAGCGATGGTTTCCGGCTGGCGAACGGTCAGGTGACGCAGGTGGCCAGCGGTCGCAGCGTGCCGTTCCTCGAGGCCGTGCGCCGGGCGCTGGACGAACCGGGGATCCTGCAGACCTTCGGCACCTACCGCTCGCCGAAACTCGGCGGCACGTTCAAGGGTGCGGCGGCCGGCCTGAGTCCGAGCTACAGCTTCACTGCGTTCATCGTCGAGGTCACCGTCGATCCCGAGACCGGGTTCGTCAAGGTCGACCGGGCCACCTGCGCGCACGACTGCGGAACTGTGCTCAATCCGCTCGCCGTGCAGGGCCAGATCGAGGGCTGCATCCACATGGGTCTCGGCCAGGCGCTGATGGAGGAGGTCGTGCACTACGACGGCGTAGTACAGAACGCCAGCTTCCTCGAGTACAAGATCCCGTCGGCGTTCGAGCAGCCGGAGGTCGTGCTGGTGCCGACGCCGAGCGACGAGACCGAGGGGCCGTTCGGCGCGAAGGAGGGCGGCGAGGGGCCGCTGGCGCCGATCATCCCGGCCATCGCCAACGCCATCTACGACGCGGTCGGTGTCCGGCTCACCGAGGTACCGATGCGGCCCGACCGGGTGCTGGCGGCGCTCCGCAAGGCAGGTGCGGCATGACGACGAGGATGACGGGCTTCGATTTCGAACGGCCAGCCGGGCTGCCGGCGCTGCGCGGACTGCTGGCGCGGCTCGGCAAGGAGCAGCGGCGCTTCACGCTCGCGGCCGGCGGTACCGACCTCATGCCACAGCTCAAGCAGCAGCAGCTTGCGACCGAGGTGCTGGTATCGCTGAACGGCGTCGGCGAGCTGGCCGGGATCGAGCTGGCCAGCGACGGCACGCTGCGGATCGGCGCGCTGACCCGGCTGGCCGAGGTCGCGGAAAGCCCGCTGGTGCGCGAGCGGCAGCCGGCGCTGGCGGCCGTTGCGGCGCGGGTCGGCAGCCCGCAGATTCGCAACCGGGCGACGCTCGGTGGCAACCTGCTGGTCAACAACCGCTGCGTCTACGTGAACCAGAGTCCGCTGAACCGGACCGTGCATGCGCCGTGCTTCAAGGTCGACGGCGACGTCTGCCACATCGTCAAGAGCGCGGTGCGCGGCAAGCTGCCGCAGTGCCAGGCGCGCTTCGTCTCGGACACCGCGCCGGTGCTGCTGCTGCTCGACGCCCGCCTCGTGCTGCTGCGCGGTCGCGGCGAGCGGCGCGTGCCGCTGCGGCGCTTCTACCGCAACGACGGCATGGAGCGCAACGTGCTGAAGCCGGGCGAAGTACTGGGCTGGATCGAGGTGCCGCCGGCCGGCGGCCTGCGCATCGACTACGACAAGCTCGCGGTGCGCAACGCGCTTGATTTTCCGTCGCTCGGCGTCGCCGTCGGCGTGCGCGAGGACGAGCGCGGCGAACCCGTCGAGCTTGCCGTCGCGCTGACCGGGCTCGGCACGCATCCGCTGCACTGGCGCTTCGCGCTGGTTGGCGGCGCCGCGCCGGCGGCCGTGGTCGCGCAGGCCTGTGCCAGGGCCGAGAAGTCGGTGACGACCTACCAGCAGGATTTCTTCCCGCGCGACTACCGCAAGAAGATGATCGGCACGTTCGTCCGGCGCGGACTGCGGCGGCTGGGGCGCGGGGCATGGACCTGAACCGCTCGGCGGCGGGCCGGGCCAGTTGCGGCCCGCGCGCGCCTGCACCATCATGAAGAGCGGCGGCCGGCCGGCGATTCCGGCGCCGCTCGCGCCGGACGGCGGCGCAAGCGGGGCCAGCATTCACCCCCTGACCGAGGAAGAGGAAGGAGCCGATGGCTTATATCATCACGAGCGCCTGCGACCAGTGTGACGCCTGTACGGCGGAGTGTCCGAACGAGGCGATCAGCGCCGCTCCGACCATCCACCGGATCGATCCGGCCAAGTGCACCGAGTGCGTCGGCTTCTTCGACGAGCCGCAATGCGCGGCGGTGTGTCCGCAGGAGTGCTGCGTGACGGATCCCGACCGGGTCGAGTCCGAGGCGGAGCTGCTCGAGCGCGCGAAGCGGCTGAGCCCGGACGAGGACTTCTCCGGCGACGTGCCTTCGCACTTCCGCGCCTGAACCAGGCGGCAGCGCCGCGATGCAGCCGATCCGGGAGCGCTACGTACACCGGGAACTGGTGCGGTTCACGCACACGGACCCGGCCGGCTACGTGTTCTTCCCGCGCTTCTTCGAGATGTTCCAGGCCGCGGTCGAGGACTGGTTCACCGACTGTCTCGGCATCCCGTACGCCGCGCGCATCCTCGACACGCACACGGGCTTCCCGACGGCGCACCTGGAGTGCGATTTCCGGCAGCCGTGCCGGCTGGGCGATGTGGTCGAGTTCGAACTGATCCTCGAGGCGATCGGCCGGACCTCGTACACGCTGCGCATCGCCGGCCGCGTCGGCGGCCAGCTCCGGCTGCGCGCCCGCGTCGTGATCGTGTCGATCGACATGGACGCCGGCCGGCCGCAGCCGCTCGCGCCGGACCTGCGCGAGCGGATGGCGGAATACCTGCGGGTATGTCAGGCTGACCTGCAGGGCTGACGGGGGCACCGATGTACGAGCTGCGCATTCACGGGCGAGGAGGCCAGGGGGCGGTCCTGGCCGGCAGCATCCTCGCCGCGGCGCTGGTCCACGAGGGGCATTTTGTCGTCGCCGTGCCGTCATTCGGCTTCGAACGGCGCGGGGCCCCGGTCACCAGCTTCCTGCGCATGGACTCGCGCGAGATCCGGCAGATGACCAACATCTATCGCCCGGACTGCGTGCTGTGCATCGACCCGACGGTCGGCCGCGCGGTCAACATCTTCGATGGCCTGCGTGAGCGCGGCACCTGGATCCAGACGACGGCGAAGCCGGTCACCGAGCTGCAGGTACCGGAGCTGGTCGCGACGGTCGGCCTGCTCGACGCGGTGCCGATCGCGCGCGAGCTGTTCGGCCGGCCGATCACCAATACGCTGATGCTCGGGGCCTTCGCGCGCACGACCGGACTCGTCTCGCTCGCAGCGCTGCGCGAAGCTGTGCGTGAATCCGAGTTCCGCGACGCGGGCCTGCAGCAGAACCTGCTGGCGCTCGAACGCGGCTTCGCCGCGACGGTCGTGCATCATTTCGAGCGGCGGGTGGCCGCATGACCCGCGCTCAATCCCGGCCGTTCTTCGACACGGCGGCGGTGCCGGATGACCTGTGTCCGATCGCCACGCGCCTGACGCCGATGCTGCCCGGCGACTGGCGCAGCATGCGGCCGGTGGTCGATCGCGAGCGCTGCGTCAAGTGCGCGGTGTGCTGGCTGTACTGCCCGGTCCAGTGCGTGGTCGAGCGGCCGGCCTGGTTCGACTTCAATCTCACCACCTGCAAGGGCTGCGGCATCTGCGCGCGCGAATGTCCGCAGCGCGCGATCACGATGGTCGAGGAGGGCGCATGAACGCCGTGCCGCAGCCGCAGGCGCAGACCGAGTCGCGAGTGCTCGTCTGCGATGGCAACGAGGCGGCGGCCTGGGCGGTGGCGCTGGCGCGCGTGGACATGGTCGCGGTGTATCCGATCACGCCGCAGTCCTCGCTGGTCGAGTACCTGGCGAAGTTCGTCGCCGACGGGCGCCTGAACGCCGAGATCGTCGATGTCGAGGGCGAGCACTCGGTGTTGTCGGTGCTGCAGGGCGCGGCACTGGCCGGCGCCCGCACCTATACCGGGACCTGCGGCCCCGGTCTCGCTTTCATGTTCGAGCCGTACCTGCGCACGCCGGGGCTGCGCCTGCCGATCGTGATGTCGATCGTCACGCGCGACACGCTGACTCCGCAGAGCGTCTGGGGCGGCCACCAGGACGCGATGAGCGTGCGCGAAACCGGCTGGATCCAGCTCTACTGCGAGTCGGTGCAGGAGGTGCTGGACACGACAATCATGGCCTACCGGATCGCCGAACACCGCAACGTGATGCTGCCGGTCAACGTCTGCCACGACGGCAACTACCTGTCGTTCGGCGCGGCCCGGGTCGAGCTGCCGGCGCCGGCCGAGGTCGATCGGTTCCTGCCGCCGCCGGCGGTGCACTGGCACGCAGCTCTCGACCCGGAGCGGCCGATGGCGGTGGATCCGCTGACCGGCGGCGCCGGCGGGCCCGGTCCGGCGATGTTCGTGCGCTACCGCAAGGGGCACTGTGCGGCGATGCAGAACGCGCTCAGTGTGATCGAGTCGGTGCATGCGGACTGGCACCGGATCATCGGTCGCCGCCACCCGGCGCTGGTGGAACCCTATCGCATGGAGGGGGCCGATTTCGCGCTGGTCACGATCGGCTCGATGAGCGGGGCCGCGAAAGATGCGGTCGACGCCGCCCGCGAGCGCGGGCTCGCCGTCGGCCTCGTGCGCGTCAAGACCTACCGGCCGTTCCCGGTGCAGGCGCTGGTCCGGGCGCTCGATGGCGTCCGCGCGATCGGTGTCGTGGACCGTTCCGTCAGCTTCGGCTGGAACTGCGGGCCGCTGTACCAGGATGTCCTGACCGCGCTGCAGTCGGCCGCGGCGCGGCCGGCGACGCTGAGCTTCATCGGCGGTCTGGCCGGCGCCGACCTGACGATCGGGCATTTCGAGCGGGCGATCGCGCTGACCCGGGCGCAGGCCCGGGAGGGACGTTCAGGCGGGGTCATCTGGCTGAACGAGGAGGATCGCTGAGATGGCGCAGCCGGTCCGTTACCTGCTCGTGGGCGCGAGCCATGCGGCACTCTCAGCGCTGCAGGCGATCCGCATGCACGATCCGGATGGCAGCCTGACGATGATCACGCGCGACGACGCGCTGCCATACTCGCCGACCGTGCTGCCGTATGTCGTCTCCGGGCGCTCGCAGCCGGCGCGCGTGGCGCTGAAGGATGAATCCTGGCTGGCGAGCCAGCGCGTGGAGCTCCGGCGCGGCCGGACCGTTACGGCGGTCGACACGACGGATTGCTCGGTTCGCCTCGACGATGGCAGCGTGCTCGGCTGGGAAAAACTGCTGCTGGCCACCGGCGCGGATCCGATCGTGCCACAGGTTCCCGGACTGGCCGGCGTGAAGTTTCACGTGCTGCGGCGGCTGACGGACGCGGTGGCGCTGCGCGATGCCGTAGCCGGCACGCGTGAAGCCATCGTTCTCGGCGCCGGCCTGATCGGCATGCACGCCGCCGAGAACCTGGTCAAGGCCGGCGTCGGCGTGACGATCGTCGAGATGCAGCCGCGGGTGCTGGCTGGATATTTCGACGCGGAGGCTTCGGCGCTGATCGAGACGACGTTCACGGACGCCGGTGTGTGCCTGCGGCTCGGGCGCCGGGCCGCGGCGGTCGCGGCCGCGGGCGAACGGATCCAGGTGCGGCTCGACGATGACAGCGAACTGGTTGCCGACCTGCTGCTGGTCGCGACCGGCGTGACGCCGGTACTCGACTACCTCGCCGGATCGGGGATCGCGACCGACCGCGGGGTTCTGGTCGACGACTGCATGCGCACCAGCGCGGCCGGCGTCTGGGCCGCCGGTGACGTGGCCCAGGCCCGCGATTTCTACGCCGCGGATCCGGGCGCGCGGATCATCAACGGGATTCTGCCGGATGCAGTCGAGCAGGGCCGGGTCGCCGGCCAGTCGATGGCCGGGGATCCCGGGCTGCGGCCGTATGAGGGTGGCGTGCCGCTCAATACCTACACCTACTTTGACCAGCAGGCCGTGTCCGTCGGCCGGCAGGATTGCGGCGCGACGGTCCGCAGCGAAGCCGGCGCCGGGCGCTATCTGCGCATCGTCATGGACGCCGACCGACTGACCGGCATCTTCGGCATCAACTCGCCGTTCGACCCCGGCGTGATGTGGGAGATCATCCAACGGCGCATTGACCTCGGACCGGTGCGCGCCGCGTTCCTCGCCGACCCGCAGCGCGCCGCCCGCGGCGTGATGTCGCGTACCTGGCGCTGAGCAGAAGGAGCTGCAGCGAATGCCGGCCTACAACACCATCGCCTTCCGCCCGGAGCTGTGCAACGGCTGCGGCGACTGCATGCGGACCTGCGCGGAGGTCAAGACCGGCAGCGCCGACAGCGCCAATGCCCGCATCCAGATCAGTGCCGATGGCGATACGTTGGCACTGGCCCTGTGCCGGCAGTGCGGGGATCCGAAGTGTGTCGCCAACTGCCCGGCCGCCGCACTCGACAAGCGCCTGGCTGACGGCGTGATCGCCTGGGACGGCAGCAAGTGCGTCAACTGCCTGCTGTGCACCGTGGGCTGCGCCTACGGCGGCATCGTCTACAACGCCGCCGCGCAGCACGTCGTTAAGTGCGATACCTGCGCCGGGGATCCGGCCTGCGTCAGGGTCTGCAGCACCGGCGCTCTGCGCTACCTCACGACCGCGCGGATCTACAACGAGGTCGGCGATCTCGAGGATCTGTTTGCGCCGGGTCTGTCCGGCTGCCAGGGCTGCAACACCGAACTGGTGATGCGGCACGCCCTGCGCCGCATCGGCCCCGACACGGTGCTGGCGACGCCGCCGGGCTGCATTCCCGGCATGGGCTCGGTCGGTTACAACGGCCAGACCGGGACCAAGGTGCCGGTGTTCCATCCGCTGCTGACCAACACGGCGTCCATGCTGACCGGCATCAGGCGCCAGTATCGCCGGCTCGGCCGCAAGGTCCACGCGGTGGCCCTGGCCGGGGACGGCGGTGCCGCCGACGTGGGCTTTCAGTCGCTGTCCGGGGCGGCTGAACGCGGCGAGGAGATCCTGTTCATCTGCGTGGACAACGAAGGCTACATGAACACCGGCATGCAGCGCTCGAGCTGTACGCCGTTCGGTGCATGGACCTCGACCACGCCGGTCGGTGAACGGGGGCGTGGCAAGACGCAGCACGCGAAGAATCTGCCGGTCATCATGATGATGCACAACTGCGAGTACGTGGCGACCGCCTCGACCGGCTTCATGGAGGATCTTTACGCCAAGCTGGACCGGGCGCTGGCGGCTTCCGAACGGGGCTTCGCCTACCTGCACATCTACTCGCCGTGCACCACCGGCTGGCGGTTCCCGTCGCAGGACAACATCGAGGTGGCGCGCAAGGCCGTCGAGTCTGACTTCGTGCTGCTGTGGGAATTCACGCCGGCCGCCGGGCTGCAGTTGACCCGCGACGTCAGTCACCCGGTGTCGATCAGCGAGTACCTGCGGGTGCTCGGCAAGTTCCGGCACCTCGATGACGCCGAGGTGCATGAAATCGAGGCCGCAGTGGAACGCAACCGCCAGTTCATCACCGGTCTCGCCCAGGGCCAGCACCCGGCGATGGCGCGCCTTGCCGCGGATCGCGCTGACGATACCGGCGCGCGGTCCTGAAGGGCACCGCGCGGCCTACTCAGCGCGCAGCGCTTCGACCTGGATCAGGATCCGGACCTCGTCGGCGTTGCGCGGCAGGCCGTAGCTCATGCCGAATTCCGAGCGCCGGAAGCTGGCCGACGCGTCGGCACCGCAGACCTCCCGGTTCAACATCGGGTGCCGGACGCAGCGGAACGAGTGGATGGTCAGGGTCACCGGCCGGGACACGCCGAGCAGCGTCAGCTCGCCGTCCACGGTGGTCGGCGTCTCACCCTGCCAGCCGGAGATCGTGCCCCGGTAGGTGATCACCGGGAAGCGCTCGGCGTTGAAGAAGTCCGGCCCGCGGGCGTGTTCGTCGAGTTGCGCATGCCCGAAGCTGATCGAGGCGGCATCGATGCGGATGTCCACCTTGCCGGTCCGCGCCGCGCGCTCGAGCGTCACGGTGCCGGACGATCGATTGAACTTGCCGCGCCAGATGGAAATGCCCATGTGGCCGGCCTCGAAGCTCGGATAGGTGTGACCCGGGTCGAGCTGGTAGGTCTGGGCGAACGCGGCCGCGGGTGCGAGCAGCAGGGTGGCGACGAATCCCTGCATGCTCATCCGGAACAATCTCCGCGCTGGTTACCGGGGCGGCGCTCAGGACTGCGCCGTCACCAGGCGAAATCGGATTTCCACTTCGTCGGCGACGACCGCGGTGTCGGTCCAGGCGCCGCTGCCGACGTCGAACTGCAGGCGGCGGATCGGCAGCGATCCCTCCAGAACCTGTCGCTGGCCGTCGCTGGAATGCTGCACCGGCACGACCACCGCGAGCGTCCGGCCCTTGATCGTCAACAGGCCGGCCACTTCGAGACGCCCTGGAGCAAGCGCCGTGATGCCGCTCGACACGAAGGTCGCGACCGGGTGCTGCGCGGCGTCGAACCACTCCGGTCGCCGCAGCTCGCGGTTCAACTCCTCGTCACCGAGATCGAAGCTGGCGACATCGAGCTGGACCCGGGCACTGCCGGTGGCCGGGCTGGCCGGATCGAAGTCGAGTTCGGCCTGAATCCGGCGGAACTCGCCCTCGATCGGTACGCCCATCTGGCTGGCGCGCGCGAATATGCGGCTGGTCGCGGCGTCCGCCGCGGGCGGCGCCGACCCGACCTGGGCGATCGCCGGAAGCGCCAGCGCGGCAGTCAGCAGCCAGGCGCGCGACCTCACTCTGACTTCCGCCCCGCCAGGAACGGCAGCATCCGGGCCATCACCTCGTCGCGATCGATGGCCCGGGCGATGTGCAGGACCACGAGCAGCAACAGCCCGAAGTTGAGACTCCCGTGAACTTCCTCCAGCAATTCGCCGAGCTCCTCGTTCTTGCTGACGAGGTCCGGCAGCGGAACGAGGCCGAGCCAGACCGTCGTCACGCCCTTGGCCGAACTCATCAGCCAGCCCGAAACCGGAATCACGATCACCAGCAGGTACAGCAGGTGATGCGTTGCGGCCGCGGTGATGCGCTGCCACGCCGGCGTGCCCGCGACCGGCGGCGGCGCCGGATGGCCCCAGCGCCAGGCGACGCGGGTCACCGCCAGCAGGAACAGCGTGACGCCGATCCACTTGTGATACGAGAACAGCTCGACGCGGGTCGGTGAAATGGGCAGCTCGTGCATGTACACGCCGAGCGGGAAGGTCACGAAGAGCAGCGCAGCGATCAGCCAGTGCAGCGCGATGGCGGTCCGGGTAAAGCTGGTCGTAGTCATAGGCCGGCAGACTCCCTGTGGCTTGCGGTGTTCGACCGCCCGTCCGGCCCGGAGGTTCCGAGCGGGGCCGCCAGCGGCTGCCCTCCGTCACCAGGTTGAAGTCCCCGGCCTTGCGGATGCGGTCGAGCACCTTGGGATCACTCGATCCATCAGCAGTATAGCTTTCCCACATGAAAGATCGACGGTCGCGTCCGCTACGCCACGACCGTCGGGGCGCGCGATCTCGCGGCTGCTGCATCCCGCAGGTTCCGCTCAGGCCACTGATGCGGTACGATAGTATCGTGTATCGGTACATCCAGCGGGCGGTCGGTACCGTGGCCCCGTGAGCGCTCAATGGGTCGCCAGCCCGGCGCTGCAGGCAGGATAATTCGTTGTCGGGCCTCCGGCGGGGCCGGCGGTCGTGGAGAGAGACAGGACGGCGATGTACGCGGTGCGCCTGTGGTCGGTTCGGCATGCGCGCGGGTTGCGGCGGGTCTACCGCTGGGGCGCCGGCGTGGCGCCGCTGCTCGCGCCGCTGCTGCGCTGGCTCGGTCCCCGCCGCGGCGAGGCGTTGCTCTATCCGCTCGAGCGGACGCTGAAGCGGCTGTTCTTCGATTGCCGCGAGTGCGGCCAGTGCGTGCTGTCGCTGACCGGCATGGCCTGCCCGATGAATTGCCCGAAACAGATGCGCAACGGGCCCTGCGGGGGCGTGCGGGTGGATGGCGGCTGTGAGGTGCGCCCGGAGATGCGCTGCGTGTGGGTCGAAGTGATGGACGGGCGGCGGCGGATCGAGCCGGCTCTGGCGGAATCATGCCCGACACTGCCACCGGTCGATGGGCAGCGTCACGGACGCTCGACCTGGATCCAGGTGATCCACGGCCAGCGTGAGCCGGTGGTCAGCGCACCACCACGACCGCCGCGTCGGGTGCGGTCCACGACGCTGGGGCCGTTCGAAGCGGCGTGCCGGTCCGGACGCACGGTGGTGACTGTCGAGCTGGCGCCGCCGGACTCGGCCGATCCGGCCGAACTGCTGGAGCGCGCAGCGGGTTTTCGCGGCCTCGTCGATGCGATCAACATCACGGATGGCGCCGGTGGCAACTGCCACATGTCGAGTGTCGCCGCCGCGGCGGTACTGGCCGCGCATGGCTACGTGCCCGTGTACCAGACCGTCTGTCGCGACCGGAACCGGATCGCGATCCAGGGCGACCTGCTCGGCGCCGCCGCGCTCGGCGTGCGCAATGTGCTGTGCCTGACCGGTGACGACGTCTCGCGCGGCGACCAGCCGGAGGCACGGCCGGTGTTCGATCTCGATGCGGTCACGCTGCTCGGCATCGCGCGCGGCATGTGCGAGCAGGGTCAGTTTGCTTCCGGGCGCAGGCTGACGACCGCGCCGGACCTGTTCCTCGGCGCGACGGTCAACCCGTTCGTGCCACCGGGCGAGCAGCGGCTGGCCAACCTCGAGCAGAAAGTCGCCGCGGGGGCCCGCTTCATCCAGACGCAGTTCTGCTTCGACGTGCCGGCCTTTGCGGAGTTCATGGCGGCGGTGCGGCGGCGCGGCCTGCACGAACAGGCTTTCATCCTGGCCGGGGCTGGTACACTCGGTTCGGCGCGGGCCCTGCGCTGGATGGTGGCCAACGTCCCCGGCGTGCAGGTGCCGGAGGGTCTGCTGCGCCGCATCGAGGCGGCGGCCGACGAGCCGGCCGAGCTGAAGCGCGTCTGTATCGAGACGGTGCGGGAGCTGGCGGTCATCGATGGCGTCGCCGGGATACACCTGATGGGACATCGCAACGAATCGGTACTGGCGGAAATCATCGTCGAGTCCGGGCTCGCGGCCCGGCCCCGGCAGAACTGAACCAGAGAGCGGCGGCAACGAGGAGAAGTGCGGATGAGCGAACTGAACGGCGAAGAGAAGCAGCTTGTCGACTGGCTGGCGGACATGAACGAGGACCAGGCGCTCGACCTCGCGCGGCGCATGCTGCTGCAGGACGGCCGGGATCCGCTGCGGGTGCTGGAGCTGTGCCGCATGTCGATGGACATCGTCGGCAAGCGCTTCGAGGAAGGTGAGTATTTCCTGCCGGAACTGGTGCTGGCCGGGGAAATGCTGGAACAGGTCGGCCGGATGGCGAAGCCGCTGATCAAGGATGGCGGTGGCGCACAGAAGAAGCTGGGCCGCGTGCTGATCGGTACGGTGCATGGCGACCTGCACGACATCGGCAAGAACATCGTCACGTTCATGCTCGACATCAACGGCTTCGAAGTGAAGGACATCGGCATCGACGTGCCGGTGCAGAAGTTCATCGACGAGGTCAACGAATTCCAGCCGGACGTGGTCGGCCTGTCGGGCTTCCTGACGCTGGCGTTCGACTCGATGAAGGACACGATCCGGGGATTCGAGCAGGCCGGCATCCGTGACCGGGTCAGGATCATGATCGGCGGCGGCCAGATCGACGAGACGGTACGCAGCTACACCGGGGCCGATGCTTTCGGCATCAACGCGGTCGAGGCGGTTAACCTCTGCAAGCGCTGGCTGCAGATTGCGGCCTGAGCACGGCGCGCCGGCGACGCGCTGATGCCGTTGATCCGGGCCGTACAACTGTGCCAGGAGGCAGAGCGGAATCCGCCGCCCGACCTGTCGCCGGCGCGGGCCAGGCTGCGCGGCGCGGCGCTCGCGCTGCTCGAGCGTGAGGAACTGGCGCAGCCCGCTTATTGCTTCCGCCTCGTACCGCTCGACGCGCCGGCCGGATCGCCGCTGCGCGCAGGTGGCGAAGAACTGCTGGCGGATCGCCTGCTGCCGGACTCCGGCGAGCTGACCGGGCTCGCCTGTGGCGCCTGCACGCTGGGGCCGGCACTCGAAGCGCGCATCCGGGGGCTGTTCGGCGATAGGCAGGCGGCGCTGGCGGTGGCACTCGACGAGGTAGCGAACGAGCTGGTGCTGGCGCTCGGCCGGCGCCTGTTCGACCGCATGCTGATGGAGGCGCGACGGCGCGGGCTGACGATGGCGGGCGAACTGCGGGCCGGCGATCCGGGCCTCGAGCTGGCGGCACAGCCCGCTGTGCTCCGACTCGCTGAGGCTGCGCGCATCGGCGTCGCGCTGCATGGCGGCCAGCTCCTGAAGCCGATCAAGTCGGTCACGATGGTCTGCGGGATCGGCCGCGACCTGCCTGCCAGCCACTGGTCGCGCTGCGACGAATGCCCCTCCGCACCACGCTGCCGGCTGCGCGCGCGGACGGCTGGCGCGTCTGTTGCAGCTTTATGATTATGCGTATAAACAATTAGTTATGACTAAGACCTCAGAAGTATTCGATATCAGGATCATCGGTGAGCGGATCAATCCGGGCTTCCGCAGCACGCAGGCGCTGTTCGAGCAGAAGGACCTGGCCGGCATCCAGGCACTGGCGGTCCGGCAGGTCGAAGCCGGCGCGTCTGCGCTGAACGTCAACCTCGGCTCGCGGGCGATGGTCGACCAGCCGTTCCTCGTCGACGTGATCCGCGCGATCCAGGCCGTGGTCACCGTGCCGCTGTCCTTCGACGTGCCGAATACCGAGCTGTTCCGGCGGTGCCTCGCGACCTATGACCGGCAGCGCGCCGGCGGCGAACTGCCGCTCCTCAACTCGATTACCGAGCACCGCTGGGAACCGATGGAGCTGTATCGCGAGCATCGGTTCCGCGTCATGGTGATGGCATCCGAGAGCTGCCTCGACGGCGTGGCCCGCAACAATAAGACCGCTGCCGACATCGCCGCGACCGCCCGGCGCACGGCCCTGCGGCTGCGCGATCAGTACGGCATGCCGCTCGGGGATGTGTTCGTGGACCTGTCGGTGGCCGCGATCATCGCCGACACCGAGGGCCTCAACCGGGCGACCATCGAAGCGGTCCGGCTGATCGGTGCCGACCCGGAACTCTCCGGCCTGCACCTGATGGGCGGGCTGTCAAACATCGGCCAGCAGCTTCCGGCGAAGGCGGCGGACGGCTCGGATCTCAGGCATCAGCTCGAGAATGCATTCCTGACGCTGACTGTGCCGTACGGATTCGACACGGTGCTCGGCACGCCGTGGCGCGGGTACGCCCCGCTGCCGGAGGACAATTCCGTGCTGCAAGCCTACCGTTACTTCCTCGAGCAGACCGGCAGCAACGCGCTGCGCGCCGTGCGCCGGTTCTACCGCGCATGAAGCCGGAAGCCGGCGGCGGTCGTGAGGTCATCGTCGCCGCGGAATGGTTCGACGGCGAGCGGCGGCAGACCGGGCCGGTGAGCCTCGTCGTCGCGGAGGGCCGGCTGCAGACCATCGCTGCAGGTGACCAGTCGGTCGCGCTGGCCGGTGCCGGCGCCGCGGTGACGCGCGTGCCCTTCCTGATGCCGGGACTGGTCGATGCGCATGTGCACCTGTTCCTCGACGGCGACGTCACGAATGGCGCGCTGCGTTCCGCCCATCTCAACAGGCCGTTCGACGAGCTGATGGCGACCGCGCGCGACAGCGCGCGCCGCGCGCTGGCCTGCGGCATCACGCTGCTGCGCGATGCGGGCGACCGGCACGGAATCAACCACCGCATCCGCGCCGAGGCGCGCGGCTCGCGGGAACTGGCCCGCGTGCGCTCCGCCGGCACGGGCCTGCGGCGCCCGCAGCGTTACGGCGCGTTCATCGCCCGCGACGTGGCCGACGACGCCGCGATCCGCGCGGCGCTCGCGGCGCTCGCGCCGGACTGCGATGAGATCAAGCTGGTGCTGACCGGCATCATCGATTTCGAGGCCGGTGCCGTGACCGACCAGCCGCAGTTCGACGAGGCGGCGGCCGCGCTGATTGTCGCGCTGGCCCGCACGCTGGGCCGCAGGACGCTCGCCCATTGCAGCGGTGCGGCGGGCCTGGCGATCGCGGTTGCGGCAGGCGTCGACTCGATCGAGCACGGCTTCTTCATGGACCGCGACACGCTGGCCCGCATGCGCGACCAGCAGATCGCCTGGACCCCGACCTTCAGCCCGGTGCACTTTCAGTGGGCGCAGCCCGAGGCGTCCGGCTGGTCGGCGACGACGATCGGCCACCTGCGCCGGATCCTCGACGACCATGCCGCGCACCTGCTTCTCGCCGATGAGCTCGGCGTCCCCTTGCTGCTGGGGACTGATGCCGGCAGCATGGGCGTGGTGCACGGCACTGCGCTCCGCGAGGAAATGGACCGCTGGCTGGAGGCGGGCGTGTCGCTGGAACGCGTGCTGACGGCGGCGACGGCGGCGCCGCGGCGGCATTTCGGTCTGCCGGCGCGGCTGGCGCCGGGCGCGCCATTCGACGCGCTCGCGCTGCCGGGCTCGCCGTTTGCCGACCGGACGGTGTTGGGGCGGCCACTGCGTGTCTGGCTTGCGGATTGACGGGGAGTCCTTGATGGCGGCCATTCCGATCGACGGCACTGCACTGGCGCGGACGCTGCGCGAGGGTTTCCGGGACCGCGTGACGGCACTGGCGGCGGCGGGCCACCAGCCGGGACTCGCGGTGCTGCTGGTCGGTGGCGACCCGGCCTCGCAGGTCTACGTGCGCAACAAGGTCAATGCCTGCGCGGCGGCCGGCCTGCTGTCCGAACGGATCTCGCTGCCGGCCGACACCGGGCCGGAGGTTCTGCTGGCGCGGATCCGCGAGCTGAATGCCGATCCGCGCATCCACGGCATCCTCGTGCAACTGCCGTTGCCGCGGCATTTCGATGAAACGGCCGTGCTCGACGCCGTCGCGCCGGACAAGGACGTGGATGGCTTCCATCCGGAGAACGTGGGCGCCCTGGTGCAGGGACGCGCCCGGTTCATTCCGTGTACGCCGTACGGCGTGCTGCGGATGCTGGAGCACGCGGGCGTGAACCCGGCCGGCCAGGAGGCGGTCGTCATCGGCCGATCGAACATCGTCGGCAAGCCGATGGCGCTGCTGCTGACCGCACGCGATGCCACCGTCACCGTCTGTCATTCGCGCACGCGCGATCTCCGTTGCCACACCCGCCGCGCCGATCTGCTCGTCGTCGCAACGGGCCGGCCGCGCATGGTCACTGGCGACATGCTCAAGCCCGGCGCCGTCGTCATCGACGTCGGCATCAACCGCGGCGCGGACGGCAAGCTGTGCGGCGACGTCGACTACGAATCCTGCCGTGAGGTTGCCAGCCGGATCACGCCGGTGCCGGGCGGCGTCGGGCCGATGACGATCACGATGCTGCTCGAGAACACGATCGTCGCGGCCGAGCGGCGGGCGGGGATCCGGTCGTGACCGGCGGTGGCCCCCAAGGAACATGTCGATTGCCGGCGGCGCGCGCCAGTGATGATCGCAGCCCGGCTCGCGGCCGGTATCCCCTGGTGAGGACTTCAGGATGATGAGCAACTCGCTGCAGGATCGCCACGCGCTCGTCAGCGGCGGCGGGCGGGGCATGGGTGCGACGATCGCCGCCACGCTCGCGGCCCACGGCGCCCGTGTGACGCTGCTCGGCCGCTCGGCCGGACCGCTGCAGGCCACTGTCGCGCGACTCGGTGGCTTGGCGGGCTTCGTGAGCGCCGATGTCACCGACCCGGCCGCGGTGACTGCTGCAGTTGCCGCGGCGCGCGCGCGTGCCGGCGACATCGACATCCTGGTCAACAACGCCGGGCAGGCGGTCAGCGCGCCATTTCTGAAGACCGACGCGGCCCTGTGGCAGCGGATGCTCGAGGTCAACCTGAGCGGCGTCGTGCATCTGACCCAGGCGGTGCTGCCGGCAATGATCGCGCGGGGTCACGGCCGGATCGTGAACGTGGCGAGCACGGCCGGCATGGTCGGTTATGCCTACTGCACGGCCTACTGCGCCGCCAAGCACGGTGTCATCGGCCTGACCCGCGCGCTGGCGCTCGAACTGGTGCCACACGACATCACGGTCAATGCGGTCTGCCCGGGCTACACGGACACGGAGATGGTCCGTGAGGCGATCGCGAACATCCGCGACAGGACCGGTCGCAGCGAGGCCGAAGCGCTGGCCGCGCTGGTCGCGCACAATCCGCAGCGGCGCCTGATCCGGCCCGAGGAAGTCGCCAACGCAGTGGCGTGGCTGTGCCGGCCCGGGACCGAGAGCGTTACCGGGCAGAGCATCCCGATCGCCGGTGGCGAGGTCTGCTGAACGGGATCAGCGTCGCTGGTCGAGGAACTTCTGTACGCGGGCCTGCGTGTCGGGTACGGCGTACAGGCGGGCGGTTTCCTCGAGCTCGAGGTTGAAGCCGGCATCGCCGGGAGCCGCCGCAGCCGCGATGCAGCGCTTGGTGGCGGCCAGCGCCGCGGCCGGCAGCCCGGCGATGTGCAGGACCAGTTCGCGGGCGCGGGCCGGCAGTTCGGCGGCGGGCATCGACCATTGGACCAGGCCGAGTTCGAGGGCCTGCCTGCCGTTCAGTACCTCGGCGCCGAGTATGAGCCGCCGCGCGGTCGTCGCGCCGCACAGGCGCGTCAGGCGCTGCGTGCCGCCGGCCGCGGGCAGCAGGCCGAGCGCCGCCTCGGGCAGGCCGAGCTTCGCCTCATCGGCGGCGATGCGCAGATCGCAGGCGAGCGCCAGCTCGAAGCCGCCGCCGAGAGCCGGCCCGCCGAGCTCGGCCACCGACACCAGCCGCGAGCGTTCGAGCTGCGCGAAGACCTGCTGCATCCGCCGCACGAACTCCACCATTGCGGCGCGGCCGGCGGCGCTGGCGAAGCGCTCCCGCAGCAACGCCAGATCGGCTCCCGCGCTGAAGGTGCGCCGGTCGCTGCGCAGGTGCAGGACGGCGACGGTTGGCAGGGCCTCGGCGGCCTGCACGGCGCCGGCGAGTGCGCTCAGCCATTCCTCGTTGATCGCATTGAGTGGCGGCCGCGACAGCGTGGCCGTGGCTACCGCGCCGGAAATCTCGCAATGGATCATCAGCGGACCCGGCGGCCCTTCGGCGTCAGGAACGGATCGATCAGTAGCGCCTGGCCCTCACGGACATAGCGGCGCAGCGTATAACGGCGCCGCCAGGCCCAGCTTTTCAGCGCCCAGGCGTGCGCGAACAGCACGTACTGGTACACCAGCAGCGGCACGTTGACCCGGCGCAGGTAGCCGGCCCGCACGCAGTCCGCGACGCAGGCTTCGAGCAGCCGGTTGGTCCGCCGTTCGCCCGCCATGATGTAACGCCGCCGTTCGGGCCGCAGCGACTTGGTCGAGCGGTAGGTGAGAACGGTCGCTTCGCGCAGCCGGTCGATCACCGCGCAGTAGGCCGCGAACGCGGCGCGCAGTCGCGCCAGCGGATGCGTGACGCCGGCGAGTGCGCGCGGAATCTCGCGCTCGTAGGTCTCGAGTACGCTGGTCAGCGCCAGGAACAGGATGTCGTCCTTGTCGCGGAAGTACTGGTAGACGAGGCCGACGCTGATGCCGGCCGCGCGCGCGATCTGCTGGATCGTCGTGACGTAGTAACCGTGCTCCGAGAACAACCGGACCGCCGCCCGGACGATCTCGGCGCGGCGTTGCTCGACCAGCGCCGGGTCACCGATCCGTGCCTCGACGTCGGCCGGCGACTTCATGGTTTGTCGTCGAGCAACGTGCTGGCGATCACCAGTTTCTGGACCTCGCTGGTGCCCTCGTAGATCCGCAGGGCGCGGATCTCGCGGTACAGGCTCTCGACCGGCATGCCGTGGACGACGCCGAGCCCGCCGAACAACTGCACCGCGGAGTCGATCACGCGCTGCGCGGCCTCGGTCGCCTGCAGCTTGGCCATCGCGGCCTCGCGGGTGATGCGGCGCTGCTGCGTATCCCGGGTCCAGGCGGCGCGATACACCAGCAGTGCGGCGCTGTCGACTTCCAGCGCCATCTCGGCGATGCGCGCCTGGGTCAGCTGGAACTCGGCCAGCCGGCGCCCGAAGACCGAGCGTTCGCGAACGCGTCGGATGGCCTCGTCGAGCGCGCGGCGGGCCATGCCGAGCGCGGCGGCACCGACCGTGGTGCGGAACACGTCGAGGGTCGCCATCGCGACGGCGAAGCCGCGACCGGCCTCGCCGAGCAGCGCTGAGCCGGGGAGGCGGCAATCGCGTAGCCGCAGCGTCGCCAGTGGGTGCGGGGCGATCACCCGGATCCGCGCCTCGACCTCGAAACCGGGCGTGCCCGCATCGACCAGGAAGGCGGAGATGCCGCGGGCGCCGGGCGCCTCGCCGCTGCGCGCGAACACGACATAGTGATCGGCGAGGCCGCCGTTCGAGATCCAGGTCTTGACGCCATCGAGGCGCCAGCCATCGCCGTCGCGCCGGGCGCTGGTGGTCATGGCTGCGACATCGCTGCCGGCGTCGGGCTCGGACAGCGCGAACGCGGCGATGCGCTCGCCCGCGATGACGCCGGGCAGCACGTGGCGGCGCTGTTCCGCGCTGCCGAACAACGAGATCGGGCCGGTGCCGAGACCCTGCATCGCGAAGACGAAGTCGACCAGCCCGGAGTGGCGCGCCAGCGTGTCCCGGGACAGGGCCAGCAGCCGCACGTCGAAGCGTCCGGCCGGATCGGTGACGCAGCACGGCTGCAGGAAGCCGCCGCCGCCGAGCAGGCGGGCGATCGCCCGGCAGGCGGTATCGAGCGCGGCGTCGTCGGCCGGCTCCTGTTCGAAGCCGGCCAGTTCAGCGCTCGCGAACTCGGCCAGCCGGCGGGCCTGCTCACGGTGGCCGTCCGTGAAGAACGGCCACTCGAGGAAGTCGAGGCCGGCGCTCAGTTGCCCTCGAATTTGGGCTGCTCCTTCTTCACGAAAGCATGATACGCGCGGCCGAAGTCTCTGGTCTGCATGCAGATGGCCTGGGCCTCGGCCTCGGTCTCGAGCGCCTGTTCGATCGACAGGCTCCATTCCTGGTGCAGGCACTTCTTGGTCATGGCATGGCCGAAGGCCGGACCGTCGGCCAGTGTGCGGGCCAGGTCCCAGGCGCGTGCCAGCAGGTTCTCGCGCGGCACGACGTCGTTGAAGAAGCCCCACGCCTGGCCCTCGGCCGCGGACATCACCCGGCCGGTGTAGAGCAGCTCGGCGGCCCGGCCCTGGCCGATGATCCGCGGCAGGATCGCGCAGGCGCCCATGTCGCAGCCGGCCAGGCCGACGCGGGTGAACAGGAACGCGGTCTTCGACTCGGGCGTCGCGTAACGCAGATCGGAGGCCATCGCCAGGATCGCCCCCGCGCCGGCGCAGACGCCATCGACCGCGGCGATGACCGGCTGCGGGCAGTTGCGCATCTCCTTGACCAGGTCGCCGGTCATGCGCGTGAAGTACAGCAGCTCCGGCATCTCCATGCCGACCAGCGGGCCGATGATCTCATGCACATCGCCGCCGGAGCAGAAGTTGTTGCCGGCGCCGGTCACGATCACCGCGCGCACGTCGTCGGCGAACTGCAGCCGGTGGAAGGTGTCGCGCATCTCGGCATAGCTGTCGAAGGTGATCGGGTTCTTGCGCTCCGGGCGGTTCAGCGTCAGTGTGGCGACCCGGTCGCGCACCTGCCAGCCGAAGTGCTGTGGCTGCCATTCCGCCGCTTGCAGTCGGTACATGCTGCTCTCTCCCTGATTCTCAGCCAACCATGGTCAGACCGCCGCTGACCGACAGCACCTGGCCGGTGACGAAGGTCGCCTGCGGGCCGGCGAAGTACAGGATCGCGTCGGCGATTTCCTCCGGCTTCGCCAGCCGCCGCATCGGCGTGACGCGGGCGAAGGCATCCCTGATCTTGTCCGGCACCGCCGCCATCAGCGGGGTATCGGTCGGGCCCGGACAGACGCAGTTCGCGGTGATGTCGTAGCGGGCGACCTCGCGGGCCAGCGACTTGGTGAAGGCGATGACGCCGCCCTTGGCGCCGGCATAAACCGTCTCGCCGAGGCTGCCGACCCGGCCGGCGTCGCTCCCGACATTGACGATGCGCCCGGCGCGTCGCTCGATCATCGGGTCGAGAAACGCGCGGGTCACGGCGATCGGCGCCATCAGGTTCAGGTCGACGACCCGGCGCCAGAACTCCGGCGTGTTCTGCACGAACGGCTCGACCCGACCCCAACCGGCCACGTTGACGACGATGTCCGGCGCCGTGCCGGCGCGCCCGTGGGCGGCGGTGCGGAAACTGTCGATCGAACCGGCGTCGGTGACGTCGAGGCAGATGAAGTCGGCGCGGCCGCCGGCGGCGCGCAGAGCCGCCGCCGCGGCTTCACCCGCGGCCTCGGCGATGTCGCCGAGCAGGACGTGGGCGCCGGCCGCGGCGAGGGTCGCGGCAGTGGCGCGGCCGATGCCGGAGGCGGCGCCGGTGACGACGGCGACGTGACCGGCCAGCGGAGCAAAGTGCGTATTCATGGCGGTGAATGATGGTTCATTCACTGACCTCGGTCAAGGGCCGCGGCGGCTGCGCCGGCGCGCGCCCGCCGCGCGGCTGAAGCCTGGGGCCATATGTGGGATGATTGCGGTGGCCGGCGCGGACGCCGGCGGTCGCCCGGAACGAGCATGGAACAGGCCTTCTGGCAGGAGCGCTGGGACACGCGGCAGATCGGCTTTCACCAGCCGCAGCCGAACCTGCTGCTGACCGCGCACGCCGGGTTCTTCGCGGGCCGGCGCCGCATCTATGTGCCGCTGTGCGGCAAGTCCACGGACCTCGGCTTCCTGCGCGGTCGCGGACACGAGGTCATCGGCACCGAATTCGTCGCCGCGGCGATCGACGAGCTGTTTGCGGAGCTGGGCGAGACTCCGGTACAGGGCAGTGCCGGACCGTTCACGAGACACGCGGTACCGGGGCTGACCATCCTGCAGGGTGATGCGCTGTTGCTGGAGGCGGCGCATGCTGGCGGCCAGATCGACGGCGTGTACGATCGGGCCGCGCTGGTGGCGGTCGCGCCGGCCGCCCGGACCGGGCTGGTCGCCTCCTATCGCCGGTTGCTGGTACCGGGCGGGCGGCTGCTGGTCATCGCTTTCGATTACGACCAGTCGCGACTGCAGGGCCCGCCCTGGGCCGTCAGCCGGGACGAGGTCCAGCGCCTGTTCGCCGACTTCGGCGCGATTCGACTGCTCGGCGAGCGCGACGAGCCGGCCAGTGAGCGTTTGGCGGCGGCGGGCGTGAGCCATCTGACCGAGCAGGCCTGGGGCATCGAGACCTGACCGGGCGCCCGGCTCCTCGCTGCCGGTCCCGGACGCTCGCCACGGTCAGGCGGGCTCGGGTCTGGGACACTTGCTCGCTCGCGAGGTCCCAGCCCCCGCCCGCTGTGCCGCCGCGGCCGAGACCACCGCATCACACGGCGCGGGCGAGGCGGACGGAGCCCGCGAGCGAACTCGTAAAGATCGGCTAGAGTTCGCGAGCGGGACGCCGGCGGCCTCGCCAGCGCCGCGGCTGCGTTCGCGAGCGGGACGCGGGCCGCCGAACCAGCGCTGCTGGTGGGGCGGGACCAGGCAACCGTGTGCTGCACCGCTCAGCCGCAGGCGGCGATGCGGGCGGCCTCGCTCCGGTAGAGCCGCGCCGCCGTGAACAGGTTGTAACCGAGCAGTGCGAACGACGCGAACCAGACGACGGCGGCCGGGCGCAGCAGTACCGGTGCCGCCAGCCCGGCCAGCAGCAGTGTGAGTCCCGCGGCATGCAGCCACCACTGCGCGCGCGCGCGCGGCTCGCGAATCACCGCGCGCATGTTCGGCGGCGCGACCTGGCCGCGGGCGGCGGGATGCTCGCCAATTCGCTGCTGCAGGTGCAGCCAGACGAGGAACGGCACGATCTTGTACAGCATGCCGTTGACCACGGACAAGGCGAAGCCGGCGAGGAATAGCAGCGCCGGCGCCAGCGCGAGGCGACTGGCTGCAGGCGGAAGGCCGAAGCGCCCGGCCAGCGCGAACAGCGCGGCGGCAATCAGCGCCGCCATGCCGAGGCGCCAGAACCACAGGTTCACGTCGCCGATCGTGCGCCGCCGCTGTGCCAGCAGAACGAGCGTCCACACTGCGTAGCCGGCGCAGGCGGCGGCGAGACCCGCAAGCGGCAGCGATGATCCGGGCCACGTCACTGCGGCGCTGAGGCTGAACCAGGCGAGCAGGGCGAAGATCGCGGCGGGCATCCAGCGTCTCAGCCACCGGGGATATTCCGGGGTCATCTGGAACATCGGGATGACCTGCCAGGACACGACGGTGATCAGCAGGGCCACCCAGCCGAGCAGCCCCCAACTGAGGTGCAGATCCGTCAGCGGAACGCGCAGGATCGGCAGCGATGCCCAGGCATGGCCGAGCGTGAGCGCGAGCCCGAGGCCAACCGTGACGGCAAGGCCACCGGCGGCCCAGCGCATGCCGCGGACGCTGTCGTGCACGCGCGGTGCGCGCAGCAGCCCGCCGCCGAGGACCACGACAAACAGCGCGAGGCCACCGCCCAGTAACATCAGCGCGCAGCGGAACGCGAGTGGTGCCGTGGTCAGGAACGCGGCAGCGAGGGCGGCGGTGCCGCCAGCCAGCAGCCCATGGCAGATGCCGCCCCACAGGCGCGGGCGGCGGACGTGCGCACCGACCAGTACCGGCAGCATCTGGAACAGCGCGCCGCACATCACCATCGTCAGCACGCCGAGCACGAACAGATGCGTGAGCGCGAGCGTCGCCGGCGACCAGCGTGACAGCAGCACGTCGGGACCGGCGAGCAGCAGCATGGCGGCAGCCGCCATGCCGAACAGCGGTGCGGTCAGGAAAAACCGCAGCGGTACCGAAAGCGGCGGCGCCTGTTCGAGCGACAGCGCTGCGCTCGTCATGTGCCGTCCGCGGCTGCGGCCACGGCGTCGCCGGCGCGCCAGATCAGGAGTTCACAGCAGCCGGGTTCGTTCCGCACGACCTGCCAGGCGAAGCCGCGCTGCCGCAGCAGCGGATACAGCGGCAGCGGCTCGCGGCTGACCAGTGCACGCAGCCGTGCGGCGCTGCCGAGCCGGTCGAGAGCCTGCAGGATCCGGTCCAGCGGCTCGCAGGGCTCGAGCCCGCGGACGTCGAGGGTGGTTTCCCGCGGCGGCGCGTTCACAGCGCGCGCATGCGCTCGATGATGGCTCCGGCCTCGCCGGCGAGCGCCCGGTCGGTCATCGGGTAGAGCATGTGCTCTTCCTTCATGTTGTGCTGCTGGATCAGCACGTTCAGGGTCTCGGCCAGACCGAGGAAGTCATCCATCGAACCGCCGGCCAGCGCCCGCTGCATCTGCCCGAGCACGGCGCGCATCTGTTCGTGCTCCATGCGCATGACCGCGGTCGGCCCGCCGTTCATACCGGTCCGGGCCTCGAAGGCCGGGAACAGCACTTGCTCCTCCATGTCGAGGTGGCCGAGCAGCGCCGCCTCGAACTCCGCATAGGCGGAGCGGGCTCCATCCAGGTGGTCGTCGTTTGCGGCGGACTCCGCCAGGGCGAAAAGCTGGTCGCAGTGGCGATGCTCGCCGGTCATGAAATCGGTGATCATCTTGCAGGTCTGTCCAGGGCCAGAGTCAACGCTGGCGGGTATTGTGGCACCCGGTGCCCGGCGCAGCCTTGTTCCATGTCAAGCGCGTCGCTGGAGGCGACGTGACACCGTCGCCACAATCGGGTCAGCACTCGGGGTCGGGACTCATCCCTGGGCGCGCAGTCGCTCGCGTTCCGCCTCGGGAATCCGGTCCCACCAGGTCCTGCCCTTGCCCCAGTCTCCGCGCACGGCTCCGGGCCTGGTGTAATACACCCAGTTAACGGCCGAGGCCAGCACGTAGAAGGCGACTGCTCCGCAGAAAAAGGTTTTCGCCGAGCCAGTGGCCGTGATGGAGACGCCGATCAGTGACGAGAACACGAACGGCCCGAAGGCGGCCCAGGCACCGGTCCAACCGAGCACCTGTGCCCCCTGTCGGGGAGAATGGGCGAATATGATCGGGTACTGGCGGAACGTGGCGAAATTGCCGATCCCGGCCATCAGGAAGATCCAGAGCATGCCCCACAGAAATCCGTCGAACTGTTCGACGGAGGTCGGCGTCAGGTAGCCGCCGAGGATGAGGAACAGACAGCCCGCGATCAGGCCAGCGCCAGAGATCTGGGTCCAGATGCTGCCACCAAAGCGGTCGCTCAGCGGACCTCCGACGGCGCGGATCAGCGAACCGACCAGGGGTCCGATGAACGCGTACTTCAGCGGCTCGGGTGCGTCGTCGAAACCGCCATAGATCGTGCGGATCATGATCGGGAAAGCGGCGGCAAAACCGGAAAACGAACCGAAGGTCATGATGTAGGTGACGACGCAGAACCAGGTGTGCTTGCTGCGCATGATGTCCAGTTGTTCGCGGAACGACGCTTTGACCGGCACGCTTCGCAGGAAGACCCAGCACAGCAGCCCGGCGATCAGCAGGTAGGGCACATACCAGAAGGCGGCGTTCTGAACCCACACGTCCCGCTGCGCCTCCTGGCGGAGGCGGACGTCGGTGACCGCGCCCTGCTCGTTGCGCCGCACGTCGATTCTGAGCGCAGCCGGGCCGCCCTCACGGGCCGCCACGTCAGTGACCATTCCGGTCTCGTCCTTCTGTATCACGATCTGCGAGGCGACTTCCGGCTTCCCGATGGCCAATTCAGTCACAACACCGTCGGCCTTCGTGACGACGACATCGGGCACTTCGGTTACGGAGCGGAGGGTCTGCGGGACGCCGACCACAGCGCCGAGAGCGCCGAAGCTGATCACCCAGGGCGTGACAAACTGCGTGATGCTGACGCCAAGGTTGCCGACGCCCGCCTGAACACCCATCGCCGTACCCTGCAGCCGCTTGGGGAAGAACAGGCTGGTGGACGGCATGAAGGAGGAGAAGTCACCGCCACCCATCCCGCACAGGAAGGCAATCACCAGAAACGTGCTGTACGGGGTGGTCGGATCCTGAATGGCGAATCCGAGCCAGAGCATCGGAATCAGCTTCAGCAGCGTAGCACTGGTCAGGGTGAGGCGCGAACCGAAGATCGGCACCAGAAACGAGTGGACCAGGCGCAGCGAACCACCGGCCAGCCCCGGCATGGCCGCCAGCCAGAACAGCTGCATCGTCGTGAACTGAAACCCGATGCGCGGCATCAGGACGACGACCGCGCTCATGACGAACCAGGTGGCGAACGAAGCGACCAGCGAGAATGTGGTAACGGTCAGCGTCCGCCAGGCCAGGTAGCGGCCGGAATCGTGCCAGAACTGCGGATCTTCAGGCCGCCACGTCAGGATCCAGCTCATCGTGCCCCCTCGCTCCACGGTCACGTGAAGTGTGTATGTTGAGGATATGCGCGCTCTCTGGCGGCGCTGAGCGGCCGCACCTCGGCGAAGTACATCCACATGAGCGATGTCCACACGACACCGAACATCAGCATGAACGCGCTGGAACGGATTCCGGTCAGGTCGACCAGTACACCGAAGAGGACCGGGAGGAAGAACCCGCCCAGTCCGCCGGCCATGCCGACGACACCGGAGATGACCCCGATGTTGCCGGGATACTCATCGGAAATGTACTTGAAGACCGAAGCCTTGCCGATCGCAAACGCCACGCCGACGATGAACAGCAGAACGGTGACCATCGCGGCGCTGAGGCCGATGTGAAAGGTCCTGGGTCCGCCGATCGTGTGAATCGTGAAATCGGTCGGCGGGTAGGAGAGCAGGAACAGACAGACGAGGGACACCCACAGCACCCACCACGTGACGACGTGTGCTCCCCAGCGGTCGGCAAACCAGCCGCCGATCGCCCGCAGTACACCGCCGGGGATGCTGAACAAGGCGGCCAGCAGCGCCGCGATCTTCAGATCGAAACCATATTCGGAAACGTAATACTTCGGCATCCACAGCGCCAGGGCAACGTAGCCGCCAAAGACAATGGAGTAATACTGGCTGTAACGCCACACTCTGATGTCCCTGAAGGCACGCAGCTGTTCGCCCAGCGTGACCGTCCGGTGCGCCTCGCGGACCGGATCGGAGTAGGTGAACATCCAGAACAGGACCGCCACAGTCAGCATCAGACCGGCATAGACCCTGGGCACCGCCGCCCACCCGAAGGCGAGGACAATGGCCGGTGCAACGAGCTTCGTGACCGCCGCCCCGGTGTTGCCGGCACCGAAGATCCCCATTGCCAGTCCCTGGCGCTCCCGCGGGAACCAGCGCGCGCAGTAGGCGATACCGACGGTAAATGAACCGCCGGCGACGCCTACGAACAGGCCGGTCACGATGAAGTGCCAGAATTCGCTGGCGCGGGAAATCACGAATATCGGAATGACCGTGGACAGCATCAGCACGAAGAAGACAATTCGCCCGCCAAAGCGATCCGTCCACATGCCGACCGGAACGCGAATCAGCGAACCGGTCAACACCGGCGTCGCGATGAGCAGGCCAAACTGCGTTTCGTTGAGCTCGAGAATCTGCTTGATCGGCACGCCGATCACAGCAAACATCATCCAGACCATGAAGCAGACCGTGAACGCTGTCGTGCTTGCGATCAGCACGGACCAACGCTTGTAGGCATCGGCAGGCATGCGTGCTCCCCTTGGATAACACGACTACTCTAGCGCGGCGGCCGCCAGGTGTGGAAGCACGAACGAGCCGAGACGTCGGCTGTAAGTGGGCTGTAAGTGAGTCGGGATAGTGTGCCGCCGCACGAGCTGAACGCACCAGGGGAGGCAGCATGACGACAGGATGGAGCATGGCACGCGGCCATGTCGGCGCGTGGCGGGGCACCGTACTGCTAAGCGTTATGTTGGCGCTCGCGGCAGCAGTCACGGCGCGCGCGCAGGTTTCGGAGCCCGGGGCCTCTCGCCAATTGTTCGACACCGTGTGCGTCGCCTGCCACACGATCGGTGGGGGAGCGCGCATCGGGCCGGACCTGGCCGGCGTCACCGAGCGCCGCAGCGCCGAGTGGTTGCGCAGCTTCATCCGCGACCCGCAGCAGATGCGGGACTCCGGCGACCCGGTCGCGGCGGCCAACCTGGCGCAATTCGGCGTACCGATGCCGAACCTCGGGCTCAGCGAGGCGCAGGTCGAAGGGCTCATCGGCCACCTCGGCGGCGCGGCACCGGCGGCCGCGGTCCGACCCCGCCAGTTCCTGCCGACGCTGGCGCTGGCGGTACTGGCCGCTGCCGGCATCACGTTGATCGCGCTGCTGTTCGGGCGCAAGCACACGGAGACGGGGGCATGAAGAGCAAATGGTTCAAGGTGACCGACGACTCCCGCTCGTGGGAGGACTTCTACCGCAATCGCTGGTCGTATGACTACAGCGTGCGCAGCAGTCACGGCGTCAACTGTTCCATGGCCTGTAGCTGGGAAGTTTTCGTCAAGGACGGCCTGATCTGCTGGGAACTGCAGAAGACGGATTACCCGCAGATCGATCCGGACATCCCCAACGTCGAGCCGCGTGGCTGCCAGCGCGGCATCACCGCTTCCTGGTACCCGTACAGCCCGCTGCGCCCGAAGTACCCGTACATCCGCCGCGTGCTGTGGGATTTCTATCAGTCTGAGCGCGCGAACGGCAAGGATCCGGTCGAAGCCTGGGCCGCGGTGATCGAGGATGAGGAGCGCGCGCGCGCGTTCAAGGCGGCTCGTGGCAAGGCCGGCTGGAAGCGGGTGAGCTGGGACGAGGCGGTCGAACTGGTGGCCGCCGCGCAGATCTACACGATCAAGAAGTACGGACCGGACCATATCGCGAACTTCTCACCGATTCCGGCGATGAGTCTGGCCAGCTTCATTTCCGGTCATCGCTACAACAACCTGATCGGCGGCATCTACTGCAGCTACTACGAGTGGTATCACGACCTGCCCCATGTTTCGTCCTCGATGTTCGGTGACCAGACCGAGAACTGCGAGAGTTCCGACTGGTACCAGGGCACCTACTGGATCGTCGCCGGCAGCAACCTCAACATGACGCGCACGGCGGACTGCCACTTCCTGCCGGAGGCGAAATACCGGGGCACCAAGGTCGTCGTCGTGTCGCCGAACTATTCCGACGTGGCGAAGTACTCGGATCTGTGGGTGCCGGTCGTCCCGGGCAGCGACGGGGCCTACTTCATGGCCTGCATTCACGTGATCCTGAAGGAGTTCTACGCGGATCGCGAAACACCCTACTTTTCCGACTACGTCAAGCGCTATACGAATCTGCCGTTCCTGGTCGTGCTCGACCGCGATGGTGACCGGTATCAGATGGGGCGCTTCGTGCGGGCGTCGGACATCGCCGAGTACGCCCGGGAGGAAAACGCGGACTGGAAGCTGATCATGACGGACGCGACCGGCGCCCTGCACGTGCCGACCGGTTCGATTGGCTTTCGCTGGGAGAAGGAACCAACCGGGAACTGGAACCTGCAACTGAAGAATGCGGTCACCAGGGAGGACTTCGATCCACTGTTGTCGCTGCTCGGCCGGAGCGATCAGCGGGCGATGGTTTCGTTCAGCGACTTCACCGATACCTTCCACATGCAGACCGGACGGACGCCGGGCCGTGGTCAGAGCGCGGTGGAAATCCTGCGCGAGGTCCCGGCGCGACGGCTGCGCAGCAAGGACGGCACCGAGCTGCTGGTGACCACAGCCTTCGACCTGCTGATGGCTCAGGCCGGCGTGTCGCGCGGGCTCGGCGGCGACTACCCGCAGGACTATGACGACCCCCGGCCCTACACGCCGGCATGGCAGGAACGGCTGTCCGGCGTCAGCCGGAACCTCGCGATCCAGGTCGCGCGTGAATTCGCCGAGAATGCGGAAAAGACCGGGGGCAAGTCGCTGTTCATCACCGGCCCGGGCCTGCAGCACTTCTATCACGGCGCCTCGCTGTACTACCGCAACGAAGCGGTCATGCTGGCGCTGTGCGGCTGCAACGGCAAGCACGGCGGGAACTTCAACCACTACGTCGGCACGCAGCACACCCGGCTGAATGCCGCCTTCGTCAATCTGAGTGGCGCGCTCGACTGGCAGCGGCCACCTCGGCTGATGAACTCCACTTCGCTGTGGTACTTCCATACCGGACAGTGGCGCTATGACGGCATGGAACTGGACACGCAGTGGGCGGCCGGGGCGAAGAAGCTCCCGCAGTACAACCATGCCGCCGACATGAACGCGCTCGCGGTCCGGCTGGGCTGGCTGCCGTTCTTCCCGCAGATGGACCGGCAGAATCCACTGCGCCTCTACGACGAGGCGGTCGCCGCCGGCTGCCGGACGGACGACGAGGTGAAGGCGTGGGTGTTCCGCCAGTTCAAGGAGGGCAAGGCTGACTTCGCTCTGCCGGACGTCGATGCGCCGGAGAACCGACTCAAGGTACTGACCGTCTATCGCGGCAACCTCGTCGGCACCAGCATGCGCGGTCAGGAACTGGCACTGAAGCACTTCCTCGGCACGCATGACAACTCGCTGTGGGACAGCGAGCCCGCCCGCGGCAAGGTGCAGGAGATCGAATGGCACGAGCCGGCCGCGGCCGGCAAGCTCGACCTGCTGATCAACCTGAACTTCCGCATGGATTCGACCGCCAACTACTCGGACATCCTGCTGCCGGCGGCGTTCTGGTACGAGAAGTACGACGTGACTTTCGGCGACATGCACACGTTCGTGCATCCGCTCACTCCGGCGACCAATCCGCCCTGGGAAGCGAAGCACGACTGGGATGCCTTCAAGTTGATCGCGAAGAAGTTCTCCGAGCTGGCCGTGAAGCACTTCCCGAAGCCGGTGAAGGACGTCGTGTTCAAGGCGCTGTGGATGGACAGCCCGGATCAGCTCGCCCAGCCGCTCGGTGAGGTCAGGGACTGGAAGAAGGGTGACGTCGACCCGGTGCCGGGCAAGACCTTTCCCGACATCGCGATCGTCGAGCGCGACTACACGAAGGTGTACGAGAAACTGGTGTCGCTGGGCCCGCTGGTTTCCAGACCGAAGGGCTACGGCTCGAAGGGGCAGTACACCGACCTGACGCCGATCGTCGAGGAGCAGCTCAAGCAGAACGAAGCGCTCACGGTCAAGGACGGGAGAGTGTGGTTCGAGCAGGCCGACCAGTTCTGCGAGCTGATCCTGCAGATCTCACCGGAACTCAACGGGCGGCTGGCACACCTGTTCTTCAAGGAGATGGAAAAGAAGGTGGGTCTGCCGCTCGCGGACCTGGTCGAGAGCGTGAAGGAACGGCGTGTGCACTACAAGGACATCGTGTCACAGCCACGGCGCATCCACACGACTCCGCAGTGGAGTGTCGTACTCTCCGACCCGGCCACCGGCAAACAGCGCACCTTCGCCCCGTGGACGATGAACGTGGAACGCCTCAAGCCCTGGCATACGTTGTCCGGGCGGCAGGAGGTCTATTACGACCACCAGGGCATCCGCGAGCTGGGCGAGGCACTGCCAACCAACAAGCCGCCGCTGGACATGGTGGCGATCGGTGACGTGCGTCTCGACAACGCCGAAACCAAGTCCAAGGTGTTCCGCTTCATCACGCCGCACGGCAAGTGGCAGATCCACAGCTCGTTCCGTGACCACTGGCCCATGCTGCAGTTGTCCCGGGGCGGACCGACCGTCTGGCTGCACCCGGATGACGCCGCCGAGATTGAGGTCAAGGACAACGACTGGGTCGAGATGTACTGCGAGAACGGCATCGAAGTGGTGCGGGCCGTCACCAGCCACCAGGTGCCGCGCAACATGGCCATCACCTATCATCAGGTCGAACGGCACATCAATGTTCCGTTCTCGCCGCTGGCCAGGAAACGCGGCCGGTCGGACCTGCGGGGCGGCAACAACAATGCGACGACCCGCATCCTGATGAATCCGCATACGATGATCGGCGGTTACGCCCAGTTCAGCTATTACATCAACTACTGGGGCACCAGCCCGTCCGAACGCGATCACGCGGTTCTGATTCGCAAGATGCCACTCGCCGGCAAGACGGGTGTCATCTACAGCGAAGAAGACCTTGACCGGCTGCCGACGGCATAGGAGGGGCGATCACCATGAAGGTCAAGGCACAGAACAGCATGACGTTCAACCTGGAGAAGTGCATCGGCTGCAATACCTGTACGGTCGGCTGCAAGAACGTGTGGACGAACCGCGAAGGCGCCGAGTACATGTGGTGGAACAACGTCGAGACCAAGCCCGGAGTCGGCTACCCGCGGCGCTGGGAGAACCAGCAGGTCTGGAAGGGCGGCTGGGTGCGGAAGAACGGCGAGCTGAAGCTGCGCTACGGCGGTCGCGCCTATCAGCTCTCCAACCTGTTCTTCAATCCGCACATGCCGGAAATGCGCGACTACTATGGCGATGATGTCTATACCTTTACCTATGAAGATCTGCACGATCCGGAAAAGCTGAAGCAACAGCCGGTCGCCAGACCGAAGTCCATGGTCACCGAGCAGGAGAACATCCCGATCACCTGGAACGTGAACTGGGAGGACAACGCCGGCGGGACCCACGTGACCGGCAAGGACGACGTCAATTTTGCCGGCATGAGCGAGCAGGAGCGCGAGGCCTGTCTGCGCTTCCGCGACGTCTTTTACTTCTATCTGCCGCGGATCTGCAATCACTGTGTCAATCCGGCCTGCGTCGCCGCCTGTCCTTCGGGAGCCGCCTACAAGCGCGAGGAAGACGGCGTGGTCCTGATCGATCAGACACGCTGCCGGAACTGGCGCTACTGCATTTCCGCCTGTCCGTACAAGAAGCCCTATTACAACTGGGTCTCCGGCAAGATGGAGAAGTGCATTCTCTGTTACCCGCGGGTCGAAGCGGGGATGCCGCCGGTCTGCTTCCACACCTGCGTGGGCAAGATCCGCTCCTTCGGTGTCGTCTTCTACGACATGGACCGGGTCCCGCAGGCCGCGCTGGTCGAGGACCACGATCTGGTCCGGGCCCACCGCGAGGTCATTCTCGATCCGGCCGACCCGGCGGTGGTTGCCGCGGCGCGGGCCTCCGGCGTCAGCGACGATTGGATCGACGCGGCACAGCGCTCACCGGTGTACAAGCTGTTCAAGCGCTGGGAACTCGCGTTGCCGCTGCACCCGGAATTCCGGACGCTGCCCAGCCTGTTCTATCTGCCGCCGCTCAGCCCCGCCATCACCAGCGCCGGCAAGGTCTCGCCGGACGACCAGGACGTGTTCGACATGGGCACGTCGAAGGACGTGCTGATCGACCCGGATGAGCTCGACCAGATGCGGGTACCGATCCGTTATCTCGCCAGCCTGTTTGCGGCCGGTAGCGAGGAGCCGGTGCGCATCTCGCTGCGGCGCCAGTTGGCGGTCCGTCACTACCAGCGCAGTCTGCGGGTCGAGCGCACGCCGAATGTCGACGTGCTGAAGCGGGTCGGCCTGACCGAGGAGGATGCGCAGGGAATCGTCCGCGCCCTGTCGCTGTCGTTCTACAACGAACGCTTTGTCGTGCCGACGACCAAGCGTGAAACCGCGGATCTCAGCCCCTACACGGAACGCGGTTTCGCCGGGTATACGGCGATGAGCCCACTGACACCGCTGAAGCGCCGCAAGAGCTATCACAAGGCGCCGCACGATCCGGACAAGGAATATGAGTGAAGTAGTGCCGCACCTGCAGGAGGGCTACGCGGTACTGGCCGAGCTGTGGTGCAGCCCGCAGGATGCCGACCTGGAGGATGCGCGCCGGCGGGCGGGGGCGTGGCTGCCGGACCTGCACAGCGTGGATCCGGAGGCCGGCGGTGCGCTCGCGCGCTTTCTGCAGCACGACATCGCCGAGGACGAGTACATCAGCCTGTTCGAACTGGATCCTCGCTGCGCGCTGTACGTCGGCAGCCATACCTTCGAGGAACCGACGACCTGCGCGAAGGCCGGGGTCTCGGACCGCAACGGTTACATGATCGAACTGCTCGGTATCTATCGGCACCTCGGTCTGAGTCCGGCCGGCGGAGAACTGCCGGACTACCTGCCGATGATGGTGGAGTTCCTGGCCCTGACGGCCGGGTCGGACGATCCGGTGCGTGACAAGCTGATCCGCGAGTACCTGCTGCCCTACCTGCCACCGTTGCGGGCGAAACTCGAGGAACTGCACAGTCCGTACCAGTACCTGCTGGACGCGAGCGCGCGTCTGATGGAGCGCGAGGTCGCGCCGACTGCTTCGGGAGAAGGTCATGCTTGACAACTTTCTGTTCGTGGCACTGCCATACATCACGTTGCTGCTGTTGATCGGCGGATCCTTCTACCGCGCCTTTACCGGCAGCAAGACCCAGTTCCGCGGACACGTCGAATGGAGCGCCCGCGGCGACTTCCTGTGGACCACCCGATCCACCGGCTTTTTTGGTCGGGCCTCGATCGGCCCGGCAGCGCTCAGTCTGCACTGGGGCCTGCTGTTCGTGGTCGCCGGCCACGTTGCCGGATTCGTCGGTGGTGCGTTCGGCTGGACCGGGTGGGTGGAGTTCTTCCGCTGGACCGGCCTGTTCGGGGGTGTGCTGCTGTTCTATGGCTTGTCCTGGGCGCTGCTGCGCCGCCTGGTCATTCCCCAGGTGCGCGCCATGAGCACCTTCGACGACATTGCCGTGCTGGTCCTGCTGGTCGCGATCACGGGGCTCGGTCTCTACTATCCGCTCGCGCGGTTCTCGTTCGGCGTTTCCTACGCCGTCGGCCCCTGGCTGGCAGGCATCTTCCAGTTCCGTCCGGATCCGGCCGCGATTGCCGGGGCGCCGCTGATCGTTCGCGTGCATATGATTGTCGCGATGGCCTTTCTGTGCTACCTGCCGTTTACCAAGCTGGTCCACGCGTTCAGCTTCCCGTTCGGATACGCGACTCGGCCTCCGATCTCCATGCGCAGTTACCTGGGCCTCAAACGCTGACGGCCGATGGCGGCCGGGATTGCCGCCGCAGCAGGTGACGTTTTCGCCTACAATGCTCAGCACCTCTGCGGAACAGGCGAATGGCGCTATCAGCAGGCAGTGGGACGAGGGAGGGGAAGGGCCACACGCCGCGTAGAACTGCGGCGGCGCCCGGGGGCCGGCCTCGTTCGGGCGGCCGGCGGCGGACGGGATCGCCCGTTCACGGCAACGTGGAGGGATTCCGCCCGTTCTGTTGGGTGGACAGTACCTACCGGATCCGGGGCTGGCCGGACGAAACCGCCCGTGCGTTGCAGATTCCGCCGCACCGGGCATTGGGCCGGCCCTGCTGGCAGGTGCTGGGCACCGACCAGTGTCGCAAGGCCCATGCCAGCCAGGGCGAGGATGGCCGGAACGGCGAGTCGTGCTGTGGTGGACCACAGACGGGCGGGATCGGAGCCCACTGCGCGGTGTTGCCGCTCGGTGATGCTGCGCAAGGCGCTATTGTCTGGTGCCCGTTCACGCGCCTGACGGCCGCAACCGCGGGTGTTGCCGGCTTCGAGGGACTCGTCATCCGGGGCGCTCTGGCGGATCGCGTCGGTTCGCTGGAGAGCATTCTCGAAGGCATCCGCTGCGCCTGCGGCGCTGACGACTGTGAGCTGTTTCTGATCGAGCAAACCGGCCGCGAAGTCGTCATGGTCGACTGCGAAGGTCGCGACCGGGACGCGTTCATGGAGCGGACGCGGATGCCGCTCGGGGTCGGCTACGCTGGCATGATCACGCTGCATCAACGAGCGTACGGTACCAATCACCTGGAGAGCGATCGGCGCTTCGTGCGCAAGGCCGTCAAGCGCAGCGGCATCCATTCCTTCGTCGGCGTACCACTCAACGATGCCGGTCGACCACTCGGCTACCTGGGCGTCGGCTGGCGCGACGACTCGGTGCCGCTGGCATGGAGCCTCCGCGTTCTCGAGGATCTCAAGTCAATGGTGCGCCTGGCCATTCCCCAGCGATTGCTGCCGCAACCGCCGCCCGCGGTTCCGGCCGCACCGCTCGTCATCCGCTGCTTCGGCAGCTTCGAGATCCTGCGCCACGGTCAGGTGCTGCCGGTGAGCGTGTTTGCGCGCCGCAAGGCACTGCAGCTTCTGCAGATTCTGCTCCTGCGGCGCGGTGCGCCCGTCCATCGCGATGAACTGGTCGAGTTGCTCTGGCCTGGTGTCTCGGTCGAGGCGGGCGCCAACCGGTTGCACGGTGTGCTGAACGTACTGCGTTCGGCCCTCGAGGCGGGACGCAGTGCCGGGACGTCGCGGTACATCGTGTGCCGGGACAACTGCTACTTCTTTGACACCCAGGCGCCGCACCGGGTCGACTTGTTCGAGTTTCTGGATCTGCTGGCGAGCGCCAGGACATTGCAGCGCCAGGGCGGCGACGAGCGTGCACTTGGGCCGCTGGAAGACGCCGTCGCGCTCTATCGTGGTGACTTGTTCGCCGGTGGCGCCGACGGCGACTCGTTTGACCTGCTGCGCACGAGCCTGCGCCATTCCTATCTCGATTCGGTACGTACGCTGATCGGGTTGCGTATCCGCTGGGGCCAGGTCGACAGCGCCGTGGCACTGCTGCGCGCGGCGCTGGAATTTGAACCGGAGGCGCTCGACCTGCACGAATCGCTCGTGCAGTTGCTGCTGCGAAACGGCCGCCTGTCGGAGGCGCGGCAGCAGTACGAGTGTTGCCGCACGGCCCTGCGCCGTTATGTGGACGCGGACCTGCCGCCGCGACTGCGGGAACTGGAGAAACAACTGCATTATTGAGCCTTGCATAAATGCCTGACAGTTTCACAATGGCAGTTCAGCCTGTTGCCAGAAGGCGCGGATCAGGCTCGGGCGGCGTTGCATGGAGCACAGCCGATTGCGCGCAGTGGTTTTGAGGTCAGCGAAGGTGCTGGCA
>VGVB01000018.1 GCA_016882265.1 Gammaproteobacteria bacterium
ATCGTCGCCGGCCGGCCCGAGCTGATCGCGAGGCCGGTGCGGGCGACCCAGGCGTTCGCCGATCTGTGCGCGGCGGCGGACGTGATCGCGATCGGGCCGGGGCTCGGTAACGGGCACCGCGCGCGGCGCTGGCTCGCGACCGCGCTCGAATCCGGCCGGCCGCTGGTTGTCGATGCGGATGCGCTGACCCTGATCGCGCGGGAGCCGCGCCGCAGCGAGCAATGGGTGCTGACGCCGCATCCGGGCGAGGCGGCGCGGTTGCTGGACTGCGATGCGGCTGCGGTGCAGCGCGATCGGGCGGGCGCCCTCGCGGGACTGGTCGCACGCTTCGGCGGCACCTGCGTGTTGAAGGGCGCGGGCACACTCGTTTCCGCGACCGCGGGTCCGCCGTGGCTCTGCGACCGCGGCAACCCGGGCATGGCGACGGCCGGTTGCGGCGACGTACTCACCGGAATCATCGCCGCACTCATCGCCCAGGGCGCAGCCCCGGGGCTTGCCGCGGCGGCCGGCGTATTCGTGCACGCCTGCGCAGGTGACCGCGCCGCCGCGAGTGGCGAGCGCGGCCTGCTGGCCGGTGACCTGATCCGTGAGCTCCGCGCCTGCGTCAATCCGCCATGGAGTTGACGCTCGCCGACGAGGCGGCGACCCAGCGCCTTGGCGCCGCGCTGGCCGCGGCGCTGCCGGACCTGCACCGCCACAGCCTGCTGCTCGCGCTGGGCGGCGACCTCGGCGCCGGCAAGACGACGCTCGCCCGGGCGCTGCTGCGCGCGCTCGGTGTGACCGGCACGGTGCGCAGCCCGACCTTCACGCTGGTCGAGCCGTACGACACGCCAGCCGGACTCGTGTATCACCTTGATCTCTATCGGCTGGCCGGTGGCGCGGCCGAACTCGAGGGCCTCGGATTCAGGGACTACCGGAGCCAGCCGGGCCTCGTGATGGTGGAATGGCCGGAGAAGGGCGGGCTCGGGTCGCAGGATGCCGACCTGACGATGCGACTGGAGCTGGCTGGTGGGGGGCGGCAAGTGCTCGTCGAGTCGGGCAGCGAGCCGGGTGACGACTGGTTACAGGTGGCGCTCCGATATATTTCCCAACATCAAGTAACAGGCGTATCTCACTGAATAATTTGCAGTAATGGCCGCGAACGAGTAGAGTAATCCCGGGTCGTTACGAATGGGATCGAAATGCGATCACTGTTGCGGCTCGCCCTCCTGATACTGCCGGGCCTGTTCGGGTCGGCTGCTTCGATGGCTGCTGAACTGATCGGCATGCGCCTGTGGACCGGCCCGGACTCGACCCGCGTCGTCCTGGACCTCAGCGAGCCGGTGACCTACCAGCTTTTCACGCTCAACGGCCCGCATCGGGTCGTCGTCGATCTCGACTCCGTCGTGACCGATCCCGCCCGGCTGTCGCCGCCGCCCGGAGCCGGGGCCGTGACCGCGGTCCGTTTCGGTCTGCGTGACGGCGGCGGGCTGCGGGTCGTGCTCGATCTCGCGAGTCCGGTCCGGCCCGAGTCATTCCTGACTCCGCCGAACGAGGCCTATGGCCACCGCCTCGTCGTGGACCTCGGCCTCGAGCGCAGTCCCAAACCGGTCAAGGCCGTCGCCACGGTCAGAGGTGAACGCGATATCGTCGTCGCCATCGATGCCGGCCACGGCGGCGAGGATCCGGGCGCGATCGGCCGCGCCGGCACGCGCGAGAAGGACGTGGCGCTTGCGGTCGCCCGCCTGCTGGCCGCCCGGATCAACGCCGAACCGGGCATGCGCGCCGTGCTGACCCGCAGCGGCGACTATTTCGTACCGTTCCGCGAGCGTATCCGCCGGGCGCGTGCGCAGCAGGCGGACCTGTTCGTCTCGGTGCATGCGGATGCGTTCATCAACCGCGCGGTGCGCGGCTCGTCGGTGTACGTGCTGTCGACCAACCGCGCGAGCAGCGAAGCGGCCCGCTGGCTCGCCGACCGCGAGAACCGCGCCGACCTGATCGGCGGCGTGTCGCTGGACGACAAGAGCGATGTGCTGGCGACCGTCCTGCTCGACCTGTCGCAAGACGCCGCGATCAGCGCCAGCCGCGACGCGGCGGCTTACGTGCTCACCGAACTCGATCGCGTCGGCCAGCTCAAGAAGAGCGAGGTGCAGCACGCCAGCCTGATCGTGCTGACCTCGCCCGACGTGCCGTCGATGCTGGTCGAAACCGCCTATATCTCCAATCCGGACGAAGAGCGGCGCCTGCGCGATCCCGTCCATCAGGCGCGCCTCGCCGGTGCGATCCACGCCGGCCTGCGGCGCTATTTCCATGCCAACCCGCCGCCCGGGAATGGTGCCGGTGTACGGTTTCGGTAACCTTGGTCGCTCAGTCCGCGCGCTGACCCGGCCGCGGGCGCAGTTACCGAAACCGTAACACCGGCACCCATCCATGCCACGCCGCCTCATTGGACTCCTGGGTCTGCTGCTCGCTGCGCTCGCGCAGGCGCAGAATGTGCCGCCGCAGTTGCCGGTCGAGGATTTCGCGCGATTCGACGAATTCCTCGAGGTCAAGATATCTCCGGACGGCGCCACGCTCGCCCTGCTGCTGAACAGGAAAGGCGACTCGCTGCTGTCGACGATCAATATTGCGGATGGCCAGGTGCTCGGGACCCTGCGCGATACCAAATTCGAGTTCGCCGATTTCGACTGGGTGTCGGATACGCGGTTGGTCTACATGATGGCCGAGCACATCGCCGAGCTCAAACAGGCGGCGGTGACCGGTGAGATGTTTGCCATCGACCGGGACATGACCCATCAGACGATGATCTATGGTATCCGCGCCGGCACCATTGCCACGAGCACGATCATCAAGGGGCGTGAGGCCAGCATCGCAATTCCGACGATCGTCAGCACGCTGCGCAACGATGACCGGAGGATTCTGATCTCCGAGCAGAAATGGCGGGTCGGTGCGGCGATGTACCACTTCGACCCCGATGCCAGACCGGTTCTGACCCTCTTGGACGTGCACACCGGCGCCAAAAGGAATCTGGGCGGAGTGCCACTTGGCCGTGCCAGGGTCGTGGTGGACAACAACGACCAGCCGCGATTCGCCATCGGCTACAACGAGCAGTGGAAGCTGGCCGTCAGTTGGAAGCCGCAACCCGGCGACCCGTGGCAGAGCTTCTCGCTGCCTGGATTCCGTTCGGAGAGCGTCGAGCCGTATGGCTTCGATGAGAACGACGAAGCGGCATTCTTCACAGCCATCGCGGCAACTGAGGCCTACGCCGCGCTGTATCGGTTCGACCTGAAGAGCCAGGCTGTCACCAGGGTGATGGCGTTTCCCGATACCGATGTCACTGACGTCGTGCTCGACCTCAGCGGCCGGCGGATCATCGGCGTGTCGGGTTACTCGGACCGGCGTGTCCGCCAATGGCTCGATGAGAGCGACCCGGCCGTGCAGTTGTACAAGGCGCTGCTGCGAGCGTTTCCAAACCAGCGGGTCGAGGTCGCCAGCGCGACCGCGGACGGCAGGCAAGCCGTCGTGTTCGTCTCATCCGACGTCGACCCGGGTCAGTACTACCTGTTCGACACGCAGACGATGAGAGCGGTCTTCGTGGCTGCGGCGAGACAGTGGGTCGATCCCAGGCAGATGCGCCCGAAGCAGCCATTCGAACTGACCGCCCGTGACGGCTTGCGGTTGCATGGCTACCTGACGCGCCCGGCTGGTGCCGGACCGTTCCCCATGGTCGTGCTGCCGCACGGGGGACCGCACGGCATACGCGACTACGCGGACTACGACCCGGAGGTGCAGCTCCTGGCCAATCGCGGCTACGCCGTCCTGCAGTTGAATTTCCGCGGCAGCGGCGGTTACGGGAAGACCTTCCAGGAAGCGGGTTATCGCGAGTGGGGCGGCCGCATGCAGGATGACCTGACCGATGCGACGCACTGGGCGATCGGGCAGAAGATCGCCGTGCCGGACCGGATCTGTATCTACGGCGGCAGCTACGGCGGCTATGCCGCGCTGATGGGAGTGGTCCGGGAACCGGACCTGTACCAGTGCGCGATCGGTCATGCGGGCGTGTACGATCTGGAACTCATGTACTCGGAGAAGGGCGGGGATATCCCCAGATTTGGCAGCGGCCGGAATTATCTCGAGAAGGTGCTCGGCACGGACAGTGCCGTGCTGCGCGCGCGATCGCCGGTCCACAACGCCGACCGGATCAAGGTCCCGGTCCTGCTGATCCACGGGCGGTCGGACTGGCGCGCGGACTACGAGCACGCCGAGCGCATGCGGGCCGCGCTCGAGCAGAACCAGAAACCGTTCGAATGGCTGGTCTTCGGCCGCGAAGGGCACGGGATCTGGGACGAGGAGTCGCGGCGCCAGGTCTACGAACGGATTCTCACTTTCCTGGACCGGCACCTGATGCGATCTGGTGCCGGTGTTACCGATTCGGTAACTTCGGTCGATCAGCCAGGCCGATGACCCGGCCGCGGTCGCAGTTACCGAAACCGTAACACCGGCACCATGCCCATGCCGATCCAGATCCTGCCGGATCCGCTCGTCAATCAGATCGCCGCCGGCGAGGTCATCGAGCGGCCGGCGTCGGTGATCAAGGAACTGGTCGAGAATGCGCTCGACGCCGGCGCGCGGCAGTTGTGGATCGACATCGAGCGCGGCGGCCGTGAATTGCTGCGCGTGCGGGACGACGGCGCGGGCATCGCGGCCGGGGAACTCCGGCTCGCGCTCGCGCGGCACGCGACCAGCAAGATCGGTTCGTTCGCCGACCTCGAGCGCGTCGCCACGCTCGGCTTCCGCGGTGAGGCGCTGCCGTCGATCGCCTCGGTCGCACGGCTGCGGCTCGTGTCGCGGCCGGCCGCGCAGGCTGTTGCCGCCGAGCTCGAGTGCAGCGACGGCGACCTGGTCGGGCCGCGCCCGGCAGCGCACCCGTCGGGCACCACGGTCGAGGTGCGCGAGCTGTTCTACAACGTGCCGGCGCGGCGCCGCTTCCTGCGCAGCGAAGCGACGGAGTACCAGCACATCCTGCGCATGTTCACCCGACTCGCGCTGTCGCGCTTCGACGTCGCGTTCGTGCTCACGCACAACCGGCGTGAGCAGTTCGCGCTGCCGGCGGCGGCCGGGCGCCGCGAGCGCGAGCAGCGCATCGCGCGGCTGGTCGGCGCGGACTTCATGCCGCAGGCGGTGCATGTCGAGCACGATCACGGTGGCTATCGGCTGGAGGGCTGGCTCGGCCTGCCGGCGCAGGCCCGCGCCCAGCCGGACCGCCAGTACCTGTTCGTCAACGGCCGCATGGTGCGCGATCGCCTGCTCGGCAGCGCCGTGCGGCTCGGCTATCAGGACGTGCTGCACGGCGGCCGCCACCCGGCCTGGGTGCTGTACCTGACGCTCGATCCGCTGCTGGTGGATGTGAACGCGCACCCGCAGAAGCTCGAACTGCGTTTCCGCGATGCGCGCACCGTGCACGACTTCCTGTTCCGCACGGTCGAACGCGCCCATGCGGCGGCGCGGCCGGCAGCGGATGGACCGGTGCCGGCGACCGCCGCGGCGCTGTTCGCCGGGGTCGCCGAGGGCGGTCCGGACTGGCGCCGCCCGCCAGAGGGCTATGCCCCGGTGCATGCACAGTTCATGGCGCGCGCGGCGGCCACGGTGGCGGCGGAACTGCCGCTCGGTCACGCGATCGCGCAAGTGCACGGCATCTATATCCTCGCGCAGACGCCGGACGGCATCGTGCTCGTGGACATGCATGCCGCCCACGAGCGGATCCTGTACGAGCGGCTGAAGGCGGCGGAGCCGGGCGGTGGCGGACGGCAGGCCCTGCTGGTCCCGGCCATCGTCGAGACCGGCCCGGCGGAGGCCGAGCTGGCGGAGCAGCAGCGAGCCGAGCTCGAGGCGGCGGGCCTCGTCGTCGATCGCATCGGGCCGACCCGGCTCGCGATCCGCGAGGTGCCGGCCGCGCTCGCCGGACAGGATGTCGCCGCGATCCTGCACGACGCCCTGGCGGACCTGCATGCGCAGGCCGGGACCCACCCGATCGTCGAGCACCAGAACGCGCTGCTGGCCGGGATCGCCTGCCGCAGCGCCGTGCGGGCGCAGCGCCGCCTGACGCTGCCGGAAATGGACGCGCTGTTGCGCGACATGGAGCGCACCGAGCGCGCCGGGCATTGCGGGCACGGCCGGCCGACCTGGGTCCGCCTGTCGCTGGCGGAACTCGATCGCCTGTTCCTGCGCGGGCGCTGATGCAGCGGCCGGCTGCGATCCTGCTGATGGGGCCGACCGGCGCGGGCAAGACCGAGCTCGCGGTCCGGCTCGCCGAGCGCTGGCCGCTCGAAATCGTCAGCGTCGATTCGGCCATGGTCTATCGCGGCATGGACATTGGCACCGCCAAGCCCCCGGCGGCGCTGCGCGCACGTGTGCCGCATCACCTGATCGACCTGCTCGACCCGAGCGAGAGCTATTCAGCCGCCCGCTTCGTCAGCGACGCAACCCGCGCGATGCGCGAGATCGCCGGCCGCGGGCGGGTACCGCTGCTCACGGGCGGTACGATGCTGTACTTCCGGGCGCTGCAGGCGGGTCTGGCCCGGCTGCCGGCGGCCGATCCGGGGCTGCGCCGCCGGCTCGAAGATCGTGCCGCCATCGAGGGCTGGCCGGCCCTGCATGGGGAACTGCGCCGGCGGGATCCGCAGGCCGCGACGCGTATCGCGCCAGGTGACCGCCAGCGCATCCAGCGGGCCCTCGAGGTACTCGAGCTGACCGGCCAGCCGATCACGGTCCGCCAGCGCGAGAACCTGCGGGGCGCGCACGGGGCGGCCGACCTGCGCCTCGTGCTGGCGCCGGAACGACGCGATCTGCTGGCGGCGCGGCTCGAGGCCCGGTTCCGGCACATGATGGAACTCGGCCTGCTGGCCGAGGTCCAGGCCCTGCATGAACGCGGAGATCTGCATGCGGGCCTGCCGGCGATGCGCCTGATCGGGTATCGGCAGCTCTGGGCGTACCTGGACGGCCGGGTGGCCCTCGACGAGGCCGTGCAGATGGCGATTGTCGCCACCCGGCAATACGCCCGCCGGCAGCTCACCTGGCTGCGGGCTGAACCGGAGGCCCGCTGGTTCGAGGCGCTGGATCCGGCCACTCCGGAGGCCGTCATGGGCCCGATCCGGGCCTGGCTCGCCGCGAAAACGGCCGAATCCTGACGTGGAGCATGCTAAAATGCCGGCGCTGCGGGCCCCTCGCAGCGGGCCTCGATGCCCGCGCGAAAACGGAATCTGGAGCCGCCCAACCCCCCGTAGAGCGGCGCTGTCGATGACATAAAAAACAAGGAGTTACCATGGCCAAAGGCCAGACACTGCAGGATCCCTTCCTGAATGCCCTGCGTAAAGAACGGGTGCCGGTATCCATTTACCTGGTCAACGGCATCAAGTTGCAGGGGCAGATCGATTCCTTCGATCAGTTCGTCGTCCTGTTGAAGAACTCGGTGAGCCAGATGGTGTACAAGCACGCCATCTCGACCGTGGTCCCGGCGCGCAACGTGCGCTTGCCGATGGCCGAAGGCGCCGACCCGGATGCGGAACGGGAGCCGGAGTAAACCCGCAGCAGTCCATGGACGGCCGGTGAGGGCAGTTGTTCGAGCGACCTGAGAGCGGCGAACGGGCGATCCTCGTACGGCTCGGCCTCGGCCGTCCGGTGACGGCCGACGAACTCGCGGAGTTCGAGGCGCTGGCGCGCTCGGCCGGCGCCGTGCCGGTGGCGACGATCTCCGGTTCGCGGCGCGTGCCCGATTCGCGCTATTTCGTCGGCAGCGGCAAGGCCGCTGAGATCCGTGACCAGGCCGCGGCGACGGCAGCGGATCTGATCCTCGTGGATCACGGGCTGTCGCCGAGCCAGGAACGCAACCTCGAGCGCTGCGTCGGCCGCCGCGTGCTCGACCGCACCGGCCTGATTCTCGACATCTTCGCGCAGCGCGCGCGCAGCGCCGAGGGCCAGATCGAGGTCGAGCTGGCGCAGTTGCGCCATCTGGCGACGCGCCTCGTCCGCGGCTGGACCCACCTCGAGCGGCAGAAGGGTGGCATCGGTCTGCGCGGGCCGGGCGAGACCCAGCTCGAGACCGACCGGCGCCTGCTCGGCCGCCGCATCCGTACGCTGAGCGCACGGCTGGACAAGCTCGCGCGCCAGCGCGACACCGGGCGCGCGGTGCGCAAGCGGGTCCCGGTGCCGTCCATCGCACTGGTCGGGTACACGAATGCGGGCAAGTCGACGCTGTTCCGCGCGCTGACCGGCAGCGATGCCTATGTCGCCGACCAGTTGTTTGCAACCCTCGACCCGACCGTGCGGCGACTGCGGTTGCCGCACACGCCGGAACTGGTGATCGCCGATACCGTCGGATTCGTGCGCGACCTGCCGCACGAACTGGTCGCGGCGTTCCGCTCGACGCTGCTCGAAGCGCGCGCTGCCGACCTGCTGCTGCACGTCGTCGACGCCGCCGATCCGGAGCGCGAGCTGCGTGTCGCGCAGGTGGACGCCGTGCTCGCCGAAATCGGCGCCGGCGCGATCCCGCAACTGCGCATCTACAACAAGATCGACCGCAGCGGCCGGCCGACGAGCGTCACGCGTGGCGCGGACGGCCAGCCCGCTGCGATCTGGCTGTCGGCGGCGACCGGTGCGGGGCTGCCGCTGCTGCGTGCCGGCCTGCACGAGCTCTTCGGCAGTCGCCCGCTGCTGTGCGAAGTGCTGCTCGGGCCGGCCGAGGGCCGGCTGCGCGCGTGTTTCTACGAGCTCGGCCTCGTGCGCGGCGAGCAGCCGGACGGCGCGGGCGGCTGGCGGATGCAGGTCGAGGCGTCCCGTGCACGACTCGAGGAGCTGTGTCGCGATGCCGGGGTCGATTTCGACCGCCGCGTTGCACCTTGTCTGCCGCGGGATGGCTTCGTAGAATCTGCCGCGCAGGCCGCAATTTCCGCCGCCTGAGCACCCCGGAGAAGAGCGCCTGACATGGCCTGGAACGATCCCGGCAGGAAGCAGAATCCCTGGCAGCGGCGGCCCGATCAGGGTCCGCCCGATCTCGATGCAATGCTGCGCCGGCTGCGGCAGCGCCTGCGGGCGATGTTCGGCGGCGGGCCGCGGCCGGCCGGCGGCAACGGCGGCGGTGGCGGCGGTGGCGGCGGGCCGAGCGGGGCCGGCTTCGGCTTTCTCGTGGCCGGCGTGTTCGTGATCTGGCTGATGACCGGCGTCTACCAGAACGATGCCGCGGAACGATCGGTCGTCACCCGCTTCGGCAAGTACGTGCGGACCACGACGGCCGGTCTGCACATGCGCATGCCGTGGCCGATCGAGCGCCGCCAGGTCGTCAACGTCACCGAGGTACTGACCCATCCGGCGCGGACGCGCATGCTGACCCAGGACGAGGCGCTCGTCGACATCGACCTCGCGGTGCAGTACCGGCGCGCCGATCCAATCAAGTTCGCGTTCAACGTGCGCGATCCGGAGGAGACGCTGGCCGAGGTCAGCGGCAGCGCGATCCGCGAGATCATCGGTCAGAGCCGGCTCGAGTCCGTGCTCGGCGTCGGTCGCCAGGAGATCAGCCTGCGCACCAAGGAACTCGTGCAGCGGACCATCGCCGCCTACAACACCGGGCTCGAGGTCATCAGCGTCAACCTGCAGGACGTCAACGTGCCCGATCAGGTGTCGCCGGCGCAGAAGGACGCGATCAAGGCGCGCGAGGACAAGGACCGCGCGACGCTGGCCGCCAAGACCTACGCCAATGACATCGTGCCGAAGGCGCGCGGCCTGGCGGCCAGTCAGCTCGAGGGCGCGCAGGCCTACCGCGCACGGGTGATCGCGGCCGCCGACGGCGAGACCACGCGCTTCGCGCAGCTCGCCGCCGAGTACGAGCGCGCGCCCGAGGTCACGCGCCGCCGCCTGTATCTCGAGACGATGGAGCAGGTGCTCGGTTCCTCGGCCAAGGTCATCGTCGATACCAAGGGCAGCGGCAACATGCTGTACCTGCCGCTCGACCGCCTGATCGAGCGGCGCAGCCAGCGCAATCCGCCGGTCGATACGCCGCCGACGATCCGCATGGAAGACGGCTCGCCGATCGAGCCGGCAGCGGAGCCCGATGCCGCAATGGATCCGCGCGCGCGGAAGGAGCGCTGATGAACAGCCGGGTCCTGCCGACGCTCATCGGCGCTGCGCTCGTCCTGCTGGCGCTCAGCCGCGCCGTGTTTCAGGTGCACGAGACCGAGCTGGCGATCAAGTTCCGCTTCGGCGAGATCGTGCGGGCCGACTACGAACCCGGCCTGCATTTCATGATCCCGCTGATCAACGAGGTGCGCAAGTTCGACCGGCGCGTGCTGACGCGCAATTACCCGGCCGAGCAGTTCCTGACCAGCGAGAGCAAGATTCTCGATGTCGATTTCTACATCAAGTGGCGGATCGCCGATGTCGGCCAGTATTACCAGGCGACCGGTGGCGATGAGAACGTGGCCGCGGGCCGCCTCGCCGAGAACGTCAAGGACGGGCTCAAGGGCGTGATCGCAAAACGCACGCTGCAGCAGGTCGTCGCCTCCGAGCGCGCCGAGTTCATGAACGACATCCTGCAGTTTGCCGGCCAGTCGGTCGGCCAGCTCGGCGTGGCGCTGGTGGACGTGCGGGTCAAGCGCATCGACCTGCCGGCCGAGGTCTCCGATTCGGTGTTCAACCGGATGCGGCAGGACTTCGCCCGCCAGGCCTCGCAGTTGCGCGCCGAGGGCGACGAGCAGGCGCAGCGCATCCGCGCCGAGGCCGAGCGCGAGCGCACCGAGCTGCTCGCGGTCGCGAACCGCGACGCGGAGAAGATCCGTGGCGAGGGCGACGGCCAGGCCGCCGCGACCTATGCCCGTGTCTACCAGCGTTACCCGGAGTTCTACGCGTTCCACCGCAGCCTGCAGGCCTACCGCCATTCGCTGGGTCAGCCCAACGACGTGCTGGTCCTCGCCCCGGACAGCGAGTTCTTCCGCTATCTGAAGCAGTCCACGCGCTGAGCCGCCGATGAACGTCGCCTGGTCCGATCTCGCGGCCGCGTTCGGCCTGCTGCTGGTGTTCGAGGGGCTGCTGCCATTCGCCGGGCCCGGTGCGGTCCGCCGCGCGCTGACCACGCTCGCGAACGTGCCCGACGGCCAGTTGCGGATGGTCGGACTGATCAGCATCGCGGCCGGTCTGCTGCTGCTGTGGTTCGTGCGTTCGCCGGGCGGGTGAGCCGTGGCCAGTACCGTCGTCGTAGTCGGCGCCCAGTGGGGCGATGAAGGCAAGGGCAAGGTCGTCGATCTGCTGACCGGCCGTTGCGCGGCGGTCGCGCGCTTCCAGGGCGGGCACAACGCCGGGCACACGCTGGTGATCGGCGGTGAACGCACCGTGCTGTCGCTGATCCCGTCCGGCATTCTGCGTGACGGCGTGCACTGTTTCATCGGCAACGGCGTGGTGCTGTCGCCGGCGGCGCTGCTCAGCGAGGCGGACATGCTGGTCGCGCGCGGCGTACCGGTGTACGAGCGGCTGCGGCTCAGCGCGCACTGTCCGCTGATCCTGCCGTCGCACGTGCTGCTCGACCGCGCGCGCGAAGCGGCGCGCGGCAACCGGGCGATCGGCACGACCGGCCGCGGTATCGGGCCGGCCTACGAGGACAAGGTTGCGCGACGGGCGCTGCGGGTCGCCGACCTGTACGGGCCCGAGCGCTTCCGCGAGCAGCTTGCCGAGCTGCTCGACTACCACAACTTCCTGCTGCGCCGGCTCTACCGCGCGCCGCCGGCGGACCTCAACCAAGTGCTGGACGACTGCCGCGCGCAGGCCGGGCGCATGGCGCCGCTCGTGGCCGATGTCGGCGCCGAGCTGCTGCGCATCCGTGCGGCCGGCGGCGGCGTGCTGCTCGAGGGCGCGCAGGGCTCACTGCTCGATGTCGACCACGGCACCTACCCGTTCGTGACCTCGTCGAACACGGTGGCCGCGAATGCCGCGACCGGCACCGGCATCGGGCCGCGCCATATCGACTACGTCCTCGGCATCAGCAAGGCCTATGCGACACGGGTCGGTGCCGGGCCGTTCCCGACCGAGCTGTTCGATGCGACCGGCCGGCACCTCGCCGAGGTCGGCCGCGAGGTCGGTGCGGTGACCGGCCGCGCGCGCCGCACCGGCTGGTTCGATGCCGTGGCGCTGCGGCGCGCCGTGCAGCACAACAGCATCTCGGGCCTGTGCATCACCAAGCTCGACGTGCTCGACGGCCTCGAGCGGCTGCTGGTCTGCGTCGGCTATCGCCGCGACGGCCAGGTGACGACGGTGCCGCCCGCCGATGCGGATTACACGGACTGCGCGCCGGTCTACGAGGAGCTGCCGGGCTGGCGGGAACCGACGGCCGGCGCGCTGTCGCTGGCCGCCCTGCCGCGCGCGGCGCGCGCCTACCTCGCGCGGCTCGAGGAACTGTGCGAGGTGCCGATCGTCATCGTCTCGACCGGGCCGGACCGCGACCAGACCATCGTGCTGCAGGATCCGTTCGGCTGAGCTGCAAGCTGCCGCGCCGTCCGGCGGCGCTGCTCGCGAGCTGTGCTTCGAGTCGATCAAGAGTCGCCGCCAGAGTCTGCGCGACGCGCCGGTTGGCGCGGCGCTGGCGTTCGAGCGCCGCGTGGAAGCTGCGCTGCGGGTCGGCCAGCACGTCGCGCCGCAGGCGCAGGCCGTGGCGTGCGAGGACCGGTGCCAGCGTCGGCGCCGAGCGCAGCAGGTCGCGGCGCGTGCACTGGTAGGCGTGATCGACGAGGCGGCGGCGATCGGTGTAGCGGAATACGGTGGCGAAGAACATCCGGCGGTCGCCGCGGTCCGGCTCGAACAGCAGGATATCGGCGTGCGGGAAGCGCCGGCGGTAGGCAGCGACGCCCACGAGCATCCGCGACTGAATCAGCGAACGGAAAGTCTGGCCGAGCACGACCGGCAGGCCGTGGCGGGTCAGGTCCAGGTCCGGAAGCTGGCGGCCGCCGGCGGATGCGTCGAACGAGACCAGCGGGTTGATGCAGAACACGAGGTCCGCGCCGGCCTCGAGCACGACCGAGGCGTGCATCGTGCGCAGCAGCGCGCCGTCCACGTAGGCATGACCGTCGATCGTCACCGGCGTGTACAGGCCCGGCAGCGCCGTGCTCGCCTGCACGGCCTGCGAGATCGGCACGCGCTCGTCGGCCGTCGCGCCGAACAGCCGCTCGGCCCCGGTGTTGAGGTCGGCCGCGACGATGACGAGGCGGTGGCGCAGGCGGCGGAAGTCGTTACTGCGGCCGCCGCTCGTGAACAGTCGGCTCAGATAACGCTCGAACGGCCCGTTGTCGAAGATGCCGGCGGGCAGTGTCCCGGTCAGCGGCTCGAGCACCTCGGCGAGGCTGCCGGACAGCGGCCACAGCGCGAGGCGACCGAGCCCGGTCAGCAGCCGGCGCGGCGCGCCGGCCACGCGGCGGCCGTATTCCCGGAAGGCCGGGCGCAGGAACAGGCTCGGTTCGGCGGCCTCGTGGCCGGCATCGTTGGTGATCACGATGCGGCCGATGTCCACCGGCGTCAGATCATTCGCCAGGCCGGCCGCGAGCATCGCGCCTGAGCTGACCCCGACATACGCGTACAGGTCACACAGGTCGAGCCCGTCGATGCCCTCGGCGAGGGCCTGCAGTGCGCCGATTTCGTAGAACGCCCCGAGCGGGCCACCGCCGGCCAGCGCAACGGCAATGCGGCCACGCTGCCGGGGGCGCGAGGCCGGTTGCGGTGTCAGCACGTCGCGGGCTGCCGGCCGCGCGGTTCAGTCCGCTTGCGGCGCGGCGGCCGCCCGGCGCCGGCGCGGCGCGGCCCGTGCCGCGGTGCCGCGGGTCCCGAGCTTGTCGACACTCGCCTGCAGTTGTTCGACGCGGCGCGTCAGCGCCGTGATCTCCTCGGCGGTCGGCATGCCGAGCTGGTGCATGGCGCGCTGCACGCGCATCTGGAAGATCTTCTCGAGCTGGTCCCAGGTCTCGCCGGCCTGGCCACGGACACTGTCGACGCGCTCCCGGACCTGCTGCTGCGCGCCGGCGAACGCGCCGAGCAGCGTGCGCTGCGCCGTCTCGAAGGCGCCGCCCTGCAGTTTCGCGCCCTCGCGCAGCAGTTCCTCGAAGATCTTCGGCGCGCCGGCCTGGGCCCGGGACAGGGCGCCAAGCCCGGCGAGCCAGATCTGATGCGCCGAGTCCATCAGGTTGTGGCCGCCGGAGGCCGCGGCGCCGGCGCCGAGCTTGCCCTTTTTCTTCACCGCCATGATGCTGTCCTCGCCGGCGGAATCGCCGGCTGTCTGCTGCGGTCAAGAATACCGCAAAGGAGTCCGCGATGGCTGCGGCGAAAGCCGGTGGATTTCCCTACGATGCGGCGCCCTACACGTACGCCGGGCCGGCGCTGCGCAAGCACTGGAAGCGCCTGCATGCCGGCGACCGCGAGCCGTTCCCGGCCGACGATGCGGTCGTCGAGGCGTGGCGCGCCTTCCATCGGGGTGACTTCGCCGCCGCCATCAGCCAGGGCGCGAAACTCGGCGTGCGCGGGGTTGCGGCGGCCAACAAGGCCGCGGCCGTGCAGGCCACCTACCTGATCGACGATGATGCGCGCGCGGTCAAGCTGCTGCAGGAGGCCGCCGCCCGGGCGGCGCGGGCGGTGCAGGCCGAGCCGGAGTACCCCAACGCGTGGTACCTGCAGGCCTTCGTGCTCGGCCGCTATGCGCAGCGGATCTCGGTGGTCAAGGCGCTCGCCGAGGGCGTCGGCGGCAAGGTCCGCGCGGCGCTCGAGCGCACGCTCGAGCTCGAACCGCGGCACGCGGACGCGCACATCGCCTTCGGCCTGTATCACGCCGAGATCATCGACAAGGTCGGCGCGCTGGCCGGTCGCGTGACTTACGGTGCGAGCGCCGCGGAATCCGAGCGTCACTTCCAGCAGGCGCTGAAGCTGAATCCGTCCGCGGCCGTGGCCTGGATGGAGTACGCCAACGCGCTGCTGATGATCCACGGGGAGCGCAAACACGACGAGGCGGTCAGGCTGTACCGGAAGGCTGCCGCCTGCGTCCCGGCCGATGCGATGGAGCGACTCGACGTCGAGCAGGCGAAGGCCGAGCTGGCCGACTGAGGGCGCGTTCCTCCGGGTGCAGCGGGCCGAGCAGCAGCGTCAGCACGAGTTGCTCGAACTCGCTGCGGCAACGCGCGGTCACCGCGCCCGGATCCGGCACGCGGCGCGCATCGGCGATCAGCCCGAACTGTACCTGGCCGGCGTAGGACAAGATGCTGAGGCCGAGGCCGATCGCGCCGGACTGCGGCACCCAGAAGATCAGCCGCTCGATCCGGCGTCCGGCCAGCCAGGCGGGCTCGCGCGGGCCCGGCACATTGGTGGCCACCAGGCTGGCCTTGGTGGACAGCAGGTCGATCGCCGCGGTCTCGACCGATTCGGGCAGCGTGCCGAGCGCGGCCATCAGGCCGAGGGTCAGGAGCGGCTGATAGGAACTCTTCAGCGCCGCCATCGCGGTATGCACGGCGAAGGCGCGCTCCAGCGGATTGCGGATGCCGACCGGCAATTCCAGAAAGACGAGCCCGAAATGGTTGCCGAGCGCGGCGGCGCCGGCCGGGTCGCGCAGGTTCACGGGCACGGTGGCGCGCAGCATCAGGCCGTCGGTGCTTTCACCATGCTCGCGCAGATAGGCACCGAGCGCGCCGGCCGCGCTGGACAGCAGCACGTCATTGACCGTGCAGCCGAGCGTCCGCGCGATGGCCTGCACTTCCCACAGCGGCAGCGGCCCGGTCCAGACGGCGGTCTTGCGCGTGCCGAGCGGGCCGCGGAAAGGCGTCGGCGGATCGTCGGGCAGCGCCGCGACGCGCGCCAGTTCTGTGGCGATGCCGAGCGCATGGCCGGCGAGTTCGCCGGCCCGGGCCGGGTCGCGCACCAGCCCGGTAGCGCGCTCCAGCCACGCCGAGCCGCCCGCCAGCGCTTCGTCGATCAGGCCGGTTCCCGGGATGCCGAGTCGTTTGAGCCAGGAGCTGCGCTCCGCCGCAGCGGTGACGCCCGCTGTCTGCTCCGCCGGCGGGCGCGGTCGTGGCCCGGGATCCGTGAGCGTCAGGAATACGCGGATCATGGCGATGCCATCGGCGTAGCAGTGATGGATCCGCAGGATCGCGGCGGTGCCGCCGGCGAAGTTCTCGACGAAGTGGAATTGCCAGAGCGGCCGCCGCCGGTCGAAATCGGTACCGGCGAGCTGCGACACCAGGGTTTCGAGTTCGGCCTGCCCGGCCGGCGCGGGCAGCGCGACACGGACCAGATGTGCGTCGAGGTCGAAGTCGGGATCCGTCTCCCAGTGGGCGCCCAGCGCCCCGGCGATCGGCCGGCAGCGGAAGCGCGGGAAGACCATGAAGCGCTGCGCCAGGGTGCGCCGGAACCGCGCGAAGTCCACCCGGCCGTCGAACACGACCACTCCGACGATCATCATCAGATTGGTCGCGCGGTCCATCCGCAGCCAGGCGGCATCGACCGGGGACATGCGCTCGGTTCCGCTCATCGGAACCAGAGTGAAGCACAAAACCGGGCCGGGCGGGGAGTGCGCCCGGCGCGGCGGCGGATCAGCCCGGCGGTGGGCCGAGCATCCGGGCGAGGGCGGCCCGGTTGCGCTCGAGGAGCGTGTGCCAGAGCGAAGCGCCGACGTGCAGGATGATCAGCCACAGCAGCAGGGTGCTGCCGGCGCCATGGACTTCCTCCAGCGCTTCGTGCAGCTCGTGCTGCTCGGCCATCGGGCTCGGCAGCGCAAACCAGCCGAACACATCGATCGGCCGGCCACCGCTCCACAGCGCCAGCGGCCCGCTGACCAGCATGACTGCGATCAGCCCGAGCAGCAGCGCGTGCGTCACGCGGCTGGTCCGCTGCAGCCACGGCCGCTGCGGCAGCGGTTGCGGCGACGGCGTGGTCCAGCGCCAGCCCAGACGGAAAACCAGCGGCAGCAACACCAGCGCGCCGATGCCGACGTGCAGGTCCATCCAGTAGCGCAGTTCCGGGCCGCGCGGCAGGTCCTCGAAGTACAGGCCGATGCCGAGCAGCGTGATGACCGCGGCCGCGCCGATCCAGTGGTTCAGCCGTGAGACCAGGCCGTAAGCGGCCGGTGTGTCGCGCCACGGCATATCAGCGGCTGCCTTCCGGCGCATGGTCCTCGTGCTCGCACCGTTCCAGGCAGGCCGGGCACCGCTCCAGCCCTGGCTCGCGGCGCTCCATCCGCTCCTCGCGTCGCTCCAGGCGCTCCTTGCGGCGTGCCGCGAGCTGCTGCCGCTGTTCCGGCGTCAGGATTTCGTAGACCTTGCGGGCGGTCTGCGCGCGCAGCTCGGCGAGCTCCGTCGCGGTGCGGCCGCTGGCCTCGGCCAGCGACTTCAGCTTCGCCTCGCTGTAGTCCGCTGACAACGCCAGCTCGCGCAACTCGTCGTGGCTCCGCCGCAGCGACTCGGCGCGCTCCTGCTGCGCCTCGGCCGCGTCGCGCATCAGCCTGCGGATCTGCTCGCGCTGCCCGTCGCTGAGGTCGAGTCCGTGCACCCGCATCCAGGGATGGTCGCCATCCGGAGCGTCGTGGCCCCGGTGGCGGGGGTGTTCGTGGTGCTCGCAGCACAGCTCGTGCGGCCGGTGGTCGTTGTCCATGCGGGTGTCGCAGCGCAGGCCTGCACCCGGGCGGGCCAGCGCAACGAGCGGCAGCGCGAGCGCGACGGTTCCGGCGAGCAGGGCCCGGGTCAGCACAGGACGGTGTTCGGTCATGGCAGTCTCCTGATCGGTAGTGGCGGCGCAGTATCGCCGCAGGACGCTCCTGTGAGCGTCAGCGCGTGGGTAAAGTTGGGTAAAGTTCTGCCAGCGGACTTGCGTGGCGCCGCGATCTTGCTCATCGTCGGCACCGTGGCCCGGGTACTGCTCGTCGATGACGACGTCGAACTGACCGGCCTGCTCCGGGAGTACCTGGAGCGGGACGGCTTCGAGGTGGACGCCGTACACGACGGACAGAGCGGCGTGCAGGCGGCGCTCACCGGCGGCCACGACATCGTCGTACTCGACGTGATGCTGCCGCGGTTGAACGGCATCGAAACGCTGCGCCGCATCCGCGAACGCAGCCGGGTGCCGGTGCTGATGCTGACCGCGCGCGGCGATGACGTCGACCGCATCGTCGGTCTCGAGCTGGGCGCCGACGATTACGTGCCGAAGCCGTGCACGCCGCGCGAGCTGGTCGCGCGCGTGCGCGCGATCCTGCGGCGGACGCAGGCGCCGGAGCGAGGCCATGCAGCGGCGCCGCTGACTGCCGGACCGCTGACGCTGACCCCGCAGGCGCGCACGGCCACATGGCACGGCCGGCCGTTGCCGTTGACCAGTGCCGAGTTCAATCTGCTCGAAGTGCTGGCGCGCAGCGCCGGCCGCGTGGTCAGTCGCGCCGAGCTGTCCGAGCAGGGACTCGGTCGCCCGCTCGCGCGCTTCGACCGCAGCATCGACGTGCATCTGTCCAGCATCCGCCAGAAGCTCGGGCCGCGCGCCGACGGTGCGCCGTGGATCCGCACGCTGCGCGGCGTTGGCTATCAGCTCATCCGGGACTGAGCATGGGCCGACTGTTCTGGAAATTCTTCTTCGGCTTCTGGGTCAGCGTACTCGTCGCCGGGCTGATCGTCGGCGTTGGCGTCGTGCTGCGCAGTGAGTGGCAGGAGCGCGAGCTGCGGCCGGCCGCCGGCCCGCGGGCTGCGCAACTGGTCAACGGCGCGGCGGCGGCGCTGCTGCACGACGGCCCGCAGGAGCTGCGCGAGTGGCTGCACGAGCACCGTCACCGCCACCGCGGCGGGTTGCTGCTGTTCGTCGTGGACCACGACGGGCGCGAACTGCTCGGCCGTCCGGCGCCCGCCGGCAGCCTGCGGATTGCGCGCGGTCTTGCGCGCCTCGGGCCGGTCGGGCCCGGCGAGCCGGCAGTCCGCCATGTCGCGGTCGCCGGCGAGGAATATCTGCTGTTCGTGGTCGAGGCACGCCGCGGCGGCCCTGGCGGGCGGGATCTGCTCGGGCCGTGGCTGCTGATCCTCGCCGGCCTGGTCGCGAGCCTGGTCTTCAGCGCGATGCTCGCCGGCTATTTCGCGCGGCCGCTCGGGCATCTGCGCGTGGCCTTCGCCGCTGTGGCCGAGGGCCGGCTCGACGAACGCGTGCAGCCGCGCATCGGTCGGCGCCGCGACGAGATCGCCGACCTCGGCCGGCATTTCGATGCGATGGCCGCGCGCCTGCAGGTGCTGCTCGGCGCACAGCGCCAGTTGCTGCACGATGTTTCGCACGAGCTGCGTTCACCGCTGGCGCGGCTGCAGGCCGCCATCGGTCTCGCGCGCCAGGATCCGGCGCGGTGCGAGGCGACGCTCGGCCGCATCGAGCGCGAGGCCGGGCGCCTCGACGAACTGGTCGGCGAAGTGCTGGCGCTGTCGCGGCTCGAGGCCGGCGTCGTGGATACCCCGATCGAAGCGCTGGATCTCGGTCAGCTGGTCGCGACGATCGCCGACGACGCAGGTTTCGAGGCGCGGGCGGCGGGACGTGACCTGCAACTCGAGATCGCGCCGGGCGAGATCCGGGCCGAGGTGCGCGCGGAACTGCTGCACCGGGCCTTCGAGAACGTGATCCGCAACGCGGTGCGCTACACGGCGGCCGGTACGACCGTCGAGGTCGCAGCGTCCCTCGCGGCCGACGGGCAGTTCCGGCTCAGCGTCTGCGATCGCGGCCCCGGCGTGCCGGCGGCCGATCTGCCGGCGATCTTTGAGCCGTTTTATCGCGGCGCGAACGGCCAGTCGGGCCCCGGCTTCGGCCTCGGTCTGGCGATTGCGCGCCGCGCGGTGCAGCAGCACGGCGGCACGATCAGCGTTCGGAATCGCCCCGGTGGTGGACTGTGTGTCGAGATTTCGTTGCCGCTGCGGGGCGCGCGTCAGCCGTAGTGTCCGATCCGCAGGGCAGGGCTATACTGCCGCAGGGAGGTCGGACCCATGGCAAAGATCGAAGGCGTCGGCCGCGAAGTCTGCGAAGCCACCGAATTCGTGGCCATCGTGACGCGCGGCGAGGACGGACCGCATGTGGTCGGCAACTGGGGTGGCTACCTGCGCGCGCTCGGCATCGGCGAGATCGTCACCGCGGGCGAGGTGGTCGCGCAGGTCCGGGCGAAGTTCCCGTGGGCGCGCGGCGCGCTGGTGGTGCGGGTCGAGGAAGTCCAGACCCAGCTCTGACCGGGCGGCTGCGCAGGGGGGGGAATCATGTCGTACTTCGTCACCGGCGCCACTGGATTCATCGGCCGCCGCCTGGTCGAGCGGCTGCTGGCCCGCAGCGGGCGCATCTACGTGCTGGTGCGCCCGCAATCGCTGGCGAAGTTCGAGGCTTTGCGCGAGCGCTGGGGTTCCCAGGCCGGCCGCGTGGTGCCCGTTGCCGGCGATCTGGCCGAACCGAATCTCGGCATAGCAGCCGCGGACCTCGGCAAGCTCAAGGGGCGGGTCCGGCACCTGTTCCATCTGGCCGCGGTCTACGACCTCGCGGCCAGCGCCGAGGATCAGAACACGGCCAATGTTGTCGGCACAGACCACGCGATTCAGTTCGCCGAGACAATTCGCGCCGGCTGCTTCCATCTGGTCAGTTCGATCGCATCCGCCGGCCTGTATCCGGGCACCTTCCGCGAGGACATGTTCGAGGAGGCCACCAGCGGCCTCGATCATCCGTACTTCCGCACCAAGCACGATTCCGAGGGGCTGGTGCGGCATCACTGCCGGCGCCCGTGGCGCATCTACCGGCCGGGCATCGTGGTCGGCGACTCCCGCAGCGGCGCGATCGACAAGAGCGACGGCCCGTACTACTTCTTCAAGATGATCCAGAAGCTGCGGCGCACGCTGCCGCAGTGGTTCCCGCTGGTCGGGCTCGAGGGCGGCTACATCAATCTCGTGCCGGTGGACTTCGTAACCGCGGCGCTCGATCACCTCGCGCACGTCGAAGGCGAGGATGGCCAGTGCTTCCACCTGACCGATCCGCGCCCGCGCCGGGTCGGCGAAGTGCTGAATCTGTTCGCGCGCGCCGGACACGCGCCGACCATGGCCTTCCGCATCGAGCCGCGCCTGCTCGGCGCGGTGCCCGGCATCGTCACGCAGACGCTGGCGGGCTATCAGCCGTTGCAACAGGTGCTCGATACCGTGCTGCGCGACCTGCACATCCCGCGCGACGTGCTCCGATTCGTCAACTGGCCGACGCGCTTCGACGCGACCCATGCGCAGCGGCTGCTGGCCGACACCGACATCCGCGTACCGCCGCTCGAGGACTACGCCTGGCGCCTGTGGGACTACTGGGAACGGCACCTCGACCCGGAGCTGTCGCTGGACCGCAGCCTCGCTGGCGCTGTGCGCGACAAGGTCGTGGTCATCACCGGCGGCTCTTCGGGCATCGGTCTGGCCGCCGCGAAACGCTGTGCTGAAGCCGGTGCCCGCGTGATCATCGCGGCCCGCGATGCGGCCAGGCTCGAGGCGGCGCGCGCCGAGATCGCCACGCACGGCGGCCACGTGTTCGCCTATCCCTGCGACCTCGCCGACTATGCTGCTTGTGACGCGTTCGCCGCGCGCGTGCTGGCCGAGCACGGCGGCGTCGACGTGCTGGTCAACAACGCCGGCCGCTCGATCCGCCGCTCGATCGATCTGTCGCACGACCGGTTCCACGACTTCGAACGGCTGATGCAACTCAATTACTACGCGCTGATCCGCCTGACCATGGCGCTGCTGCCGTCGATGCTGGCGCGCGGCCACGGCCACGTGGTCAACATCTCATCGATCGGCGTGCTGTCGAACGCGCCGCGCTTCTCCGGTTACGTGGCCTCGAAGGCGGCGATGGAGGCGTGGACCCGCTGCGCCGCGGCCGAGTACGCCGATCGCGGCGTGACTTTCACGATCATCAACATGCCGCTGGTGCGCACGCCGATGATCGCGCCGACCCGGATCTATGAGCAGATGCCGGTGGCGACGCCGGAGGAGGCCGCCGACATGATCGCCGAGGCGATCATCGACCGGCCAAAGCGCATCGCCACGCGCCTCGGCCTCGCCGCCGAGATGCTGCACCTCGCGGCGCCGCGCATCACCGAAGTCATCATGAACACCGCCTTCCGCATGTTCCCGGATTCGGTCGCGGCGGGCGGGGCGAAGGATGACGCGGGCGCGGCCCGGCCGCCGAACCAGGAGGCGGTGATCTTCGCCTCGATCCTGCGCGGCGTGCACTGGTAGCGCGGCGCCGCGCGAGCCGCGCGCGGGCGGGGGGTCAGCCGGGCGCTGCGCCGCACACGCGGCGGAAGCCGGCGGCGGCGAATTCGACCATGCGCGGCTCGATCGACGGGATGTCGACGGAGCGACACAGGCCCGCCGACAGGCGATCAATGCGGTCGGTCTCGGACAGCGTCAGCAGCAGCGCGCCCGACAGGAAGTGGTACGCCCAGTACAGGTTGACGTCGCTCGCCCCCGGCAGCGCCTTGCGGATGATGGCGATCAGCCGCTGGATCACCGGGTCGAACGAGCGGGTCATGACCTCGCCGCCCCACTCGTGCTTGTTGCCGACCTGCGCGACCAGCGTCAGATAGTTGCGCCAGCCTTCGCCTTCCGCAAACTTGGCCAGCGCGGGGCGCAGGAAGGCCGCAATCGCGCCCTCGACAGTCACGTTGGCGCCGGCCCGCGCAGCGTACGCATCGAGCGCGGCCATGCGCTCGGTATTGATGACATCGGCGCGGCGCGCGAAGACTGCGTCGAAGAGTTCGCGCTTGCTGTTGAAGTAGTAGTGGATCATCGCCGGGGTCGCGCCGACCGCGCGGGCTACGGCGCGGGTCGAGACCGCGTCGTAGCCATGGCGCGAGAACTGCGCTTCGGCCACGTCGAGGATGCGTTCGCGCAGAGCGGGGTCGGCGCTGTTCTTCGGCGGGCGCCCCGGCTTCGTGCGCCGCGCCACGAGCCGCGCCCGCTGGGGCGCGGCCGCCGACGCGCTCTGGCGTCTGGTCCGGACCTTGGACATCCACCGTGCTCCTGTACGACGGGCCGCCGCGGCGCGGCCGCGGCTGGCTGTTGACAAGGCTACCAGACGCAGGTACCCTTTCAATAATTAATCAGGCGATTGATTAATACTCAGCAGCCTTTCAGGGGAGGAATCCGATGAACAAGCGGGCGTTGTGGCTGGCGATGGCGGCTGCCGGGACCGGCGGCCTGGCGACGGGCGGCCTGGCCGCCGCGCAGCAACCGGGCGTGGCCCAGGTCGACGAGATCGTGGTCACCGCGCGGCGGCGCGAGGAAACGCTGCTGGACGTGCCGGTCGCCGTCACCTCGATTTCCGGTGAGGCATTGATCGATGCCGGGGCGCAGGATCTCACGGCGATCACCCAGACGACGCCGAACATCACGCTGGAGAACTCGCGCGCGACCAATTCGACACTGACGGCTTTCATCCGCGGCGTCGGCCAGCAGGACCCGGTCGCCGGCTTCGAGCAGGGCGTCGGCATCTACCTCGACGATGTCTACCTGAACCGCCCGCAGGGCGCGGTGCTCGATGTCTACGACCTCGAGCGCGTCGAGGTGCTGCGCGGCCCGCAGGGCACGCTGTATGGCCGCAACACGATCGGCGGCGCGGTCAAGTACGTGACCCGCCGGCCGGACCCGCACGAAGCGATGGCGCGCGTGCGCGTCGCCTACGGCAGCTACAACCAGTTCGACGCGATCGTCTCCGGTTCCGCGCCGCTGACCGAGACCTTGCGCATCGGCGCCGCCTTCGGCAGCTTCCAGCGCGACGGCTTTGGCGACAACCTGACCACCGGCGAGGAGAACTACGACAAGGACGTGATCGCCGCGCGTTTCTCGGCCGAGTGGGAGCCGTCGGCGGACTTTCTCGTACGCCTGGCGGTGGACCGGGTCGAGGACGATTCTTCACCGCGCCACGGCTACCGCCTGCTGCCGTCGGTGTCGACGGGGCAGCAGTACCTGCTGGATGGTGACTTCGACACGACCGCCGGGATCGCCACCACCGCGCCGTTTTCCGATGCCAGCCTCGTGGGTACCGGCGGCCAGCTCCTGATCGACTGGTCGCCAGCCGAGAACTGGCTGGTCCGCTCGATCTCGGCCTGGCGCGAGGACGAGACGCACTCGCTGATCGACTTCGACTCGACGCCGGCGCAGACTTTCGACGGCATCGTCGTCTACGAGAACGAACAGTTCAGCCAGGAACTGCAGCTCAACTACGAGGGCGAGCGGCTCAGTTTCGTCGGCGGGGCCTATTACCTCGACGCCAACGCGTTCAATGCCTTCGATGTCGTGTTCCGAGTTGCGACCAGCTTCACGCTCGGCGACGTGGATACGAAGACCTGGGCCCTGTTCGGCGAGGCTACCTACAAGCTGAGCGATGAGTTCAGCGTATCGCTCGGCGGCCGCTACACCGAGGACGAGCGCAGCTCGCACGTGCGCCGGCAGACCTATCTCGGCGTGTACTCGCCGTATTTCGGCAACAGCGCCGCGGTCAACATCACGCCGACCGTGACCGTCGACGGCGAAGAAGTGGTGCCGAACTTCCACGGCAGGCGCACCGACGATGCGTTCACGCCGCGCGTGATCGTCGCCTGGAAGCCGGGTCCGGATCTCAACCTGTACGCTTCGTATGCCAAGGGCTTCAAGGGCGGCAGCTTCGATCCGCGCGGCAACTTCGCCAATCCCGACATCCGCAGCGGCTTCCTGCCGGAGTTCGTGGAATCCTGGGAACTGGGCGCCAAGGCGGTGTTGCTGGACGGCCGGGCGCGGATGAACACGGCGTTCTTCTTCGCCGACTACACCGACGTGCAGATCCCGGGCTCGGTCGTCGTGCTCGGGCCGCCGGTCAGCTTCGTCGGTACCGTCACCAACGCCGGCGCCGCCGGGATCGATGGCATCGAGTTCGAAGGCTCGCTGCGGTTCACCGAGCATTTCAGCGCCGCGCTGTCGTTCGGCTACATGGATGCCAGGTACACGGAGTTCGTCGTCGCCGGGACCAATGTCGCCAGCCAGCGCGACGTGCAGAACACGCCGGACTGGACCGGCAGTGGCAACCTGACTTGGGCCGTGCCGCTGGCGCTCGGCAGCGCGGAGGGGACGCTGACGCTGGGGCTGACGGCCGCCTACCGCAGCGCCACCCAGCAATTCGAGCAGGCGATTCCGCTGATCGACCAGCCGGCCTACTGGCTGTATGACGCCTCGATCACCTGGAAGTCGGCAGATGAGCGCTGGCGCCTCGGCCTGTACGGGCGCAACCTCGGCGACGAGCGCTACATCACCTCCGGCTACAACTTTCCGGTGGCGGCCACCGACAACTCGGTGCTGGCGTTCTACGGCAACCCGCGCACGGTCACGGCGGCCGTGGAGTTCCGCTTCTGAGATGTCCGCACCGGTGCCGATCCTGCCGCGGGTCTTCAGCCTGCATGGCCGCTGGCGCGGCCGCTCGCCGGCGCTGATCACCGACGAGGAGCGGCTCGACTGGGGCACGCTCGATCAGCGCGCCAACCGGGTCGCCAACGGTCTGATCGCGGCGGGCTGCGGCCGGGGCGAGCGCGTCGGCGTCGTCATGAGCAACGGCGCGGCGATGGCCGAGGTGCTGTTCGGCGCGATCAAGTCCGGCGCGATCGTCGCGCCGCTCAACACGACGATTGCCGATGAGGCGATCGGCGGCATGCTGGCCGACGCCGGGGTGCGGGCGGTCATCGCCACCAGTGAGCACGCCGCCCGGCTGGTGGCCTGCGGCAGCGGCGTGCCGCTGCGGGTCGTCGCCGGTGGCGGCGGCCCGGCCGACTGGTCGGACTATCACGCCTGGCGCGACGCGCAGTCGCCGCAGGATCCTGAGGTGCCGCTCGGCCGTGACGACCTGTGCAACATCATCTATTCGTCGGGCACGACCGGTCAGCCCAAGGGCATCGCCCACAGCCACGGCTGCCGCATCGATACCGCGTACGACCTCGGCATTGCGCTGCGCCATCACAGCGACGCGCGCACGCTGGTCGTCACCGGGCTGTTTTCCAACATCAGCTGGGCCAGCATGCTGCCGACGCTGCTGGCCGGCGGCGCGCTGGTCGTGCGCCGCGGCTTCGAGGCGCGCGACGTGCTGGCGACGATCGAGCGCGAGCGCATCACGCACCTGGCCATGGTGCCGGTGCAGTTCCAGCGCGTGGTCGAGCATCCGGAGTTCGCGCGCTTCGACCGCTCGTCGATGCAGGGGATGATGTGCTGCGGCGCGCCGCTGCCGCTGGCGGTCAAGCAGCGCGTGTTCGAACAGTTCGCCTGCGGTCTGATCGAGCTGTACGGCTCGACCGAGGGCGTCATTACCACGCTGGCACCGGAGGAGGCGCCGGGACGCATGGGCTCGGTCGGCAAGCCGCTGCCCGGCGAGGATCTAGCGATCCTCAGCGAGGACGGGCGCATCCTGCCGTGGGGCGAACCGGGCGAGATCATCGCGCTGTCACGGATCGCGATGGTCGGGTACTGGGGGCGGCCGGAGGCCACCGCCGAGGCCTTCTGGACCGACGCGCGCGGCCGCCGGTGGCTGCGTTCCGGCGATATCGGCCGGATCGACGCCGAGGGTTACCTGTACATCACCGATCGCAAGAAGGACCTGATCATCTCCGGCGGTCAGAACGTCTATCCGGCCGATATCGAGGCGGTGCTGATGCAGCATCCGGCGGTCGCCGATTGCGCGGTGTTCGGCGTGCCGAGTGCGAAGTGGGGCGAGACGCCGCTGGCGCTGGTCGTGCTGCGGGCCGGCGCCGGCGAAGACGCGGCCAGCGTGAAGCAATGGGTCAACGGGCGGCTCGGCCGGCAGCAGCGGGTGCACGAGGTCGAGCTGCGCCCGAGCCTGCCGCGCAACGCCAATGGCAAACTGCTGAAACGCGAATTGCGCGCGCCCTACTGGCAGGCGGACCAGACGGGGCACGGATGACCACGGATCCAGCGACCGGGACGGCAGGCTATCGGGCCTTCGTCCTGGTGATGCTGGTCGTCGTCTACACCTTCAATTTCATCGACCGGCAGATCATCGGCATCCTCGCGATCCCGATCCAGCAGGAACTCGGCGTCAGCGACACGATGATCGGCCTGATGCGCGGCGTGTCGTTCGCGATCTTCTATTCGACCCTCGGCGTGCCGATTGCCTGGCTCGCCGACCGCAGCAACCGCGTGCGTATCATCGGCGCGGCGCTGGCACTGTGGAGTGTCATGACTGCGACCTGCGGATTGGTCGGCAGCGCCGTGCAACTGTTCTTCGCGCGGATGGGGGTCGGCGTCGGCGAGGCCGGCGGTATCGCGCCCTCGTATTCGGTCGTGGCCGACTACTTCCCGCCGGAGCGGCGGGCGCGGGCGCTGGCGATCTACTCATTCGGCATCCCGATCGGCGGCGCGACCGGCATCGTCTTCGGCGGCGTGATCGCCACCGTGCTCGACTGGCGGGCGGCGTTCCTGATCGTCGGCCTGGCCGGCCTCGCGCTGGCGCCGCTGTTTCTGTGGAGCGTACGCGAGCCGCAACGCGGACGCTTCGACGGCAGTGCATCGAGTGTGCGCGCGAGTGTTGGCGAGGTCGCGCGGACGCTGCTGGCGAAGCGCTCGTTCTGGACGCTGGCTTTCGGGGCGGCCTGTTCCTCGATCATGGGCTACGGCCTGTTCGCCTGGTTGCCGGCATTCTTTGTGCGCTCGCACGGTGACGCATTGCCGCAGGCGCTTGCGTGGCTGCCGGCGTGGCTGGTTCCGGCTGAGGCCGGAGCGCTGCTCTATGCCTCGTACTTCTACGGGCTGATCGTCCTGATCGGTGGCTGCCTGGGCCTGTTTCTCGGCGGCTATTTCGCCGACCGGCTGGGCCAGCGCGACCGCGGCGCCTATGCGCTGGTGCCGGCGCGGGCGTTCCTCGCCGCCGTGCCCTGTTACGTCCTCGGCATCCTGTCGCCATCGCTGCCGGCCGTATTCTTCGCGCTGCTGGTGCCGACCGCGCTCGGCATTGCCTGGATCGGGCCGGCGGTCACCGCCTTCCAGCACATCGTTCCGCCCGGCATGCGCACCACCGCGACAGCGATGTTCCTGCTGGTCAATAATCTGGTCGGGATCGGTCTCGGCGACCTGCTGATCGGAGCCCTGTCGGACAGCATGCGCAGCCAGTACGGTGACGAGTCGCTGCGTTATTCGATCCTGGCCGGCACCGGCTTCTACTTGCTGGCCGCCGGCCTGTTCTTCCTCAGTGCGGCACGGCTGCGCCGTGACTGGATCGAACCGCGGCCGCAACTCGCCCCGCAGGAGTGACCGAAGATGACTGTGCCATACACGGCTGGATTGTTCACGACGGCCGACGGCCCGCGCCTCGAGTATCGCGACTATGCGCCGGCCGGCGCACTGGCCGGAACGCCGGTCCTGTGCCTGCATGGCCTGACCCGCAACGTCCGCGACTTCGAGGAACTGGCGCCGCGGATCGCCGGGCTCGGCCGCCGGGTCATCGTCGCTTCGCAGCGCGGCCGTGGTGGCTCCGACCCGGATTCGCAGCCGGAGCGCTACCACCCCGGCACCTACGTTGGCGACATGCTCGGCCTGCTCTCTCGGCTCGGCATCGACCGTGCGGTGTTCGTCGGCACCTCGATGGGCGGACTGATGACGATGATCACCGCCGCCCACGCACCACAGGTCCTGGCGGCGGCCGTGCTCAACGACATCGGCCCGGAAGTGGACGCGGCCGGTATCACGCGCATCCAGGGCTATGCCGGCAAGCCGATGAGCGCCGCAGATTGGAACGCCGCGGCGCGCTATTGCCAGGACATCCACCAGATCGCCTTCCCGCGCGAATCGGGCGCGGAGTTCTGGCTGCGGTTCGCGCGGCGAACCTGTCGCGAGACGGCGGACGGGCACATCGTGCCGGACTACGACCCGGCGATCGCGCGGACGGTGGCGCCGGGCTCGAGCGCGCTCACCGATCTGTGGCCGCTGTTCGTGGCGCTGGCGCCGATCCCGACGCTGGTGATTCGCGGCGGCAGCAGCGATATCCTGAGTCCGGCCACGCTGGCGGAGATGCAGCGCCGCAAGCCGGACCTGCAGGTTGTGACTGTGCCGGAGGTCGGCCACGCGCCGTTCCTGACCGAGCCGGCGGCCTGGGACGGGTTGCGCGGATTTCTGGCGCAGAACTGAATCAGGGGGACGGCATGACGATTGCTGGCACCGATCCGGCGCAGCCGCGCTGGCCGCAGCGCCTGACGCTGCTGCTCCTGTGCTTCGCCGCGGCCTTTGTCTGCTACATCGACCGCGTCAATATCTCGGTCGCCGCGATCGCGATGCAGGAAGCGTTCGGCTGGTCGCAGACGACCAAGGGCCTGGTGCTGTCGTCGTTCTTTATCGGCTACATGATCTTCCAGGTGCCGAGTGGCTGGCTCGCCAACCGCTGTGGCGGCCGGATCGTGATGGGCGCGGCGATCGCCTGGTGGTCGCTGTTCACGATCCTGACGCCGCTGGCCGCCGCAGTGTCGCTGCCGGTGCTGCTGTTGGCGCGCGTCGGCATGGGCCTCGGCGAGGCGGCCACGTTTCCGGCCGGATACTACCTCGGCGCACGCTGGTTTCCGCAGAACGAACGCTCGCGTTTCGTCGCGGTGCTGCTGAGCGGCGTGCCGGCCGGTACGGTATTTGCGCTGCTGACCACCGGCTGGATCGTCACCCACTGGGGCTGGCAGTCGGTGTTCTACGTGTTCGGCGCCGCCGGCCTGGTGGTCACGGCCGCGTGGTTCGCGCTGGTCCACGACAGTCCGGCTGAGCACCCGCGCATTTCTGCCGCCGAACGCGCGCTGCTGGCCACGGCCGACGACAAGCGCGAGCGGTCGGGCCCGACGCCGTGGCGCCGGCTGCTGGCGCTGCCGGCGGTGTGGGCGCTGGTGTTCAATCATTTCTGCAGCAACTGGATCCTGTACATGCTGCTGTCGTGGCTGCCGAGTTACTTTCGCGCCACCCAGGACCTCAGTCTGATCAACGCCGGACTGTTCTCGGCGGCGCCGTGGCTGGCGATGTTCACGACGATCAACCTGGGCGCGTGGCTCGCCGACGGCATGATCCGCCGCGGCGTCAACGTGACCACGGTGCGCAAGCTGATGCAGAGCGCCGGGCTGCTCGGCGCTGGCCTGTGTCTGCTGCTGGCGCGCGACGCGCCGACGCCGGTCGCGGCGCTGCTCGTGATGTGCTGCGCGCTCGGCGCGCTCGGCTTCACCTGGGCGGGCTTCGCGCCGAATCATCTCGACATCGCACCGCGCCACGCCGACGTGCTGATGGGGCTGACCAACACCGCCGGCACGGTGCCCGGCGTCATCGGCGTCGCCGTGACCGGCTGGCTGGTCGATCAGACCGGCTCGTTCGACGCGGCCTTCGTGCTGGCGGCTGCGGTCGCCGCAGCCGGCACGCTGGTGTGGCTGCTGTTCGCGACTGGCCGGCGTCTCATCGACTAGACCGGCCGGGGATTCCAGCCGAGCAGCAGGTACAGCGCCAGGAACCCGATGACGTAGGCGAGCGGCACGTGCCAGCCGTGGCGCAGCCAGCGGCCCGCCGAACGTGCCTCCGCGTACAGGCTCGACAGTGCGACGCCGGCCGAGGACCCGAACCAGATCATCGAGCCACCGAAGCCGACCGCGAAAGCCAGCATGCCCCAGTCGTAGCCATTCTGCTGCAGAGCCAGTGCGGTGAGCGGGATGTTGTCGAATACCGCCGAGACGAAGCCGAGCCCGAACGCGGTCTGCCAGGACGCCGCGGGCAGGCGCTCGACCGGCATCATCGAAGCGCAGGCGACCAGCGCGACCAGGAACAGGCTGCTGCGCAGGCCCGGGACCAGCACTGCCGGGTCGGGCCGGCGCCACGGAATCGACAGCAACAACGTCGCGATCACCGTTGCACCGATGAACGGGAAGTCACCAGCGTGTTCGGGGAAACGCGAATTGACCAGCACGTTGATGGCGACCGCGCTGCCAAGTATGCCGGCGACAATCGTCAGGCGTGCGCCGTCGATGTGCAGCCGGCGCGGCGGGTCCCTGATGATCGGCGCATGGCGATGCTGCTGCAGTGAGGCCGGTATGGCGCAGACGACGAAGGCGGTGAGCGCCGCGACGTAGGCGTGGAAGACGTCCAGTGGTGGCACGCCCGCGATCCACATCATCGTCGTGGTCGTGTCGCCGATCACGCTGCCGGCGCCGCCGGCATTGGCCGCGGCAACGATCGCGGCCAGATAACCGACGTGCACGCGGGCACGGAACAGCGAGTGCGCCATCGCGCCACCGATCAGCGCCGCGGCGATGTTGTCGAGGAAACTCGAGATCACGAACACCAGCGCGAGCAGCGCTCCCGCCCCGGCCGGTCCGTCCGGCAGATAGCGCGGCAGCAGCAGCGGTAGCTGACTCACCTCGAAGTGCCGCGCCAGGAACGCGAACCCGGTCAGCAGGCAGAACAGGTTGACGAAGGTGACCGCCTCGTGGGCCAGATGCAGCCCGAGGCCGGTGAAGCCCGGGCCGGCGGCGAAGCCGGTCACCAGCAGCTTCCATACGGTGATGGCGCCGAGGCCGGACAGCGCGACGACCAGCGTATGCCGGTGCAGCAGCGCGATGCCGAGCAGTGTCGCGGCGAACAGCCAATACTCGACCGGGATGCCGGCAACTGTCATGTCCTGCGGATCGTACTGCAAGTGGGGTGCCGGGCACCGATTACTTGCATTTCGCAGCCGCAGGCGTATCGTGTGCGTGGGTAGCATTATGCTACCGCAGAGGAGGAGCGGCGTGCCCCAGCCCGTAAAGCTCTCGGATCCGATCATCGAGCAGGCCCGTGCGGCCGCGGCGGGAGCCGATCGCTCCATGGCGGCCCAGATCGAGCATTGGGCGCGTCTCGGACGCGCGGTCGAGGCCGTACTGACCGCACCCCACGCGGCCGCGCTCAAGCGGGGCGAGGGTCCGCCGGTCGCAGCCGATGAGTCCGAGCGGGCTGCGCTGCTCCGGGCCCTGCGCCTGGCCGTCGTGTCGGCCGGCCACGTCGATCTCGGGCGGGTACTGCGAGCGGCAGAGCGTGATCGTTACGGCACCGATCCGGCACTCCCGGACTGCATCGTCCGCCACGAACCGGACGGCACGCGCACACCAGGCCACATCGTGCAGCGTCGCTTCGTACCGCTTACGGCGGCCACCAGTGCCGTCACGCGCCGTCGGCGCCAGGGTCGGCCGGCGCGTCGCGGCGCTTGAGCATCGAGAAGGCGCTGGCGTCGGCGCTCGCGCCGGATGGTACGCCGGTCCTGCTGGTACTGGCCGGGTGCAACGGCGCTGGCAAGACCACGTTCTTCGAGACTTTTCTGCGCGACACCGGAATTGCCTTCGTGAATGCGGACGATATCGCGCGAGCGCTCGCTGCGACGGGCCCGCCGGTCGATCCGTACCGGGCGGCTGAGCTGGCCGGCGGGCTGCGGCGTGATCTCGTCGCGAGGCGCCGCACGTTCTGCATGAAATCAGTCCTGTCCGACCCGGTCGGAGACAAGCTCGAATTCTTGCAGGCAGCGCAACGCGCCGGCTATCGCGTGATCTTCATCTGGATTCGTCTCGCCAGTGTCGAATTGTCGATCGCCCGCGTGATGCAGCGCGTGGCGGCAGGCGGGCACGACGTGCCGGACGCGAAGCTTGAGGCCCGCTACCGGCGCACCTGGCACAACGCCACGGCTGCTCTGCGTTTCGCCGATCTGGCGCTCGTGATCGATAATTCCAGCGCCGAGCGGCCATTCCGGCACGTGGAAACCTGGCGCAGCGGGCAGCCGGTCGGCTGACCGAAGCGGCGAACGGGGTGCGAGCGGCGTACCGGCCGGCGATGCTCAGGCGGCAAAGTCCCGGCTGGCGTACAATGCCGCGAAGAAAGTGGTGCCCAGGAGAGGACTCGAACCTCCACGCCTCTCGGCACTAAGACCTGAACCTAGCGCGTCTACCAATTCCGCCACCTGGGCACAGGTTGCGGCCGGGGCGACCCCGGCGAGGGCGCGTCAATTTACGCAGGCACCTGTTCTATGTCAATGATGAGCGACCGATGACCCGCCGACCGGACTGGCAGCGCCGCGACCCGCGTTTCCGCGAGGAGGCGGCGCGCTACGACGACCCGATTCCGAGCCGCGAACTGCTGCTGCAGACGCTGCAGGCAGCGCGCGAACCGCTCGCTTTCGAGGCGCTGGTGGAGCGCCTCGGCATCCGCGAGCGGGCGCCGCGCCAGGCGCTGCAGAAGCGCCTCGGCGCGATGCTGCGCGATGGGCAGTTGCTGCTGAACCGCGCCAGCGAATACTGCCTGCTGGACCGGCTGGAGCTGATCGTCGGCACGGTCAGCGGGCACCGCGACGGTTTCGGTTTCCTGGTGCCGGATGGCGTGGGCGACGACCTGTTTCTGCCGTATCGCCAGATGCGCCAGGTCATGCACGGCGATCGGGTGGCGGCCCGCGCGGCCGGCCGCGACGAACGCGGTCGTCGCGAAGGGGCGATCGTCGAGGTGCTGGAGCGGCGCACGCAGCAGGTCGCCGGCGCGCTGACGCTGGAGCGCGGCATCGGCTTCGTCGTCCCGGACAACCGCCGCATCAGCCACCGGATCGTGATCCCGCCGGAGCAGCTCGGCGGCGCCCGGCACGGCGACCTGGTGGTCGCGGCGATCCTCGAGCAGCCGGGCCGTGACCGCGATCCGGTCGGCCGGATCACGCGGGTGCTGCCGGCGGGCGGCAGCGCCGACACGGCGGTGGACCTGGCGATCGCCTCGCACGGCCTGCCGCACGAGTTCCCGGCCGCGGCGCTGCGCGAGGCCCGGCGCCACGGCCGCGAGGTCGAGCCGGCGGCGCTGGCCGGTCGGCGCGACCTGCGCGAACAGCCGCTGGTTACCATCGACGGCGAGGATGCCCGCGACTTCGACGACGCGGTCTGGGCCGAGCGCAGCCGCGGTGGCTTCCGGTTGCTGGTCGCGATCGCCGACGTCAGCCACTACGTGCGGCCGGGCACGGCGCTCGATGACGAGGCGCGGGCGCGGGCCACCTCGGTCTACTTCCCGAACCGCGTGCTGCCGATGCTGCCGGAGCAGCTCTCCAACCACTTGTGCTCGCTGATGCCGGCGGTGGACCGGCTGTGCATGGTCTGCGACATGCAGGTCTCGCGCGCCGGGCGGGTGACGCGCAGCGAGTTCTACCCGGCGGTGATGCGCTCGGCGGCGCGACTGACCTACACGCGGGTCGCCGCGGTGCTGGCCAGCGGCGGCGGCGCCGGGCAGCGCGAGCTCGAGGCGGTGCTGCCGTCGCTCGCCTGCCTGCACGAGGTCTACCAGGCGCTGCGCCAGCATCGCGAGGCCCGCGGCGCGCTCGACTTCGAGGCGCCGGAGGTCAAGGTCGTCATGGATGCGGCCGGCAACGTCGCCGACATCCGTGAGTTCCCGCGCAACGATGCGCACCGGCTGATCGAGGAGTGCATGATCGCGGCCAACGTCGAGGCCGCGCGCTTCCTCAAGCGGCACAAGCTGCCGGCGCTGTTCCGCATCCACGGCCGGCCCGACCCGGAGCGGCTGCAGGAGCTGCAGCGCTTCCTCGCCGAGCGCGGCCTGCACCTCGACCTGAGCGGCGAGCTCGAGCCGGCGCGGCTCGCTGAGGCGCTGCGCCGGATCAGCCAGCGGCCCGATGCCGGGGTGCTCGAGAACGCGATCATCCGCTCGCTGCCGCAGGCGCTGTACCAGCCGCTCAACATCGGCCACTTCGGCCTGGCGCTCGCCGAGTACGCGCACTTCACCTCGCCGATCCGCCGCTATCCGGACCTGCTGGTCCACCGCGGCATCCGCCATGCGCTGGCCGGCGGCACCGCCGCTGACTTCACCCATACGTCCAAAGCGATGGAGCAGCTCGGCCAGGAGTGCTCGCTGCGCGAGCGCCGCGCGGACGAGGCGGCGCGCTCGGTGGTCGCGTTCCTGAAGTGCGAATTCATGCGCCCGCGGATCGGCGAGGAGTTCGACGCGGTCGCGACCGGCGTGCTCGAGTTCGGCGTGTTCGTCCAGCTCACCGGCCTGCAGGTCGATGGCCTGGTGCACGTCACCTCGCTGCCGCGCGATTACTTCCGCTTCCATGAAAACGACCGCACGCTGGTCGGCGAGCGCACCGGCCTGCGGCTCGCGATCGGCGATGCGCTGCGCGTGCGGCTGCTGCGCGTCGATTCCGCCGAGCGCAAGATCGACTTCGCGCTGGTTGAGAAGACCGGCAGCTTCCACCACCCGCGCCGCCCGGCCGGGCGATCCGGAGCGCGCCGGTGAGCGGCGCCAGCCTGGTCTGGGGGCTGCACGCGGTGCGCGCGGTGCTGGCGCGCCGGCCCGGGCAGGTGCTGCGGCTGCTGCTGGCCCAGGGCCGCGACGACGCGTGCATCGGCGAGCTGCGGCAGCTTGCGGCGGAGCAGGGTTGTACCGTCGCCAGCGTACCGGCGGCCGAGCTCGAGCGACTGGCGCCAGGCCAGGCGCACCAGGGCGCGCTGGCGGAGGTGCGGCCGACCGCCGCGCTGAACGAGGACGACCTGCTCGAGCTGGTGGCGGCCGCACCGGCCCCGGCGCTCGTGCTCGTGCTGGATGGCGTCACCGACCCGCACAACCTCGGCGCCTGCCTGCGCACCGCCGATGCGGCCGGCGCGCTGGCGGTCGTTGCGCCGCGTGACCGCGCCGCCGGTCTGACGCCGGTGGTGCGCAAGGTCGCCGCCGGCGCAGCCGAGTCGCTGCCATTCGCGCAGGTGACCAATCTGGCGCGGACGCTGCGCGAACTGAAAGAGGCCGGGCTGTGGATCGTCGGCGCCGAGGCGGGCGCGCCGCGCACGCTGTTCGAGGCAGACCTCGCCGGTCCGCTCGCGCTGGTGCTCGGCGCCGAGGGCAGCGGCATGCGCCGGCTGACGCGCGAGTGCTGCGACTTCTGCGTCAGCCTGCCGATGCGCGGCGCGGTCGAGAGCCTGAACGTGTCGGTCGCCGCCGGCGTCCTGCTGTTCGAGGCGCTGCGCCAGCGCGGCGCGGCCGCCGCATCCGGGGGTTGAACCAGGGGGATCGTCGCCATGGCCACTGAAGCGGGATTCATGGAATTCGTCGCCGGGCAGCTCGACGCCGTGCCGCAGCTTTCGTACCGGCGCATGTTCGGCGAATACGCGGTTTATGTCGGCGCCAAGGTCGTGGCGCTGGTCTGCGACAACCAGTTCTTCCTGAAGCCGACGGCGGCCGGCCGCGCGCTGCTCGGCGCGCCGGTCGAGGCGCCGCCGTATCCGGGCGCCCGGCTGTTCTATCGCGTCGACGAGCAGCTCGACGATGGCGAGTTCATGGCGGCGCTGCTCATCGCGACCGAGCGCGAAGTGCCGCCGCCGAAGCCGAAGCGGGCGGCGAAGACGAGGGTGCCGAAGCAGCGCGCGGGCAAGGGACGGGCCGGGTCGCGGCGCTGAGGTCGGCTGGGCGGGTGCTGTGAGTACGCGACTTCAGGCCGCGGTTTCCGGTTGCGCAACCGCCGCTGATCCGGTAACTTACGCGCCCCTCGTCCCCCTGACCGGGACGATTCTCCTTGCCTCACCGCGTTCGCGTCAGCGGGAGGCTTACAGCCATGAGGAGCTACAGGATGCGGCATTACGAGATCGTGTTTCTGGTCCATCCGGACCAGAGCGAGCAGGTTCCAGCCATGATCGAGCGCTATCGCGGCATCATCGCCGCGGGCGGCGGCGCCGTGCATCGGCTGGAGGACTGGGGCCGGCGCCAGCTTGCGTACCCGCTCGCCAAGGTGCACAAGGCGCACTACGTGCTGATGAACATCGAGTGCAGTGGCGAGACGCTGGCCGAGCTGACCGGCGGCTTCCGCTTCAGCGATGCGGTGCTGCGCCACCTGGTGATCCGGATGGAGCAGGCGGTGACCGAGCCATCGCCGATGGTGCGCGAGTCCGACGACCGCGAGCGCAGCGAGCGCGAGCCGGCCGGCGAAGCCGCGGCCGCAGACTGAACCAGGGGAGCACGCTGATGTCACGGTTCTTCCGCCGCAAGAAATACTGCAAGTTCTCCGCCGAGGGCGTCACGCAGATCGACTACAAGGATCTGCCGACGCTGAAGGGCTATATCACCGAGACTGGCAAGATCGTGCCGAGCCGGATCACGGGGACGCGCTCGTTCTACCAGCGCCAGCTCGCGGTCGCGGTCAAGCGCGCGCGCTACCTGGCGCTGCTGCCGTACACCGACCAGCATTGAGGTGGCCGGGCGGTGCCCGGCGGGAACGGCAGCGATGCGCAAACTGGTCGAGTGGGTGACGGCCCATCCGCTGCGCGGCTTCATCGCCGCGGGGCTGGCGACGTTCGTCGCGCTGCCGATGCTGCCGGTGACGGCCTGGCTGCCCGGCGCCTGTGTCGTACTGATGCTGCTGGCGGCCGGGCCGGCGGCGGCCGGGATTGCCATGCTGGGCGCCGGGCTGCTGCTGTTCTGGGGCTTCACGCCGGCGACCGGCATGCCGGTCGCCGCCGGCATCGCCGTACTGGTGCTGGCGCCGGCCTACCTGGCGGGTTCAGTGCTCGCCTCGTCGCGCAGTCTGAGCTTCACCTACCAGGCCGCGACGCTCGGCGCCTGCCTGCTGGTCGCGGCGATTCACGCGCTGCTCGGCGACCCGCTCGAAGTGCTGGCGCCGGTGGTCGGCTACCTGGCGCCGATGCTCGAGGAGACTGCGGCGGCGCTGGCCCGCTTCGGCATCGAGCGCTCGCCGCAGGAGCTCGGCGAGGCGACCGTGCGCGTGGCCTGGGCGACGCTCGCCTGGCTGATCCTGTTGCACGCGACGCTCGCCGCTTTCGGCGGGCTGTGGGCGTTCGGCGCGGCGCGCGAGCCCGGGCTGTTCGGGCGCGAGTTCCGCGAGCTGCGGCTCGGCAACTTCGTCTCGTGGCTGGCGATCGGCGTATTCGCGCTGACGGCCGCAGCGTCGCTGCTCGGCGGCACCCGCTGGCAGGTCGCGGACGACCTGCTGTTCGTGCTGGCCGCCGCGTTCCTGCTGCAGGCTCTGGCCATCGTGCACGCGCTGCGGGAGGCGCAGATCATCGGGCTGGTGCCGGTCGTCTTTGCCTACCTCGCCATCCTGGTGGTACCGGTGGCGCTGGTCGGCGTCGGCCTGGCCGACACCTGGGTCCGGTTCCGGGAGCGGTTCACGCGACCCCGAACCCCGAACTGACGGAACGGCCCGCGCGGCGGACCGACAACGGAGAGCTGCTGTCATGGAAGTGATCCTGCTGAAGAAGATCGCCAACCTCGGCAACATCGGTGACCGGGTGAAGGTCCGCTCCGGCTATGGCCGGAACTACCTGCTGCCGGGCGGCATGGCCACGCTCGCGACGGCCAAGAACATCGAGCAGTTCGAGGCCCGCAAGGCGGAGATCGAGGCTGCCGCCGCCGCCGAACTGACCGCCGCGCAGACCCGGTCCGAAGCGCTGCGGGCCCTGCGCGTGACGATCGCCGCCAAGGTCGGCAGCGAGGGTCGCCTGTTCGGCTCGGTCGGCACGACCGACATCGCCGAGGCCTGCGCCCGCGCCGGCCATCCGGTCGAGCGCGCCGAGGTGCGCCTGCCGCACGGCCCGATCCGCGCCATCGGCGACCACGTCGTCACACTGCACCTGCACAGCGATGTCGAGATCGAACTGCCGGTCAGCGTGGTCGCCGAGGAGTAACCCGGAAGCGCCGCGAGTATGCTTCGCTGATGGCCGCCAGGATCAGGCCGGACGAAGTCCGTGCGCCACCGCACTCGGTCGAGGCCGAGCAGGCGGTGCTGGGCGGCCTGATGCTCGACACCGCTGCCTGGGACGCGGTGGCCGACATCGTCACCGGCGGTGACTTCTACCGGCGCGACCATCGGCTGATCTTTGAGGCGATCGCCGGCGTGATGGAACGGCGCGGCGCCTGCGATGCCGTGACCGTGTCCGAGCACCTCGATCGGGCCGGCCAGCTCGAGGAAGTCGGCGGGCTGGCCTATCTCGGCACGATCGTCCGCGACACGCCCGGTGCCGCCAACGTGCGCGCCTATGCCGAGATCGTCCGCGAGCGTTCGATCCTGCGCCAGCTCGTGGCGGCGGGCGGCGAGATTGCCACCGCGGCGCTCGACAGCGGTGGCCGCAGTGCCGGCGAGCTCGTCGACCTGGCCGAGCGGCGCGTGTTCGAAATCGCCGAACGCGGCATCCGCGCGCGCGAGGGCTTCGTCCCGGTGCGCGAGATCCTGCCGCAGGCGGTGGACCGGCTCGACCTGCTGCACCAGTCCAAGGGGCAGGTGCGCGGCGTGCCGACCGGCTTCAGCAAGCTGGACCAGTTGACCACCGGCCTGCAGGCCGGGGACCTCGTCGTGATCGCCGGGCGCCCGTCGATGGGCAAGACCACGCTGGCGGTCAATATCGCCGAGAACGCCGCAATCGGCCACAAGATCCCGGCGGCGCTGTTCTCGATGGAAATGTCGGCCGAGCAGCTCACGCTGCGTATGATCTCGTCGCTCGGGCGCGTCAACCAGAGCCACCTGCGCACCGGCCAGTTCTCCGACGAGGACTGGTCGCGGATCAACGGCGCGATCGCCCAGCTCTCGGCCGCGCCGCTGTTCATCGACGAAACGCCGGCGCTGACGCCGACCGAGGTGCGGGCCCGGGCGCGGCGGCTGAAGCGCGAGCGCGGCCTCGGCCTCGTGGTCGTGGACTACCTGCAGCTCATGCAGGTGCCGGGCACGCGCGAGAACCGGGCCACCGAGATTTCCGAGATCTCGCGCAGCCTGAAGGCGCTGGCCAAGGAGCTGCAGATCCCGGTGATTGCGCTGTCGCAGCTCAACCGCGCGGTCGAGCAGCGCACCGAGAAGCGCCCGGTGATGTCCGATCTGCGCGAGTCCGGCGCGATCGAGCAGGACAGCGACGTGATCCTGATGATCTATCGCGAGGAGGTCTACGAGCCGAACACCACGCGCAAGGGCATTGCCGACATCATCATTGCCAAGCAGCGCAACGGCCCGATCGGCGAGGTGTCGCTGACCTTCCTCGGCGAGTACACGCGGTTCGAGAACCTCGTGGCCGAGACCTACGGCGAGGGCGTGTTCTGACCGCGCTGATCCGGGCGATCGTCGACACCGCGGCGCTGCGTCACAACCTGGCGCGGGTGCGTGAGTACGCACCTGCCACGCGCGTGCTCGCCGTGCTCAAGGCCAACGCCTACGGCCACGGCATCGTGCCGGCGGCGGTGGCGCTGGCGGCGGCCGACGGGTTCGCGGTCGCGCGGCTGGAGGAGGGCATCGAGCTGCGCGCGGCCGGCCTGCGGCATCGCGTCGTGCTGCTCGAGGGTGTGTTCGGCAGCGATGCGCTGCGCCAGGCCGCCCATCACGGCTTCGAGCTGGTGGTGCACGAGCCCGGACAGATCGCGCTGCTCGAGTCGTGGCGCGGCGACCATCGCTTCAGCGTCTGGTTGAAGATCGACAGCGGCATGGGCCGCCTCGGCTTCCGCGCGGCGGAGCTGCCGGCGGCGCGGACGCGGCTCGGCGCGTGCGCAGCGGTGCTGCAGCCGCTGACGCTGATGACCCACCTGGCGGAGGCCGAGGACCGGGCCGGTCCGCACACCCCCGGGCAGTTGCAGCGGTTTGCGGCGCTGACTGCGGAGCTGCCGGGCGAGCGCAGCATCGCCAATTCCGCCGGGCTCGTGGCCTGGGTGGCAGCGCGCGCGGACTGGGTGCGCCCGGGCCTGATGCTGTACGGGGTCTCGCCGTTCCCGGAACTGCAGGGCAGCGAGCTGGGGCTGCGCCCGGCGATGACGCTCGAGACGCGCGTGATCGCGGTGCGCAACATCGCCACCGGCGACCGCGTCGGTTACGGCGGCTGTTGGGTCGCGCCGCGGCCGAGCCGCATCGCGGTGGCCGCCGCCGGCTATGGCGACGGCTACCCGCGTAACACGGCCTCCGGTACGCCGGTGCTGGTCAATGAGCGCCCGGCCCTGCTCGCCGGCCGGGTATCCATGGACATGGTTACGATCGACGTGACGGATCTGCCGCGGGTCGCGGTCGGGGACCCGGTGCTGCTATGGGGCCCCGGGGTGCCGGTCGAGGTGGTCGCGCGTGCCGCCGGCACCGTTCCGTACGAACTCCTTTGCGGCGTCAGCCAGCGGGTGCACCTGGACGTGCGCTGAGCGTGCCGCCGCGCCGGCTCAGGCTTCGAAGAACCCCATTTTCACGCCGGCCAGCGTGATGACGTCGTTGTCCGCCAGACGGCGGGCCTGCGGACCGATGGTCTGGCCGTTGACCAGCGGGTAGTCGCCCGGCTTGCTGCTCTCGACGTGCACGATGAAATAGCCGTCGGCGCGGCGGCTGATCGCGCCGACCTGCACGCCGGCGCGCAACTGGCCTTCGCTGATCTGGCCGGGGCCGATCACCATCGTCCGTTCGAATTCGTCCTGTTCCGCGCTGTCGACCTGGCTGTCCACGAACCGCAGGTGGTGGTGGCCGACCGTGACCACGTCGCCGTGCTGCAGCGCATGTTTCTTGATCAGCTTGCCGTTGACGTAAGTGCCGTTCGTGCTGTTCAGATCCTCGAGGAACGAGTCGTTCAGGATGTTGATGACGAGGGCGCGATGACCGCTGACGGCGGGGTTGTCGATGCGCACGTCGTTGTCCGGCAGGCGGCCCACCGTGTAGCGCTCCTTGGTCATGTTGTACTCGGCGAGCACCTGCCCGTCGATGCTCAGAATGAGACGTGCCATCTGTTGCCCCCGCCCTGTATCAGCCGAACCACGCCAGGATGCGATCCAGTATGCTCCGCCGTGCCGGGAAAAGCTCGACCACCCGCGCCAGCATCACCGAGATGTTGTCCCGTCCCCCACTGTCGTTGGCGAGCTGCACGAGCTGCCTCACCACAGTGTCAAGATTACCGCCGAACGTGCTGATTGTTAAGTGGATATCCTCGTCCTCGACCATGTCGGTCAGGCCATCGGAACACAGCACCAGCCAGTCACCGACCTGGACCGGGTATTCGTGTACCTCGACGTCGACGGTCGGTTCCACGCCGAGGGCACGAGTCACGTAGTTCTTGTTGGTGGCGCGCTGCGCTTCTTCCGGCGAGTAGAAGCCCCGGTCGACGAGCTCCTGCAGCAGCGAATGGTCCATCGTAAGCTGCTCGAACGATTCGTGCCGCAGGCGGTAGACCCGCGAGTCGCCGACGTGCGCCACGGTCACGCGATTGTCGTGGAACAGGATGGCGGCCACGGTCGTCCCCATGCCCTCGCACTGGGTCTGCGACTTCGAGGTCTGGTGGATGATCTTGTTGGCCCGCGCGATGGCGTCGCGCAGGATGATACCGGGCCGGTGCAGGCCGGTCGCCCGGTCCGCGCCGTCGAGCTCCAGCGTCAGGAACGACTCGCGGACCAGGTTGGCGATGGTCTTGACCGCGATGCCGCTGGCCACTTCGCCGGCGTTGTAGCCGCCCATGCCGTCGGCCAGCACGAACAGGCCGATGTCGTTGTCCGAGGCGATGGCGTCCTCGTTGTGTTCGCGCACCTTGCCGGTGTCGCTGAGGCCGATGGCCTGAATCCGCGTCCGCAGCGAGGTGTACCGGCCCATCAGCGCAACGCCGGGTCGATGCCGCGACCGCAGTCGCGCAGCGCCTGGGCCATCTCGGCACCGGTGGCAAAGCGCGCTACCGGATCCTTGGCCATGGCGCGATCGACGATCTCCGCCAGGCACGGTGGCAGATCGGGGCGGACCACGCTGAGCGGCGGATGCGGCTCGCTCGCGATCTTCTGCATCAGGCCGGGGATCGAGTCGCAGCGGAACGGCAGTGTGCCGGTCAGCAACTGGAACAGCGATACGCCGAGCGAGAACAGATCCGATTGCGCCGTCACCTTGCGCCCGTCGAGTTGTTCCGGCGCCATGTACGACGGTGAACCGAGGATGATGCCGGTGCGCGTCGCGCGGCTGTCCTCGAGACGCGCGACGCCGAAGTCCATGACCCGCACGCGGCGCGTGCGCTGATCGAAAACGATGTTGGCCGGCTTGACGTCGCGGTGGATCACGCCACGCTGGTGGGCGAAGTGCAGCGCATCCGCGACCCGCGCGCACATCTCGCAGACCAGCCGCGGCGGCAGCAGCCGGCTCTCGCCGGCGTGGGTCGCCAGATTGACCCCCTCGACGAACTCCATCGCCAGGTACACGAACCCGTCGTGCTCGTCGGCCTCGTTGATTTCGATGATATCGGGATGACCGAGCCGGCCCGCGGTCTCGGCCTCGCGCAGCATCCGCAGCCGGGCTTCCTCCCGTTGCTCCTCGGGCCAGTCATCCGCGAGCGTCAGCACCTTCAGCGCCACCACCTTACCGTCGTTCTCGTCGACGGCCCGGTACACGGTGGCCATCGCGCCGCGACCGAGCTGCTGCTGCAACTGGAAGTGATGGAAGCGATCGCCGGGGCGCAGTACGCGCGTCCGCCGTCGCGATTGCTGCGCTTCGGCCAGGGCGATTTCGAGCGGCTGGCGCAGCTTCAGGCCGGCTGAAGAACCGTCCGGGTCGTGCCGGCTGGCGCCGGAACGGTTCCGCAACCAGCGACCGAGGCTGGACTCATCCGACATACGGCCACCGACCCTTGACCGGCATTGACGGCGGATCATAAACGGAGCCGCCGTCCGCCGAAACAAGTCCCGCAGGAATTTCAGCGCCTTGTGGCCCAAAGCGCGACCTGCGGCGCAGTCCCCGCTGACCGCGTGCTAGCATCACGCCCCCCCGGCTCCGACCCCTGTCATGGCCCGACCCCGCACGGTCTTCGTCTGTTCCGGCTGCGGCGCGGATACGCCGCGCTGGCAGGGCCAGTGCCCGTCCTGCGGCGCCTGGAACACCCTGTCGGCGCTGGCTGAAGCGCGGCCGAAGCGGAGCTCCGCGCGGCGCCCGGCTGCCGCCGGCCAGACCGCGCCGCTGCCACTCGCGAGCGTCGCGGCCGAGCCTGAAGACCGCGCCGGCACCGGCATGACCGAGTTCGACCGGGTGCTGGGCGGCGGACTGGTGGCCGGGTCGGTGACCCTGATCGGTGGCGATCCCGGCATCGGGAAGTCGACGCTGCTCCTGCAGAGCGCCGCGGCGCTGGCTGCGGAAATGCCGGTGCTCTATGCGACCGGTGAGGAGTCGGTCCGCCAGGTGGCGGCGCGCGCCACCCGGCTCGTCGCCCGCGGCGCCGGCCTGCAGCTCCTCGCCGAGACCTCGGTCGAGGGGATTCTGGCGGCGGCAGGGGCTGCCAACGCCCGGGTGCTGGTCATCGATTCGATCCAGACCATGGCCTGCGCAGAGGTCGAGGCGGCGCCCGGCGCGGTGACGCAGCTACGCGAGTGCACGGCCCGCCTGGTCCGTCACGCCAAGGAGACTGGCGCCGCCGTACTGCTGATCGGCCACGTGACCAAGGAAGGCGTGATCGCCGGCCCGCGCGTGCTCGAGCACATGGTCGATACGGTGCTCTATTTCGAGAGCGATTCCGGCAGCCGCTATCGCGTGATCCGGGCGGTGAAGAACCGCTTTGGCGCGGCCAACGAGATCGGCGTGTTCGCGATGGACGAGCGCGGGCTGCGCGAGGTGCGCAACCCGTCGGCGATCTTCCTGTCGCGCAGCGGCGAGCCGGTGCCCGGCTCGGTGGTGACGGTGGCGCGCGAGGGTACCCGGCAGATGCTGATCGAAATCCAGGCGCTGGTCGATGCGACCCAGGCGGCCAACCCGCGCCGCGTCGCCGTCGGCTACGAGCCCAACCGCGTCGCGATGCTGCTGGCGGTGCTGCATCGTCACGCCAGCCTCGCGCTGCACGGCCACGATGTGTTCGTCAACGTCGTCGGTGGCGTGCGCCTGGCGGAGACCGCGGCCGACCTCGCGGTCGTCGCCGCGCTCGCCTCGAGTGCGCGGGGCATGGTGCTGCCGCGCCATCTCGTCGTGTTCGGTGAACTCGGACTGACCGGCGAGATCCGCCCGGTACCGTACGGCGAGGAGCGCCTGCGCGAGGCCGCCAAGCACGGCTTCCGGCGTGCGCTGGTACCGCAGGCGAACGCGCCGCGGCAGCCGATCGCGGAGCTGCAGGTCCGCCCGGTTGCGCGGCTGGATGAGGCGCTCGCAGCGCTCGCCTGAAGCCCCCGGGGATCAGCCCCAGCTTCGACCGAGCAGCACCTCGAGCACGAACTTGCTGCCGAAATAGGCCAGCACGAGGATGCCGAAGCCGGCCAGCGTATAGCTGGCCGCGCGGCGTCCGCGCCAGCCGAAACGCCAGTGGCCGGCGAGCAGCACTGCGAACACCAGCCAGGCCGACAGCGCGAGCACGGTCTTGTGCGCCAGATGCTGTGCGAACAGATTGGTGACGAACAGGAAGCCGGCAAGGATCGCCACGGACAGCGCCGCGAAGCCGGTGACCGTGATCGCAAACAGCGCGCGCTCCAGGCTCTCGATCGGCGGCAGCAGCGCGAGCCAGTCGGCCGGACGGCGACTGCGCAGACCCGCGTCCTGCACGATCAGCACGACCGCCAGCACCGCGGCGAGCGCGAACAGTCCGGCCGCGCTCATCGCCAGCAGCATGTGGCCGGTCAGCGGCCAGTCGGGAGCCGCGTACTCGTGGATCTGCGGCAGGCTGCCGGTGCCGGCGGCGAGCAGCAGCGCGCAAGCCAGCAGGATCACCGCGACGCCGCGGAAGCCCGGTACGCACAGCGCGACCAGTCCGCCCGCGCCGATCAGCCAGCCGAGCAGCGAAGCGCTGTCGGCGAGCGTGAGGGCAAAGCCGCCGTGCGTGTGGACGATTGCCGCGAGCCACCAGGCGTGCAGGGCGAGCGCGGTGCCGGCGAGGTACACGGCCGGTTCGCGCAGCGCCGGCCGCTGCGCGTGCCCGCGGGCCGCGCGCACGGCGGCCGCGACGGCGACGGCGTACAGCAGGGTCACGAACAGTCCGCGCAATGGCTGGCTCCGGAATGGCGCCCGCGGCATTGTACAGGGCGGCGCAACGTACGCGGGCGAGCGCCTATAATCCGCGCTCCCCGCCGGCGGGTGCCCGGCACCCGGAGGCCGTGCGCGCGATGTTCGACCACCTGAGCGAGCGTCTCGGCCAGGCCGTCGCAGCCCTGCGCGGTCGCGGGCGGCTGACCGAGGAGAACATTGCCGCTACGCTGCGGCAGGTCCGCATGGCCCTGCTCGAGGCCGACGTCGCCGTGCCGGTCGTCAAGGCGTTCATCGAAGCGGTCCGCGCGCGCGCGATCGGCGCCGAGGTTGCCCGCAGCCTGACGCCCGGTCAGGCGCTGATCCGGATCTTCCATGAGGAACTGACGCGGGTCCTCGGCGAGCCGGGGCGCGGGCTCAATTTGCGCGCCGAGCCGCCGGTGGTCGTGCTGCTGGCCGGGCTGCAGGGCGCCGGCAAGACGACGACCGCGGCCAAGCTCGCGCGGCTGCTGCTGAACGAGCGGCGGCAGCCGCTGCTGGTCAGCACCGACGTGTACCGGCCGGCGGCAATGACTCAGCTCGAGCGCCTGGCCGGGCAGGTCGGGGCGACGTACTTCGCGGCCGAGCCGACGACGGCGCCGGTCGCGATTGCGCAGGCGGCCATCGCCTGGGCGCGCGCGCACCAGCACGACGTCGTGATCATCGACACGGCGGGGCGCCTGCACGTGGATGACGAGATGATGACGGAGGTGCGCGAGATCGACCGCGCGACCGGCGCTGTGGAACGGCTGTTCGTCGTCGACAGCATGGCCGGGCAGGACGCGATCCATGCGGCGCGCGCCTTCGACGCGGCGCTCGCGCTGTCCGGCGTAATCCTGACCAAGGCCGACGGCGACGCGCGCGGCGGTGTCGCGCTGTCGGTGCGGCAGGTCACCGGCAAGCCGATCCTGTATCTCGGCGTCGGCGAGAAGACCGACGCGCTCGAGGTCTTCCATCCGGAGCGCATCGCCGCGCGGATCCTCGGCATGGGCGATGTGCTGTCGCTGGTCGAGCAGGTCAGCACTGCCGCCGATGCCGAGCAGGCGCGCAAACTGGCTGGCAAGCTCGCGCGCGGGCGCGGTTTCGACTTCGCCGACCTGCGCACGCAGCTCGCTCAGTTGCGCCAGATGGGTGGCGTTGCCGCGCTGGCCGACAAGCTGCCGGCGCAGTTGCGCCCGGCGGCGGCAACCGGGCAGATGGACGACCGCAGCCTGCGGCGGCAGATCGGCATCATCGACTCGATGACTCCCGGCGAGCGGCGCCGCCCGGCCCTGATCGACGGCTCGCGCAGGCGCCGCATCGCGGCCGGCGCCGGCGTCCAGGTCCAGGAGGTCAATCGCCTGCTGAAGCAGTTTGCCCAGATGGAGCGGGTCATGAAGCAGATGAAGGGCGGGGGCCTCGCCCGGCTGCTGCGCCGGCTTTGATTGGTGCCACCGAAAAACCGTAACACCGGCACCGGGCTAAGGTAGAATGCGCGGCTTTCCGGCGGGGTCCGCCCGGGCCCGCGCCGACACGGTGAATGCAAGGAATACACGATGGTGACGATTCGACTGACGCGTCGTGGCGGCCGGAATGCGCCGTTCTACCACGTGGTCGTCACGGACAGCCGGAAACGGCAGGGCGGCCAGACGCTGGAGCAGGTCGGATACTTCAACCCGATCGCCCGCGGCAAGGACCGCCGGCTCGAGCTCGACCTGCCCCGGATCGACTACTGGACCGGTGTCGGCGCGCAGATGTCGGACCGTGTCAGCGCGCTGGTGAAGTCCGCTCGCGGGCAGGCGGCGGCCGCCTGACGGCGGGGCCCCAGCGCGTCGAGCTCGGGCAGATCGGGGGCCCGTACGGGGTTCGCGGCTGGGTCCACGTCCGCTCCTATACCGAGCCGCCCGAGGAGGTGCTGGACTACCCCCTGTGGCGGATCGACCGGCCCGACGGCGGCACCGAGACGCTGCGGCTGCTCGAGGGCCGGCGACACGGCAAGGGCGTCGTGGCGCGGCTAGCCGGCATCGAAGACCGCACCGCGGCTGCGCGGCTGACGCTGCGCGAGTTCTGGGTCGAGCGGTCCGAGCTTCCGGCGCTGCCCAGCGGTCAGGTGTACCGGGTGGACCTCGAGGGGCTCATCGCGGTGAATTTGCAGGGACGGGTCCTCGGTCGGGTCGATCACTTCGTGGACGCACCGGGAAACGCGGTGATGGTCGTGATCGGCGAGACGGAGCACTGGCTGCCGCTGGTCCGCGGGTGCATCCGGCAAGTGGACCTGGACGGCGGGCGGGTGATCGTGGACTGGGATCCGGACTTCTAGGGAGGCCGGATGCACATCGAGGTCGTGACGCTGTTTCCGGAGCTGATCCGGGCACAGCTCGGGGCCGGAGTGACAGGCCGCGCGGTAACCCGCGGTCTGGTGCAGGTCGGTACCGAGGATCCGCGCGCGCATGCACCGGATCCGTACCGGCGGGTGGACGACCGGCCGTACGGCGGTGGTCCGGGGATGGTGCTGGCGGTGGAGCCGCTGGCGACGGCGCTCGGCGTCGCGCGGGCACGGCTGCCGGCGGGAGCGCCGGTGATTGCGGTGTCGGCGCAGGGCGCGCCGTTCACGCAGGCCACGGCCCGGCGGCTGGCCGGACTGCCCGGGCTGCTGTTGCTGGCCGGCCGCTACGAGGGCATCGACCAGCGGCTGATCGACGCGCTGGTCGACGAGGAACTGTCGATCGGCGACTATGTGTTGACGGGCGGCGAGCTGCCCGCGCTGGTCGTCGTGGATGCGGTGGTGCGGCTGCTGCCGGGCGTGCTCGGCGATGCGGATTCGGCGGCGCAGGACTCGTTCGGCGCTGGCCTGCTCGACTGGCCGCACTACACGCGGCCCGAGGACTGGGCCGGGCGGCGGGTGCCGGCGGTGTTGCTTGGCGGTCACCACGACGAGATCCGGCGCTGGCGGCTGCAGCAGGCGCTGGGGCGGACCTGGCAGCGGCGCCCGGAACTGATCGCGCGCCGCGGCCTGAACGACGAGGAGCGGATGCTGCTCGAGGAGTATTGCGCCGCGGCGGGAATTGCGCCGCCGGCGCGGGTATGACGGCAACGACGGATGAGGACGAAGGCATGAACAGGATCATCCAGGACATCGAAGCGCGGGCCATGCAGCGGCAACTGCCGGACTTCGCCCCGGGCGACACCGTCGTCGTGCAGGTCAAGGTCAAGGAAGGTGACCGCGAGCGCATCCAGGCCTACGAGGGCGTGGTGATCGCGCGCAGCAACCGCGGCCTGAACAGCTCGTTCACGGTGCGCAAGGTGTCGCACGGCGAGGGCGTCGAGCGCGTGTTTCCGCTGTACAGCCCGGCGATCGCCGACATCGTGGTCAAGCGCCGCGGCCTTGTACGCCGGGCCAAGCTCTACTACCTGCGCGACCGCTCCGGCAAGTCCGCACGGATCGAGGAAAAGCTCGGCGGGTGAGGGCGGCCGCGCGGGCCCGCGGTCCGCGTCCGGGCCTGCTCACTCGCGATCGAGCGGGCTGCGCACGCCGCGCGCGCCCTTGTTCATGACGTGCGTGTAGATCATCGTGGTCTTGACGTCCGCGTGCCCGAGCAGTTCCTGCAACGTCCGGATGTCATAGCCCTGTTCGAGCAGGTGGGTCGCGAAACAGTGGCGCAGCGTATGACAGCTCGCCGGCTGGGTGATGCCGGCGCGGCGTACGGCTGACTGCATGGCGCGCTGGACGGCCTTGTCGTGGAGATGGTGGCGCACGAGCCTGCCGTCGAGCGGATCCCGGCACAGCGTGGCGGATGGAAACAGGTACTGCCAGCCCCATTGCGCGGCGGCGTTCGGATACTTGCGGGCCAGTGCCGCCGGCAGCGAGACGCCAGGTCGTCCCTGACGGCGCTCCTCATTGTGCCAGTCGCGCAGGCGGGCGAGATGACCCTGGAGCGGCACGATGAGCCGCTGCGCGATCACCGTCACCCGGTCCTTGGCGCCCTTGCCATCGCGGACGATGAGCTCGCCGCGGTCCAGCGCCAGATCCTTGACCCGCAGGCGCAGCGCTTCGGTGACGCGCAGGCCGCTGCCGTAGAGCAGCCCGCCGACCAGCCAACAGATGCCTTCGAGGTTGGCCAGCACGGCGGCCACCTCCGCCCGCGACAGGACTACCGGCAGGCGCTGTGGCCGGCGGGCCCGCACGACGTTGCCGAGCCACGGCAGGTCGACGCCCAGTACGTGCCGGTACAGAAACAGCAGTCCCTGCAGCGCCTGGTTCTGCGTCGCGGCGCTGACCTTGCGTTCAACCGCCAGATGGGTCAAGAATTGCTCGACTTCGGCGGCGCCCAGGTCACGAGGGGAGCGACGGCCGTGATAGGTCACAAAGCGCCGGATCCAGTGCTGATAGGCGTGCTCGGTGCGCAGGCTGAGGTGCCGCACCCGGATTTGCTCGCGCACGGCCTCACGCAATGTCTTCGGTTTGTCGGTGTCGCTCAACATGCCGGGCGGGATCCGCGGGTTATCCGACACGGTCCCGCGCAAGTACAAGTATCCGTTGGACGCCGGGCCGGCCGATATCCGATTATTCGACGGGTTCGGCCCGAAATTCGCCGACAGTTATCGGCCCCAATTATTGAGCCTTGCATAAATGCCTGACAGTTTCACAATGGCAGTTCAGCCTGTTGCCAGAAGGCGCGGATCAGGCTCGGGCGGCGTTGCATGGAGCACAGCCG
>VGVB01000019.1 GCA_016882265.1 Gammaproteobacteria bacterium
TGCCAGCACCTTCGCTGACCTCAAAACCACTGCGCGCAATCGGCTGTGCTCCATGCAACGCCGCCCGAGCCTGATCCGCGCCTTCTGGCAACAGGCTGAACTGCCATTGTGAAACTGTCAGGCATTTATGCAAGGCTCAATAAGTGGCGCACTCCGACCGGATACCGGCAGTACGCGTGTCTGTCGTCAGGAATCCCGACACTTTTTCCGCAGCCTGTTGGTAGCAGGATGCCGTCCTGCCGCTGACCCTGTGCGCGCCTGATTGAGCAATGGACATGGAGGCTAGGGTCGGAATCGAAGGCTGTTGGAAGGCACTGATTCTGCGCGACTTCGAATTTGCCATCCCCTCTTTTCGGCAAAGTGGCGTAACTCATCGGACAGCCTGTAGTGGGACCGGCCAAAATGTCCGCGCGGCCAACCGCGCGCGCGACCTTGTCGACTTGTGATCGACCGCACCACCATGCGCGGGACGACGATCTGGGAATGGACTGAGGCGTCACCCCGCCGGATGCCAGCTCCACCCGGCAATCGCGAGATTGTAGTAGGTGGAGCGGCCGGCGGCGTTCCCCAGCACCAGTATTCCCTTGCTGACGAGGTCGGTGATGTCGCGCGATGATGTCGCCGGGGAAGCGCCCGTCATGCTCACGTACTTGCGCTGCGTCACGCCGCCCTCAAATCGGCCGGGGCCCGCTTCGAGCATCGTGTTGACCACTTTGCGCTGGCGCGCGTTGAGCGCGAAATGCTTGTGCTCAGCCCAGAACCGCGCGCGCACCAGCGCCTCGTTGATCAGAGCCGCGCTCGCCTGGCACGAATCCGCGAACACGTTCGTGAACCACTCGAGCCACGCCGTCACATCGGTGGTGCCGCGCCGCGCCTGGTTGAGCGCTTCGTAGTACGCCACCTGGCGACGGCGCAGTTCGGCCGAAACGCAGTGCAGCCGCGTAGGTAGCCGTGCGTCCTGGGCGAGCGCCATGTCGACGACGGCACGGCCAATCCGGCCGTTGCCGTCCTCGAACGGATGAATGGTTTCGAACCAGAGGTGCGCGAGGCCTGCCCGCAGGATGCCGTCGAGAGGCGTAGCGCGGGTTCGGTTGAACCAGTCGAGAAAGTTGTGCATCTCGGCGCGCACGGCGGCGGAAGGCGGTGCCTCGTAGTGCACCACCTCGCGCCCGATCGGGCCGCTCACGATCTGCATGGGATCGGCGTGGCTGCGATAGCGACCCGTTTCCATGGAACGCAGCGCAGTGCCACCTGCCGGGAAGAGTGATGCGTGCCATCGGCACAGGCGTTCCTCGGTCAGATCGCTGTCCCACTCCGCGGCCGCACTCTCCATGACGTCGAGCAGCCCTTCCACGTTACGAGGAATGGCAGCGACAAATTCAGGGTTGATCCCGAGGCGGCGTGCCACGGAGGAGCGCACGCTCGCGAGGTCGAAAGTTTCGCCCTCGATGGCAGCGGTCGCCACTGCCTCGCCGGACCACACGTCGCGTTGTACCAGGGCGAGCTCATGGGCGCCAATCGCCGCGGCCATGCCGTACAGCCGGCCGCCCTCCGCCCGGGCACGGCCGAGCGGCCCCGCGAGCCGCTCCAGGTCGTAGGTCAGGCTAGGCCATGCGGGCGATGTCCAGATCCAGGCGCTCGCGGCCATGATCGCGTCACTGAACGACACAAAACATAATGGAGTCCGTGGGTTAGTCGATTATCAAGATTAATCCTATCACGTCATGAGGTGATTAATACGCCATTCGCCTCACGCTCGATATCTGTGCTCCGAAGCCGCCCGAGATGTAGCTACAGTGGTCGGCATGAAGAACGCCGCCATTCGCGCACGTATGGATTCCAAACTCAAAGCGAGCGCGCTCCGGGTGCTGGCCTCGTGCGGCCTCGATGCGAGCGATGCCATCCAGCTGTTCCTGCAGCAGGTTGTGGCGCATCAGGGCATCCCGTTCGATATCCGCAGCGCCGAGCGCGCGCCTTCCATGGCCAAGCTACGGGCGATGAAGCGTCAGTCGCAGAAGCGCGATCACCGGATCGCTGGCTCGGTTGATGTGTCGAAGGGCCAGATGCTGCTGCTGCGCCCGGAGCGACTCCGCGGCGCCAAGGTTTGCTGGCCGAAGGCTAGCTTGGTGTGATGGACTCGGCCCACGCCCTTCTGGAAGCCGAGCTCACCACCGACAAGGTCAGTTTCTTCGCTTGACGCCGCGCGGGCAGCAGTGAAGGTGCTGTTCATGGCGTGATGCACATTCTCATACACTAGCGCAGGCACGGGATCGAAATGGTGATGCACCAAGGTCTGGATCCTCTGGTCGTCCAAATAGTGAGTGCCAGTGATGGTGCGAATAGCGTCTTTCACCCCGACGATCAGATAGCTCGACGTGGTGGGATTTGAGTTGGCCAAGAGGCGGACAACCGTGAACAACAGAAAACAGGGTGATGGAGGCTAGGGTCGGAATCGAACCGGCGTACACGGCTTTGCAGGCCGCTGCATGACCACTCTGCCACCTAGCCAAGGGGCATCCGACGCGAAACCTCGGGACCGCGTCGCCGGGGTTCCGGAAGACTGGAGCGGGAAACGAGGCTCGAACTCGCGACCTCAACCTTGGCAAGGTTGCGCTCTACCAACTGAGCTATTCCCGCAGGGCGCCTGCAAGCGGCCGATATTCTAGGTGCTGGCGGGCGGCAACGCCAGCACCCCCTGGTGCCGTTACTGGCGCAGGTCGGGCCACGCGGCGCGCAGATAGGCGACCATCGACCATAGCGTCAGCATTGCGGCGAGGACCGTCAGCACGAGGCCGAGCGCATAGATCGGCAGTCCGAACAGGTCCTGGCGGAACAACAGCATCGACAGGCCGACGACCTGCACGATCGTCTTCAGCTTGCCGATGCCGGATACCGCAATCTTGTGTCGCGCGCCGATCTCGGCCATCCACTCGCGCAGCCCGGAAATCGCGATCTCGCGGCCGATGATGACGGCCGCGGCGACGACGACGTACCAGGCCGGGTCACGGCTGACGATCAGCACCAGCGCGACCGCGACGATCAGCTTGTCGGCGACCGGATCCAGGAACGCGCCGAGCGGTGACACCTGGCCAAGGCGGCGCGCCACGTAACCGTCATAGGCATCGGTGATCCCGGCCGCGGCGAACATCAGGCCACAGGCCATGTCGGCCCAGCCGTACGGCAGGTAGAACAGCACGACGATCGCCGGGATCAGCAGGATCCGCAGCGCCGTCAGCAGGTTCGGGACGGTGTACGGCTCGGTCATGTCACTCCCGGGTGCAGGTGCTCGAAGATCGACTGCGCGAGCGCCGGGCCGATGCCGGGCGCGCGGGCGAGGTCCTCGACACCGGCGCGCAGCACGCCCTGCAGTCCGCCGAAATGCTGCAGCAGACGCCGGCGTCGCGCGGGCCCCAGCCCGGCCACGGCCTCGAGCATCGAAGTCTGGCGGGCTCGGGAGCGGCTGCGACGATGGCCGCTGATTGCGAACCGGTGCGCCTCGTCCCGCACCCGCTGGATCAGTCGCAGCGCGACGGAGTCCGGCGGCAGTATAGAAGCGCCCTCCCGACCCAACAAGAACAGTCGCTCCTGCCCGGGCCGGCGATCGGCGCCCTTTGCCACTGCCGCAACGGACGGCAGTGCGAGGCCGATTTCCGCGAGCACCGCCGCGGCCGTGGCGAGCTGCCCGGCACCGCCGTCGAGCAGCAGCAACTCGGGCAGCGCGGCGCCTTCCTGCAGCCGCCGCCGGTAGCGCCGGCTGAGCGCCTGGCGCAGCGCGCCGCAATCGTCCCTCGCGGCCACGCCCTCGATGTTGTAGCGCCGGTATTCCTGCCGCAGCGGTCCCTGCGCGTCGAACACGACACAGGAGGCGACGGTCGCCTCACCCCGGGTGTGGCTGATGTCGAAGCACTCGATCCGCGCGGGCGGCCGGCCGAGGCCGAGGAACTCACCGAGCGCCGCCAACTGGGTGGCCTGGTTCGAACGGGTTGCAGCGCGCATGCCGAGCGCGGTCGCGGCATTCTGCCGCGCCAGTTCCAGCCAGCGCAGCGGCGTGCCGCGCCGCGCGCTGGCGATGGTCACCGGGTGTCCGGCCCGCGCCGTCAGCGCCTCCGCCAGCGCCTGCTGGTCCTCGAGGCGATGCGACACGAGGATCTGCGCCGGCGGCTCCTGGCCGTCGTAGTGCTGGCGAATGAAGGCCGACAGCACTTCGGGCGCGGTGCTGATCGGTGCGCGCGGATGAAAGGTCGCGGTGCCGAGAAGCTGCCCGCCGCGGGCCGGCAGCAGCGCAACGCAGAACTCCCCGCCCTGCTCCGCGACGGCCAGCACATCCGTGTTGCGCCCGCCGCGGGCGCGGCTGACCACCTGCCGCGACTGGATTTCGGTCAGTGCGGCCAGCTGGTCGCCGAGCGCGGCGGCACGCTCGAAATCGAGCCGCCCCGCCGCCTCATCCATGGCCGCGGCCAGGCCGCTGCTCACATCGCCGGCGCGTCCCTCGAGTACGAGCACCGCGGCCTGCACGTCACGCGCATAGTCGGCGTGGCTGATCAGGCCGGTGCAGGGCGCCGAGCAGCGCCGGATCTGGTACTCGAGGCAGGGCCGGCTGCGGTTGGCGAAGAAACTGTCGCGGCAGCCGCGCAGCCGGAACAGGCGGTGGAGCTGCTGCAGCGTCTCGTGCACGGCGCCGGCCGAGGGATAGGGCCCGAACAGCCGCCCCGGCAGGCGGCGCGAACCGCGGTAGAACGACAGCCGCGGGAACTCGTGTGCCGAGAGCTGCAGCCACGGAAAGCTCTTGTCGTCGCGCAGGATGACGTTGTAGCGCGGGCGGTGCTCCTTGATCAGATTGTGCTCGAGCAGCAGCGCCTCGGTTTCGGAGTGCGTAACCGTGACCTCGATGCCGGCGATATGCCGCACCAGGGCCAGGGCCCGCGGCTGCAGGCGCTCGGGCCGGAAGTAGCTGCCGACCCGCGCGCGCAGATTGCGCGCCTTGCCGACGTACAGGATTGCGCCGCCGGCATCCAGCATCCGGTAGACGCCCGGACGGGCCGGCAGCGTCGCGACGAACGCTTTGGGTTCGAATGCGCTCACGCCCTCATCATCGCGCGCGGCCCGCGCTTCAGCCGGTCTTGAACTGTGCTTCCTCGGTCGAACCCTTCATCGCAGTGATCGACGAGGTGCCGGCCGTGACCGTCTGCGTGACGTCGTCGAAATAGCCGGCGCCGACCTCGCGCTGGTGCTTGGTCGCCGTGTAGCCGTCGGCCTCGGCGGCGAACTCCGCCTGCTGCAGCGTCACATAAGCGCTCATCTGCGTCTGCCGGTAGCCGCGCGCGAGCTGGAACATCGAATAGTTCAGCGCGTGGAATCCGGCCAGCGTGATGAACTGGAACTTGTAGCCCATCGCGCCCAGCTCGCGCTGGAACTTCGCGATGGTCGCGTCGTCGAGCTTCTGCTTCCAGTTGAACGACGGCGAGCAGTTGTAGGCCAGCAGCTTGCCCGGATGCACCCGGTGTACGCCCGCGGCGAACGCCTGCGCCTCGTGCAGGTCGGGCTTGGCCGTCTCGCACCAGACCAGGTCTGCGTACGGCGCATAGGCGACGCCACGGGCGATGGCCTGCTCGATGCCGGCGCGGACCCGGAAGAAGCCCTCGCTGGTGCGCTCGGCGCTGGCGATGAACGGCCGGTCGCGCTCGTCGACGTCGGCGGTCAGCAGCGCCGAGCCCTCGGCGTCGGTGCGCGCCACCACGATCGTCGGCACGTCGCTGACGTCGGCGGCGAGGCGCGCGGCCACCAGCTTGTTGATAGCTTCCTGGGTCGGCACCAGCACCTTGCCGCCCATGTGGCCGCACTTCTTCGCCGAGGAGAGCTGGTCCTCGAAGTGCACGCCGGCGGCGCCCGCGGCGATCATGCCCTTCATCAGCTCGAACGCATTCAGCACGCCGCCGAAGCCGGCCTCGGCATCGGCCACGATCGGCTGCAGCCAGTCGATCGAGTCGTTGCCCTCGGCATGCGACAACTGGTCGGCGCGCAGCAGCGTGTTGTTGATGCGCCTGACGACCGCCGGCACCGAGTCGGCCGGGTACAGCGACTGGTCCGGGTACATCTCGCCGGCGAGGTTGGCGTCACCGGCGACCTGCCAGCCCGACAGGTAGATGGCCTTGAGCCCGGCGCGTACCTGCTGCATCGCCTGGTTGCCGGTCAGCGCGCCGAGCGCGTTGACGTACGGCAGCTCGTGCATGTAGCGCCACAGCTTGCCGGCGCCGAGGCGCGCCAGCGAGTGCTCGACGTGCACGGTGCCGCGCAGGCGCACGACGTCGGCGGGCCGGTACGGGCGGGTCACGCCCTGCCAGCGCGGGTTGTCGTTCCAGTCCTGCCCGATCTGGGCCGCAGTCTTCAAGGTCATTACTGGTCTCCGTGGTCAGTCGATTTCGCGGTAGGCAACGAGGGTCAGAAAGGTCTGAAAGTCGCGGCGCGCGGTGAGCTCGTCCACGAGCTGCGCGGCGCGCGCGTAATGGCCGGCAGTCAACGCCTCGCTGCCGACCTCGGCGCGGATCTTGCCCAGTTCCCCGGCGATCAGCTCGCGCACCAGTTCGAGGGTCACCGGGCGGCCGTCCTGCAGCGCGCTGCCGTGACGCACCCACTGCCACAACTGCGCGCGCGCGATCTCGGCGGTCGCGGCGTCCTCCATCAGATTGTGGATCGGCACACAGCCATTGCCGCCGAGCCAGGCCGCCAGGTAGCGGATACTGACGTCGATGTTGTTCCTCAGCCCGGCTTCACTGATCGCGCCGGCCGGCACCCGCAGCAGGTCGGCGGCGGTGACCGTCACGTCCTCGCGCAGGCGGTGCAGATTGTTCGGCGTCGGCATCAGCCGGTCGAAGACCTCCAGCGCGATCGGCACGAGGCCCGGGTGTGCGACCCAGGTGCCGTCATGGCCATCGCCGGCCTCGCGCTCCTTGTCCGCGCGGACCTTGGCGAGCGCCTGCTCGTTGGCCGCGGGATCACCCTTGATCGGGATCTGCGCGGCCATGCCGCCCATCGCGAAGGCACCGCGGCGGTGGCAGGTGCGGATCACCAGCAGCGAGTATGAGCGCAGGAAATGCGCGGTCATCGTCACTGAATTGCGGTCCGGCAGCACGAAGTCCGGGCGGGCGCTGAACTTCTTGATGAAGCTGAAGATGTAGTCCCAGCGGCCGCAGTTGAGGCCGGCGATGTAGTCGCGCAGCTCGAACAGAATCTCGTCCATCTCGAAGGCAGCGACGATCGTCTCGATCAGCACGGTGGCTCTGATCGTGCCGTGGGCGAGGCCGAGCCGCCGCTCGGCGTGGTCGAACACCTGGGCCCAGAGCCGCGCCTCACGGTGGTTCTCCAGTTTGGGCAGATAGAAGTACGGGCCGGTGCCGCGCCGCTGCAGCTCGGCCGCGTTGTGGAACAGGTACAGGCTGAAGTCGACCAGCGCGCCGGGCAGCGGCCGGCCGTCGCACAGCCAGTGCTTCTCCTCCAGATGCCAGCCGCGCGGCCGTACCAGCAGCACCGCGGTCTGCGGATTGAGCCGGTAGACCTTGCCCTCGGGGCTGGTGAACTCGATCGTGCGCCGGACCGCATCGCGCAGATTGACCTGGCCCTCGACCACGTTGGCCCAGCTCGGGCACAGCGAGTCCTCGAAGTCGGCCATGAACACGCGTGCGCCGGAGTTCAGCGCGTTGATCACCATCTTGCGCTCGGTCGGGCCGGTGATCTCGACGCGGCGATCGAGGAGGTCGGCCGGGATCGGCGCGACGCGCCAGTCGGATTCGCGCAGCTTGCGCGTATCCGGCAGGAAATCCGGCAGCGCCCCGGCGTCGAACTCCGCCTGGCGGCGCTCACGCTCGCCGAGCAGGCGGATGATCTCCGGCGTGAAACGCCCGGCCAGTTCCTCGACGAAGGCGACAGCCGCCGGCGTGAGGATTTCGCGCCAGGCCGGCGGCAGATCCGCCCGCGGCCCGGAACCGACTTGCTCTGACGTCTGAGAACTCAACTCCAACTCCTTGAATACTCGGTCTTATGCAGCAGTCTGGCGGTGGCGGGCGATGAGCATCGCCAGCTCCAGCGCCTGCTCGTAGTTCAGGCGCGGATCGACACTCGTCCGATAGGCTCGGGCCAGTTCCTGTTCGCTGAGGCCGCGCGCGCCGCCGACACACTCGGTCACGTCGTCACCGGTGAGTTCGAAGTGCACGCCGCCGAGTACCGAGCCGGCTTCCTCGTGGATTCTGAAAGCGGCCTCGAGCTCGGCCAGGATGTTGTCGAAGCGCCGGGTCTTGATGCCCTGCGGCGTGGTCTCGGTGTTGCCGTGCATCGGATCGCAGATCCACAGCACGGTGCTGCCGCTGCGGCGCACAGCTTCGATCATCGGCGGCAGCAGCTCGCCGATGCGTCCGGCGCCGAAGCGGTGGATCAGGGTCAGGCGCCCCGGTTCGTCGTCCGGGTTCAGGATCCGGATCAGCTCGAGCGGCAGCTCCGCCGGCATGCCCGAACCCACCTTGACGGCGATCGGGTTGGCGATGCCGCGGAAGAACTCGACGTGCGCGCCGGCCGGATCGCTCGTGCGCATGCCGATCCACGGCATGTGCGTCGACAGGTTGTACCAGCGCCCGCGCCGCGGCAGGTAGCGTGTCTGCGCCTGCTCATAGTGCAGGTGCAGCCCTTCGTGGCTGGCGTAGAAACGCGTCTGCGTAGTCTCGTGGATCGGGCCGCCGGACAGGGCCTCGAAGAAGTGCAGCGAATCGGAGATCGAGTCGACGATGCGCTGGTAGGCGTCGCGCAGCTCGGCGTGCTGCATGAAACCGAGGTCCCAGTACTCCGGGTGGTGCAGGTCGGCGAAACCGCCGTCCACCAGCGCGCGCACGAAGTTCAGCGTCAGTGCCGCCCGCTCATAGCCGCGCAGCAGGAGCTGCGGATCCGGCTCGCGGTCCGGTGCGGTGAACGCCGCGCGATTCACGATCGCACCGCGGTAGCACGGCAGCGACAGGCCCTCGCGCGTCTCGCTGTCCGCCGAGCGCGGCTTGGCGTACTGCCCGGCCATGCGCGCGACGCAGGTCACCGGGCGGCGCAGGCCGTGCAGCAGCACCAGGCTCATCTGCAGCAGGATCTTCAGCTTGCGCGCGATCGTGTCGGACTCGCAGTCCTCGAAGCCTTCGGCGCAGTCGCCGCCCTGCAGAATGAAACGCTCGCCGCGCTGAGCGGCCGCGAGCTCCTCGCGCAGCCGGTCGATCTCCCAGGAAACGACGATGGGCGGCAGGCGGGCCACCTCCTGCAGGACGCGCCCGAGTGCCGCCGGGTCCCGGTACACCGGCTGCTGCAGTGCCGGCCGGCGCTGCCAGCTTTCCGGACTCCAATTGTGGTTGGGCTTCAGCATGCAACCACGGATCGTACACGGTTTCGCTGCAGTGCAAAATCACCGCCATGGCGCCGGGGTGGCGGAGGCCCGGTCGCCCCGGCAGAATGCGCGTCCCGAATGACCCCCTGCCCTTTCCGGGAAGAGCCATCATGCATCGTGTCCTGGTCCTGGGCGCCGGCAAGATCGGCGCATTGATCTCCGGCCTGCTGGCCGATTCCGGCGACTACGCCGTGCAGCTTGTCGACGTGGACGCCACGGTCGCTGGCGGTGTCGCCCGGGCCCACGGATCCGGCTCGCTGATACCGTACGGTCTCGATGCCACCGCCGCCGCCGCGCTCGACCGCCATCTCGCGGCCCATCCGGTCGACGCGGTCGTCTCGTCGTTACCGTACCACTGCAACGTCGGCGTCGCCGCGGCGGCCCGCGCCCACGGTCTGCATTACTTCGATCTGACCGAGGACGTCGAGGTGACGCGCGCGGTGCGCCGCATCGCCGCGGGCGCCGCGACCGCGTTCGTGCCGCAGTGCGGACTCGCGCCGGGCTTCATCTCGATCGCCGCCAACGAACTGATCAGTCACTTCGACGAACTGCGCAGCGTCAAGCTGCGGGTCGGCGCATTGCCGCAGCATCCGAACAATGTGCTCAAGTACTCGCTGACCTGGTCCACGGAGGGTCTGATCAACGAGTACGGCAATCCCTGCCTCGCGATCGCCGACCATCGCCTGGTCGAGGCCGCGCCGCTCGAAGGTCTCGAGGAGATCGAGATCGATGGCACGCTGTACGAGGCCTTCAACACCTCGGGCGGACTCGGCTCGCTCGGCGAGACCTGCGGTGCACACTGCGAGACGATGAATTACAAGACCATGCGATACCCGGGGCACTGCGCGCAGATGCGGCTGCTGATGAACGACCTCAAGCTGAACCACGATCGCGCCACGCTGAAGCGCATCCTCGAAGACGCGGTACCGCAGACGCTGCAGGATGTCGTGATCGTTTACGTCGCGGTCGCCGGGCGTCAGGACGGCGAACTGCGCGAAGAGAACTACGTCAACAAGGTCTACCCGCAGCTCATCGGCGGCCGGCTCTGGTCGGCAATCCAGGTGACGACCGCGGCCGGCATCACCGCCGTCGTCGACCTGGTGCTGGCCGAGCCCGGGCGGTGCCACGGCTTCGTCCGCCAGGAGCAGTTCCGCCTGCCGCAGGTGCTCGACAACCGCTTCGGCGCCTGGTACGCGCGCGGCGCCGACAAGGCGATCTCGGCCCGCATGGTGGTCGAGGGCCGGGCCGGGCGCCAGCGGCGCCCGGCAGGAGTGACCGCATGAACCCGTTACATCCGATCCTGTCCGGACTCGGCCTCGAGGCCGTGAATCCGGGCGCCTGCTCGGCCGCCGGCTGGCACGCGGATCCGGCCGCCGCGCTGATCGATTCGGTGAATCCGGCGACCGGCGAGGTCCTCGCCCGGGTCCGGGCCGCGACCGCGGCGGACTGCGAGCGCGTGGTGGCCAGCGCCGCGGAGGTGTTTCGCGACTGGCGCGCGGTGCCGGCCCCGCGGCGCGGCGAAGCGGTGCGCCTGCTGGGCATGGCGCTGCGCGCGAAGAAGGATCCGCTCGGCAGCCTGGTCAGCCTCGAAATGGGCAAGATCAAGGCCGAGGGCGACGGCGAAGTGCAGGAGATGATCGACATCGCCGACTTCGCCGTCGGCCAGTCGCGCATGCTGTACGGCCTGACGATGCACTCCGAGCGCCCCGGGCACCGGATGTACGAGCAATGGCATCCGCTCGGCGTCGTCGGCATCATCTCGGCGTTCAATTTCCCGGTCGCGGTGTGGGCGTGGAATGCCTTCCTCGCCGCGATCTGCGGCGATACCTGCGTCTGGAAACCGTCGCCGAAGACGCCGCTGTGCGCGGTCGCCGTACAGCGGATCTGCAACGAAGCGCTGGCCGCGGGCGGCTTCCCACCGGTCTTCCAGTTGCTCATCCCGGCCGATCACGCGCTGGCCGGGCGCTTCGTCGATGACCGCCGCATCGCGCTGGTCAGCTTCACCGGTTCGACCGCGGTCGGCCGGCGCGTCGCCGAGCGCGTTGCCGCCCGCCTCGGCCGCAGCCTGCTCGAACTCGGCGGCAACAACGCGATCATCGTCGACGAGTCCGCCAACCTCGACCTGGTCGTCCCGGCCGTGGTCTTCGGTGCCGTCGGCACGGCCGGCCAGCGCTGCACGACCACGCGCCGGCTGCTGGTGCACGAGCGTCACCTCGATGAAGTCGAGCGCCGGCTGCTCGCCGCTTATCGCCAGGTGCGCATCGGCGACCCGCTCGATCCCGCCGTGCTGATGGGGCCGCTGATCGACGCCGCCGCGGTCGCCCGCTATGAGGCCGCGCTCGCCGCGGTGCAGGCCCAGGGCGGCCGCCTGCTGTGCGGCGGGCAGGTGCGACCAGGCCCCGGTTACTTCGTCGAGCCGGCCATCGTGCGCGCCCGCAACGACCTGCCGGCGGTGCGGCACGAAACCTTCGCGCCGATCCTGTACCTGATCCCGTTCCGGACGCTGGACGAAGCGCTGGCGCTGCACAACGACAGCGACTACGGCCTGTCGTCGGCGATCTTCACCGACCGCCTGCAGCATGCCGAACGCTTCCTGTCCGCGGCCGGCAGCGACTGCGGCATCGCCAATGTCAACATCGGCACGTCCGGCGCCGAGATCGGCGGCGCTTTCGGCGGGGAGAAGGACACCGGTGGCGGTCGCGAGTCGGGCTCCGATGCGTGGCGGGCCTACATGCGCCGGCAGACCAACACGATCAACTACTCGGCGGCGCTGCCGCTCGCGCAGGGGCTCCGCTTCGACCTCACCTGAGCTCGCACTCGAGCAATTCCCACAGCCTTGGCGTGTAACGCTCGGCGGGCATCTCCCGGCAGGCGGGAAACCGGGCTCGGTCGGTGACCGGTCCGTGTCCGGGGATGACCCGCGTCGTGGGCCACGATCCCCGCGCCCCGCGCGGCGAGGTTCTCGTTGCCGCCGTTCCCGTACAGCACCCGGATGCCGGGTGCCACGGCCTCGATGCGTACGGATACGTCCGGCGGAGACTGCGCTTGCAGCAGACCGGCCTGTTATCATCAATCGCCACGGCCGCCCGGGGGACGACAGCCATGCTGCCTGGAACGATCCGCGCACTGCCGCTGTTCGCGCTGCTGGGACTGATCGCGCCACTCGCCCCGCTCCCAGCCGCAACTGCCGGAGCGACGGCGGTGCTGGTGGAAATCCGGGACGCGATCGGCCCCGCGACCAGCGCTCACTTCCGCAGCGCGCTCGAGCACGCGGAAGAGTCGGGAGCGCAGCTCCTGATCCTGGCGCTCGACACGCCCGGCGGTCTCGACGCATCGATGCGCGACATGGTCCAGGCGATCCTGAACGCCCGTATCCCGGTCGTCACCTGGGTCGGGCCGTCCGGCGCGCGCGCCGCGAGTGCCGGCACGTTCATCCTCTACGCCAGCCACGTCGCCGCGATGGCGCCCGGCACCAACCTCGGCGCGGCGACACCGGTGCCGCTCGGCGGCTCGCCGCCGCCGGAGCGCCGCGAGCGCAAGCCGGCGGACCAGCGGCAGGACGCTCCCGGCGCCGCCGGGCCCGCCGAGCCGGCGCCCGCCGCGGCCACGGATCGCAAGGCAGTCAACGACGCCATCGCCTACATCCGCAGCATCGCCGACCTGCGCGGCCGCGATCCGGAATTTGCCGAGGCGGCGGTGCGCGAGGCCGCCAGCCTGCCCGCGCAGCAGGCGCTGGAGCGCGGCGTCGTCGAACTCGTCGCCGTGGACCTCGCGGCGCTGCTCGCCGCACTCGACGGCCGGGCGGTGACCGTGCTGGGCCAGCCGAAGCTGCTGGCCACTACCGGCGTCGTCCTCGACCGCTTCGACATGGACTGGCGGACCTCGCTGCTCGCCGTACTGACCAATCCGCTGGTGGCCTACGGCCTGCTGATCATCGGCCTGTACGGGCTGATGTTCGAAGGCTACAACCCCGGCGCGATCTTCCCCGGCGTGATCGGCGCCATCTGCCTGCTGCTCGGGCTGTACGCGCTGCAGGTGCTGTCGGTCAACTTCGCCGGCCTGGCGCTGGTCGTGCTCGGCATCGGCATGATGATCGCCGAGATCTTCCTGCCGAGCTTCGGCGCGCTGGGGGTCGGCGGACTGGTCGCTTTCGTCATCGGTTCGATCGTGCTGATGGACAGCGGTGTGCCCGGCTTCAGCCTGGATCGCGGCCTCATTGCGGCGCTCGCGACGCTCGGCGGTGGCGCGATGCTCGGTACGCTGTGGCTGGCCAATCGCGCGCGCCGGCGGCCGGTCGTCACCGGCGCCGAACAGCTCGTCGGCGACCATGCCGAGGCGCTCGAGTCGTTCACCGGCCGCGGCCGCGTGCGCATCTACGGCGAGGACTGGAGCGCCCTCAGCCCGGCGCCGGTGAGCGCCGGGCAACGGGTTCGCATCGAACGCGTGGAGGGTCTGACCCTGCACGTCACGCCCGAACAGTGACAGGAGAACGCCGATGATTGCCCTGATCGTAGTGCTGGTCGTCCTGCTCATTCTGGTCGTCAATGCGCTGAAGATCCTGCGTGAGTACGAGCGCGGCGTGATCTTCACGCTCGGCCGGTTCACCGGCATCAAGGGGCCCGGCCTGATCGTGCTGGTGCCGGGCATCCAGAAGATGACGCGCGTGGACCTGCGCACGATCGTGCTGGACGTCCCGAAACAGGACGTCATCTCGCGCGACAACGTCTCGGTCAAGGTCAACGCGGTGGTCTACTTCCGCATCGTCGACCCGGCCAGGGCGATCATCCAGGTCGCGAATCCGTTCGAGGCCACCAGCCAGCTCGCGCAGACCACGCTGCGCTCGGTGCTCGGCCAGCACGAGCTCGACGAGATGCTGGCCCAGCGCGAGAAGCTGAACGCCGACGTGCAGCAGATCCTCGATACCTCGACCGATGCCTGGGGGATCAAGGTCTCGCACGTCGAGATCAAGCATGTGGATCTCGACGAGAGCATGATCCGCGCGATGGCCCGCCAGGCGGAGGCCGAACGTGCGCGTCGCGCCAAGGTCATTCACGCCGAGGGCGAACAGCAGGCCGCGGCGACGCTGGTCGAGGCGGCGCGCCTGCTCAGTGCCGATCCGCGCGCGATCCAGCTCCGTTATCTGCAGACCCTGACCGAGCTCGGCAACGAACGCAGTTCGACGATCGTGTTCCCGCTGCCGATGGACCTGATTACGCCGCTGCTGCAGCGCAGCGGCGGGGACCACTGAGCCGCCTCACCGGCCGGGCAGGCGCACCTCGATGCGCGCACCGCCAGCGGGCGTGGCGCCGATTTCGAGCGTGCCCCCGCAGGCCGTGGCAATCTCGCGTGCGACCGCGAGGCCGAGGCCCTGCCCTTCGACGGATTCATCCGCGCGCGTGCCGCGCTGCAGGACGCGCTCGCGCTCCGCCGCGGCGATCCCCGGACCGTTGTCCTCGACCTCGAGGATCAGTCCCGGCCGCCGCCACTCCGGCTGGCGCCACGGCCCGGCGCGCAGCACGACTTCGCCGTGGCCGTACTTGCAGGCGTTGTCCAGCAGGTTGCCGGCCAGCTCGAGAAAATCGCCGGCGTCGATCGGATAGGCGGCATCGGCGGCCACCCGCAGCGTGATCCGCGGGCGCCGCTCGGCATAGACCTTGCCCAGCGCCTGGCGGAGCTGTTCGAGCGGTTCGCCGATCGCGAGGTCGGCCAGGGTCGGGCCCGCTCCACCGAGCACGGCCCTCCGCAACTGGTGCCGGATGATCTCCTGCATGCGCTGCAGATGTGGCGCCAGCGCCTGCTGCTGCTCCGGCGGCGCGGCCTCGCTGAGGCCGCCGAGCGCCGCCAGCGGCGTCTTCAGGCTGTGGGCCAGATTGCCGAGCGTCGTGCGGTAACGCTCCAGCCGCCCGCGCTCGCCGGCCAGCAGGGCATTGAGATTGCCGGTGATGCCGGCGAGCTCGCGCGGCCACTCACCGCCGAGCAGCTCGCGCCGGCCATGTTCGATGCCGGCGAGCTCGGCTTCCAGGCGGCGGAGCGGCCGCATGGCGAAACGCAACGCGAGCTGCAGCCCGGCCAGCAGCAGTCCGGCCAGCAGCAGTGCGCCCGCGACCAGGCGCGCGCGCATGCGCGCCATTGCCGCGTACCACGGTTCGAGATTCTCGGCAGCATGGATGCTGTAGTCCTGCGCGCCGCCCGTCGCTGTCGTCCAGCGCGTACCGAAGGACAGCGCCAGCACCCGGCTGCCATCGGCCAGGCGCAGGTCCTCGAAGCGGCGTTCGCCGGGCGCCGGGCGCGCGCTGAACTCGAGCCCGGTTCCGACCATCGATGGTGAGCGCCACGGCGCGGTGCCGCCGCTGATCGCCGCATACAGGCCCGAGCCGGGGGTCGCCAGACGCGCATCGGCGATATCGGCGGGGACCAGCCGGCCCTGCGCATCGGCTTCCGCCGCTGCGATCAGAGCCACGACCTGCGCCTCGAGTACTTCGCGCCGGCCGCGCAGGCCGAGGTCGCGATACAACGTGTCGAGCGCCCAGGTGGCGCCGCCGGCGGCGATCAGCAGCAGGAGCGCGAGCGTGACCAGCACGCGCGCGCGCAGCGATGCCGCGGCGCGGGTCACGGGGCCGGGCGCTGGACCCGGTAGCCCCGGCCGCGCAGCGTCTCGATCGGCTGCCGCGTGCCGGTCGGATCGAGCTTGCGGCGCAGGCGGCCGATGAACACCTCGATCGTATTGCTGTCGCGCTCGAAGTCCTGTTCGTACAGCTTTTCGGTCAGCTCGCTCTTCGACACGACCTGGCCGGCACGCAGCACCAGGTATTCGAGCAGCCGGTACTCGAAGGCGGTCAGCTCGACCGGCCGGCCCGCCACGCGCACTTCCTGAGCGCGCGTGTCGAGTTCGAGGTCACCGCAGGTCAGCAGCGGCTGCGCCCAGCCCGCGGAGCGGCGCAGCAGCGCCTGCACGCGCGCCAGCACTTCCTCGAACTGGAACGGCTTGGTGACGTAATCGTCGGCGCCGGCATCGAGGCCGGCGACCTTCTCCTGCCAGCCATCCCGCGCGGTCAGGATCAGCACCGGAAAACCGTGGCCGGCGGCGCGCCACGCGCGGATGGCATCGAGGCCCGAGCGGCCCGGCAGTCCGAGATCCACGACCGCGACATCGATCGGGTACTCGCGGCCGAAGTACTCGCCCTCATTGCCGTCGGCGGCCGCGTCGACGACGAATCCGGCCGCACGGAACCGGGTGGCCAGCATCTCGCGCAGCACCGGCTCGTCCTCGATCACGAGCAGCCGCACGCCGGCCTCAGAGCTCGGCACCGGTGGCGGCGTCGATCGTGACCTCGAACACGCGACCGTCGGCGCCGAGCAGGCGGATCCGGTAGACGAGGCGGTTGCCGTTGTGCTGCTCCTCGGCGCGGACCGCACGGGCATCGTAGCGCCGCTCGGCGCGCGCCACTGCCTCGTCCAGCGAAACGCCCCGCTCCGCCAGCGCCCGGGAGCGCGGTGGATCGCGCCCGTCCGGCCACCCGGCCGTGGCCGTGCCGGTGCCCAGCGCGAGCGCGACGCCGATAGCGGCGGCCAGCAGCGGAAGTCTCATGCGCCGATTGTAGTACACACGCCGTCCGCGGACTTCCCGGGGTCAGCCGGATACCGGGGTCACGTCCACCCGGACGCGGATCCGCTCGCCGGGGTCATAGGACATCCACGTGGTCCGGCGCTGGCCATCGTACTCGTAGGTCACGTCGTAGCCGTCGATGCGCTCGACCCAGTCGTCGCGGTAGCGCAGGTCGCAGCGCTCGACCATGCGCTCGTTGCGCCGGTAGCGGCCGTCGTAGGCCTGGTGCTCCTTCGAGACGTTGTAGGCGATTGCGCCACCGAGCAGCGCACCGGCGATCTTCGCCGCATCGCGCCCGCGCCCGTGACCCACCTGATTGCCGAGCGCACCGCCGATCGCGGCGCCGATCAGCGTGCCGCCAATGTGCCGGGACGACAGCGGCCCGTCCGGGCGGTACTCCACCTCGTCCCAGCACTCGCGCACCGGCTCGCTGACCCGGACCCGGCGCCGGATCGGCTCGACCCGGACCACGCGCGCCCAGGCATGGTCTTCGCGCCCGTAGCGGTCGTCGGCTTCGTAGCGCACAGCCCGGCCGTACTGGTCCTCGTCGCGGTACCGGTCATGATCGGCCCACGCGACTGCAGACGCCGCCAGCAGGGCCACCGACAAACCGGAAAGACAGTAGCTGCGTAACATGGCCGGACCTCCTTGCAGGGTACGGTGCCACTGTGCGACCGGTTCAATGAACGCGTCCTGAACGCAATGCCGGGATTCCGGCGTCAGGGATTCCGGCGCTTGGCCTCGGCCCACAGCTCGTCGAGCAATTCCGGGCCGGCGCCTGCCATGCTGCAGCCGCGCGCGGCCAGCAGGTGCTCGACGCAGACGAATCGTGCGGCAAATCGGGCGTTCGCGCCGCGCAGCGCGGTTTCCGGATCGAGATCCAGATGCCGGGCGAGATTGACGACGGAGAACAGCAGGTCGCCCAGCTCAGCCTCGACCCGCGCCCGGCCGGCGCCGCTGGTCCGCGCCTGGTCGAACTCGGCGAGTTCCTCGTCGATCCTGGCGCGCGGGCCGCTGGCATCCGGCCAGTCAAAACCGGCGGCCGCAGCCCGGCGCCCGAGTTTGCGCGCGCGCGTGAGCGCCGGCAGCGCCAGCGGGACAGCGGCGAGCGCGCCGGCCTGGCCGCTGGCCGCGCGCTCAGCGGCCTTCAGCCTCTCCCAGTCCGGCCGCTGCGACCCGGTCGCGCGGTCCCCCGGCGCGCCGGCAAAGACATGCGGGTGCCGGCGCTCGAGCTTGTCGCAGATCGCCGCAGTGACGGCGGCAAAGTCGAAGGCGCCCTGTTCCTCCGCCAGACGCGCGTGGAAGACGACCTGGAACAGCAGGTCACCCAGCTCGTCGCGCAGCGCGCCGATGTCGCCGCGCTCGATCGCGTCCACGACCTCGTAGGCCTCCTCGAGCGTGTGCGGCGCGACGGAGCGGAAATCCTGCGCGCGGTCCCACGGGCAGCCGCCATGCGGATCCCGCAGCCGGGCCATGATGCGCAGAAGCTGTTCAACCGGCATCGCCGTAGCTGCCACCCAGCAACTCGCGCAGTGTCAGCAGCATGCCGGCGGTCACGCCCCAGATCCGGTGCTCCTGCCAGAGCAGGTCGTAGGTCTCGAACACCTCGCCTTCCCACTGGCGCAGGTGGCGGTAGTCGGCGGCCGGATTGAGCAGCCGCCGCAGCGGCGCCTCGAAGGTGCCCGCGACCTCGAGCGGGTCCGGCAACAGCTCGAACTGCGGCTGCACGAGGCCGACCACCGGCGTGATCCGGTAACCCGTGATGACCGGATGGTCGGGCAGGAAGCCCAGCACTTCGACCCGGTCGCGCGGCAGGCCGATTTCCTCTTCCGTCTCCCGCAGCGCCGCGGTCACGACATCCGGATCGTCCGGCTCGAGCCGCCCGCCGGGAAAGGCGATCTGTCCGGCATGGTGCTTGAGGTCGCTGGACCGCTCGGTCAGCAGTACGGTCAGCTCCTCGCCGCGGTCGATGATCGGCACCAGCACCGCCGCCGGCACCGGCCGGTCCGTGAAGAATCGCCGCAGTCGCCGGGCCGTAGCCGCCGAGAAGTGCGCGAGTCGCGGCTCGCCGCCGGAGGCAGTACCGGCCAGCCGTTCGCGCAGGCGCTGGCGCAGTGCTGCCACCGGCAGTTCATGCGGCCGAACCGCGCCGTCGACATCGACCGTCCTGGCTGTTGCGTCCATTCCTGCGCCGCGCCGGTCCCGCTGCCGGTTCGGTTACTATGTGCAGTCTAACATCCGGGCCCGCCGCCATGACTGACGAGCACCGTCTCAATGCGCTGTCACCGCTGGACGGCCGCTACGCCGGTAAGTGCGCTGACCTCGCGGCGCTGTTCAGCGAGGCCGCGCTGATCCGTCACCGCGTCCGCGTCGAAGCCGAATGGCTGCGGCACCTGCTGGCCGGCGGCGGGTTCCCGGCCCTCGCGGCGCTGCCCGCGGCGGCCCGCGCCCGGCTCGAATCGCTGTGCGATGACACCGGCACGGCCGGCGTCCGTCGGGTCAAGGAACTCGAGGCCGTGACCCGGCACGACGTCAAGGCCGTCGAGTACTTCCTGCGCGAGGAACTGGCCGCGGCCGGTGCCGAGCCGGCGCAACTCGAGCTGGTCCATTTCGGCTGCACCTCCGAGGACATCAACAACCTGAGCTATGCGCTGATGCTCGATGAGGCGCGCAGCGACGTGCTGCTGCCGCTGATCGAGGAACTGGCCCGCGCGCTGGCGGCACTGGCGCACGAACATGCCGGCCTGCCGATGCTGGCGCGCACACATGGCCAGCCGGCCTCGCCGACCACGCTGGGCAAGGAGGCGGCCAACTTCACCGCGCGGCTGCGCCGCGCGGCGGCGGGCCTGGCCCGCGTCGAGATCCGGGCCAAGTGGAACGGCGCCGTCGGTAATTTCAACGCCCACTGCGTGGCGCTGCCGGAACTCGACTGGCGGGCCGAGACCCGGGTCTTCATCGAGAGTCTCGGTCTGGTGCAGAACGAATACACGACCCAGATCGAGCCGCACGACTGGATCGCCGAGTACTGCGATGCGCTGGCCCGCGCCGATTCGGTGCTGATCGACCTGTGCCGCGACTTCTGGGGCTACATTGCACTCGGCTACTTTCGCCAGGCCACGCTGGCCGGCGAAGTCGGTTCCTCGACGATGCCGCACAAGGTCAATCCGATCGACTTCGAGAACGCCGAGGGCAACGCCGGCATCGCCAACGCGCTGCTGCGACACCTGGCCGACAAACTGCCGATCTCGCGCTGGCAGCGCGACCTGTCGGACTCGACCGTGCTGCGCAACCTCGGCGTGGCGCTGGGGCACAGCGCGCTCGCCTGGCGCTCGGCTCATACCGGTCTCGCGCGGCTCGCGCCGGACAGCGGGCGCCTCGCGGCGGATCTCGATGCGCACTGGGAGGTGCTCGCCGAGGCGATCCAGACGGTGATGCGCCTGCACGGAGTTCCCGAGGCCTACGAGCGCCTCAAGGAATTCACGCGCGGGCGCCGGATCGGACCGGCGGAACTCGCGGGCTTCGTCGCGACACTCGGCCTGCCGGCCGAGGCTCAGCGGCGGCTCGAAGCGCTGACTCCGGTTGCCTACACCGGACTCGCCGCAGCGCTGGCTCGCGAAATCTGAGCATGGCGCATGTCGACCGGCGACCTCCAGTACGTGCTGACCACCTGGGGCACCGACCGCCCGGAGCTGCAGCATCTGCGCCGTGAGGTGTTCGTCCTCGAACAGGGCGTTCCGGAAGAGCTGGAATGGGACGACACCGACCCGGTTTCGGTGCACGTGCTCGCGACCGTGAACCGTGAGCCAGTTGGCACTGGCCGTCTGTCACCGACCGGTAAGATCGGGCGCATGGCCGTGAAGGCCGGGCTGCGCGGCCGCGGCGTCGGCAGCACCATCCTGAAGCTGCTGCTGCAGGAGGCCTGCCGGCGGAGCCTGCACGAAGTGTGGCTGCACGCCCAACTGTCCGCGGTGTCCTTCTACGAGAAACACGGTTTCCGTTGCGAGGGCGAGGTGTTCGACGAGGCGGGTATTCCTCATCGGAGGATGAAGCTCGCCCTGGAGTGAGCGACGTGCCAGGCCGGGATCCCGCCGTCCACGCCAGCCGGTCCATCACGGCGACACTCGAGGAGGCGCGGGCCGCAACCGAGCAGATGGCCGCCCGCGCCCGCCGGCTGCTCACGATCTACACCCCGGATCTCGAATCCAGACTCTACGACCAGCCACGGTTCCTCGAACTGCTGAAGAAGCTGGTGCTGGCCCGTGGCTATGCGCGGGTGCGGGTGCTGCTGTCGAACCCGGCACGCCTGGTCTGGGACGCCAGCCAGTTCGTGCGCCTGGCGCGCCGGATCACCAGCCACATCGACATCCGCCCGGCCCATCCGGACTATCGCGACAACCCCTGCGGCTGCGTGATCGCCGACCACCACGCGCTCTTCTACCGCGCTCAGGCCAGCGACTGGCACGGCATCGTCGAGACGGACGCCCCCGCCGTCGCGCGGCGCTACCTCGACTGGTTCGACGAGGTGTGGATGGCGAGCGACCCGGACGCTGCGCTGCGCCGGCAGCAGCAGTAAGCGCCGCCACCGGGCCCAGAGCCGTCCGGCCGGTATAATTCCGCCATGAGCTTCCGCCCCGATGTCACCGTGGCCGCCGTCGTCGAGCGCGATGGCCGCTTTCTCGTCGTGCAGGAGCGCGCCGCGCGGCGCGTCGTCTTCAACCAGCCCGCCGGCCACCTCGAGGAGGGCGAGACGCTGCTGCAGGCCGTGATCCGTGAGACCCTCGAAGAGACCGGCCACGGCTTCGAGCCGGAGGCGCTGACCGGCCTGTACCTGTGGCGCAGTCCCACCAACCGCACGTTCCTGCGCGTAGCCTTCAGCGGGCGGGTCGGTGAGCGGGTCAACGGTACCCGGCTCGACCGCGCGATCATCCGTACCGTCTGGCTGACCCGCGCCGAGCTCGGACACCGCGAGCCGGAGCTGCGCAGCCCGCTCGTGCTGCGCTGCATCGACGATTACCTGCGCGGCGTGCGCTATCCGCTCGCGCTGCTCAACGATCTCGAACTCGGCCCGGCGGCCGGCGGGACTGCATCCGGATCCGGCTGATGCGCGAGCGCATCGTCGTCGCGCTGTCAGGCGGCGTGGACTCGGCCGTCGCGGCACTGCTGCTGCAGGAGGCCGGCCACGAGGTCCACGGGCTGTTCATGGTCAACTGGGATGCCGACGAAGCCGGCCGCTGCACGGCGGCGGACGATTTCCAGTCCGCCCGACGGGTCGCCGCCGAACTCGGAATTCCGCTGCACCGGGCGAACTTCGCCCGCGACTATCGCGAGCGCGTGTTCACCGGCTTCCTGGCCGCGCTGCGCGCCGGTCTGACGCCCAATCCAGACGTGCTCTGCAACCGCGAAATCAAGTTCGGCGTCGGCCTCGCCTATGCACGACGCCTCGGCGCTGTACGCTTCGCGACCGGGCACTACGCGCGCATCGGCCCCGGCCCGACGCTGCTGCGCGGCGTGGACCGGAACAAGGATCAGAGCTATTTCCTGCATGCGCTGTCGGCCAGCGAACTGGCGGCCAGCCAGTTCCCGCTCGGCGAGCTGCACAAGAGCGAGGTCCGCGCGCTGGCCCGCGCGCGCGGCCTGCCGGTGCACGACCGGCGCGACTCCACCGGCATCTGCTTCATCGGCGAGCGGCCGTTCGCCGGGTTCATCGGCGAGTGGCTGGAACTGCGGCCGGGCCCGATCCGGGCGCTGTCCGGTGAACTGCTCGGCGAGCACCGGGGACTCGCGGCCTACACGCTGGGTCAGCGCAGCGGGCTGCACATCGGCGGCCGGCGCGACGGTTCCGGTGCGCCCTGGTACGTGGCCGGCAAGGACCTCGGCGCGAACACGCTGCTGGTCGTCCAGGGGCGCGACCATCCGGCGCTGTTCGCCTCCGGCCTGCGTGCCGGCACGCTCTGCTGGGTCCGCGGCGCGCCGCCGGCGCCGGCGTTCCGCTGCACGGTCCGCGTGCGCTACCGGCAGGCCGACGTGGCCTGTTCCGTTGCGCTCGCCGGCGATGCCGCAGCGGTTTGCTTCGCCGCGCCGGTGCGCGGCGTGACGCCGGGGCAGTACGCGGTCTTCTACGACGGCGACGAGTGCCTCGGCGGTGGCGTCATCGAGACTCTGCAGCCCATGACCGGGCGCGCGGCGGCCTGAGCGGGCCGCTATAATCCGCGCCGCCCCGGCCGGGCCGGCACCGGCGGCGGGGCTCACCCGGAGGATGCATGCACGACAGCTTCAAGGCCCGCCGTACGCTTTCGGTCAACGGTCGCAGCTACGAGTATTTCGCGCTCGAGGCACTGGCCGGGCACGGCGCGAACCGCCTGCCCTACTCGCTCAGGATCCTGCTCGAGAACCTGTTGCGCCACGAGGATGGCGTCAGCGTGACCCGCGAGGACATCCTGGCACTGGCCGGCACCGACCCGCGCCGCCCGCCGGCGCGCGAAATCGCCTTCATGCCGGCGCGGGTGATCATGCAGGACTTCACCGGCGTGCCGGCGGTGGTCGACCTGGCCGCGATGCGCGACGCCATGGCCGCGCTCGGCGGCGATCCGGCCCGCATCAATCCGCTGATCCCGGCCGAGCTCGTGATCGACCACTCCGTGATGGTCGATCACTACGCCAGTCCGGCGGCCTTCGAGCTGAACGCGAAGCTGGAATTCGAGCGCAACGCCGAGCGCTACCGCTTCCTGCGCTGGGGCCAGTCCGCGTTCGACAACTTCGCCGTCGTCCCGCCCGACACCGGCATCGTGCACCAGGTCAACCTGGAGCGGCTGGCGCGGGTCGTGTTCGTCGACGCGCAGGGGCGCGCCTACCCGGACACCGTCGTCGGCACCGACTCGCACACGACCATGATCAACGGCGTCGGTGTGCTGGGCTGGGGCGTCGGCGGCATCGAGGCCGAGGCCGCGATGCTCGGCCAGCCGTCGACGATGCTGATTCCCGAGGTCATCGGCGTGCGCCTGAGCGGCCGGCTGGCCGAGGGCGCGACTGCGACCGACCTCGTGCTGACGGTCACCGAGATGCTGCGGCGCCGCGGCGTGGTCGAAAAGTTCGTCGAGTTCTGCGGCGCCGGACTGGCCACGCTGCCGCTGGCGGACCGGGCCACGATCGCGAACATGGCGCCCGAATACGGCGCCACCTGCGGCATTTTCCCGATCGACGACGAGACGCTGGCCTACCTGCGCCTGACCGGCCGCGACGAACAGCAGGTCGAGCTGGTGCGCGCGTATGCACAGGCGCAGGGTCTGTGGCGCGAGGATGGTGCACCGGAGCCGCTGTATACCGACGTGCTGCAACTCGACCTCGGCAGCGTGCAGCCGTCACTGGCCGGGCCGAAGCGCCCGCAGGATCGCGTGCTGCTGGGCGCCATGCAGCCGACCAGCCGCGAGGCCATCGCGCGCGAACAGCAGCAGCGGCCGTCGCGCGGCCCGGCCACGGTCAGCGATCAGGGCCGGTCGTTCGAACTGATGGATGGCGCGGTCGTGATCGCCGCAATCACTTCCTGCACCAACACCTCGAACCCGGCGGTGCTGATCGGCGCCGGCCTGCTGGCGCGCAACGCGCACCAGCGCGGCCTGAACGTGCGGCCGTGGGTCAAGACTTCGCTGGCGCCGGGCTCGAAAGTGGTCAGCGACTATCTCGCGCGGGCCGGCCTGCTCGGTGACCTGGAGGCGCTCGGCTTCCACGTGGTCGGCTACGGTTGCACGACCTGCATCGGCAATTCCGGACCGTTGCACGCGCCGATCGGCGCGGCGATCAACGCCAACCAGCTTACGGTCGCCGCGGTGCTGTCCGGCAACCGCAACTTCGAGGGCCGCGTGCACCAGGACGTGCGCATGAACTTTCTGGCCTCGCCGCCGCTGGTGGTCGCCTACGCGATCGCCGGCACCGTCGACCTCGATCTGACCCGCGCTCCGCTCGGCACCGGCAGCGACGGAAATCCGGTGTACCTGCGCGACATCTGGCCGACCCAGGCCGACATCCAGGCGGCCGTCCGCCAGTCGGTGACCGCGGAACTGTTCAGGGCCTCCTACGCCGATGTGTTCCAGGGCGATGCGCGCTGGCAGGCGATCGAGGTGCCGGCCGCGCGCACCTACCAGTGGGACGCGGCCAGCACCTACATCCAGAATCCACCCTACTTCGCCGCCATGCAGCGCGCGCTGCCCGGCCTGGCGCAGGTCCGTGGCGCCCGCTGCCTCGCGGTGTTCGGTGACTCGATCACGACCGATCACATCTCGCCGGCCGGAGCGATCCGCAAGGACTCGCCGGCCGGTCGCTACCTGCTCGAGCACGGCGTGCAGCCGGCCGATTTCAACAGCTACGGTTCGCGGCGCGGCAATCACGAGGTCATGATGCGCGGTACGTTCGCCAACGTGCGCATCCGCAACCGGATGACGCCGGAGGTCGAAGGCGGCGTCACGCGGCTGCTGCCGTCGGGAGCAGTGCTGCCGATCTACGATGCGGCGATGCAGTACGTGGCCGCCGGCGTGCCGCTGGTCGTGCTCGCCGGGCGTGAGTACGGCACCGGTTCCTCGCGCGACTGGGCCGCGAAGGGCACCCGCCTGCTCGGCGTGCGCGCGGTCGTCGCGGTCAGCTTCGAGCGGATCCATCGCGCAAACCTGGTCGGCATGGGCGTGTTCCCGCTCACCTTCCGCGAGGGCCAGGACGCCGCCGGCCTCGGGCTCGATGGCACGGAACTGTACGACTTCGACGGGCTCAGCAACGGTGCGCAGGACGCGCGCGCGCGCGCGACGCGCAGCGACGGGCGCGTGATCGACTTCGAGGTCAGGGTCCGCGTGGACACCCCGAAGGAGTGGGAGTACCTGCACCACGGCGGGATCCTGCAGTACGTGCTGCGCCAGCTCGTTCGTTAGGCGGCGGCATACCGAGTCGCCATGAGCGCTCCGCCCGTTGCGACCAGCGCCCGGCGGATCGTCGTGTTCGACCTCGACGGCACCATCACGCGCCGCGATACGCTGCTGCCCTATCTGCTCGGCTGGCTGCGCCGCCATCCGGCCCGCCAGTGGCGGAGCTGGGCGCTGCCGGGGCCGCTGCTGCGATTCCTCTTCGATCGCGACCGCGGCCGCCTGAAGTCGGCGCTGATCCGGATCGTGCTGGGCGGCGCCGCGCGCGGCGAAGTCGCGGCCTGGTCCCGGGACTTCGTCGCCACCCTCGATGCGCGCCGGTTCTGTCCCGGCGCGCTGGCCGCCATCGCGCAGCACCGCCAGGCCGGCGACCGCCTGGTCCTGCTGTCGGCGAGTGTCGATTTGTACGTGCCGATGCTGGCGGCGCGGCTCGGCTTCGACGAGGTGATCTGCACCGGTGTGGCCTGGAACGGCGATCGGCTCGACGGCGCGCTGACGACCGTCAACCGCCGCGGCACGGAGAAACTGCACTGCGTGCAGGAGCTGCGCGCGCGACACCCCGGTGCTGTGCTGGCGGCCTGCGCCGACAGCCGGTCCGATCTCGTGCATCTCGCCGCGGTCGAGGAACCGCTGCTCGTCAACGCCGGCTGGCGCACCCGCCGCCGCGCTGGCAGACTGGGGATACGGGCCATGGACTGGCGCCGTTAGCCAGTCCCCTGCGGGCCCGGCAAGGAGGCCGGCGGTGAAGATCCTCGGTTCCGCGATTACGCCGGAGCGCGCCTGGCACAACCGCAGGGAGTTCCTGGCGGCACTGGCCGCGGCCGCCGCCGGCAGTGCGTTGCCCGGTGGCGCCCGCGCCGCGCCGGTCATGCCGGTGCAGCTCATCGAGCGGCTGCGTTACTCGCGCAACGAGCGTTACTCGACGACGGAACCGGCAACCGCGTACGCCGATGTGACGAGCTATAACAACTTCTACGAGTTCGGCACCGACAAGAGCGACCCGGCCGAGCGCGCCGATCGGCTGCGGCCGCGGCCCTGGTCGGTGGTGGTCGACGGCGAATGCGCGGCGCCGGGCCGACTGGCACTCGAGGATCTGCTGCGGCCGCATGCGCTCGAGGAACGAGTCTACCGTCTGCGCTGTGTCGAGGCGTGGTCGATGGTCGTGCCGTGGATCGGCTTTCCGCTCGGTGACCTGTTGCGTCGTTTCCAGCCGACTTCGCGCGCGCAGTACGTCGAATTCACGACCCTGCACGATCCCGAGCAGATGCCGGGCCAGCGCGTCCCGGTACTCGACTGGCCGTATGTCGAGGGCCTGCGCATCGACGAGGCCATGCATCCGCTCACGCTGGTCGCGGTCGGACTGTATGGTCGGGTGCTGCCGAACCAGAATGGCGCACCGCTGCGGCTCGTGGTGCCGTGGAAGTACGGCTTCAAGAGCTGCAAGTCGATCGTGCGGATCCGCTTCAGCGAACGCCAGCCGGTCACGAGCTGGAAGCGCTCCGCGCCGCGCGAGTACGGTTTCTACGCCAACGTGAATCCGGCGGTGGATCACCCGCGCTGGAGCCAGAAGCGCGAACGCCGCATCGGCGCCGGCTCGCTGAGCGGCCGCCAGGCGACGCTGCCGTTCAACGGCTACGGCGACGAGGTTGCGGCGCTGTACCGCGGCATGGACCTCGCGCGGTTCTTCTGAGATTGCGGCGATGCGAACTGCCCGCCGGTGGCGGCATTACCTGAAGCCGCTCGTGTTCGCGCTGTGCCTCGCGCCGGCGTTGTGGCTGGCCGCCGGCGTCCGCTGGCCGGCGTGGGTCGACCTCGGTGCGAATCCGGTCGAGAAGATCCAGCACACGCTCGGGCTGTGGGCCCTGCGCCTGCTGCTCGCGACCCTCGCGATCACGCCGCTGCGGCAGCTCACCGGCCAGGTCGAATGGCTCGCCTACCGCCGGATGCTCGGCCTGTTCGCTTTCTTCCATGTCGCTGCGCACCTGCTGTTCTACGTCGTCGTGGATCAGCAGTTCGCCTGGCCGATCCTGCTCGAGGATGTTGCCGAGCGACCGTTCATCACGGTCGGATTCGCGGCCTTCCTGCTGCTGCTGCCGCTGGCCGCGACTTCGACCGCAGCGGCACAACGCCGCCTCGGCCGCCGCTGGCTGGCGCTGCACCGACTGATCTACCCGGCCGCGCTCTTGGGCTGCGTCCACTTCTGGTGGCAGGTCAAGGCCGACATCCGCGAACCGGCCGCCTACGCCGCGGTCGCAGCCATACTGCTGGGCTGGCGGCTGTACCGCCGCCGGCCCCGGCCGGCCGTGACTGGCGCAGCACCCACGCCGGCACGCGGCTCCAGCCGCGACTGAGCTCGCGGTCCGGATTCTTCCAGTCCGGCTCGTGGCGGGCGAGCAGCGACCATAGGCCAGGCTGCATTCCACCGCCGTCGCGGACTGCCGGGCTCGGTCACAGGCTGGCCGCCAGGCGCACGCCCTCCTCGATCGCGCGCTTCGCGTCGAGGCCGGCCGCCAGCCGGCAGCCACCGATCCGATGCGTGTGGCGGCCCGCCGCTGCGAGTGCCGCGGCCAGCTCCCGTTCCGGCTCCTGCCCGGCGCAAACCACGACGTTGTCCACCGCGAGCAGCCGCGGTTCGCCGCCGACCCGCAGGTGCAGGCCCGCGTCGTCGATGCGCTCGTAGTCGACGCCGGCGAGCATGCGCACGCCGCGGCGTTTCAGCGTCAGCCGACGGATCCAGCCGGTGGTCTTGCCCAGTTCCTGGCCGGGCGGCGTCGGCTTGCGCTGCAGCAGCCAGATCTCGCGCGGGGTCTCCAACGCGAGATCCGGCGCCGCCACGAGCCCGCCGCGGCTGGCGAGTGTCATGTCGATGCCCCACTCGCGCGTGAACGCCGCGATATTCTGGCTGGCGAGCGGCCGATCCGGATCATGACTGAGGAACTCGGCGACGTCGAAACCGATGCCGCCGGCGCCGATGATCGCGACGCGCCGCCCGACCGGCCGGCCGTGCAGCAGCACGTCCGCGTACGACAGCACCATCGGATGCGTGGCGCCCTCGAGCGGCGCGCGCCGCGGCGTGACGCCGGTGGCCAGCACGATCTCGTCGAATGCACTGCCGGCGAAATCGGCCGGCGTGGCCCGGCGACCGAGGCGCAGTTCGATGCCGCTCAGCTCGACCTGCCGGCGGTAGTAACGCAGCGTCTCCGCGTACTCCTCCTTGCCCGGAATCCGCCGCGCCATCAGGAACTGTCCGCCGATCTCGGCGGCGGCCTCGAACAGCGTGACCCGATGGCCGCGCGCCGCGGCGCTCGTCGCGCAGGCCAGCCCGGCCGGGCCGGCGCCGATGACGGCGATCCGCCGGAGCGTCGCGGCCGGCGGCAGCACGATCTCGGTCTCGCGGCCGGCGCGCGGATTGACCAGGCAGCTCACCGTGCGCCGCTCGAACACGTGGTCGAGGCAGGCCTGGTTGCAGGCGATGCAGGTGTTGATTTCGTCGGCGCGGCCGGCAGCTGCCTTGTTGACGAATTCCGGATCCGCGAGCAGCGGGCGCGCCAGCGACACGACGTCGGCGTCGCCGCGCGCGAGCACGGCCTCGGCGACCGCCGGATCGTTGATCCGGTTGCTGGTGATGAGCGGGATCCGGACCACGCCGCGCAGCCGGCGCGTGACCCAGGTGAAGGCGGCGCGCGGCACGACCGTCGCGATCGTCGGGATGCGCGCCTCGTGCCAGCCGATACCGGTGTTGAGCAGCGTCGCGCCGGCCTGCTCGACCGCCTGCGCGAGTTCCACCACTTCGGCGTGGCTGTTGCCGCCCTCGACGAGATCGAGCATGGACAGGCGGTAGATCAGGACGAAGTCGGAGCCAAGCGCGCGGCGCGTGCGCGCGACGATCTCGACCGGCAGGCGCATCCGCTGGGTCCAGCTCCCGCCCCAGGCGTCGTCGCGGCGGTTGGTCCGCTCGGCCAGGAACTCGTTGATGAAATAGCCCTCGGAGCCCATGATCTCCACGCCGTCGTAGCCCGCCTCGCGCGCGAGCTCCGCGCAGCGCACGAATGCGCCGATCTGCCGCTCGACCCCGCGCCCGCTCAGCGCCCGCGGCGCGAACGGCGAGATCGGCGACTTCAGCCGCGACGGCGCGACCGCGAACGGATGGTAGCCATAGCGGCCCGTGTGCAGGATCTGCAGGCACACGTGCCCGCCCGCCGCGTGCACGGCCTCGGTGATCAGCCGGTGACGCGCGAGATGGCGCCGGCCGCTCAGCGTGCCGGCGCGCGGCTTGGTCCAGCCGGCGATGTTGGGCGCGACGCCGCCGGTCACGATCAGGCCGACGCCGCCGCGCGCACGCGCGGCGAAATAGGTGGCGAGTTTCGGGTAATCTTGGCGCCGGTCCTCGAGCCCCGTGTGCATCGAACCCATCAGCACGCGATTGCGCAGGGTCGTGAAGCCGAGATCGAGCGGTGCGAGCAGGTGCGGAAAGCGTTGGGGCGTCACACGCGCGATGATATAGGATCACCCGCCGACGGGGGAGGCATGGAGCCGATACTCGAGGTCCGCGATCTGGTCAAACAGTACCCGGCCGTGCGCGCGGTCGACGGCGTATCGTTCACGATCGCGCCCGGCATCTGCTTCGGCCTGCTCGGGCCGAACGGCGCGGGCAAGACCACGACGGTCGAGATCATGGAGGGCGTGACCCCGGCCACGTCCGGGCAGGTCCTGTACCGCGGCGAGCCGCTCGGCGCACGCTTTCGCGCCGAGGCCGGCATCCAGTTCCAGAAGACCGCGCTGCAGGACTTCGTCACCGTGCGCGAGACGCTGGCGATGTTCCGGCACCTGTATCCGGCCGGCCGCGACGTCGACGAGGTCATGCGGCTGTGCTCGCTCGAAGCGCTGGCCGACCGCGACAACCGCAAACTCTCCGGCGGCCAGATGCAGCGCCTGCTGCTCGCGGTTGCGCTGGTCAACGATCCGCAGGTGCTGTTCCTCGACGAACCGACCACCGGCCTCGACCCGCAGGCGCGGCGCAATTTCTGGGACCTGATCCGCTCCATCAAGGCCGAGCGGCGCACCATCCTGCTGACGACGCACTACATGGAGGAGGCCTACTACCTGTGCGACGTCATCGCGATCATGGACCATGGCCGGATCATCGCCGCGGGCACGCCGGCGCGGCTGCTGGCGCAGCACTTCAACGACGTCGTGCTGGAACTGCCGCGGGCGGACTTTCCGGGTGACCCGCAGCAGTTCCCGCTGCCGGTGCTGGCCAGCGGCGTGCGGGTCGAGATCTCCACGGCCGATGTCGAGACCGCGCTGCGCACGCTGCTCGAGCGCGGCGTGTCCCTGCGCCGGCTGCAGATCCGGCCGCGCAACCTCGAGGACCTGTTCCTCGAACTGACCGGCCGGGAGCTGCGCACGTGAATCTGCGCCGCATGCTGGCGGTACTGCAGGCCCGCAACTTCGAGTTCCTGCGCGATCGCTCCACGCTGGTGTTCAACGTGCTGCTGCCGCTCGGGCTGGTGATCGCGTTCGCCGTGATCTTCGGCGGCCAGCAGCGCCCGCTGTTCAAGATCGGCGTGGTGAGCGCGGCGGAGACCGCGCTCGACGCCGGCCTGCATCCGTTCCTGGGTACGCGCCACGTCGACTTCTACCGCGTGCCGGCTGCGGAACTCGACGATACGATCCGCAAGGTCGAGCGCCATCAGGTCGACCTGCTGCTGGACCTGCGGGATGCGCCGCGCTACTGGGTCAATGCGGACTCACCCAAGGGCTACCTGGCCGAGAAGCTGCTGCTCGAATCCGCGACCGGCGCCAGCCGCCAGCCGGTCAGCGGCGCGGCCGTGCGCTACGTGGACTGGTTGCTGCCCGGCGTCCTCGGCATGAACATGATGTTCAGTTGTCTGTTCGGCGTCGGTTACGTGGTCGTGCGCTATCGCAAGTCGGGTTTCCTGCGCCGCCTGTCGGCGACCCCGCTGACGGCGATGGAATTCGGCGTCGCCCAGGTGGTGTCGCGGCTGGGCCTGTGTCTCGGCGTCTCGGTGCTGGTCTACGCAGTGCTGGCGCTGCTGGTCGATTTCCGCAACGACGGCAGCCTGCTGCTGCTGTTCCTGACCGCCGCGATCGGCGCGATCTCGATGATCGCGCTCGGCTTCATGGTCGCGGCCCGGATCACCAGCGAGGAGCTGGCCAACGGCGTGCTGAACCTGCTCTCCTGGCCGATGATGCTGCTGTCCGGGGTCTGGTTCTCGCTCGAAGGCGCGCCCGGATGGCTGCGGATCGCCGCCGAAGCATTGCCCCTGACCCAGCTCCTCAACGCCGCGCGCGCGATCATGCTGGACGGCGCCGGACTCGCGGACATCCTGCCGCGCCTGGCCGCGCTGGCGGCCATGGCAGCGCTGTTCCTGAGCATCGCCGCCGCGGGTTTCCGCTGGCGGGCTGACTAACATGCCGGCGCCGCTGATCGACATCGGCATCAACCTCGCCCATGATAGTTACGACCGCGATCGTGCCGCGGTGATCGAGCGCGCCCGGGCGGCCGGCGTCGCCGCGATGATGGTCACCGGCAGCACGCTGGCGAGCAGCGCCCGCGCGCTCGAGCTGTGCCGGCAGTGGCCGGCGCTGCTGCGGGCGACCGCCGGGGTGCATCCCCATCATGCCGCGGAATTCGGGCCGGCCGAACACGAAGCGCTGGCCGCCCTGTGCGCCGATCCATTCCACGTCGCGGCCGGCGAGTGCGGGCTCGATTACTACCGCAACTATTCGCCGCCCGCGGCGCAGCGCCACGCCTTCGCGGCCCAGCTCGAGCTGGCCGCCCGCCATCGAAAGCCGGTGTTCCTGCACGAGCGCGAGGCGCATGCGGACTTCATCGCGATCCTGCGCGACTGGCTGCCACGCCTCCCGCGCGCCGTGCTGCACTGTTTCACCGGCACGGCCGCCGAGCTCGAGGCCTGCCTCGCCGCCGGACTGTCGATCGGCATCACCGGCTGGATCTGCGACGAGCGCCGTGGCCAGACCCTGCGCGCGCTGGTGCAGCGGATTCCGGACGAGCGTTTGATGATCGAGACGGACGGCCCGTACCTGCTGCCGCGGACGATCGAGCCGAAGCCGGCCCATCGTCGCAACGAACCGATGTATCTTCCGGCCGTATTGGCCGCCGTGGCCGCGGCCCGAAGGCAGGAGCCGGCCGAGGTGGCCCGGATCACCACGGCGAATTCGCTCCGATTCTTTGGGCTGGAACTGACTTCAACCGGCCTGAAACCACCGGATTGATCTTGACGGTCGTTTTCAAAATATCTGTAAGTGGCTGACTATCATGAAGTTCAATAACGTACTCGACTTCGTTTCCACCCAGTTCGAACAATCCATTCTGCCGCAGATCGCAGACTACATCCGCATCCCGAACCTCTCGCCCGCCTTCGATCCGGACTGGGAGGCGCACGGCCACATGGACCGCGCCGCCGAACTGCTGGCTGGCTGGTGCCGCGCGCAGCCGATTCCCGGACTGTCGGTCGAAATCATTCGCGAGCCGGGTCGCACACCGCTGATCTTCTGCGAGATTCCCGGCACGGCGCCGGGCACGGTCCTGCTGTACGGCCACCTCGACAAGCAGCCCGAGTTCACCGGCTGGACCGAAGGACTCGGGCCCTGGGAGCCCGTGCTGCGCGACGGGCGGCTGTACGGTCGCGGCGGCGCCGACGACGGCTACGCCGTGTTCTCGTCGCTCACGGCGTTGCGCGTGCTGCATGAGCAGGGTCTGCCGCACGCCCGTTGCGTCGTGCTGATCGAGGGCTGCGAAGAGAGCGGCAGCCAGGACCTGCCGTACTACGTCGATGCGCTGGCGGCAAGAATCGGGACCCCCGACCTCGTCGTCTGCCTCGATGCCGAATGCGGCAACTACGACCAGCTCTGGTGCACGACCTCGCTGCGCGGCAACCTGACCGGTACGCTGTCCGTTGAGGTCCTGACCGAGGGCATCCACTCCGGCCTCGGCACCGGCATCGCTCCGGCCGCGTTCCGCATCGCGCGCACCCTGCTGGCGCGGCTCGAGAACGACGTGACCGGTGACCTGCTGGTGGATGAGCTCTACGCTGAGATTCCGACCGAACGCCAGGCGCAGGCGCGCGCGGCCGCGCTGGTGCTCGGCGAGCGCGTCAGCAGCCGGCTGCCGTTCGTCGCCGGTGTGAGCCCGGTGAGCGACTCGCCGTTCGAATTGCTGCTGAACAACACCTGGCGCCCGACGCTCGCCGTCACCGGCGCCGCCGGCCTGCCGGAGCTGCGCCAGGCGGGCAACGTGCTGCTGCCGCGCGTCGAGCTGAAACTGTCGCTGCGCCTGCCGCCCGGCGTCGATGCCAGCCGCGCCACGGACGCTGTACGCACACGGCTCGAGGCCGATCCGCCCTACGGCGCGCGCATCCGCTTCAAGGTCGACGCCTCGCTGGCCGGATGGAACGCGCCGCCGCTCGCGCCGTGGCTCGCCGCGGCGATGGACGCGGCCTCGCGCGGAGCGTTCGGCCGCCCGGTGATGTACCAGGGCACGGGCGGCAGCATCCCGTTCATCGGCATGCTGCAGGAGAAGTTTCCGGCCACGCAGTTCCTCGTCACCGGCGTGCTCGGACCCCACGCGAACGCGCACGGGCCGAACGAGTTCCTGCACATCGGCTGCGCGCAGAAGCTGACCGCCTGCGTGGCGCAGGTGCTGGCGGAGCATGCGGCCAGCCTCACCGCCGCGCCAGCGGACTCGGCTCGGTGGCTCCGCTGATCGTCTCCCAGGCCTCACGCAGGCGCTCGCTGACCGCCTCCGCCGGCGATGGGAACTCGGCTGCCAGGCTGTCGATCGGCGTGACCAGCGGTGGCTTGCCTTTGGGGAAGCGGCTGCGCTCGGTGAACACGATCCGCCCTTCGACCGGCAGGTCCGCGGCCAGCAGGCGGACCGCTGCCAGCCGGTCGTACATCGCCTCGAGCGGATTCAGGAAGGTCGAGCGCTCGTTGCCGTCCATGACCGTCCATTCGCGCAGGTGTTCACCGCCGAAGACGATACCGTTGACGTCGCGCAGGTCGACGACCAGCAGGCCGCCGCTGGTCAGCAGCAGAAAATCGAGGTGCAGCTGCCCGCCGCTGCCATCCGGAATGACGACGTCCTGCAGCATCGCGCTGCCGGCGGCGGCCACGGTCCGCGCGATCTGCCGGCGCCGGCGATAACGCCCGAAGCGGCGCCAGCCGGCGACGGCGCCGAACGCAGCCAGTGCCGCCACCGCGACACCGGCGACACTGACGACGACGACCGTGGCCGTGTTCATGCCGATGTCAGATGCGCGCGCAGCGCCGCGAACTCCGCTGGCAGTTCCTCCCGCGCCACCGGCCGGGTGGCCAGTGCGGCCAGCGCCGGCGGCATCACCAGCGTACCACCGATCAGCGGCGCGACGATTTCCTCGAACTTGGCCGGGTGCGCGGTCGCGACCGCGACCCAGTGCGTCTCGCGCCGGGATGCCGCCGGCAGGTGGCGGTACACGTGCAGTGCGGTCGCTGTGTGCGGACACAGCACGAGGCCCGCCTGTGCGTACTCCTCGCGGATGCAGTCACGGATCTCTGTATCGCTGACCGACACCGCGCGGAGCTGCGCCGTGATCTGCGCCGCTTCCGGCCACAGGAAGCGCAGCCGTTCCATGTTGCTCGGGTCGCCGACATCCATCGCCGAGGCCAGCGTTGCAACGCTGGCGCGCGGGTGCCACTCGCCGCCGGCGAAGAAGTCCGGCACGGTCCGGTTCGCGTTGTGCACCAGCACGATCTCGCCGATCGGCAGACCCAGCGCCTGCGCCCAGACGCAGGCCACCGCCTGCCCGAGGTTGCCGGACGGCACGAGGAAGCCGGGCGCCCGACCCTCGCTGTCCCAGACCCGCAGCGCGGTCGCGCCGAAATAACACAACTGCGGCAGCAGTCGGCCGAGGTTGATGCTGTTGGCCGAGTTCAGGCGCAGCCGCGCGCGCAGCTCCGCATCCGCGAAGGCCTGCTTGACCATGCGCTGGCAGTCATCGAAGGAGCCGCGCACGGCGAAGCTCTGCACGTTGCCGCCCCAGCAGGTGAGCTGCCGCTCCTGCAGCGGCGACACCAGACCAGCCGGGTACAGCACGAGCACGCGCACACCGGGCCGGTTGTGGAATGCGGCCGCGACCGCGCCGCCGGTGTCACCCGAGGTCGCGACCAGGATCGTCAGCGGCCGGCCGTCACCGGGAATGCGCGCCAGACAGGCGGCGAGGAAGCGCGCGCCGAAATCCTTGAACGCGGCGGTCGGCCCATGGAACAGCTCGAGCAGGGACAGGCGCTCGGGATCCACCTGGACCCGCCGCAGCGGCGCCGGGAAGGTGAAGGCCTCGGCGATGATTTCCGCCAGTCGCGGCTCGAGCAGATCGCCGGCGAAGAATGGCGCGAGCAGCACGCGGGCCGTGCCGTTCAGGGTCATGCCGCCAGTGCGCGGCAGGCCGACGCGCGGCAGCTCCACCGGCACGAACAGGCCACCGTCCGGAGCCAGACCGAGCTGCAGAGCCTCCGCCAGCGGCACTGCCAGCCCGCGGTCGCGCGTACTGCAGATCCTCATTGCCGTTCCACAACCCGCGCGCCCTCCGGCGCGATCGCGGCAACCCAGTGGTCGCTGTCGAGACCCTCGCGCGCGAAGGCCGCAACCATGGCGTTGCGGATCGGCTCCGCCTGCGGCTCCTCGCACCAGGCGAACACGCTGGGACCCGCGCCGGAAATCGAGCAGCCGAGCGCCCCGCGCTCGAGCGCCGCGCGCTTGACCTCGGCGAACCCCGGAATCAGGCGCGCGCGCTGCGGCTCGATCATGACGTCCTCGAAGGCGTCGCGGATCATCGCCAGGTCGTTGGTGTAACAGCCGGCGAGAAAACCGGCCAGATTGGCGGTCTGCCAGACGACATCGGCGAGATCGACGCTGCGGTTCAGGATGCCCCGGGCCTCGCGTGTCGCCAGGAACATGCGCGGGTGCACCAGCACGCAGCGGATCGCCGGCGGCACCGGGATCTGCTTGACGCGCGGGTGGTCGATACCGACGGTCAGCACCAGTCCGCCGTACAGCGACGGCGCGATGTTGTCGACGTGCACCGCGCCGCTCGCCACTGCTTCGCCGCGCATCGCGCAGCGCAGCAGTTCGAGCTGCGGCCGCGGCGTATCGAGCAGCGCGTTGGCTGCGACCACGCCGGCAACCGCGGAAGCGGCCGAGCCACCGAGGCCGGAGCCAAGCGGAATTCCCTTGTCGATCTCCAGCTCGATGCCGAAACCCGGCCGGTTCGCTTCGAGCAGTGCCTGCACGGCCATGCCGGCCGTGTTCTGCGCCGCCTCCAGCGGCAGGTCACGCACGACGCCGCCGATGGCACTGATGCTGACGCCCGGTGCGCTGCTGCGGCGGGCGCGCACGCGGTCGCCGAGCGCCGGAAAGGTGTGGCCGAGGATGTCGAAACCGATGCCGACATTACCGACCGAGGCCGGCGCAAAGGCGGTTGCCATCGTGACCGGCATGGCCCGGCCTAGATCCGCGCGCCGAGGTAGGACGCCAGCCGCAGCAGGTCGCCGAACACGCCGCCAGCCGTCACCGCCGGCCCGGCCCCCGGCCCCTGCACGATCAGCGGATTGTCGCAGTAACGCGCGGTGCTGAAGCGCACGATGTTGTCGGTCAGCGAGATGTTTGCGAACGCGTGCCGGGCCTCGAGGCGCTCGACGCCCACGGTCGCGCGACCATCCGCGGTCAGCCGGCCGACGTAGCGCAGCAGCCGGCCCTCCCGGCGCGCGCCCTCGACCAGCGCCCGCATCGGTTCGTCGTGCGCCGGCAGCCGCTCGAGAAACTCCGCGACGCTGCACTCGCGCAGCGGTTCCGGGACCAGGCTCTCGACCGCCACGTCCTCGAGCCCGAGCGCGAGGCCCATCTCGCGGCCGAGGATCACCAGCTTGCGGGCGACGTCGGTGCCCGACAGGTCATCGCGCGGATCCGGCTCAGTGAAACCGCGCGCCCGCGCGTCGGCGACGATGCGCGAGAACGGTGTGCTGCCGTCGAAGACATTGAACAGGTAGGCGAGCGTGCCGGAGAAAATGCCGTCGATCGCCCGGATCTCATCGCCGGTCTCGCGCAGATCGCGGACCGTCAGCATGATCGGCAGACCGGCGCCGACCGTGGCCTCGTACAGGTAGTGCGTGCCGGCTGCGCGACGCGCCTCCTGCATCGCCCGGAACTGCTCGAGCCCGGCGCTGTGCGCCTTCTTGTTCGGCGTGACCACATGCAGCCCGGCGCGGAACCACTCGGCGTAGCGCGCCGCAACGCCGGCGTCGGCGGTGCAGTCGATCATCACCCGGTGCGGCAGATGGTCGGCAGCGACATGCTGCGCGAAGCGCCGCAGGTCGACCGGCTCGCCCCGCGCCGCCAGTTGCTCGCGCCAGCTTGCGAGGTCGATCGCCCGCTCGGCCAGCAGCATGCGCTTCGAGGTCGCGATACCGCGCACGCGCAGGTCGAGATTGCAGTCGTGCCGCAGGCGCTCGGCCTGGGAGGCAAGCTGCGCCAGCAGCACCGAGCCGACCGTGCCCGGTCCGACCAGACCGATCGACAGTGTGTGCGGCGACAGGTAGAAGCCGGAGTGCACCGCGCGTAGCGCCTTGGCCGCATCGCGGCGGTCCACGACCACCGAGATGTTGCGCTCGGAGGCGCCCTGCGCGATCGCGCGCACGTTGACGCCGGCGCTGCCGAGGGCGCCGAACAGCTTGCCGGCGATGCCGTGCGAACCGGCCATGCCGTCGCCGACGATCGCGACGATCGAGCAGTCGTCGCTGACCTCGACGCTCTGGATCTGGCCTTCCCGCAGCTCGGTGGCAAAGGCGGCACGGACTGCGCGTTCGGCCGCGACCGCCTGCGCCGCGGGAATCGCGAAGCAGATCGAGTGCTCGGAACTGCCCTGCGAGATCAGCACGACCGAGATCTCGGCCTCGCGCAACGCGCCGAACAGGCGATGAGCGGTGCCGGGGACGCCGATCATGCCGGCGCCCTCGACGTTGATCAGCGCGGTGTCCTCGATACTGGTGATGCCCTTGACCACCAGCGCCGAGTCGGACTTCTGCTGAATCAGCGTACCCGGCAGCTCCGGCGCGAAGGTATTGCGGATCCGGATCGGGATTGAGCCCGCGACCGCCGGCGCCATCGTCTGCGGATGGATGACCTTGGCACCGAAGTAGGCCAGCTCCATCGCCTCGTTGTAGGACATGGAGTCGATGACCTTGGCGTCCGGCACGCGGCGCGGATCGGCCGACAGCACGCCGTCCACGTCGGTCCAGATGACGATCTCGCCGGCCTCGAGCAGTGCGCCGAAGATCGAGGCCGAGAAGTCGCTGCCGTTGCGGCCGAGCGTGGTCTGCACGCCGCGCGGCCCGGTAGCGACGAAGCCCGGAATCACCAGCGTCGCCTCGGCCTCGACCGCGATCCGCTCGCGGGCCAGTGCGGCGCTGCGCTGCCACTGCACGCGCGGCCCGAGCGGCCCCCACTCGACCACGACGATGTCCCGGGCATCGACCCAGACGACCGGCGCGCGCTGGCCGCGGGCGGCGAGCCAGGCCGCGAACAGGCGCGACGACCACAGTTCGCCGTAGCCGGCGGCGACATCGCGGACGTCCGCTCCGGCCGAGCGCACCAGCGTGACCGCGTGCATGATCCGCTCGAGGTCACTGAGATCGGCGTTCAGCCGCTCGAGGTAGTGGCCGCGCGCCGGTTCCGGCAGCAGTTCCTGCGCAATGCCGGTATGCCGTGCCCGCAGCCGTTCGAGCGTCGCGCGATAGCCCTGTTCGTCGAGCTTCTCTGCTGCGCCGACGATGCCGATCAGCTCATCGGTCACTCCGCGGCAGGCGGACAGCACGACCGCGACGCGCGTCTGCAGCAGCGCCTCGATGATGCTCGCGACCCGCCGGAAGCAGTCGGCATCGGCGAGGCTCGAACCACCGAACTTGTGCACGGACCAGGGCGGAACCCGCATGGACGGCCGAACTCCTGCAGCAGGGAAGCGCCGCTGTATGCAGCGCAAAAACCGGCCGCCAATCTACCCGTCCGGCGCGGGAAATAGCAAGTAATCCGGAGGCTTGGCTGCCTCAGCCGCGCAGGCCGTGCCAGCCCCGCAGCAGCCAGGTGGCCCCGGGCAGGCGCAGCAGCTTCAGCAGCAGCAGCGCCGTCGTGCGCTCGCGCGCGCTGAGCGCGAATGGCCGGTGCAGTTCCCGCCACAGTTGCGGCCGGCCATCGATCTGCTCGACCGTCGTCGCCCGGAAGCGGAACACACCCTGTGCCGAGCGCAGCCGCCAGCCCGAATCGCCGGTGCCGTCTGGTTCGACCGCAACGTCGGTCAGCACTTCCGGCAGCCCCGGACCGTCGTAGCCGGCGAGCAGGATCAGTCGCGAGCTCAGGCCGTCCGCGCCGCGCAGCACGACGCGGTCCGGCACGGTGGCGCTGCGCTCGACGCTGAACCTGACGGCAGCCTCATCTGCTTGCGACACGACCATCATCCGCAGCAACAGCTTGTCGGCCCGGGCACTGGTAGATATACTCCGAACAACTGTATATCCAGAGATCCCGCAATGCAAGTTTCCAGATGGGGCAACAGTCTGGCCATCCGCCTGCCCGCCAGCGTGGTCCGGGCCCTCGGGCTCAAGGAGGGCGACGACATCGAGATCCATGCGACCGGAATTCGCAGCTTCAGGCTCGCCCGGACGCCCGCTACACGGGAACTGCTGGCCCGGTTGCGCCGCTTCCGCGGCCGCCTGCCTGACGACTTCAAGTTCGACCGGCTCGAAGCCAATGAGGGACGCTGAGGCTTTCTTCGACACGAATGTTCTGCTGTACCTGCTGTCGGCTGACACGACCCGGGCGGATCGTGTCGAAGAACTGCTCCAGCAGCCCGGCGTTGTCAGCGTTCAGGTGCTCAACGAGTTTGCCGCCGTTGCCTCGCGCAAGCTGAGGCTGTCATGGGCAGAGATCCGTGAGGTCCTTGCGGCGATTCGCAGAGTCTGTCGTACTGAACCCCTCACCGCCCTGGATCACGATCGGGCCGTCGAGCTGGCCGCTCGTTACCGGTTCTCGTTCTACGACTCGCTGATCCTCGCTACTGCACTGCGGGCCGGCTGCACCACGCTCTATGCAGAGGACCTGAAGCACCGGCAGCGCATCGATGACCGGCTGACGATCATCAATCCCTTCGTGCAGGGTTGAACGAACGGTGACAACCGGCAGTGGTGGGCCGTGATGGGATCGAACCATCGACCAACTGGTTAAAAGCCAGATGCTCTACCACTGAGCTAACGGCCCGGCAGCGGGCGCGCATCATACCGCAGGCCGGAGCGCCGATCACCGATAGCGGGTCGGGTCGGCCACGCCGGCCGCGGCAAAACCCGCACGCCGCAACCGGCAGGAATCGCAGCGGCCGCAGGCGCGGCCCCCATCATCCGGCTGATAGCAGGACACGGTCAGCGCGTAGTCCACGCCCAGCGCCGTGCCCTGGCGGATGATCTCCGCCTTGCTCCAGTGCAGCAGCGGCGCGTGCACGCGCAGCGCCCGGCCCTCCACGCCGGCGCGCGTGGCGAGGTTGGCGAGCCGCTCGAAGGCCGCGATGAATTCCGGCCGGCAGTCGGGATAGCCGGAGTAATCCACCGCGTTGACCCCGATGAAGAGAGCCTGCGCGCCGAGGATTTCGGCCCAGGCCAGCGCACCGGCCAGGAACACGGTGTTGCGCGCGGGGACGTACGTTACCGGGATGCCGGCGGCGGGCTGCTCCGGTACCGCGATGCGCGCATCGGTCAGCGCCGATCCACCCAGGCCGCCGAGCGGCAGTGGCAGCACGCGGTGCTCGATCGCGCCGAGCGCGGCGGCAACCTGGCGCGCGGCGGCCAGCTCCGACTGGTGGCGCTGGCCATAATCGAATGACAATGCATGACAGCGATGGCCGCGCTCGCGCGCGATCGCGAGCACCGTCGCCGAATCCAGCCCGCCCGACAGCAGCACGACGGCAGGCGCTCCGGCTGTCCGTTCAGCGGCCAGGAACGTCTCCCCACAACAGCTTGTGAAGCTGGATCTGCATCCGCACCGGCAGACGGTCAGCAAGGATCCACTCCGCCAGCTCGCGCGGCGGCAACTGCTCCCAGCTCGGCGAGAACAGGACCTGGCAGCGCTCGTTCAGCCCGCGCTCCCGGACGAACTCCCGGCTCCACTCGTAGTCGGCGCGATCGCAGAGCACGAACTTGAGCTGGTCGCGCCCGCGCAGCGCCGTCAGATTCACCGGCAGGTTCGCCGCCACTTCGCCGGAACCGGGAGTCTTGACATCGATGACGCGCGCCACCCGCGGATCGACGGCGTTCGCATCCAGTGCGCCGCTGGTCTCGAGCGAAACGTCGAAGCCGGCATTGCACAGCGCGCTCAGCAGCGGCAGGCAGTCCGGCTGCGCGAGCGGCTCGCCGCCGGTGACACAGACGTGCCGGAGTCCCGCCCCGCGTGCCTCCGCGACCAGCGCATCGAGCTCGCGCCACGCGCCGCCCTGAAACGCATAACTCGTGTCGCAGTAGCCGCAGCGCAGCGGGCAACCCGTCAGGCGGATGAAGAACGTCGGCCAGCCGACCGCATCGCCCTCACCCTGCAGCGACGCGAAGGTCTCGGTGATGCGCAGACGCGGCACCGCCGCCCGGCCCGGCATCGTGCCGCCTCAGTGGCCTTCGGCCCGCAGCCGCGCGAGGCGCTGCCGGGCCTCGCCGGCGACCGGCGACTGCGGATAGGCGCTGATGACCTGCGCGAAGGCCGCGCGCGCCGCCGGGTACTCGCGCTGGAGATAGTGCACTTCGCCGAGCCAGTACTGCGCGTTCGGGGCGCGCTCGTGGGTGGCGTGCTGCGCGAGGAACTGCCGCAGCGCCTCCGCCGCTTCGGGGTAGCGGGCCTCCTTCAGCAGCGTCAGGGCCTGCTGGTACACCGCCTCCGGTGCGGCCGCGGCAGCCGCCGCGGCACTCGCCGCAGCGGCGCGCTGCTCCAGCTCGCGCAGCCGCTCATCGAGATCCAGGTACTGCTCGCGCTGGCGGCCCTGCGCACCGGCGAGTTCATGCCGCAGCTCTTCCAGCTCGCCGCGCAACCGGCGCTGCTCTTCTTCCAGTGCCGCAAGCTGGCGCGCCATCTCGACCAGTGCCTGGCTCGCGACCTGCCGCTCGACGGCGGCCATGCGTTCCTCGAGCAGCTCGAGGCGCTCGCCGCGCGACTGCGCCAGCGCCGGGCCGCCGCACAGCCAGGCCCCCAGCAACACGCCGGCGACAGCGCGCCGGCATTCAGCGGCTGTAGGCGATCTCGACACGCCGGTTCCTGGCCCAGGCCGACTCGTCACTGCCATCGACCGCCGGCCGTTCCTCGCCATAACTGACGGTCGCGATCTGCCCGTCCGCGGCGCCCTGCAGCAGCAGTGCGCGGCGTACCGCCTGGGCGCGCCGTTCACCGAGTGCGATGTTGTACTCGCGCGCGCCGCGCTCGTCCGTGTGCCCCTCGAGGCGGAGGCGCAGCGCCGGATTCGCCGCCAGGTGGTGGGCGTGCGCGCTGACCGCAGCGGCAAACTCCGGGCGGATGTCGCTGCTGTCGTAGTCGAAGTAGATCACCAGCGTCGCGCCGACCGGTCCGGCGGCGGCCACGGTCGGCGGCGCCGCGGGCGGCAATTCCCGGGCGGCGCCAACACTGGCATCGCTGACACCGCCGGTGGTCGTCGTCGCCGCGGGCGCCGGCGCCGGCTCCGGTGGCGGCAGCGTCATGGGCTTCCTCGGACAGCCCGTCAGCGCAATGGCAGCGGCGACAAGCAACAACGGCAGTGTGCGGCGCATCGGGACGACTCCTTCAGGGATCGGTATGGATTTCTAGCACAATGGACCACGGGCAGCCATGCGGGTTCACGGCAGGTATGGCGACCACGCCGGTTCACGTACTGCGCCCGCCGAAGCGGCGAGTCGCTGCTGCACGCGCCCGTCCGTCGAGACCGTCGCCAGCACGCCGCGACCGCCGTCGCGGGTCGCGTAGATCAGGCTGGCGCCGTTCGGCGCATAGCTCGGCGATTCATCGAGGCGGCCGTTGCTGAGGACGCGTTGCGTGCCACGCTGCAGGTCGACGACGGCAATGCGGAACGCGTCGCGGTCAATGGTCACGACGGCGAGCTCGCGCCCGTCCGGTGATACGCGCGGCCGCGCATTGTAGCGCCCCTCGAAGGTGACCCGGCGCGGCCGCTCGCCGGCACCGATGCCGAGCCGGTAGACCTGCGGCCCGCCGGCGCGGTCGGAGGTGAAGTACAGCGCCTGCGCATTGGGCGACCAGGCCGGTTCGGTGTCGATCGCCGGATCGTCGGTGAGGCGCCGCAGCTCCTGCGTGGCCAGCGTCAGCAGCCAGATATCGACATTGCCGTCGCGCCGCGACAGCGTCAGCGCGAGCTGGCTGCCGTCCGGCGACCAGGCCGGCGCCCCGTTGATGCCGGAGCGCGCCGATACCCGTATCTGCTCCCCGGTCCGCAGCGTCTGCACGTAGATCGCTGGTGTACCGCCGTGGAAAGACACATAGGCCAGCGCGCGCCCGTCCGGCGACCAGGCCGGCGACATGACCGGCTCGGGCGAGCTGAACACGACCCGCTCGTTCGCGCCGTCGGCATCGGCAACGATCAGGCGGAAGCTGCGCGCCGCAGCCGGACCGTCCACCGCCACGTAGGCGATGCGGGTCGCGAACGCGCCGCGCACGCCAAGGATCCGCTCGTAGACGGCATCGCTGATGCGGTGGCTGGCGAGCTTGAGTGCGGCGCGGTCGGCCGGCAGCGCCAGGCCGAGGATCCGCTCGCCGGTGACGGTATGCACGAGTTCGTAGCGCAGTTCGTAGCGTGCGCTGTCCACCCGCAGCAGTCGCCCGACCACGACGTAGTCCACTTGCAGCAGTCGCCATGCCGCGGCGTCCACCTGGCCCGCTTCGTGCGGCAGCTCGAGCAGGTCGGCGCGTGGCAGGGCGCGGAAGCGACCGCTGCGCTCGAGGTCGGCCTGCACTGTTGCGGCGACATCCCAGGGCGCCGGCTCGCTGCCCTCCCAGCCGAACGGCACGATCGCGACCGGTACCGCCTCGGCCATGCCGCGCAGGATCTGCACGGTCAGCTCCGCGTGCGCCGGTGGCGCCACTACGACCAGCGCGGCCAGCGCGACGACGACCCGGCGGATACGCTCCATGTTCAATCCTCCGGCGTGAAGACCAGCCGAACCTCGCGCTCGAACAGTGCCGGCTCCGGCGGTGCCGGCAATGGCGAGGCATTACGTACCGCGCTCTCGATCGAGCGGCGCAGCGCCTCGCCGCCGCCGCAGTCGCCGAAGCGCAGGCCAGCCACCTCGCCGCCCGGGATCTGCAGCACATGCACCGTGCAGCTCGTGCCGGCGGCCAGTCCCGGCGGCCGGAACCAGCGCTGCTCGACATGCGCCTGGATCGCCGCCACGTACTGCGTCCTCAGACTGCTGGCAGCGGCGTCGGTTCGCTGGCCCTCGTTCGCGAGCCGGGCCTGCAGCTCGGCCTCGCGCTCGGCACGCTGCCGGGCCTCGGCCGCGCTCCGCCGGCTTTCCTCGGCCGCGCGTAAACGGGCCTGCCGCTCGACCTGTTGCTGCGCGGCCAGTTCGGCCTTGCGCCGCGCCTCGGCCTGCACCGCCTTGCGTTGCGCTTCGTGGCGCGCCTCCGCCTGTGCGGCCGCCCGCTCGGCCGCGCGCTGCGCCGCCTGTCGTCCGCGCTCAGCCGCTGCGCGCCGGCGCTCCGCCGCGCGCAGTTCTGCGACGGCCTGCAGAATGGACTGGTCGACGATCGCCGCGGCAATCGGCGGCACCGGTTGCGGCGCCGGGGCCTGCGGCCGCAGCAAGCCGGACGCCAGCAGCGCCGCCGCCAGCAGCGCGTGCAGACCCAGCGACCAGCCATACGGCGCTGCCGCCGTCGCCGCGGTGTGCATTACGGCCGCTGCCCGAGTTCGTCCAGCGCGCGCGCCGCGCGCGGATCGGTGACGAAGCCGATGCGCGGCGCGCCGGCCTCCTGCAACAGCGCCATGCCGCGCACGACGCGACCGTACGGCACGCGCTCATCAGCCCGGACCAGCACCGGTGTCGCCGCATTCCGGCCGATGACGATCCGGGTGCGCCGCAGCACTTCGGCCTCCGCGACCGGGGCCGCACGGTCGGCGCCGATGTTCAGGAAGTAGCGCCCGTCCCGATCCACGGTCAGCACCAGCGGTTCATGCTCGCGCAGCAACTCAGGGTCCAGCGCCTCGGCACCGGCCTGCGGCAGTTCGACCTCGATGCCCGTGGTCAGCAGCGGCGCCGTGATCATGAAGATGATCAGCAGCACCAGCATCACGTCGATGTACGGGACCACGTTGATCTCGCCCATCAGCCGGCGCCGCCGGTGCACGCCCGCCATCAGCCGCTCCGCGCCGCGGCATGGCGCTGCAGCAGCGTCGAGAACTCTTCGATGAACGTGTCATAGCGCAGTTCGAGGCGGCTGACCCGATCGGCGTAGCGGTTGTAGGCCACGACCGCGGGGATCGCCGCGAACAGCCCCATTGCGGTTGCGACCAGCGCCTCGGCGATACCCGGCGCGACCATCGCCAGCGTCGCCTGCTGCACATTACCGAGACCATGGAAGGCGCCGAGGATGCCCCAGACCGTGCCGAACAGACCGACGTAGGGGCTGGTCGAGCCGACCGTCGCCAGCGTCGCGAGGCTTTCCTCGAGCCGGTCGATCTCGCGCAGTTGCGCGACCCGCATCGCCCGGCGCACGCCATCGAGGATCTGCGCCGCCGGGGCCGCCGCCGGCGTGCGCAGCCGCGAGTACTCGCCGAAGCCGGCTTCGAAAATGCCCTCCATGCCGGTGGCGCCGCCGCCGCGCGCCTCGATCGCCCGGTACAGCGTGGTGAGATCGCCGCCGGACCAGAACGCGGTCTCGAAGCGACCGGCCTCGAGCTGGGCCGCTCCGAGCAGCCGGCGCTTGCGGAAGATGATCGCCCAGGACACGACCGATGCGCCGAGCAGCAGCAGCAGCACGCCCTGCACCACCAGGCTCGCATCCAGGATCAATTGCAGGATCGACGGCTGCGCGTTCATGGCAGCGGAGCCTTGGCCAGCACCGCTGGCAGTGACCTCGGCTTCTGGCTGTCGGCGTCGATGCAGGCCACCCGGATGGTCGCGCTGATCAGCCGTTCGCCGGCCGGCGTGTCCCGCCGGATTTCCTGCAGCATGACCAGCGATGCGCCGCGCAGTTCCGCGACCTGTACCGAAACCTGCAGCAGGTCGTCGTAGCGGGCCGGGCGGTGATAACGAATCTGCGCCTCGACCACCACGAACTGCACGCGCGCCTCGCGCAGCAGCCCGGCCTGGTCGATACCCTGGGCGCGCAGCCACTCGCTGCGGGCACGTTCCATGAAGCGCAGATAGCCACCGTAATAGACCACGTTGCCGGCGTCGGTGTCCTCCCAGTACACACGCACCGGGAACCAGAACGCCGCCGCTGCAGCGGTGCCGGCAATCATTCGCGGAACAACGGCAGGCTGCCGGCCGCGGGCTCGGTGGCCGGCGGCTCGAAGCCGAGGTGGCGGTAGGCCAGTCGGGTCGCCATGCGCCCGCGCGCGGTGCGCATCAGGAAGCCCTGCTGGATCAGGAACGGCTCGACCACGTCCTCGAGCGTACCGCGTTCCTCGCCGAGCGCCGCCGCGAGGCTGTCGATGCCGACCGGGCCGCCCTCGAAACGGGTGATCACCGCCTGCAGCAGCGCGCGATCGAGGCTGTCGAAGCCCTGGCGGTCGACTTCCAGCAGGTCGAGCGCCGCCTCGGCTACGGCGTGGTCGATCGCACCGCCGGCGCGGACCTCGGCATAGTCACGCACGCGCCGCAGCAGGCGGTTGGCGATGCGTGGCGTACCACGCGAGCGGCCGGCGATGCCGGTGGCGCCGGCGTGATCGACCCGCAGCCCGAGGATCGCCGCGGCGCGCTGCACGATCCGCGTCAGCTCGGCGTGCGTGTAGAACTCGAGCCGGTGCACGATGCCGAAACGGTCGCGCAGCGGCGAGGTCAGCAGTCCGGCGCGGGTGGTCGCACCGACCAGCGTGAACGGCGGCAGATCGAGCTTGATCGAGCGCGCCGCCGGCCCCTCGCCGATCACGATGTCGAGCTGGAAGTCCTCGAGTGCCGGGTACAGGATCTCCTCGACCACCGGGCTCAGCCGGTGGATCTCGTCCACGAACAGCACGTCGCGCGGCTGCAGGTTGGTCAGGATCGCCGCGAGATCACCCGGACGCTCCAGCACCGGCCCCGAGGTCTGGCGCAGGTTCACGCCGAGTTCGTGCGCGATGATGCCAGCCAGCGTGGTCTTGCCGAGGCCGGGCGGACCGAAGATCAGCACATGGTCGAGCGCCTCGCCGCGCCGGCGCGCCGCCTCGATGAAGATGCCGAGCTGCTCCTTGACCGGCTCCTGGCCGATGTATTCGGCCAGCAGCCGCGGGCGCACGCTGCGCTCGATGGCCTCGTCCTCGCGCAGCGGCCGCCCGGTGACCACGCGGTCCTGCTCGATCATCGGCTGCCCTCCCGCCCGACCGCTGCCTGCAGCGCGCGGCGGATCAGGTCCTCCGTACTGGCGCCATCTTCGCCAACCTGCTGCAGCAGCCGCGCCGCCTCGGCCGGGCGGTACCCGAGCGCGATCAGCGCGGCACTCGCCTCGGCGCGCGCATCGGCGGGCCGGCCGCCGCTCGCGGCCG
>VGVB01000020.1:2500-43726 GCA_016882265.1 Gammaproteobacteria bacterium
CCGGCCGGGTCAGGACCTCCACCGCGCCGCGGCAGAGCTCTTCCAGTTGTTCGGCGGCTGGCAGCATTCATCGACTCCCGGCCGGCGGAATTCCGGCGTTGCCGCCACTGTACAGGATGACCGACAGCCCGGAACGGCCGCCGGCCATCAGAATCGTGACCGGCGACAATCCTCATGCAATCAACCGGTTGACGTGGCCAGCCAGGTTGTTTACCGTCCGGGCCTGGAGTGGAAGGGGAGCCCCCGGTGCGCGAGCCCGACGCCGGCCTGGTTGCAGCCAGCGCAGTCACAGAGCGATGCCGCGGCGGACTGGCCGCCTGCTGCGTCGTCACGGGCGCGATCTTCTCCGCTGCGGCCGGGCTCCTGCGCGGCCCCGTGCCTGACGAGCCGGCGGCCTCCGCGGTACCGGCGGCCCCGGCTGCGCTGGCCACGACGCCGTTTGAGTTCATTGCCGTCACGATCGGCCGCAACGACACGCTCGACCAGGTATTCCGCCGGCTGCAGTTGCAGATCTCGGATCTGGCCGAGCTGCGGCAGCTTCCCGACGTGCGCCGCAGTCTCGACACGCTGCGCCCGGGCGACGTCATTCAGCTCACCCACCTGGACGGCGAGCTGCGCTCGCTGACCCGCCGCATCGGCGCAACCGCGTTGCTGACGATCACACGCGCCGGCCAGGGCTTCGCCGCCAACGTGTTCCCGCTCCCGTACCGGGTCGAGCAGCGCCGCTTGCAGGGGGCGGTCAGCAGCTCACTCTACGGAGCGGTGAATGCGGCCGGTGGGACTGATCGACTCGCCGTCGCGCTGGCGGACGTCTTCAAGTACGACATTGATTTCATCAACTCGGTCCAGCCGGGAGACCGCTTCACGGTCGCCTGGGAGCGCCGGGTGCATGACGAGCAGACCGGCGTCGACGGCGACATCCTCGCCGCGGAATTCGTCAATTCCGGACGCAGCTTCCGCGCGGTCCGTTACGTGATGCCGGACGGCCGCGCCGATTACTACACGCCGGACGGGCGCCCGGTACGCAAGGCATTCCTGCGCTTCCCGGTGGATTTCGCCCGGATCAGCTCGGGCTTCAGTCTCGCGCGCCGCCATCCGATCCTGAACCGCGTGCGCGCCCACCGCGGTGTGGACTTCGCTGCGCCGACCGGCACGCCGGTCAAAGCAGCCGGCGCCGGCCGTGTGGTCAGTCGCGGCGCGGGCAGCGGCTACGGCAACGTGGTCGTCCTCAGCCACGGCAACGGTGTGACCACGTTGTATGGCCACCTGTCCCGCTTCGCGCGCGGGCTAGCCGTCGGCGACCGGGTCGCCCAGAGCGAAGTCATCGGCTACGTCGGCAAGACGGGCCTCGCCACCGGGCCACACCTGCACTACGAGTACCGCGTGAACGGCGTGCACCAGAATCCCGCCAGGGTCACGCTGCCCAAGGCCGATCCGATTCCCGAGCGACTGATGGCTGACTTCCGCACGCGGACCACACCGCTGCTGGCGCAGCTTGATGCACCGGCACAACTCGCCGCCGCCGGCGGCCAGCACTGATACCGGTTCCGTTCAGGACGAGAACGACGACCCGCAGCCGCAGGTCGTGGTCGCGTTCGGATTGTGGATCACGAACTGCGCGCCGGAAAGATCTTCCCGGTAGTCGATCTCGGCCCCGGCCAGGTACTGGTAGCTCAGCGGATCGACGAGCAGGGTGACCCCCTGGTTGGCGACCTCGGTATCCCCTTCCTCGAGGTTCTCGTCGAAGGTGAAGCCGTACTGAAAGCCGGAACAGCCCCCGCCAGAAACGAAGACCCGCAGCTTCAGGTTCGGATTCCCTTCCTCGCGGATCAGCTCGCCAACCTTGCGCGCGGCGGCATCGGTGAATACCAGTGCGGGGGGCGGTGCTGTTGCCTCTGACATGGAATCATCACGCTCTCGATCATGGATCTGGACTCATTATAGGAGCCGGCGCTGCAGGCGGTCAAAGAGCCGGCGAACTGCCGATTTCGCCCTCCACCAGCCAACCGAAACTCTGGCGGAGCGGCTCGGCCGACTTGCCCTGCCGGAGTTCCACCAGCAGGCTGCCGGGATCGAAACCGCCCGGCAGTTCGACCGGCACTTCGATCTCCTGGAAATAGCGCAGTGAAAACGGCACTTCGCGCCGGCCATCCGGAACCAGGTCGTGCAGCGCCAACTGCAGCAGTGCTCCACCACGCGTGCCGCTGACGGCGAAGGTCAAGGTTCCGCTCGCGAGGGTATCGCGTACCCCCGCATGCACCAGCGTGATCTGCACCCGGTAACGACGCCCGCGCTCGTGGCGGACTTTCAGATCCTGGACGCGCAGCGTGCTCGTGCCGTACTGGCGCGTGACCAGACCGCGATAGAACTGCAGCTCCTGCTGCTGCCGTGCGGTCTCAGCCTGGAGTTCACCGAGCATACGCTGCGCCTCGGCCTGCATGCGCGTGTCGGCCTGCTGCTCGACGACCGCAGCATCCACGCGCCGCTGCAGCGCAGCGTTTTCAGCCGACAGCGCCTCGATCCGGCGACGCGCGTCGTGTCGTTCGAGCGCCGCGTGTATGATGGCGTAGCCGGCGCCGGTGCGGCCCAGTTCGTAACCGCCGTAGAACACCGCCAGCAGGGCGATGACGGCCAGCAGGATGCGCCGGGCTCCGGTCCGGTCTGGAGGACCACCCAGGATGCTCTGGATCAAGGCCTGGCACCTGATCTTCATGGTCACCTGGTTCGCCGGTCTCTTCTATCTGCCACGATTGTTCGTCTATCACGCTGCCGCGACGGACACCGCCGGCATCGAGCGCTTCTGCGTCATGGAGCGGCGTCTGTTCGCGATCATGACCATCGGGGCCGTGCTGACCCTGTTCTTCGGCGGCTGGCTGCTGGTCGTCAATCCCGCGCTGCTCGGACAGGGCTGGCTGCACGGCAAGCTCGGCTTCATCGCGCTGCTGCTCGGATACCACCTCTGGATCTGGCGCCTGCTGCGCGCGTTCGCCGCCGGCCGCAACGTCCACCCTGGCGTCTGGTACCGCTGGTTCAACGAGATCCCGTCCGTCCTGCTGATCCTGATCGTGCTGCTGGCCGTGCTCCGGCCATTCTGATCAGGACCGCGCCGCACCGGACCGGTCCGGTTGCAAGCGGTCAGACCACCAGTCGGGATAGGGCGGCAGACCCTCCGGGAAGGCGTGCACACCGAGTTCATGCAAGGCCCGCGCATAGACCCGGCGCTTGAACCAGATGACCTCGCGTACCGCCTCCCACCAGTCCACCCAGCGCCACCGATCGAACTCGGCCGGCTGGTCGGTCGCGTCGAAGCGCAGCGCCGAATCCGACGTTTCGAGCCGCAACAGGAACCAGCGTTGTTTCTGCCCGATGCACCGTGGCTCGCTGTCACGGCGGACGAACTGGCGCGGCAGCCGATACCGCAGCCAGCCCCGCGTCTGACCGAGCAGGGCAACCTGCGCCGGGCTGAGTCCGACCTCCTCCGACAGCTCCCGGTACAGCGCGTCGAGCACCGGTTCGCCGTACCGGACGCCGCCCTGCGGGAACTGCCAGCCGCGCAGGCGGGCCCGCCCGCCGAGAAACACGCGGCGGTCCCCATTGAGGATCACGATGCCGACATTGGCACGGAAGCCCTGGGCATCGATGTAGTCGCGCGCGGCATCCATGGACTGGCTCCGGTCCTGATTCTTCCACAGCGACCCGCGCCCGGCCAGCCATCAGCCGGCACAGGCCGCGGTATTCGTGAATAATGCCGGCCCACTGGCCCGAGCCGGCACTGCCCCATGATCCGAGCCCCCGCGCCGCTGCTGATCACACTGCTGGCCCTGGCCGCGGTGCTCGCGGTCGTCGCTTCGCTGGCGCTCGGCAGCGCGGGCCTCGATGCGCCGTGGGCCGGACTCGCCGCCGGCGATCCGATGACCCGGACCATCGTGCTGGAGCTGCGCCTGCCGCGCGCGCTGGCGGCACTCGCCACCGGCATTCTGCTCGCACTGGCCGGCGTGCTGATGCAGGCGCTGCTGCGCAACCCGCTCGCGGATCCGTACGTCCTCGGTATCTCCGGCGGTGCGGCGGTCGGCGCGCTCGGGGTGATGCTGGCCGGCGCCGCCGGTTTCGCGGTCAACGCCGGCGCGGCCGCGGGCGCATTCGCGGCGATGCTGCTGGTATTCGCGGTCGCGCACGGCCCGGGCGGCTGGACCACCACCCGGCTGCTGCTGACCGGCGTGGTCGTCGCGGCCGGCTGCGGCGCCATCGTCAGCCTGCTGCTGTCGTTGTCGGATGAGCTGCGCCTGCGCGGCATGCTGTTCTGGCTGCTGGGCGACTTTGGCTACGTGCGCACGCCGTGGGCCCTGCTGGCGCTGGCGCTGGTCGCAGTCCCGGCCTGCCTGTTGATAGCGCGGCCGCTCGACGTGCTGGCACGCGGCGACCTGCAGGCCCGACTGCTCGGCGTGCCGGTACGCGCCCTGCGCATCGGCATCTACGTGGCGGCGTCGATCCTGACGGCCGCCGCGGTGACCACCGCGGGCAGCATCGGCTTCGTCGGCCTGGTCACGCCGCATCTCGTGCGCCTCGTGGTCGGTTCGGCGCACCGCGCCGTGCTCCCGGCGGCTGCGCTCGCCGGCGGCACACTGCTGGTGACGGCGGATCTGCTCGCGCGCACGATCGTCGCGCCGCGCCAGCTTCCGGTCGGTGCGCTGACGGCGTTGCTCGGCGTGCCGCTGTTCCTGTTGCTGATGCGGCGGCAGCAGCGAACCTGACCGCCGCCTCGGATCAGGGCTGGCGGGCCGCGGCACGGTCCTGCAGGTAGGCGTGACCCTGCTGCATCAGGTGTTCGAATCCGGCGAAATCGCGGCGCGCGACGAGGTCGCGCAGTTGCGCAACGGCCGTCGCGAGCGCCGCGAGTGACTCACCGCCGAAGCGGTTCAGCGCCTGAATCTCGTAATACAGCGCCGGACTCTCGCGCGCGACCAGCGAGGCCACCGCGAGTTGTGCGTCGAAGGTGGTGCTCGACAGGCGCGCAAGACGCGGCGCCGCCTCGCCGCTGCCGGCGAGCGCGGTGAAGAATGCGATGTTGACCGCGTGCGAGAGCCCGAGCACATAGGCCATCAGCCGGTCGTGGTCGTCGAGGTCGGTGATGACCACCTCGACCATCGTCGGTGCGAACAGCGCGCGGGCCTCCTCGACCGCATCAGTGCGGCCAACATCGACGACGATCACGTGACGCCCGGACAGCAGGTCGGTATCCGGCCCGAACATCGGGTGCAGCGATGTGGCCCGGACACCGGACGCCACGAGCTGCGCGAGTGCCTCGCGCAGCGGCGACTTCATCGAGCCGATGTCGAAGACGAGTCCCGGCGGCCGCCGTCCGGCGAGCTCGGCCAGTACGCCGGCGGTCGTACCGAGCGGTGTCGCGACGACGAGCAGATCCTGGGTCAGATCGCCAGTGCGCCAGTCGGGTCGGTGCTGGTGCGGGGGCACGGCCCCGGAAGGGTCCGCCACTTCGACCTCGAAGCCCTGCGAATCGAGGAAATCGACGAACCAGCGGCCCATCTGGCCTGCGCCGCCGATAACCAGTGCCCGCTTGCCGCTGCCCTGCTCATGCGCAATCACCTGCGCTCTCTCCTGGGTCGCGAGCGAGCCGTGAATCAGCAGCCGCAGCAGGGACTCGGCCAGCGCCGGTGACAGTCCGAGCCGTCCGGCCGCTTCGCGCGCCTTCAGCAGAACCTCGCGCTCGCGCTGATAGTCGCGGGTTGGCATTCCGGCAGCCCGCTTGACCTCGGCGACCTGGCGGCTCAGCGCCTGCCGTTCGGCGACGAGCGACAACAGTTCGGCATCGAGGCGGGTCAGCCTCGCGCGCAATTGCTCCAGATCCATGCGGGTTCCGCTCTCCTGGTCGGACCCCGCCTGTGTACCGGCCGGCGCGCTGTATTGCAAGCGCGCCGGTGGCAGCGTTCACCAGCCGCCGTACTCGAAGCCGAAGTACCAGGAGCCGTGCCGGTCGCGGTACCAGCGGCCGGGTCGGTCGCCATAGCGACAACTCCGCGCAGCATCGCGCCAGCCCGCTTCGTAGCCGGCACGGTAACCGGAGTCGTGGCGATACACCGAGGGCGGCAGGTGACGCCAGTGCCGGTAGTGCCCGCGATCATCGTAGCGGTGCCCGTAGTGTTGGTCGCGATAGCGGTCGTCGTCGTAGCGCCGGTACCGGTCGTTGGCCTGGGCCGATGCGGAACACAGCGCGGCGAGTGCGACCGTCGCGAGGATCTTCCTGAACATGACCACACCTCCTTTCTGCCAGTGCGGCCCCAGTCTCGGCGCGCATGCCTGAATCGCAGCTTAATCGCCGGCAGCCAGCCGATGCGGGGAGCCGGGGCAGTCGTCCGCGACGGCCGGTCGGGCTGGGGGCCGGGACGCTCACTCGCGCGAGGCGGACGGGGACCCGTGCGCGAATGCGTAGAGTTCCGGCCGCACGAGCGCGCGGGTCCCCGGCGGCCTCGCCAGCACCGCCGTCAGGGTTGCCGGGCCGCCTCGCCAGCGCGGCGGGGCGCGGCTACACTTCGCGCATGCACAGACCGCCACCGATGCTGCCGGAACACCTGCCGGCCGACCCGATGCCGCTCTCTGATGCCTGGCTGCGTCAGGCTTGGGACGAGCAGGTACAGCCGAATCCGAACGCGATGACACTGGCGACGGTCGGCGCCGACGGGCGGCCGTCCGCACGGATCATGTTGTGCAAGGAAATCGTGCCGGATCCCGGCTATCTCGTGTTCTACACGAACTATGAGTCGCGCAAGGGCCAGCAGCTTGCCGCCCACGCCTGGGCCGCGGTCGTGTTTCACTGGGACACGCTCGGACGCCAGGTGCGCATCGAGGGTCCGGTCGTGCAATCGCCGGCGAGCGAGAGCGACGATTACTTCGCCAGCCGCCCATGGCAGAGCCGGATCGGCGCCTGGGCCAGTCAGCAGAGCAGGCCGCTCGGTTCGCGGCAGGGACTGATCGGGCAGTTGCACGCGGCGGCGCAGCGCTTCGGCGCGCCGGATCCGCTCGCGCCGCCGGATGGCGATCAGCATCCCGAGCTGAACATCCCGCGCCCGCCGCATTGGGGCGGCAACCGGCTGTGGGCGGCGAGCGTCGAGCTCTGGGTCGCCGACCCGTTCCGCCTGCACGACCGCGCGCGCTGGACGCGCGAACTCGTGCCGGCCGGCGCGGCGCACTTCCAGTGCCGGCCGTGGCAGCACCAGCGCCTGCAGCCCTGAACGACGCCGCCGCGGCTCGGCTCGAGTGCCGCGGTCTCGACGTCGGGGTCAAGGGTCGCCGTCTCGTCGCCGGACTCGACTTCACGGCCCGCAGCGGCCGCTTCATCGCCGTGCTGGGACGCAACGGTGTCGGCAAGACGATGACGCTGCACACACTCGCCGGTGTGCGCACGCCGGCCGCCGGCGAGGTCCGGCTCGATGGCCGGACGCTGGCCGACTGGCCGGCGAATGCACGGGCCCGGCGCCTCGCGTTGCTGCCGCAGACCACGGAAGACCCGTTCCCCGCGACGGTGCTCGAGACCGCATTGATCGGCCGCCATCCGCACCTGCTGTTCTGGCAGTGGGAAGGCCCCGACGACCTGGCCCGCGCACAGGCCGCGCTGGCGGCTGTCGGCATTGCCGGACTCGGCACGCGCGACGTGCTGACGCTGTCCGGCGGCGAACGGCGCCGGCTCGCGCTCGCGACCTTGCTGGCGCAGGACGCCGCGATCTGTCTGCTCGATGAGCCGACCAATCACCTCGATCCGCAGCACCGCGGCGAGATCCTCGCGCTGTTTCGCGCGCGCGCTGCAGCGGGCGGCACAGTGGTCGCGACGCTGCACGATCCGACCATGGCGGCACGCTACGCCGACGAAGTGCTGCTGCTGTACGGTGACGGGCGCTGGCGCGCCGGCCCGTCAGCCACGACGCTGACGGCAGCCAATCTGAGTGAACTGTATGACCTCCCGATCGAGGAACTCGCCTGGCGCGGCCGCCGCGTCTTCGTCAGTGAGTGACCGGCGGCAACGTGCTTGACCGGCGCCTGCCGCTTCCCTACATTGACGGGCGTTGACAGGTGGCCCGGGCGAAGTCCGGGCTAATCGGGAAGCCGGTGGGCGAGCGAGCTCGCAAGCCCGGCACTGCCCCCGCAACGGTAAACGGCGCAAGCCGCATCGGGCAGGCGACAGCCTGCAGCCACTGCCGGAATCTCCGGTGGGAAGGCGATGCGACCGGTCCAGAGACCCGCCGCCGTGAGTCCGGAAACCGGCCTGTCTGCTGGCGCCAGTCGCGGCGGGCGACAACGGGTGCGGGCTCGCAGCCCTCCCCTACTGCCTCCCGCGACCGGCGATCGCTGTCGCCGCCATCGCTCGGGAGGAGCTTCGATGTCCAGACTGAATATCCTGTGCGCCGCGCTGGCGGGGCTGGTTCCGCTGCTGTCCCACAGCGCGCCGCCGCTGGATGCCGTGCTCGTCACCGCCACGCGCATCGCGCAGCCATTGCGCGAGGTGCTGGCCAGTGCGGATCTGATCGACGCAGCGGAGCTCGAGCGCCATCCGGCCACTGACCTCAGCGACCTGCTGCGGTGGCAGGCCGGCGTGGAGGTGGCGAAGCTCGGCGGCCCCGGCCAGCAGACCTCGCTGTTCCTGCGCGGCACCGAATCGAATCACGTGCTCGTGCTGGTGGACGGCGTGCGGATCAACCCCGGCACGATCGGCAGCGCCGCGATCCAGAACATCGCCCCGGAGCTCGTCGAGCGCGTCGAAATCATCAAGGGCCCGCGCTCGGTCCTGTACGGCTCGGACGCGATCGGCGGGGTCATCAACGTCATCACGCGCAGCGGCGCCGCCGCGGGCACGCGGGCCCAGGTCGGGGTCGGCCACTACGGGACCCGCCAGGCCAGCTTCGCCGCCGGCTTCGGCGGTGCGGCAGGAGATGTCTCGTTCGGTTCAGCCTGGCTCGACAGCGCCGGATTTCCGACCCGTACGGGCGACGTCACCGACCGCGGCTACCGTAACCTGTCGCTGACCACCGCGGCGAATGCGCGGTTCGGCGTCGTGGAACTCGACCTGCGGGCGTGGCACGCGCGTGGCACTTCCGAGTATTCGGATTTCTTCGTGACGCCGGTGGACCAGGACTTCCGCAACTCCGCGGTTGCGCTTACCGCCGCCGGCCAGCCTGCGGCAGCCTGGTCCACACGGGTGACGCTCAGCTACGCGCATGACCAGCTCTTCCAGAACCAGTCAGCGGATTTCGTGCGGACCGGGCGCTGGACGCTGGACTGGCGGCACGACCTCGCCATCGCCGACCGGCATACCCTGACTACGGGCCTGCTGCTGCAGGACGAGCACGCTCGCTCGGCAAGCTGGGGCCTCGGCTTTGCCAGCGGCACTACGACCCGCCAGTTCTACCTGCAGGACCAGGCGAGTTTCGGCCGCCACCGGCTGCTGCTGGCAGCGGGCCACACGGACCACGAGACCTTCGGCGGTCACCAGACCTGGAACGTCGAGTACGGCCTGCGGCTCGGCACCGCGTGGCAACTGACCGCGGCCGCCGGCACCGCCTTCCGCGCGCCGGACGCGACCGACCGCTACGGCTATGGCGGCAATCCGGCCCTCGAGCCGGAGCGTTCGCAGAGCCAGGAACTGAGCCTGCGCTACCAGCCGGGGCCGCGACAGTGGTTCACTCTGACCGCGTTCCGCAACGACATCCGCGACCTGATCCAGTTCGTGGTCACGGATTACGCGACGTTCGCCGGCGAGAACCGCAACGTGGATCGCGCCCGCATTGACGGCGTGGAAGCACAGTGGCGTTACACCGGCGAACTCTGGAACGCCCGCCTCGGTGCCACCTGGCAGGATCCCCGCGATCGGGTCACCGATACCCGGCTGCTGCGCCGGGCGCGCGAGAACTTCACTGTGGGACTGAGCCGCAACCTCGGCCCGCATCAGTTCGCGCTCGACCTGCTGTACGCGGGGGCCCGCCATGACTGGGGCTTCCCGCAGCCGGAGCGCCTGACTCCGTACTGGCTGGCCAACCTGTCGGCGCGCCTCGCGCTGCCGGACCACTGGACATTGCTCGCGCGAATGGAGAACCTGCTCGACGAGGACTACGAACTGGCCCGCGGCTACAACACGATGGGCCGCAGCCTGTTCGTCGCCGTCCGTCACGACTGGCGCTGAGGGAGGCGGCATGGGCAACCGGCTGTCGAGGATCTACACACGCACCGGTGACGATGGCACGACCGGTCTCGGCGACGGCAGTCGCGTGGCCAAGGACGACGCACGCATCGAGGCGATCGGCGCCGTTGACGAGTGCAACAGCGCCGTCGGCGTCGTGCTGGCCGTCCCCGGTCTGCCCGCACCGCTGCCGGAGCTGCTGCAGCGCGTCCAGCACGAACTGTTCGACCTCGGTGGTGAGCTGTCGGTGCCGGGACACCGCGCGATCCGCGACGATCAGGTCCTCGCGCTCGAGCAGGCGCTCGACGGGCTGAACGCGAACCTGCCGCCGCTGCGCGAGTTCATCCTGCCCGGCGGCGGCCCGGCCGCGGCGGCCGGTCACGTTGCGCGCGCGGTATGCAGGCGCGCCGAGCGGCGCGTCTGGTCGCTGGCGCGGCAGGCGGAGGTTGCGCCGCCAGTCCTGCGTTATCTGAACCGGCTGTCGGACCTGCTGTTCGTGATCGCACGCGTCCTCGCGCGCCACGAATCCGGCGGCGAGGTGCTCTGGCAGCACGAGCGCCGCTGAGCTGCACCGCCCGGCGCTGGCAATGCAGCCAGGGCCTCGCCACAGCCACGCGGACTGGGGTCTGGGACAATCGCTCGCTCGCGCGAGCCCGAACCAACGCGCTCGCTCGCGACTTCCCAGCCCCCGCCCCGCCGTCATGCCGCGGGTCAGACTGCAACATCCGCGGTGCCGGCGAGACGGACGGGGCCCGCGAGCGAACTCGTAAAGATCGGCCGAGTTCGCGAGCGGGACCCCGGCAGCCGAAGCTGCGCCGTGGAACTGACTATGGTGCCGCAGCCCGCGAGCGCGCGTCGTCGAGCTGCGCGCAGACCTCGGCCGCGCCGGCGACCAGCCGCGGGCTCGGGCGGGCCAGCAGATCGGCCGGCGCCCGATAGACGCTGCCGCTCGCGACCGCGGCGAGGCCCGTGAACCGCTCCCAGTACGCGCGCGGATCGCCGTCGTCGGTGGACAGGATCACCTGCGGCGCGCGTGCCAGCACCGCTTCGAGATCGACTGGCAAGGCCGTCGATCTGGACTCTGCGAATACGTTCCGCCCTCCGCACAGCTCGACGATCTCGCTGATCAGGTGACTGCCGCCGACCGTGAACAGCGGCGCATCGTCGATCTGGATGAAGACGCCGAGCCGCGCGCGGCCGCGATGCCGTTCCCGCAGTGCCGCGATACCGGCGCGATACTCGGCCGCGGCCCGGGCGGCGACTGCGCCGGTGTCGGCCAGCGCGCCGAGGGTCTCGAGCGCAACGGCAACGTCTTCGAGGTTGCGCGTCGGGATGCTGACCACCGGAATACCGAGCGACTGCAGCCGTGCCGGCACCTCGGGTGGCGTGCCGGTGGCCCAGACGACGGCGACGGTCGGCGTCAGCGCGACAATGCGCTCATAGTCGAGCCGGAATGCGTCGCCGATACGCGGCAGCGCGCGCGCGGCCTCGGGGTAGTCACTGTACTCGCTGACCGCGACGAGCTGCTCCGCGGCACCGGCCGCGTACAGCAGCTCGGTCAGGTTGGGCGCGACGCTGACGATGCGCTGCCCGGACGGGAGCGCCGCCTGCTCACCACAGGCCGCGAACAGCAGCAGGCACCCGATCAATGCCAGTCTCATGCCGGCAGCCCCGGATGAAAACGTGCACCGGCACGGCGCAGCTCGCGCTCCAGGCGGCGCCAGTCGAAGGCCGGCCCCGGATCGCTCCTGCGCCCCGGCGCGATGTCGCGATGGCCGGCGATTCCGCCGCTGGCCAGCAGCGGATAGCAACGCTGCAACGCCGCAATCACGCGCGCGAGCGCGCGGTACTGCCGTGCCGTGTACGGTCGATCATCGGTACCTTCGAGCTCGATGCCGATCGAGAAGTCGTTGCACTCCTCGCGTCCGCCCCAGCTCGAGCGGCCCGCGTGCCAGGCCCGGGCCTCGAACGGCACGTACTGGGTCAGGCGGCCGTCGCGGCCGATCAGCAGGTGTGCCGACACACGCAGCGCCTGCAGCGTGGCAAAGTACGGATCCGCAGCCGGCGGCAGCGTGTTCGTGAACAGGCGGTCGATCCACGGCCCGCCGAAGCGTCCCGGCGGCAGGCTGATGCCGTGCACGACGATGAGCTCGGGGCATACACCGGCCGGCCGCGGATCGTGGTTGGGCGAAACGACCCGCCGCACGCGGCGGAGCCAGCCGCTTCCAGGTTCGACGCTGCGCATCGCGCAAGCATATACTGACCCGGGCCCGGCGCATTGCGGCACGGCGCTCCAGCGCAGCATGAACGTGTCTTCCCGCAACGCCAGCCTCGCCGCCCGCGACCTCGCCGTCGTCTGGCACCCGTGTACGCAGATGAAGGACCACGAACACTTGCCGCTCATCCCGATCGTGCGCGGCGCCGGCGTGTGGCTCTATGATTGCGACGGCCGGCGCTACCTCGACGGCATCAGCTCGTGGTGGGTCAACCTGTTCGGCCACGCCAATCCGCGCATCAACGCGGCGCTGCGCGGCCAGCTCGAGCGCCTCGAGCACGTGCTGCTGGCCGGCTGCACGCACGAACCGGTGGTGGCGCTGTCCGAGCGCCTGGTCGCGCTGCTGCCGCCGGGGCTGACCCGCTGCTTCTATGCCGACAACGGCTCGGCGGCGGTCGAGGTCGCGGTCAAGATGAGCTATCACTACTGGCTGAACCGCGGGCAGCCCCGCAAGCGGCGCTTCGTCACGCTCAGCAACAGTTACCACGGCGAAACCCTCGGTGCGCTCGCGGTCGGCGACGTCGAGCTGTACAAGGACGTGTATCGGCCGCTGCTGATGGACGTCATCACGGTGCCATCGCCGGACTGCCACCTGCGCGAGCCGGGCTGCAGTTGGGAGGAGCACTCGGTGCGGATGTTCGCGGCGATGGCCGCGACGCTGGCGCGCCACGCCGGCGAAGTCGCCGCGGTCATCGTCGAACCGCTGGTGCAGTGCGCCGGCTCGATGCGCATGTATCACCCGGTCTACCTGCGGCTGCTGCGCGAGGCCTGCGACCGCCACGACGTGCTGCTGATCGCCGACGAGATCGCGGTCGGTTTCGGCCGCACCGGCACGCTGTTCGCCTGCGAGCAGGCCGGCATCCGCCCCGACCTGATCTGCCTGTCGAAGGGCCTGACCGGCGGCTATCTGCCGCTCAGTGTCGTCGTGACCACTGAGCCGGTGTACGCGGCCTTCTACGATGACTACGAGAAGCTGACGGCGTTCCTGCATTCGCACAGCTACACCGGCAACCCGCTCGCCTGCAGCGCAGCGCTGGCAACGCTGGAGATCTTCGCCAGCGATGATGTCATCACGCGCAATCGCGCCCTCGCGGCCCGGCTGCAGACGGCCACTGCCGCGCTGGCGGACCACCCGCAGGTCGCCGAAGTGCGCCAGACCGGCATGATCGTCGCGATCGAGACAGTCCGCGATCGGGCCAGCGGCACGCGTTTCGACTGGCGCGAGCGGCGCGGCCTGCGCGCCTACCAGTACGCGCTGGACCAGGGCGCGCTGCTGCGCCCGCTCGGCAATGTGCTCTACCTGATGCCGCCGTACGTGATCGAGCCGGAACAGATCGACTGGCTGGGCACGGTCGCCCGCGGCGCAGTGGATGCCGCATGCGCGTGACTCGGGTCTATGTGCCGCAACCACTCGCGCCGGACCTGCACATCGACCTCATGGGCCCGGCAGCCACCCATGTCGCGCACGTGCTGCGCCTCGCGGCCGGTGACCCGCTGACGCTGTTCAACGGTGACGGCCACGACTATCCCGCCCGCATCGTCGCGCTGCGTGGTGGTACGGTCGCGGTGGCGGTCGAACGGGTCGCGGCAGCGTGCGCCGAGTCACCGATCGCGGTGACGCTGGTGCCGGGCATCGCCCGTACCGAGCGCATGGATTTCGTGGTGCAGAAGGCCACCGAACTCGGCGTCGCCGCGATCCAGCCGGTACTGGCCGCGCGCGGGGTCGTCAGGCTCGACGCCGCGGCGAGCGCAAGGAAGCAGGGGCACTGGCAAGGCGTCGCGATCGCCGCCTGCGAGCAGTGCGGGCGCGCGCGCGTGCCATCGATCGGACATCCGGTCGCGCTGCGCGAGTGGTTGGCGCAGCCGGCGCCGGCCGGCGTGCTGCGGATCCAGCTCACACCGGATGCCGGCGTCGCCCTGGCGGCGACCGCGGCCGGGGCCGGCGCGATCGAGGTGCTCATCGGTCCCGAGGGTGGTCTCGAGCCGGCCGAGCACGGGGTCGCGCTGGCGGCCGGCTACCAGCCCTGCCATCTCGGCCCGCGCGTGCTGCGCAGTGAGACCGCGGCGCTGACCGCGCTGGCCATTCTGCAGGCCGTGGCCGGTGATCTCGGCTGGTCGTCGCGGGCCGGGATTGCGTAACATCGCCGCCTGGCCGAACCCCCGGCCGCGTGACACGGGATACGGATGTCGCCGGAGCCTGCGACGCTGACCACCGCCCGGGCTCTCGATCCGGCCGGCGGACTGCGCCTGCTGCTGGATCCCTATCTGTGCTTCGGGCCGGGCAGCGAACCGCTGGCGCCAACGCTCTGCGCTCTGGCCAGGCGCTGCGCAGCACTCGGGCTGCGACTCGCCGTGGAGAACCGCGCCTGGGAGGAGGCCGGGAGTGATCCGGACGTGCGCCGCCGCGGGGTGGCGCTGTGGCGCTTCGAGCCGCTCGAACGTCTCCCGGACCTGCCGCTGCCGAGTGTGCGTGATCTCGCCACCCGCTTCATCCCGGCGCGCAGTGAACTCGACCAGACCGACCTGCGCCTGCTGGGCGCGCTGCACACCAGGGTCGCCGGATTGCTGATTGCCGAGGACGGCCGCCTCCACCGGCTGGCGGATCGCGCCGGGTTCGGCGAGCGGGTGCTGACTCCGTTCGATGGACTGGCCTGGCTCGATGCACTGGCCGGGCAGCCGCGGGAACTGCGCGTCACGGAGATCACACCAGCCGCGGGCCTGGCCGATCCGGTGCTCGGGCAGATGCTGGCCGAGGACTGCGAGCCGTTCGACCCGTACCTGGCGGCGCGGCTGGACACGCCCGGCAGCCGCCTGCTGGTCGCAACCGATGGCGATGAGCGGGTTGCACTCGGCCTGCTGTGTGCCGAGTCGAAGGACCTGGTGCTCGCCGCACTCGCGACCGCCGCGACCGCGCGCGGCCGGCACGCCATCGAGCCGATCGTCGCTGCGGCACTGGCCACGGCGCGGAGGCTGCGGATCACGCTGCGTGCGCCGGTGCCTCCACACCAGGATCAGCAGCTCATGCTGCTCGGCGAGCTTGGTTTCGAACGGCAGGGCCGTGACCGGCACGGGCGCGAGATCCTGTGCCACGCGGTGGACGATGGGCAGTTCCGGCTGGCCGCGGCGCAGCAGGCCTGGCTGCTGCCCCTCGACGCCGCGACCCACGATCGGCTCATGCCGGAGCTGGCCGGCGCCACACAGCCGGAACTGTTTGGGCCGGGACCGCTACCGCACACGCTCGGCAGCCCGATGCGCAAACAGATGCTGCGCAGCGCCGCTGCACGGGAGCCGGCGGCCGGCGACGCACTGCTGCTGTTCCATCTGCCGTCGCCGGACCGGATCCGTTCGGCGTCGCTGACGGCGGCCGCGCGGGTGCAGCGGGTACGCCAGGTGGCGGCGCTGCCGGAATTGCTGGCACTGACCGCCGGGCGCGACGTTGCGGCTGTGACGGAACTCCGCGGCCTGCTGCAGGCGGGCCCGGTTTCGGTCTTCGATCTGCAGTGGCTCGGGCGGCTGGCGCAGCCGCTGGCGCTGGCGGCGCTGCTCGAGCGCGGGCTGGTCAGCGCGACGCCGCGCACCGTGCAACGCATCGAACCCGCTGCCTGGCGGCGGCTGGCGCCGGCGCTGGCGTTGGCCTGATCAGGCCGCGGTTACCGTCGTCTCGTCGGCGATCATTTCCTCGAGGCGCTCGAGATCGGGGATCAGCGGCAGCTCGTTGACCATGCGCACCTGGCACAACACCGGCGCCCGTTCCGGGAAAACCCGCGATCCGTCGGGCGTCACGACCGTAGGACTGACGCGAACGAGCTGCGGGAAGCCCTGGGTCACGATGCCGAAGTGGCCGGCCGGCAGTTTCTGGCCGAGGCAGGTGAAGATCACGATCCGCGTACGCCCGCCGAGCGCCGGGACCCGCCGGCCGCAGGCACCCTCAAAGGACACGACCGGCACGCCGCGGCCATTCCACGGCACGATGCCGAGGTACCACGGTGGCGCGCCCGGCATCTCCTGCAGCGGCTGCAGGCTGGTCACCTCCGCAACGCAGGCGCGCGGCACCAGCAGCCGCTCGTCCAGCAGCGGCACCAGCAGGCCGTACAGTTCCTGCACCGCCGCGTTCATGCTGCCGGCTTGTGCACCAGCGGCTCGATGGCCTGCAGCAACTGGCTCTCCTGGTATGGTTTCCCGAGGTAGGCGTTGACGCCCAGTTCGATGGCACGCGCCCGGTGCTTCTCGCCGACGCGCGAAGTGATCATCACGATCGGGATATCGCGCAGCCGCGGATCGTTGCGCACGTGCGAGGCGACCTCGTAGCCATCCATGCGCGGCATCTCGATATCGAGCAGGATCACGTCCGGCACCTGATCCTGCAGCGCCGCGATCGCGTCCAGGCCGTCGCGGGCGGTAGCCACACGCATGCCGTTGCGCTCGAGCAGGCGCTGGGTCACGCGGCGTACCGTGATCGAGTCGTCGACGACCAGCGCAAACACGCGCCGGTCCGCCGCTGGCGCGCCACAGACTTCCGCGGCCGGACGCTGCCGCCACTCCGAGCGTACCAGCGCACCGACGTCGACGATGATGCAGATGCGCCCATCACCGAGGATAGTCGCACCGGCAATGCCGCGGATGCCTGAAATCTGCGGGCCCACCGACTTGACGACGATCTCGCGGCTGCCGATCAGCTCGTCAGTGACGATGGCGGTCGAATGCTCGCCGGCGCGGACGAGAATGACCGGCACCGCGGCGTCGCTCTCCGGCGCCGTGGCCGGCTGTCCGCCGATCAGCGTTGCCAGGTGCTGAAAACGGTACTGCTGCCCGCCGTACTCGAACCCGGCGGCCTCGCCCGCAAGCTGGCACCGGACCTCGGCGCGCGGCACGCGTACGACGCCCTCGACCGTCGGCAGCGGCAGTGCAAACATCTCCTCGCCGGAGCGCACGATCAGCGCCTGGCTGATCGCCAGCGTGAACGGCAGGCGCGCCGTGAAACAGGTGCCCTGTCCCGCGGTCGTCTCCGTGTACAGCGAGCCGCCCAGCTTCTTGATCCCTGTCGCGACGATGTCCATGCCGACGCCGCGGCCGGCGGTCTGCGTGACCTTGTCAGCGGTCGAGAAGCCCGGCTCGAAGATGAGCTGCAGGGCCTGCTCGTCCGACAGCTCCTGGCGCGGCGTCGTCAGACCGAGCGCGATCGCGCGATCGCGCACCGCCTTGAGATTGATGCCGGCACCGTCGTCGGCCACCGTAATCACGACCTCGGAACCCTCGCGCCGCAGCCGCAACTCGATACGGCCCGTGTCCGGCTTGCCGGCCGCCAGCCGCTCCGCCGGCGACTCGATGCCGTGTACGACCGCGTTGCGCAGCATGTGCTCGAACGGCGGCAGCATCCGTTCCAGCACCTGTCGGTCCAATTCGCCGGCGGCACCGTTGACCACGAGTTCCACCTTCCGGCCGGTCTCCGCGGCCACCTGGCGTACGAGGCGGGTCAGGCGCTGCACATGCCGCTGGAACGGCACCATGCGGGTCCGCATCAACCCGCCCTGCAGGTCGGAGATCAGACGGCCCTGCTGCGTCAGCAGGTTCTGCGCCTCGCGCGTCTGGGTCTCGAGCAGACTCTGCACGCTGGCCACGTCGGCACTGGTTTCGGCCAGCGCGCGCGAGTACTGCTGGATCGCGGAATAGCGGTCCAGCTCGAGCGGATCGAAATCGCCGCGCGCCGGTTCCTGGCTGACATGCCGGTGCAGGATCTGTGCTTCGGTCTCGATCTCGAGCTTGCGCAACTGGTCCTTCAGGCGCTGCACGACACGGTTGAGCTCGGTCAGATTGAACTCCACCGAGGCGAGCTGCTGCTCCACCCGGGCCCGGCAGATGCTGACCTCACCAGCCGCATTCAGCAGCGCGTCGAGCAGGTCGGCATCGACCCGCGCCACTTCACCGCGCTCGGTCGCAGCTTCTCGTGGCGGCGCCACCGGCGGTGCCGCCGGCTCCTCGGTCGCGGCCGCGGGAACGGTTTCGACTGGCCCGGCCGGCTCAGCAGGCTGTTCCTCAACCGCGGACCGCTGTGGTGCCGGGGTGGCCGGCACAACCACCTGCGCCTCGACCGCGGCCGGCGCTGGCGCCCGCGGCGCTTCGGGCGGCTGCCCCGTCTCGGGACCCCGGCGCCCGACCCGCCGGATCCGCGCGGCCAGGTCACGCGCCGGCAGAACCGGTCGTCCGGCGTTGACGTAATCACGCATCCGGTTCAGCTCGTCGAGACTCGACTGCAGCACCTCGAAACTGTTCTCGTCGAGTGCCACGGTACCGTCATCGATCTGCATCAGCAGCCATTCGAGCTGGTGACTCAGGTCACCCATGGCGACGATTCCGGCCATGCGCGCGCCGCCCTTCAACGTATGCAGGGCGCGCCGCAGCTCGATGACGCGCTCGCGGCTGCCGCGCTCGGCACGCAGCGCGCCGAGCGCAGCGTCCGCCGCCTCGAGCAACTCCGTGGCCTCCTCGCTGAAGATCGCCGCGATCGCCGGATCGAAGTCCTGCGGCCGCTCCGGCGCGGACACCGCGGGCGGCTCTGCCGGACCGGCTTCCGCCGCCGGCGCGCCTTCCTCGGGCGGCACCACGAATGGCGGCGCGCCTTGGATGGCCGAGTCGGCGGGACTCCGGGGCAGCAGATCGCCGCTGCCCGTTTCCGGTACCAGCGCAGCGGCCACGGTTTCCGGAACCAGCGCCGCGGTCACTACAACCGGCTCGACCGGCTGCGGGGCCGGCCCGAGGGCGGACTCGGCACGGGCGGACAGCTCCTGTTCGATTGCCGCATCCCGCGCCGCGATCCGATCCACGAGCCGGTCGATGTTGGGGAAGTAACCGCTCGACTCGTGCACCGCCGTGATGACGTCCTCGAAGGCGACGGCGCAATCCGCCAGCAATGCCAGCCCGGCTTCATCGAAAGCCGCATCGTGGTCGAACATCCGCCGCAGCCAGCGGTGCAGCGGCTCGGCCAGCCGGATATTCAGGCTGACCTCGGCGGTGCGCGAAGCGCCGCGCAGCGTATGACAGGCCCGATACAGATCCTCAGTGACCCGGTGCGGGCCGGGCGTCGCCCAGGCCTCCCTCAGATAGGCGCGCACGACCTCGAGATGACTCTGCACCTCCTTCCGGTAGATGTCCTGGAGGGTCGCGTCGCCACGCGCAGCGAATTCCGCCGGCCGCCCGGTCCACTGCTCCACAGCCGCCGCCGCGGCAACGGCGGCTTCCGGCTCCGGCACCGCGGCAGCTTCGAACGGCGGCTCCGGCACGGCGGCCGCCACGGCCGGCTCTTCCAGTGCTGGCGGTTCCTCGGGCATCGCCGCCGGCGGAACTGCCACGGTCTCTGCTGCGCTCTCCGTGGCAATCGCCGGTGGCGCCAGCGGTGGCGTAGCGGCCGCAGCCACCGGCGGCACTGCGGCGAGCAGGCGCTCCATCTCCTGCTCGCCGATCGGTGGCATGATCTGGGTCGGCTCGCTGGCCGGCGGCAATGTCGCAGCCGGGGCGATGACCGGCACCGGTCCGGTGCGGCCCGAAATCAGCAGGGCTGCACGTTCCATGATCGGACCGGCGTCGGCGGCCGGCGCTGCGCTGACCGCGATTTCCTCGACCAGCCGCGGCAGCAGCGCCACCGCGTCGCGCAACGTCGCCAGCAACGGCGCCGAGCGCTCCAGCGTTCCATCGATCACCCGGTTCAGAAGCTGCTCGATCGACCAGCCGAGTTCGCTGATCGGCCGGGCGCCGACCATGCGCCCGCTGCCCTTCAGCGTATGGAATCCGCGCCGTACCCGCGCCAGCGCTTCGCGATCGGCCGCATTCTCGTCCCACAGCGGGTACAACTGAATGATCGTCGCGACTTCCTCGCGGGCCTCATCGATGAACAGCGCCAGCAGCTCGGGATCACCCGCGCCGGGCGCAGGTTCTTGCGCGGCCGGAGCCGGCACTGGCGCGACGGCCGGCTCCAGCGCGATCGTGGCCTCGGCGAACGGCGCAGCCGGCCCCGCAACGGGCAGCAGCGGCGGCCGGATCCCCGGTCGGATCGAGCGCCTGGGCGAGCAGTTCCTTGATGCGCGCCAGGTTGACGATGCATTCGCGCACCACCGCCTCAGTCACCTGCCGGAACTCGGGATCGACCTCGCCCCCGGCCGCGGGCGCGCCGGGCGGCATGATCAACTGCACGAGCGCCTCGTCCAGCCCGTCCTCGATTCCGATCAGCGTTGCGGCGATGTCAATCAGCGCGTCCGGCCCGGATGGCGTGCGACCCTCAATGACCGCGGTCAGCCGCGCCAGTTCGCCCTGGACCCGCTCGCGCATCGAACCGAGCCCCAGCACGGCCAGCGTGTCACCGACCTTCTGCAGCATTTCGATCTGCGGCGCGAGCTCGGCGGGCGGGCCGCCCGTGCGCGTGAACAGGTCGAACGCATCCTTGATCCGGCCGAGGTCCTCGCGAATCGCCGCCGCCACGGTGCGCATCAGGCGCACGGACGGCGCCGACAACGATTCGCGCTCCTGTTCGATGACCTCGTCGACCGGGAGCAGCTCGTCGAGACGGAAAGCGGCGCGCACGGCCGCGATCCGCGGGCCGGTACACTCCGCCCGCGCCACGTAGTACAGCAGGTTGTTCAGGAGCTCCAGCGGTGGAGCGCCCGCGTACGTCGCTTCGCCCGAATCGAACAGCCGCCGCAACTCGCGGTCCGCCTGGCCGAGCAGCCGCTTGACCGTCGCACTGGCGGTCAGCCCGCCGGCGCGCAGCGCCTCGAGCACCGCACCCACGACCCACCACAACTGGTACACGGAGGTGGTAGTCGCGGTCTCCTCGATCCGTGCCGCCACTTCGGCGAGCGCGATCAGTCCCGCCTCCTCGCGGTCACCCCGGATCAGGCCGAGCAGCCCCGCCTGGAACCGCGGACGCAGGCGCCGCGCCCATTGCGCAACTGACAGGTTCGGCTCGCCGCTGCGCGGTGCGCGCGCTGCCGGCGCGCGCTCGGAACGCAGATTCAGGGACAGCAGCGTACCCTCGGACAGCAGCGCGGCCCCGCGCACCGCGCGCAGATCGTTCAGCAGCGGCAGCAGTACCAGCGCCAGGTCGCGGCCGCCGCTGAGCACGCGCTCGAGGTAGGTCGGGAGCTGCACGCAGGCCCGCATCAGCGCGTCCAGGCCCTCGGTGAACTGGCGACCCCCGACCACGCCACCGGCCAGCCAGCGCGCGCTGTTCTCCATCTCCTCGGCCAGCAACGCGGCGCCGTAAACCTCAACGACCCGCAGCACACCGCGGGCCGTGTGCAGATGCTCCGCCGCGGTCGCGACCGGACCTTGGTCGGCCGGTGTTTCGGCCGCCGCTTCGAGTGCAATGCGGACTTCGTTCAGGGTCGCTCCGAGTTCGCGGGCGACCAATTGCAGGGCCTGCTCGTCTGCTGCGGGAAAATCCGCCACTCCCGTTCAGCCTCCGGCCGTCGCCCGTCGGACCGCGGCTGGGGCAGACTCGGCAACGGGCCGCATCATCACACCCGTCGCGACCGCCCGCGGGTCCTGCGGCAGGCGGAAACCGGCTACCGACTTGCGCAACTGCGCCGACAGCTCGGCCAGCCGGCCGATCGCGTTCGAGGTCGCGCTGGTGTTGTCGGCGGTCTGCTGGCTGATTTCGCGCAGGATCTGCATGGTGCGCGAGATGTGCGCCGAGGCGGCCGCCTGCTGGCGCGCGCTGGCCGAGATGTTCTGCACGAGCTGGGCGATCTGGTTGGACACGTCCTCGATCTCGCCGAGCGCGGCGCCCGCATTCTCCGCCAGCAGCGCGCCGCCGACCACGTCAGTGGTCGTGCGCTCCATCGACACCACCGCCTCATTGGTGTCGGTCTGGATGGTGCGCACCAGCACCTCGATCTGGCGGGTCGCATGGCCGGCGCGCTCGGCCAGCCGCTGCACCTCGTCAGCGACGACGGCGAAACCGCGGCCGGCGTCGCCGGCCATCGAGGCCTGGATCGAGGCGTTCAGCGCCAGGATATTGGTCTGTTCGGCGATGTCATTGATCAGCTCGACGATGTTGCCGATTTCCTGTGAGCTCTCGCCCAGCCGTTTGATGCGCTTCGACGTGTCCTGGATGTTCTCGCGGATCGTGTTCATGCCGTCGATCGTGCGCCGGACCGCGTCGCCGCCCTTGTGGGCGACGTCGACCGCGTGGCGGGCGACATCGGCCGAACGCTCGGCATTGCCGGACACCTCTTCGATCGACGCGGCCATCGCGCCGACCGCTTCGGTCGCGGCCGCTACCTGGCGCGACTGCGCGACGCTGGCCTTGGCCAGGTGCCCGGCCGCAGCCTGGGTCTGGCGTGCGGCGGAATCGAGCTGCAGCGCCGTGCTGTTGATCGTCGCGACCAGGTCGCGGAGCGCCTCGATCGCGAAATTGATCGAATCGGCGATCGCGCCGGTGAAGTCGTCGGTCACTGTCGCCTGTACGGTCAGGTCGCCACTGGCGAGGCTCGACATCTCGTCGAGCAGGCGCAGGATCGCTTCCTGGTTGCGCCGGTTGCGCTGCCGCTCGAGTTCGGCGGTGCGGCGCAATCCTGCGGTCGCCGCCCAGGCGAACAGAGCGCCGGCGATCGCGCCAGCCGCCAGCACCAGCACGATGAGCGCGGCGTACGGTCCGGCCAGCAGAGCGGCTGCCGCGCCGGTATCGGATCCGGCCGCGCCGAGCCGCCGGCCAATCGCCTCGCTGGCACGGCCGAGTTCACCAGCGGCGCGCTGCGCCGCCGCCAGCGTCCCGGCACGTTCCAGCGTGCCGGCGAGCTGGCGCTCCCAGATGGCGAACGCATCCCGGGCCACGCCGAGGCGCCGCGCCGATTCCCGGGCGAGGGCCGGTCCGCCAGAGGGTGAGCCGGAGCCGCCGAGTCCCGCCAGGAACTGCGCGAGCTGCGCCGATGATTCATTGAGACGGCCGACGCCGGCCGCGGCGTCGCCGGGTGCGGTACCCAGCAGGTGCAGATCGTCACTGGCGCGCTGGGCGGTCGCTTCGAAGCGTGGCAGGACCCGTAGCGCCGTCGCACCACCCGGCGCAGCCGCCGCATCGCCGGTGGCCGCCAGTACTTGCCCCAGTGCCTGGCGCGATTCCTCCGCCCAGACCGGCAGTTCGGCCGCGGCCTTGCGCCCGGCCAGTACCTGACCAGAGCTCGCCAGCAGCGCCTGCCAGCCGGCCTCACTGCCGAGGCGGCGGGCACTGGCCGAAGACAGCGCCGCGAACGCCGACCGCCCGGATTCGATCTCGGCCAGCACGGCCTCGAGCCGGGTCCGCGCCTCAGACAACTTCGCAAACGCAGCGTCATCCCCGCGCCCGGCCGCGGCCGCCCGCCCCGGCATCGTGGCCGCGAGCAGTGACAGCTCCGCCACGTGGGCGCGGAACACCCGCTCCTGACGTCCGGCGCGGTCCGCGAGCAGCAGCAGCGCGGCAGCGATCAGGGCCAGCAGCAACCCGATCCACAGCGCAACCGGCAACAGCCGCGCGGCCCGTTCTCCTTCAGCGATCTGGCTCACCGATCCTCACTCCTTGGCGCCGGCTCAAGCCGAGCCCTGCAGAAACGCCGGGCTCTCGACCAGTGCCCGCAGACTCAAGACCGGCCACGCCTCGCTGCCGCGGCGGAACGAACCGGCCAGGTAATGTTCGCAGCGGATCAGCGTCGGCGGCGTGCCCGCATCGAACTCGTGCCGACCGAAGTGCCGGAAGCCGAGCACCTCATCCACCAGCAGTCCGGCCGGGATCTCCCGATGATTGACCACGATGACCCGCGTATTCCGGCCCTGGTTCGTCTCACCGCTGCCAAGGTACTGGCGCAGGTCGATGACCGGCAGCAACTGTCCGCGCACGTTGGCGAGTCCGCGAATCCACGGCCGCGCACCCGGCACCCGGGTCAGCGCCACCGGGACACCCATGACCTCACGGGCCTCGTCCCGGGCGACCAGAAAAGTCTCGCCGCCGAGGCGGAATGCAACCCCGATCCACTCCTGCGCCGCGGTCCCGTCGCGCTCCCCGGTCGCGGCATCCCGGGCGCGTTGCTCGAGCGCGAGCAGCAGCTCGAACGGCTGGTCACGCAGAGCCCTCAACGTCGGCCCGGGCTGCATCCGCTCAGCCCGGCACGAGCGCGGCCTGCGCCTTCTCCACGAGCTGCGCCGGGTGGACTGGCTTGACCAGGAAATCGACCGCTCCCTGGCGCATGCCCCAGACCCGATCGCTCTCCCCGCTCTTACTCGACACCATGATGACCGGAATGGAACGCGTGGCCGGATCCTGGGACAGCGTGCGCGTGGCGCGGAATCCATCGACACCGGGCATCACGATGTCCATCAGGATCAGGTCCGGATGAATCTCGCGCGCCTTGCAGATCGCTTCGCGACCATCCGCCGCGGCCTCCGTCCGGAACCCATGTTCCTCGAGCGCCCGGCGCATCTGGAAGACTTCGGTGGGCGAATCATCGACGACCAGGATCAGCGCCATCTCCCGTCCCCCCGGTTACGACGGCCGGCTCACGTGCTGCTCGATCGCCGACAGCAGTTCGTCGCGCGTGAACGGCTTGGTCAGGTAATGCTCCGAGCCCACGATCCGTCCGCGGGCGCGGTCGAACAGTCCGTCCTTGCTCGACAGCATGATGACCGGGATCGAACGGAAGACCTTGTGGTGCTTGATCAGCGAACAGGTCTGGTAGCCGTCGAGGCGCGGCATCATGATGTCGACGAACACGATGTCGGGCTGGTGGTCGGCAATCTTGGACAGCGCATCGAAGCCGTCGACCGCCGTGAACACCTCGCAACCCTCCTTGGCCAGCAGTGTCTCCGCAGTGCGGCGGATGGTCTTGCTGTCATCGATCACGAGCACCTTGAGTCCGGCGAGCGGTTCCCGCTCATTGACGGCTGCTGCAGTTTCCATCGGATCCCTCTGGCCCCGGCCTGCGCTGGCCGGAAGCCGTCCTCAACCTGCCGGAAGACGTCCGTGGCCTCGTCGCCGGAGGCGTCTCCTTTTAACATATCGGCCTCGCGGTCGCCACGCCGGAACCGGAGCACGGCCGGCGGTTCGGCCGCGTGACAGGTGTACTATGAGCGCCCCCCGGGGGAGGCACGATGCGCGTCACAGAATCCGCCAGCCGTGTGATCGCTGACTGATGCCGCCCGCCGCCGGCATCGCCGTGCTGATGGACCCGGTGGACCAGCTCCATCCGGCCAAGGACTCGACCATTGCAATGTTGCGCGCCGCGGCGCGCCGCGGCTGTCCCACCTGGTATTTCGAGCAGCACGACCTGTGGGTACGCGACGGTCGCGCCGAGGCCCGGCTGCACCGCATCGAGGTCACCGGCGCGAGTCCGGACTGGTACCGGCTCGGCGACAGCGAAGTCCGGCCACTCGCGGGCCTCGGCGCGGTGCTGATGCGCAAGGATCCGCCCTTCGACACCGAGTACGTGTACACAACCTATCTGCTGGAGCGGGCGGCCGCCGCGGGCGTGCTCGTCGTCAACGAACCGCGCGGCTTGCGCGACATGAACGAGAAGGTCTTCACGGCCTGGTTCCCGGAGTGCTGCGCGCCGACACTGATCACGCGGGACATGCAGCAGATGGCGGAGTTCCTCGCCGCGCAGGGCCGCATTGTCTGCAAGCCGCTGCACGGCATGGGCGGCCGTTCCATCTTCGTGCTCGGCCACGGCGATGCCAACGCCCGGGTCGTGTTCGAGACACTCACCGACTACGGCCGGCGCTATGCGATGGTGCAGCGCTATCTGCCGGAGATCGCCAGCAGCGGCGATACCCGCATCCTGCTGGTGGACGGCGAACCGATGCAGCATGCACTGGCCCGCCTGCCGTCCGGCCAGGATCACCGTGGCAACCTGGCCGCTGGCGCGACCGGCGTCGTGCGCGAGCTGACCGAACGCGACCGCTGGCTGTGCGGACGTATCGGTCCGCTGATGCGCGAACGCGGCATGCTGTTCGTCGGCCTCGACGTCATCGGTGGCTTCGTCACCGAAATCAACGTGACCAGTCCGACCGGCATCCGCGAGATCGAGAAGCAGACCGGCGATGACATCGCCGGACGACTGATCGAGGCCATTCTGGCCAGACTGCCGGCGTGACCCGATCCGCTCCGATCGAGACCAGCAACAGCACCGCCGGGGACCGGCTGCTGGTGATGCTGTTCCTCGCAGGCCTGTTCCACCTGATCGTGATTCTCGGCATCAGCTTCACGCCGCCGTCGCCGGAGTCGGCACTGGCGCCGACGCTGGAGGTGCTGCTGGTCAGCGACACCCTGCCGGACAGCGAACCGGGCCGTGAGATCGCATACCTGGCCCAGCGCAGCCAGCAGGGCAGCGGGACTCCCGAGCAGATCACCAGGCTGCCACGTCCGGCCGAGGGGAGCGTCGATCAGATCGGTCCACAGGATCCCCCATCGACAGCGGCGGGGGCCGACCAGTCGCCCGGCGGCGCGGTGGCCTGGCTGACCGCCACAGGACCGGGCCTGCGATCCGCGACTGACAAGCCCGGTCGAGCCCTGCCGGCCGCACCGCCGGCGCGCTGGCAGCTTGCGGGGGATGCGGTACTGGTGCCCTCCGGGGCGGACGATGCGGCGCTGCGCCTGAAGGGGCGCGAGCGCCGCGAATTGCTCGTCACTCCCGCGACCCGCAGTGCCGGCACGGCGATCTACCTGGACGCCTGGAAGCGCCGCATCGAGCAGGTCGGCACTCTGCACTTCCCGGCTGCCGCCCGGCGCCGCGCGCTGAGCGGCAACCCGGTAGTCGAGGTAGCGCTGGATGCCGGCGGCAATCTGCTGGAAGTGCGCGTGCGCCGCAGCAGCGGTCATCCGGAACTGGACCAGGCGGCGCTGGAGATCCTGCGCCTGGCCACGCCGTTCGAGGCGTTTCCGCCCGAACTCGCGGTACAGCACGACCTGCTGCGCTTCGCCTACGAATGGCAGTTCGTGGCCGGCCGTCTCGCCGGCTCGGCGGTGGAGCTGCCGCCGCCCTGACCGGTGCCCGGTATACTGGCAGCCATGTCAACGGCGGGTTATCTGGGCAATCAGCTTCTGGTCGCAATGCCGGCGCTGGCCGATCCGAATTTCGCCCACACCGTTACACTGATCTGCGAGCACTCGGAGCGCGGCGCGCTCGGCATCGTGATCAATCAGCCGCTCGAAATGAAGGTGACCGAAGTGCTGGCCCAGCTTGCGCTGACGACCGACCGTGCGGAGCTGAACGAAATGCACGTGCTGCGAGGCGGGCCGGTGCAGGTCGACCGCGGCTTCGTGCTGCACGAGCCCGGGCCGCGTGACTGGGACTCGACGCTGCCGGTTTCCCGCACGCTGCATGTCACCACGTCCCGCGACGTGCTGGCCGCCATCGCCCGCGGCGACGGACCGCAGCGCGCGCTGGTGGCGCTTGGCTATGCCGGCTGGGACGCCGACCAGCTCGAGGACGAAGTCCGGCAGAACGCCTGGCTGACGGTCCCCTGTGATGATGCGCTCCTGTTCGACCTGCCGTACGAACAGCGCTGGCAGGCGGCCGCCCGCCTGGTCGGGGTCGATCTGAGCCGCATCAGTCCGGTCGCTGGCCGCGCCTGACGGATGACCGCACCCGCCGCGCGCACGGTGCTCGCCTTCGACTACGGGCTGCGGCGCATCGGCATCGCCGTCGGCAATACGCTCACCGGCACGGCGGAGCCACTGCTGACCGTTGCGGCCCACGCTGGCGAGCCCGAATGGCCGTCGGTCCTGCGCTGCGTGGCGCAATGGCAGCCGGCGGTCCTGGTCGTCGGCGTTCCTTATAATGCGCAGGCGGGCGACGCGCGCCTGACTGCGGCGGCGCAGCGCTTTGCCGCGCAGCTCGGCGAGCGGTCCGGACTCGAGGTACAGCTTGTGGACGAGAGACTCTCATCGAGCGCAGCGGAGTCCGAACTGCGCGAACGGCGGCGCAGCGGGGCCAGGCCGCGGCGCGTGCGCCGCGGCGACGTGGATCGCGAGGCCGCCTGCCTGTTGCTGCTGCAGTGGCTGCGCGACCGTCCCGAGCCGCGGGCCGTCTGATGGCGGAGTTCTCGCAGCTCGATGCCGGCGGCCGTCTGCGGCACCTGTTGTCACTGGATGGACTGGATGCCGACCTGATCCGCGAACTCCTCGACCGGGCCGGGACCTGGTGCTGCCGGCCCGGTGAACTGCCGCCGCGCAGCCGGGATCTGCAGGGCTGGACCATTGCCAACCTGTTCGCCGAGCCGTCGACCCGGACGCGCGCTTCATTCGAACTCGCGGCGCTGCGCCTCGGCGCCGACGCGATCAACCTGGATGTGATGCTGTCCTCACGCGTCAAGGGTGAGTCGGTCCTCGATACGATCTACACGCTGCAGGCCATGCAGGTCGACGTGTTCGTGATCCGCGATGCCGAGCCGGGCCTGCCGGAGTACGTCGCGCGTCACGTCGAGGGGCACGTCAGTGTCATCTCCGGTGGCGAGGCACACCTCTCGCACCCAACCCAGGGACTGCTGGATGCGCTGACGATCCTGCAAGCGAAGGGCGGCTTCCGCGATCTGGTGGTGACCATTGTCGGCGACATCCGGCACTCGCGGGTCGCGCGTTCAGCCGCCAGCGTACTGACGACGCTCGCGACCGGCGAGCTGCGCCTGGTGGCGCCCGCCGAGCTGATGCCGGAGCCGGATGAATTCCCCACGGCGGTGCGCTGCGAGTCGTTCGATGCCGGCATCGCGCACGCCGACGTCGTCATGATGCTGCGCATTCAGAAGGAGCGGATCGCGGCGACCAGCCAGCCGGATCCCGATCGCTATCACGAGCGCTATGGCCTGAGCGCCGCGCGGCTGCGTCGCGCCCGCCCGGACGCCATCGTGATGCACCCGGGCCCGATGAACCGCGGCGTCGAGATCTGCTCGGACGTCGCCGATGGACCGCAGTCGGTGATCCGGCAACAGGTCGCAAATGGCGTTGCCGTCCGGATGGCGGTGCTCGCGCACATTGCCGCGGCGCGGAACGCGCGCACGCTATGAGCGCCGGCGCGGAGCGCGGCTCGGTCTTTCTCGAGCCGGCGACCGTCCTCGTGCATGACAGCCGCGGCAGTGGCCAGTTCCTGCTGCAGCTTCAGGCGCCGCGCTGTGCGGCTGCGGCGACGCCGGGCAGCTTCGTGCACCTGGCCTGCGGACCCGGCATCCCGATGCGGCGGCCGTTGTCGCTGCTGCGCGCCGCCGCGGCCGCGGGCCGCATCGAACTGCTGTACCGGGTCGTCGGCCACGGTCTGCAGGCGCTGACCGCGCGCCGGCCGGGCGAGGTGCTGTCGTGTCTGGGACCGATCGGCCGCGGCTTCAAGCCGCGGCCGGAGCGGCCGCGGGCGCTGCTGATCGGCGGCGGCGTCGGCATACCGCCGCTGATATTCCTGGCCGAGACGCTGGCCGCCGATCGCGGTGGCAACTGGCAGCCGCTGTTGCTGGCCGGCTCCGAAGTCCCATGGCCGCTGGCGACCCGTCCCGCGGCTCTGGCCGTGGCCGGCATGCCAGACGCGGCCACGCACGCACTGACCGCGATCGAGGAGCGCGGCGTTCCGAACCGGCTGGCGAGCCGGGCCGGGCTGCCCGGCTGTCACGACGATCACGTCACCGCTCTGGCCGCGCACTGGCTGGCCGGGCTGAGCGCAGCCGAGCGCGCCATTGTGGCGATCTACGCCTGCGGACCGCCGCTGATGCTGCGCGCGGCAGCCAGCCTCGCCCGGCGCTACGACTTGCCTTGCGAGGTGTCGCTCGAGGAGCGCATGGCCTGCGGCGTCGGCGGCTGCGCTGGCTGTGCGGTCGAGGTGCAGACGGCCGCGGGGCCATCGATGCAGCGCGTCTGCGTCGACGGACCCGTATTCGACGCCACCACCGTCTTCGGCTGAGCGGCTGGAACCATCGCGCGCCGCAGCAAGGCGGGCTGCTGGTCAGACCACCATATCAACGCCGCGCCAGCGAGGCGGACGGGGCCCGCGAGCGAACTCGTAAAGATCGGCCGAGTTCGCGAGCGGGACCCCGGCTGCCTCGCAAGCGCCGCTCGGCGCAGCGAGCGGAACCCCGGCCGCCAAACCGGCGCCGGGGCCCAGTTCGCGAGCGGCAGCATGCCTGCCGAATCGGCGCCGCCGGCGGACCGCGTCAGCCGAAGTTGATGCGCGCCTCGAGGTTGGTGCGCGAGTCGGCGTTGCTGAGCGCTTCCTCCATGTCGATGCGCCCTTCCTTGTACAAATGCAGCAGCGCCTGATCGTAATTCTGGATGCCGCGTTCGTTGGACGACAGCATCGCCTCCTTGACCCCGATGACGTCGCCCTTCTTGATCAGATCCTGGATGTGCGGCGTGTTCAGCATTACTTCGACCGCCGCACAGCGCCGGCCGTTGCGGCCGCGCACCAGGCGCTGCGAAATAATCGCGCGCAGATACTGTGACAGGTCGAGGAACACCTGCGGGTGCTGGTCGCGCGGGAACAGGTTGATGATGCGATCGAGTGTCTCGGCGCAGTTGTTGGCGTGCAGCGTCGAAATGCACAGATGCCCGGTGCCGGCCAGCGTGATCGCGGCCTCCATCGTCTCACGATCGCGGATCTCGCCGATCAGGATCACGTCCGGCGCCGCCCGCATCGCCGCCCGCAGCGCCCGGGCAAAACTGCGGGTATCGAGCCCGACCTCGCGCTGGTTGACGATCGACTTCAGGTTTCGGTGCAGGAACTCGATCGGGTCTTCGATCGTGAGGATGTGGTCGGAACAGCTTTCGTTGCGGTGGTTGACCATGGCCGCGAGCGTGGTCGACTTGCCCGAACCGGTCGCGCCGACCATCAGCACCAGCCCGCGCTTCAGCATCGCCAGGTCACGCAGCGTCTCCGGCAGGCCGAGCTGTTCGAGGCGCGGCGTTTCGACACTGATGTAGCGCAGCACGATGGCCGGGAAGCCCCGCTGGTGGAACACAGCCGCACGGAACCGCCCGACGCCGGGCTCGGAGATCGCGAAATCGATCTCGAGCTGGCTCTGAAAGTGCTCGAGCTGCTCCGCGTTCATCAGGGCCCAGGCGATGTCGCGCACCTGCTCGGCGCTCAACACCTGCTTGTTGACCGGCCAGATCACGCCCTCGATCTTGATCTTGACCGGCGTGTTCGACGAGAAGAACAGGTCGGACGCCTTCTTCTCCGCCATCAGCCGCAGCAGCGGCCGGATGCTGAACTGGCCGTTGCCGGCCGCCGGCTCGACCGCCGCGGCCTGGCCCGCCTCAGTAGACTGCGCCGTCATTGGATTCATCGACGATCCTCAGCGTGCTGGAGGCCTCGGCCTGCAGCCGGTCCTCACGTTTGCTCTCGAGCTTGATGCGCAGGCGCAGCTCGTTCTTCGAGTCGGCGTTGCGCAGCCCCTCTTCGTAGGAAATCACTCCGGCCTCATACAGGTCGAACAGCGCCTGGTCGAAGGTCTTCATACCGAGCCGGTTCGAGCGGGCCATGACCTCCTTGATCTTGGCCACCTCGCCGCGGAAGATCAGGTCGGCCACCAGCGGCGTGCCGATCAGGATCTCCATCGCCGCGATCCGCCCGTCGCTCTTTTCGCGCGGCACCAGCCGCTGCGACACCATCGACCGGATGTTCAGCGACAGGTCCATCAGCAGCTGCTCGCGCTTCTCCTCCGGGAAGAAGTTGATGATGCGATCGAGCGCCTGGTTCGAGCTGTTGGCGTGCAGCGTCGCCAGCACCAGGTGGCCGGTCTCGGCGAACTGGATTCCGTACTCCATCGTGTCACGGTCGCGGATCTCGCCGATCATGATCACGTCCGGCGCCTGGCGCAGCGTGTTCTTCAGCGCCGTGTGCCAGCTCTCGGTGTCCACGCCGACCTCGCGGTGCGTGACCACGCAGCCGCGGTGCGGGTGCACGTACTCGACCGGATCCTCGATCGTGACGATGTGGCCGCGGGATTTCTCGTTGCGATAGCCGACCATGGCCGCAAGCGTGGTCGACTTGCCGGAGCCGGTGGCACCGACCACGATCACCAGCCCGCGCTTGGACATCACGATGTCCTTGAGGATCGGCGGCAGTTCCAGCTCCTCGATCGTCGGGATCTTCGAGTTGATCTGCCGGATCACGCAGCCGGTGTGGCCCTGCTGCACGAAGGCGCTGACGCGGAAGCGGCCGATGCCCTGCGGCGCGATGGCGAAGTTGGCCTCTTTGGTCGCGTCGAATTCGCGGGTCTGGCGGTCGTTCATGATCGAGCGTACCAGCACCGCGCTGTGCTCCGGCGTCAGCATGCGGTCGGTCTGCGGCCGCACCTCGCCGTCGATCTTGATCGCCGGCGGGAAACCCGCGGTGATGAACAGGTCCGAGCCCTTGCGGTCGACCATGTGCCGCAGCAGGGTCTGCATCGTCTTGATTGCCTGTTCGCGGTCCATCCGCTTCTCCCGGGCGCAGCGGCGCCCTCAGATCGCGTCCTTGTTCTGGGCCTTGTAGCGCGCCTCTTCCTTGGCGATCAGGCCCCGGGCCAGCATTTCGGTCAGGCACTGGTCGAGCGTCTGCATGCCCTGCGCCTGGCCGGTCTGGATCGACGAATACATCTGCGCAATCTTGTTCTCGCGGATCAGGTTGCGGATCGCCGGCGTCGCGATCATGATCTCGTGCGCGGCGATGCGGCCGCCGCCGAGCCGCTTCAGCAGCGTCTGCGAGATCACCGCGCGCAGCGACTCGGACAGCATGGCCCGCACCATGTCCTTCTCGGCGGCCGGGAACACGTCGACGACGCGGTCGATGGTCTTGGCCGCGGAGCTGGTGTGCAGCGTGCCGAACACCAGATGCCCGGTCTCGGCCGCGGTCAGCGCCAGCCGGATGGTCTCGAGGTCGCGCATCTCGCCGACCAGCACAACGTCCGGGTCCTCGCGCAGCGCCGAGCGCAGCGCTTCGCTGAAACCGAGCGTATCCCGGTGCACCTCGCGCTGGTTGACCAGGCTGCGCTTGGACTCGTGCACGAATTCGATCGGATCCTCGATCGTGATGATGTGGTCGGGCCGGTTGACGTTGACGTAGTCGATCATCGCGGCGAGCGTCGTGGACTTGCCGGAGCCGGTCGGACCGGTCACCAGCACCAGGCCGCGCGGCAGCATGCACAGGTCCTTGAATACCTTCGGCGCGTTGAGGTCGTCGAGCGTCTTGATCAGCGACGGAATGTTGCGGAACACGGCGCCGGCGCCGCGGTTCTGGTTGAAGGCGTTGACCCGGAAACGGGCCAGGTTCGGAATCTCGAACGAGAAGTCGGTCTCGAAGAATTCCTCGTACACCTTGCGCTGCTTGTCGTTCATGATGTCGTAGACCATGCCGTGCACTTCCTTGTGGGTCAGCGGCGGCATGTTCACGCGCTTCATGTCACCATCGACGCGGATCATCGGCGGTACGCCGGCGGACAGATGCAGGTCCGAGGCGCTGTTCTTGACGGCGAACGCCAGCAGTTGCGCGATGTCGATGGCCATTACGGCTCCCCGGCTCGGTGCACGACGGGCCTCCGCGGATCGCCATGGCGCTGCCACGGGGCCGCGGGCAGTATAGCCCTGACCACAGGACACCAATATGTTAACTGCTCCGCAGAATCCCGCAGCCAATCTGGCCGCCGTACGCGGGCGGATCGCCGCGGCCGCCCGGGCCGCAGGCCGGGATCCGGCGGCGATCACGCTGGTGGGCGTGGCCAAGGCGCAGGCGCCCGCCGCGCTGCGCGCGGCCGTGGCGGCCGGACTGCGGGACGTCGGTGAGAACTACCTGCAGGAGGCCCGGGAGCACCGCGCCGCGCTGGGCGGGATGCCGGTCTGCTGGCACTTCATCGGCGCGTTGCAGGCCAACAAGACCCGTCCGGTAGCGGAGCTGTTCGACTGGGTGCACACGCTGGACCGGCTGCGGATCGCCGAGCGGCTGTCGGCCCAGCGGCCCGCGAACCTCGCACCGCTCGAGGTCTGCATCCAGGTCCGGCTCGCCGCTGAACCCGGCAAGGCAGGGGTCGCCCCTGCCGAGCTGCCGCAACTCGCCGCCGCGGTCGCCGCATTGCCGCGCCTGCGCCTGCGCGGCCTGATGTGCCTGCCGCCGGCGGAGCGGGAGCCGGCCCGCCAGCGCCAGTGGTTCGCTGCGCTGCGCCAGTTACGGGACCGGCTGAACGACGGCGGGCACCGTCTGGACACGCTGTCGATGGGGATGAGCGACGACTTCGAAGCGGCGGTCGCCGAGGGTGCAACGCACCTGCGCCTCGGCACCGTTCTGTTCGGCGCCCGCCGTGCGGCGGCGAGGCCCGGCTACAATGACCCTCATGTCTGAAACACTGCCCGGAGCCATCGCCTTCATCGGTGGCGGCAACATGGCCCGAGCGTTGATCGCGGGCCTGATCGCCAGCGGTTGCGCCGCTCCGAAGCTGCGCGTCAGCGAACCGGATCGGGACCGCAGGGCAGCGCTGGCCCGCGATTTCCCCGGCCTGACCGTGGTCAGCGACAACCAGCAGGCCGCGGCCGGCGCCGACTGCTGGATCCTGGCCGTCAAGCCCCAGCAGATGGCGGCAGTGGCCAGTGGCCTCGCTCCGCTCGCCTTGTCAGTCCGGCCCCTGGTCGTGTCGCTGGCGGCCGGAGTGCGGATCGGCACCCTGAACCAGTGGCTGGGCCGTAACCTCGACATGGTCCGCAGCATGCCCAACCGCGCCGCCATGTTTCGCGCCGGCATCACCGGGCTGTGCGCCGCGCCCGGCACGACCGGCGCCGCACGCAGCCGCGCGGAGGAACTGTTCCAGGCCGTGGGCGACACGGTGTGGCTGGAGCGGGAGAGCGACATGGACGCGGTCACGGCCATTTCCGGCAGCGGCCCCGCCTATGTGTTCCTGCTGATCGAGATGCTCGAGGCCGCGGCAGTCGCCGAGGGGCTGGCGGCGGACGTTGCTCGCCGGCTCGCACTGGCCACCGTCGTCGGTGCCGCGGTGACGGCGCGCGGCTCGACTGACGATGCGGCCACGCTGCGCGCGCAGGTCACCTCGCCCGGCGGCACGACCGCCGCCGCGCTGGCCGTGCTGGAAGCCGCGGACCTGCGCGGGATCTTCCTGCAGGCAGTGCATGCCGGTCGCCGGCGTGCGGCCGAACTGGCAGCCGCCACCGGAGGCTGAAAGTCGTGAACGCCCTGATCTTCGTGGTGGACACGGTCCTGTCGCTGCTGGTTTACGCTTTCCTGCTGCGCCTGCTGCTGCAGCTCGCCCGCGCCAACTTCCGTAACCCGCTGGCGCAGGCCATCGTCGAGCTGACCAACTGGCTGGTGCGCCCGCTGCGCCGGGTCCTGCCGCCGCTCGGCCGGCTCGATACCGCCAGTGTGGCCGCAATCCTGCTGCTGCAACTGCTGGCGACCGGAGTCACGTTCTGGCTGCTGGCCGGCGTCTGGAGTCCGCCGGGGCCGCTGCTGCTGGCCGCGCTGCGCCAGTTGGCCAACGCCGTGCTGCAGCTCTATACCTTCGTCGTGCTGGTCTACGCGCTGCTGTCGTTCGTCGCCCCAGGCACGCCGAGCCCGGCCATCCATCTGCTGGGCGCGCTGGCGGAGCCGCTGCTGCGACCGGTGCGGCGCCTGTTACCAGCGCTCGCCGGGCTCGATCTGTCGCCGCTCGTGATCATCATCGGCCTGCAGGCGCTGCGCCTGTTGATCCACTGACGGCGACGGCCGCGGAAAACCCGTGCCGATCGCCCGCGGCCCTCTTATGTCCCGGGTTTTTCCGTGCTATCGTGCGCGCCGATATCCGAAAGAGGCGGGTCGCCCCGCCACCGTCACCGCCACCGCCAACCACAGGAGATCACTCAATGGCGAAAAAGAACGCGGCTCTGACCAAGTCGCAGGTCGTCGCGACGATCGCGAACAACACGGACCTGCGCAAGAAGCAGGTCAACTCGGTCTTTGATGCGCTGAACGGCGTCATCAAGAAGTCGCTGAAGGGCGCCGGGGTCTTCACGATGCCGGGCGTCTGCAAGATGCGCGTCGTCAGGAAGCCGGCCACCAAGGCGCGCGAGGGCACCAACCCGTTCACCGGTGAACCCATGATGATCAAGGCCAAGCCGGCCTCGAAGAAGGTGCGGATCCGCGCGCTCAAGAACCTCAACGAGATGGTGGGCTGAAGCCGGCCATCGCAACGCCAGTGCATGGCGCTGACGGGGCGGCGGAAGCCGCCCCGTTTGTTTGTGGCCTCAGCTCCCGGCGTCCGGAGAATGACGCCCCAGCCAGTCGCGCACCGCCCCGCGCAGCGCGGTAAGCTGGCCGTGGAAGAAGTGTCCGACCCCCGGCAGCAGTAACACATCCGGGGGCCGCTGCAGGCCCCGGATCCAGTCCTGCACCGCTCTGGCGTCCACCAGTTCGTCGGCTTCCCCCTGAACCAGCAGCCACGGGCACCGCGGCAACGCGCAGTCGGCGAACGCGAAGCGCTGTACCGGCGGAGCGATCGTGACCAGGCACGCGGCGGGGCGCAGCGCCGCCAGCCGCAGCGCCACCCAGGCGCCGAAGGAAAAGCCCAGCACCGACAGCGTGCCGGCACCGAATTCCCGGTGCGCCCAGTCGGCCACGAACGCGGCATCCTCGATCTCGCCCTCGCCGTCCGCATGGCGACCGCCGCTGGCGCCCACCCCGCGGAAGTTGAAACGGATACTGGTCGCGCCGAGGTCCAGGGCCGCGCGCGCCAGCGTATGGACGACCTTGTTGCGCAGTGTGCCGCCGTACAGCGGGTGCGGGTGGCAGACGATCGCGATGCGCCCGGACGGGACGCCGACCGGACGCTCGACCCGCAGCTCGATCGTGCCGGCCGGGCCCTCGATCAGTCGATCTTCCTGATGGTGCTGGCGCTGGATCACTGCCGCTATTCCCGAATTCGGTTCGGTTGGCGACAATGGGCCGCGATCCCCGTCGACGCAAGACCCGGAGCTCCGTCATGCGGCTCGTTTCCAGCGATTTCGATCACCTCGCCCGGCTGCAGCCACGCTTTGCCTTCGGTGCACCGGATCCCGTGACCCACGTGCGCCTGAGTGACAACCTCAATCCGGCGCTGGCCTGGTCGGAGCTGCCGCCGGCCGCGCGTTCGCTCGTACTATTGTGCGTGGACCCGGACGTGCCGACCCGACCCGACGACGTCAACCGCGAAGGCCGCACGGTCGCGACCGATCTGGCCCGGACGCGGTTCTACCACTGGGTCATGGTCGACATTGCGCCGGTGGCTGGCTCGATGGCAACCGGCGCCTGCTCGACCGGCGTGACGCCGCGCGGCAAGCGGACCCCATCCGGGCCCGCGGGCAGCCGCCAGGGCATCAATGACTACACGCACTGGTTCGCCGGCGATCCGCAGATGTCCGGCGAGTACTTCGGCTACGACGGCCCGTGCCCGCCGTGGAACGACGAACGCCTGCACCACTATCACTTCATCCTGTATGCGATCGATCTCGACCGCTACCCGGTAACCGGAGCCTTTGCCGGCAGCCAGGTCGAGGCGGCGATCGCGGGGCACGTGCTGGCCGAAGCGCGGCTGACCGGCACCTACAGCCTCAATCCCCGCTGCTGACGTTGACGCGCCGGAACGCGATCCGTGCCTGCATGATGAACGGCTACTCCGTCTGCGGCGCCGTGGACTGGACCCCCACGGCGAGCAATTCGATCTCAAACAGCAGAGTCGCGCCGGGCGGGATCAGCCCATCGCCGACGCCGCTCTCGCCATAGGCGAGCTCCGGCGGAATGATCAGCCGGCGCCGGCCGCCTACCTGCATTCCGGTGCAGCCCTGCTCCCAACCCGCGATCACGCGGCCCTCGCCGAGCACGAACGCGAATGGCTGGCCGCGCCCGCGCGAACTGTCGAACTGGCGGCCGCGCCCGCCCGGAGCCGCCGCGTCGTACAGCCAGCCGGTGTAGTGCACGATGAGCTGCATGCCCGGGGCGGCCGCCCGGCCGATACCCGCAAATACATCCGCGACGATCAACTGCTGCGCGGGCGGCGTGGTGACCTCCGGTTCCTGCGCGCGCAGGGCGGCGGCACCGAATGCGAGTGCGGCGATGATCACCAGACCGGCCAGGCCGGATTCCGTCCTCACCGGCGGCCCTCCGCCTCAAAGTCGAGCGCCGCCGAATTGATGCAGTAGCGCGTTCCGGTCGGCTGCGGGCCGTCGTCGAAGACATGCCCGAGATGCGCGCCACAGCGGCCGCAGCGGACCTCGACGCGCCGCCTGCCGCCGCTCGAGTCCGGAATCAGCTCGACCAGGCCGGGTGCCGCCGGTTGCCAGAATGACGGCCAGCCGGAACCCGAATCGAACTGGGTCGCCGCATCGAACAGCCCGGCGCCACAGCAGATGCAGCGGTACATGCCGGCGCCGTCATAGTGGCAATAGCGGCCGCTGAACGGCGCTTCGGTGCCGCCCCGCTGCGTCACGTCATACTGCAGCGACGTCAGCCGCCGCCGCAGCTCGTCATCGCCCGGCCTGCCGCGGTCCATGCCGGCAACGATACCAGCTTCAGGCCCCGCCACCCATGCGCGGGTCGAGCAGCCAGGCGTTCAGCCGCTGCACGAAGGCCGCCGGATCCGCCGGGGCCGCGCCCTCGGCGATCAGCGCCTGGTCGGCCAGCAGCGCCGCCAGCGAATCGAACGAATCACCGTCCGGCAACAGGTTCAGCCGGATCACCAGCGGATGGGCCGGGTTGAGTTCCAGCCAGGGCCGGGTGGGCGGCAGCTTCTGCCCGGCTGCTTCCAGCAACCGCTGCAACTGCGGCCCCGGATCTGCGTGGTCGCGAACCAGGCAGGCTGCCGATTCCGCCAGCCGCGTACTGGCGCGCACGCCGGCCACCCGGTCGCCAAGGCGCGCCGCCACACGCGGCCACAGCGACTCGATCACAGTACCGGCCTGGGCCGGCGCTGATTCCGTCGCGGCAATGTCATCCAGCCGGAGTTCGCCGCGCGCGATGTCGACGAAGCGATGCCCTTCGTACTCGTCGAGGTGCATCACCAGCCATGGATCGATCCGCTCGTGCAGCAGCAGTACCTCGACACCGCGCGCGCGCAGTCCCTCGAGCTGCGGGCTGCCGCGTGCGGCGGCCAGACTGTCGGCCAGCAGATAACAGATGTCCTTCTGCCCGGGGCGCAGCCGCGCGAGGTAATCGGCCAGCCCCTGCGGAACGGCGCCATCGTCGACCGTCGACGCGAATCGCAGCAGCGGCAGCAACCGCTCGCGGTTACCGGGATCTTCGACCAGGCCCTCCTTGAGCACGTTGCCGAATTCCTTCCAGAAGGTCTGGTACTTGTCCGCCTCGCCGGCGGCCAGGCGCGCGAGCAGGTCGACGACCCGGCGCGTGACCGCACCGCGGATCGCCTGTACGTCGGCGTCCTGCTGCAGCAGCTCGCGCGAGACGTTCAGCGGCAGGTCGGACGAGTCGATGACCCCCTTGATGAAGCGCAGATACAGCGGCAGGAACTGCTCGGCGTCGTCCATGATGAACACCCGCCGGACGTACAGCTTGAGTCCGCGCGGTGACTCGCGGTTGTACAGATCGAACGGCGCGCTCGCGGGAACGTACAGCAGCGTCGTGTACTCGCGGCGGCCCTCCACCTGGTGGTGGCTCCAGGCCAGCGGCTCACCCGGGTCATGCGCGATGTGACGATAGAACTGCCGGTAGTCGTCATCGGTCAGCTCGCTGCGCGGTCGCGTCCACAGCGCCTGGGCCTGGTTGACCCGATCGTATTCGCCCTTGCCGCCGTCCGGCCGCAGCAGCACCGGAAACGCAATGTGATCGGAGAAGCGCCGGATCAGTCCGCGCAGCCGGAAGGCATCGGCGAACTCCGCCGCGTCCTCGCGCAGCCATAGCCGTACCGACGTGCCACGCTCGGCGCGGGTCACGGTCGCCAGCGTGAATTCGCCGTCGCCGCGCGAACTCCAGCACACGGCGGCGTCGGCCGGCAGGCCGGCCCGTCGCGACAGCACTTCGACCCGCTCGGCCACGATGAAGGCCGAGTAGAAACCGACGCCGAACTGGCCAATCAGCGTGCTGTCCTTCTGCTGGTCACCGGTCAGGCGGGCGAAGAACTCGGCCGTGCCGGACCTGGCGATCGTGCCGAGGTGTTCCGCGGCCTCGTCACGGGTCATGCCGATGCCGGTGTCGGTCACGGTCAGCGTCCGCTCCTTCGAGTCGAAATCGATGCGGATCTCGGGCCCGGTGCCGTCCGCCGCCAGCGCCGGATCGGCCAGCGCCGCGAAACGCAACCGGTCACAGGCATCCGAGGCGTTGGAGATCAGTTCGCGCAGGAAGATCTCCCGATGGCTGTACATCGAGTGGATCATGAGCTGCAGCAGGCGGCTGACCTCGGCCTGAAAGCCTCGGGTCTCGGTCGCGGGCATGGTCATCGGCACTTCCTCCAGACTGGCGGAAGCCGGCAATGGTGGCACGAAGCGGGTGATTCAAGGGAGCGGCCGCCGCCGGCGGCTGCCCCCGGGCGGCGCGGCCGCGTTCAGACGCGCCGGAATGTCGCCGGCCAGAGACCGAACCGGTGGCGCAACAGCGCCACCAGGTCATCGAGTTCGTCGATCAACTGCAGCAGGCGTTCCATGGCCGCCGGGCGCGCTCAGCGCCTGGGCAGTTCGCCGGGGCTGGAACCAGCGGGACCGTCGTCCGCCTGCCAGGTGGTACGTACCCGCTCCGCCCACAACTGGTAGCTGGCGAAACGGATCAGGTCGCGGGCGATCGCCCCGTGGCGCGACACCGGGGCGCCGCGGCGCGCCGCAGCCCCGCTGCGGGCGGCG
>VGVB01000021.1 GCA_016882265.1 Gammaproteobacteria bacterium
GCCTGGCGCCGGCCCGGTGTGACCGCGGCGACGCTGCGGCGGCTGCGCCGCGGCCAGTACGCGGTGCGCGGCGAACTCGACCTGCACGGACTGCGCCGCGAAGAAGCACGCGCCGCTCTCGGTCCGTTCCTCGCCGCGGCGCGCGCCGGCGGGGGGCGCTGCGTCCGCATCGTGCACGGCAAGGGGCTGCGCTCCGGGCCGCGCGGGCCGGTACTCAAGGCCGCGCTCAACGGCTGGCTGCGCCGGCATCGCCCGGTGCTGGCCTTCTGCTCGGCACGGGGCCCGGACGGCGGCAGCGGCGCGATCTACGTGCTGCTGGATCGCTGAGCCGGCTCAGTCATCGTCGCGGAAGCCGACCTCGGCCGACACCAGCTCCCGCAGCAACGCGGTCGCGAAACCGCCGCGCGGCAGCTCGAAAGTCAGTTCCAGTCCGTCCGCAGTCCAGCGCTGGCCAAACGCACGCGGACTCAAGCGCAGCGCGCGGCGCTCGGCACGCAGCCCCGCCGCGCCGAGCTGTTCCGGTAATGCGCCGAGCGGCGCCAGCGCAGCCTGCTCGAGCGCGGCCGCCGCCGCCCGCGGCTGCACGCCATCCGCACCGCCCAGCGGCCCGCTCGGATGCAGGTCGCCACCCGCGCAGCGGCGCTCGAGCTCCGCATCGGGCTGCTCAGCAACGAAGACGCTGCGGCTGCCGGCCAGGCTCACCACTTCGCCGGCCAGCAGCCGGTCCCAGTTCCCGGCCGCGACCCGCACGGCCAGCACCGCGTTGAACACGAGCGCGCGCGCCGCCGAGAACAGGAATGCGCGTGGCTCGCGCCCGGCCGGCAGCGCAGCGCCCGCCAGCCAGGCCTCAACGCGCGCGAGGTTGGCGCCCGCCCGGCCGAAACGCTGCGGTCCGAAATAGTTGGGCACACCGCAGCGCTCGACGGCGCCGAGGCGTGCGGCCAGCAGCGCCAGGTCACCATCGACCTCGCGCAGCAACAGCCGGAAGCGGTTGCCGGCCAGAGCTCCGCGGTGCAGCTTGCGCGAGTGCGGATACGCCCCGAGCACCGTGAAGCCGTCGCCGCGGAAACCCGCAGCCGGTACGCCCGCCCGGGCCGGCAGCGAGAACCACTGCCGGACCAGCGCATGCCGGTCCTTGAGTCCGGCGAAACCGACCTCCGCCACACTCAGCCGCGCGACCGCCGCCAGCCGCCGCGCGACAAACAGCGTGTTGGCCGCCCGCTTCTCGACCCGCAGCAGGACGTGGGCCGTGCCGCCATCGGGCTCGAAGCCGAGCAGCTCTTCAACCTCGAAGTCCTCGGGTACGGCCCGCAGTACCGCGCGGACGGGCGGACCACCGTGGGCATAGGGAGGATTCAGCGCCAGGTCGAGCCAGCGCGGAGCGGCCGGCTCCTCACACCTCATCGCCGGCCTGCAGCAGCACGACCGCCTGCGCGGCGATGCCTTCGCCGCGCCCGAGCGCACCGAGGCCCTCGGCCGTGGTCGCCTTGACGTTGACCCGGCTGCGCTCGATGTCCAGGTCGGCAGCGATGTTGCCGCAGATCGCTTCGCGGTGCGGCGCGAGTCGCGGCTCCTCGGCAATCAGGATCAGGTCGCAGTTCGCGACCACCAGGCCGCGGGCAGCGACCTGGCGCACGACCTCGGCGAGCAGCGCCCGGCTGTCGGCGCCAGCCCAGCGCGGGTCCGTATCCGGAAAATGCGTGCCGATATCGCCGCTGCCGGCGGCGCCGAGCAGTGCATCCATCAGCGCATGCAGCAGTACGTCGCCATCCGAGTGCGCCAGCACACCGCGCGACGCCGGAATCCGGACGCCACCGAGTATGACGTGATCGCCCGGACCGAAGCGGTGCAGATCGTAGCCGATGCCGATTCTCATCGTTGCCTCCGCAGTGCTGCCAGCGCGGCCCGTGCGGCCGCCAGGTCCGCGGGCCGCGTGATCTTGATGTTGAGCGCCGAACCGGCGACCAGCCGCGGTCGCCGGCCGAGCGCCTCGACCGCCTCAGCTTCGTCGCCTGGCGCGTGGCCGCGCGCGACCGCCGCCTCGAGCGCCCGCCGCAGCAGGCGGTAGCGAAAGAGCTGCGGGGTCAGCGCGCGCCAGATGCCGGCGCGCGGCAGCGTCGCGCGGCTGCGCCCGTCCCGACCGGCACGCTTCAGCGTATCGGCCACCGGCACCGCCAGCAGCCCGCCGGTCCGGTCCCCGGCGCAGGCCGCGAGCAGCGCGCGCAGGTCGCGAACCGGCAGACAGGGCCGCGCCGCATCATGCACCAGCACCCAGTCGTCCGGATGGGCATGCGCAGCGAGCACGCGCAGCCCGTTCAGCACCGAGTGCGCACGCTCGCGCCCGCCGGTCACCGTGAGCACACGGCGCCGCAGCGCCGCCGGCAGCCGGGCGAAGCGGCGGTCGCCGCGCGCCAGCACGACGACTCCGCCGGCCAGTCGCGGACAGTGCCAGACCGCGCGCAATGCGTATTCGAGCACGCTGCGGCCATCGAGGCGGAGCCACTGCTTCGGCACCGGCCCGCCGAATCTGGTCGCGGCACCGGCGGCGGGAATGACAAACCAGACGCGCCCGCTCACCGGCGGATCAATCGGACGCCTGCGTGACCAGCGATTCGCGCCGTGGCGCGGCGCCCGGCTGCGGCGGCGCATCCACCACCTGGTAGAACGTCTCCGACACCGCGACCATGCCGAGGTCGTGGCGGGCGCGCTCCTCGAGCGCAGTGAGACCCTGCTTGAGATCCGCGACCTCGGCCTTGAGCTGCGCGTTGCGCTCCAGCAGCACCTGGTTGTCGGCCTGCTGCACCGCGACGGCCTGGCGGAGCTGCCAGACCTCGCGCAGGCCCTCGTCGGACAGCCACAGCTGGTACTGCAGCAGTACCAGCAGCGCCACCAGGAACCCGACCAGGATCTTCATCGGGCCCCAAGCCTACCACGTTCCGCGCGCTCCGCGACCATTACCTCAGCCGGGCCGCACCGGGAAGGCCTCGCGCCCGGCGTAACGGGCGCGCGCGCCGAGCTCGGCCTCGATGCGCAGAAGCTGGTTGTACTTGGCGACGCGGTCGGAGCGTGACAATGAGCCCGTCTTGATCTGCGTCGCGCTGGTGCCGACCGCGATGTCGGCGATCGTGGCGTCCTCGGTCTCGCCCGAGCGATGCGACACGACGGATGCATAACCGGCCGCCGTCGCCATGTCGATCGCCGCCAGCGTCTCGGTCAGCGTGCCGATCTGGTTCGGCTTGATCAGGATCGCGTTGGCCACCCCTTCAGCGATGCCGCGGGCGAGGATCTCGGTGTTGGTGACGAACAGATCGTCACCGACCAACTGCACCCGACGCCCGAGCCGGCGGCTCAGCTCGCCCCAGCCGTCCCAGTCGGCCTCGGCCATGCCATCCTCGACTGTCAGGATCGGATAGCGGCCGACCAGCGCCTCGAGGTAGTCGGTGAACTGGCTGGCGGTGAACCGGCGGCCCTCGGCCTCCAGCAGGTAGACGCCGTCCTGGTAGAACTCGCTGCTGGCGACGTCGAGGCCGAGCCAGACATCGAGCCCGGCACGATAGCCGGCCGCCTCGATCGCCTCGACGATCACGCCGAGCGCCGCCTCGTTGGACGGCAGGTCCGGCGCGAAGCCGCCCTCATCGCCGACCGCGGTCGCGAGCCCGCGCTGGCGCAGGATCTGCCGCAGCCGGTGAAAGATCTCAGCGCCGCAGCGCAGTGCCTCGGCGAAGGTCGGCAGGCCGACCGGCAGGATCATGAACTCCTGGATGTCGAGGCTGTTGTCGGCATGCGCCCCGCCATTGACGATGTTCATCATCGGCACCGGCATCACGACCGCATCGTCGCCGCCGAGATGACGATAGAGCGGCAGCCGCTGCGCACGCGCCGCCGCATGCGCGCTGGCCAGCGAGACCGCGAGGATCGCATTGGCGCCGAGCCGCGACTTGTTGTCGCTGCCGTCGAGTTCGATCATGCGCCGGTCGATCCCGGCCTGGTCACCAGCGTCGCGGCCGACCAGCGCCTCGCGCAGTTCGCCGTTGACATGTGCCACCGCGCCGCGCACGCCCTTGCCGAGGTAGCGCGCCGGATCGCCGTCGCGCAGCTCGACCGCCTCGCGGGTCCCGGTCGAGGCACCGGACGGTACCGCCGCCCGGCCGATGGTGCCGTCCTCCAGTTCGACGTCGGCCTCGACGGTCGGGTTGCCGCGCGAGTCGATGATCTCGCGACCCTGAATATCCACGATGCGCATCAGAGCGAATCCTCCACGAATGGCCGGGATTTGGCCACGCGATCGATGGCGACGAGCGTCTCGAGCAGTTCACGCATGCGGCCGAGCGGCCAGGCATTCGGGCCATCCGAACGGGCGCGCTCCGGCTCAGGGTGCGTCTCCAGAAACAGGCCGGCGACGCCGGCAGCAACCGCGGCACGCGCCAGCACCGGCACGAACTCGCGCTGGCCACCGGAGGCGCTGCCCTGCGCGCCCGGCAACTGCACCGAGTGCGTCGCGTCGAACACGACCGGCGCGCCGAGGCCGCGCAACACCGCCAGCGAGCGCATGTCCGCGACCAGGTTCTGATAACCGAAACTGAACCCGCGCTCGCAGACCAGCAGTCCCGTATTGCCGGTCGAACGGGCCTTGGCGAGCATGTTGGCCATTTCCCAGGGGCTCAGGAACTGTCCCTTCTTCAGGTTCACGGGCCGGCCCTGGGCGCAGACCCGCAGAATGAAATCCGTCTGCCGGCACAGGAAGGCCGGGGTCTGCAGCACGTCGACGACCGCGGCGACTTCGGCCAGCGGCGTGTCTTCATGCACATCGGTCAGCACCGGTACGCCGACCTGGCGGCGCACGTCGGCCAGCACCCGCAGGCCGGCCTCACGTCCGGGACCGCGGAACGACGCCAGCGACGAGCGGTTGGCCTTGTCGAAGGAGGCCTTGAAGACGAACGGCACGCCGAGCGCGCGGGTCAGCTCCGCGAGCTGCGCGGCGATGTCGAGTGTCAGCGCCGCATCCTCGATGACGCAGGGCCCGGCGATCAGGAACAGCGGCCGGTCCGGGCCGATCGCGGCACCGGCGAGCTTCACGCGCTCGCCGCCCGCGGCAGTTGTGCGGCGGCGCGCTCGCGCGCCGCGCGGATGAAGCCGGTGAACAGCGGATGGCCGTCGCGCGGATTCGAGCGGAACTCCGGATGGAACTGCACGCCGACGAACCACGGGTGCGACGGCAGCTCGATGAGCTCGACCAGGCCGTCCTCGGAGAATCCGGCGAACGCCAGACCGGCCTGCTGCATCCGCTCGAGGTAGCGGTTGTTGAACTCATAGCGGTGCCGGTGGCGCTCGTGGATGACGTCGCGGCCATACAGCGCGCGGGCCAGCGTGCCCTGGCGAAGCTGTGCCGCCTGGGCGCCGAGGCGCATCGTGCCGCCAAGGTCGGAGCGCTCGTCCCGGTGCAGCGTCGCGCCGCTGCGATCGCGCCATTCCGTGATCAGCGCGATCACCGGGTCAGCGCTGTCGCGCTGGAACTCGGTCGAATGCGCCCCGGTCAGGCCGAGCACATCGCGCGCGAACTCGATGACCGCGAGCTGCATGCCGAGGCAGATGCCCAGATACGGAATGCCGTGCTCGCGCGCGTAGCGCACCGCGGCGATCTTGCCCTCGATGCCGCGCTCGCCGAACCCACCCGGCACGAGGATCGCGTCCATACCCTCGAGCCGGCCGGGGCCGTCGGCCTCGAGCTCGGTCGATTCGACGAAGTGCACGTTGACCCGGGTGCGCGTGCGCAGGCCGGCGTGCTGCAGGGCCTCGTTCAGCGAAATATAGGAGTCGCGGACCTGCACGTACTTGCCGACCATGGCCACGTCGACGCTGGCCTCGCAGGAATGGCGCGCGGCCACCACCTGCTGCCATTCGTGCAGGTCCGCCGGCGGCACGTCGAGGCCGAGCTTCGCGCAGACGATCGTGTCGAGACCCTGCTCGTGCAGCAGCAGCGGAATCCGGTAGATATCGTCGGCGTCCACCGCCGAGATCACCGCCCGTTCCTCGACGTTGGTGAACAGCGCGATCTTGCGCCGCTGCTCGGCCGGCAGCGCCGTGTGGCAGCGGCACAGCAGCACGTCCGGCTGGATGCCGATGCCGCGCAGCTCCTTGACCGAGTGCTGGGTCGGCTTGGTCTTGATCTCGCCCGAGCCGCCGACCACCGGCACCAGCGTCAGATGAATGTAGACACAGCGGTTGCGCCCGAGCTCGATGCCCATCTGGCGGATCGCCTCGAGGAACGGCAGCGACTCGATGTCGCCGACCGTGCCGCCGATCTCGACCATACACACGTCGGCATCGCCGGCACCGAGCACGATGCTGCGCCGGATCTCATCGGTGATGTGCGGAATCACCTGCACGGTCGCGCCGAGATAGTCGCCGCGCCGCTCGCGGGCGATGACCTGCTCGTAGATGCGCCCGGTGGTGAAGTTGCTGTCCCGGCCGGTCGTGGTGCGGACGAAGCGTTCGTAATGGCCGAGGTCGAGGTCGGTCTCGGTGCCGTCCTCGGTGACGAACACCTCGCCATGCTGGAACGGGCTCATCGTGCCGGGGTCGACGTTGATGTACGGGTCCAGCTTGACCATGCGGACCAGCAGACCGCGCGCCTCGAGGATGGCACCCAGCGAGGCCGAGGCGATGCCCTTGCCGAGCGAGGACACCACGCCGCCGGTCACGAACACGAAACGCGTCATTCGGAAGCCCCGCCGCCCGCGATCAGGAATCGCCATTGAACCGTGGAGGAACCGGGCGGGTCGGCCAGCACCGGGCCCGCTCGCGACGGGGCATCAGTCTACCCGAGCGGCAGCAACGGAACCAGTTGTCATGCCGGCCGGGGCGGTGCCGGCGGAGCCTGCCTCACGGACAGCTTCCGGTCGTCGTCGTCGTCACGTAGACCGAGCCGGACGCTGTAACCGTGACCACCCGCTCCTGACTGCCGACCGGATCATCGCGGCAGACCGTGAACGTCGCCGCGCTGGCGCCGATGCCGATCGGCTGGAAGCTCAGCGCCAGCGTATCGTCGGCCTCGGCGATCAGGTAGCCCTCCGGCAATGCCTGCTGCCGCTGGATCACCTCGGCGGCGGCATTGTCGCGCACGATCCACCCCTGGTCCCAGTCGCCGGAGGCGGCGCACGAGGTACCGTTGGCCGAGGCGCATACGGTCACCGTGACGTTGCGCTTGATCGCCTCGCTGCGCGCGAGCTGCACGCTCGCCAGCAGGTCGTTCGCCGCCGCGGTCAGCCGGGCGCCGAGCGCGGCATCGCGGAACGACGGCACCGCGAGTGCCATCAGGATCGCGAAGATGGTGACCGCAACCATCAGCTCGATCAGCGTCAGGCCGCGAGCGCGCGCCGCCCGCCCGAACCACCGCCCGGTCCGGTCCGCCGGCGCCGCGCTGCATCCCACCCGGATCATTTCTCGATGAACCAGTAAGTGACCGCCTTCGGCTGGGTACCGGTCGAGGGCGGCGATGGCAACGTGCTCTCCAGCGGCGAGTCGCCGACCGCACCGATTACGAACGGCACGACCTGCCCGTCGTCGAGCTCGACCATGCCGGCCACCGGCGACGGTGGCAGACCGCCTCCGGCGACGTCCTCATTGCGGTTGTTGTGGCCGGCGGCAATCGCGGCATTGGCGTAGTGCACGTTGTACACCCGCGCGCTACCCAGATTGGACGTGCACGAGCCGTCGACCGGCACCGTCGGCACGTGCGTGCTGAAGGTCACGTTACCGAACACCGTGATTGCCGAGGTCACGACCTGCTCGTGGTCGCGCAGGTCGAGATACCAGCCCTTCATCGCCGCCAGGTCAGAGGCATCCGGATCACCGGCCGCGTCGTGCTCGATCTCGAGCAGCGAAGCGAGACAGATGATGGCCGTGCCGCAGTTACTGGTCTCGTCCGCCAGCCATTCGTCGTCCGACGGCACGTCCCTGATCATGTAGAAATGGTTGTCCACGCTGAATGCTTCGGGGAAGTAGTCCTCGCCGAGCGGCTTCTCGCGATCGCCCGAGCCGAGCAGCAGGTAGAAGATTCCTTCTTTCTCGACCACGTCCGGAGCGAAGAAGAACTTGCGGTTCGCGCTGCAGGCGTCCGCCGGCGTCGCACAGCCGAGCGCGGCGATCCGGGTCATCGTCCAGTCGGCCGGGTCGGTCGCCGCGAACGGCTCGTTAGCTGTAGCGCCGGAGATCCGGTAGACGTTGCCGCCGGTATCCGCTGCGTAGGCGTAACGGGCCAGGCCGGTGTTGCCGTCCGGCACGACGAACACATCGCCGATCACCGGCCGCTCGGTGTCGAAGGTCTGCAACAGCGAGCCATCGTCCGCGTCCAGCACATAGATATGACGGCCCTTGGACGACGACGTACAGGTGTGTGGATCGGCGTCCTCGCAGGTGTCGTAGCCGCCACCCAGGATCAGCATCGGCGCCGGCGCGCCGCCCGACTGGTAGCCATTGGTCTTCAGCGACTGCGGCGCGGACCAGGTCTGGCCGAGGCCCGACCAGCCGCTGGAGCAGTCGGTATCGTTGCCGAGGTTCGGGCAGCCGCGTTTCCACTTCAGCGTCGGGCTGGCCGGCGTGGTGGTGATGTCGGTGACATCGAAGGCGTAGAGCACCCGGCCACCCCGTCGCATCGACGCGAAAACCCAGGTATCGTCGGCATCGCGGTAGGCCGTGATCGGGCCGTCGAAGCCGTACGGCTTCGGCGCCCGCACCGGCGGCGACACCGAGCCGGTGAAGCTGATCGGCGTCGAATTGTCCCGCAGCCGTTTGATGTTGACCCAGAACTCCGGCGCGACGAACGACCACAGCTCGTTGCCGGCCGCCAGTCCCGCGATCGCGTTGGCCCGGTTGCCATTGACCGCCCGCAGCGCGCCATCGTTGCCGCCATAGAAGACCACGACCTGCGGGCTGGCATCGGAGCCGAAGTTGATCGCCACCGGCCGGGCATGCACGACGTCCCCATGGACCGACGGCCGCATCTCGGCGGTGGTCACCGCATCGAGGTCCTCGTTATCAACGTCCAGCCCGCGCTGCCAGTTGATCAGCGCGTCGCGCTCGCTGCTGCTGGCCGCGCCGAGCAGCGCCTGGGTGATGGCGCCATTGGCGATGTTGAAATCAGCCAGCGCCGAGCACGAGGCGAAGGTCGGGCTGCAGGTCCTGACCGTCCGGGTGGTCGAGGAGCGCAGCCGATAGGCCTGACCGCCCTTCTCGACGATGTTGCCGTCCGGGTAATTCGACGCATCGGAATTGGCCACCGCGAGGCAGCCGCCCTGCGGGTGAAACTGCCAGTAGGTATCGACCGTGGTCGGCGTCCAGTAGCTGCGCGCACACTCGGTGATGAAGCCGGTGCTCGGGTTGATCGCGCTCTGGCCGTCGGCGTCCAGCGTGCGCAGCATGTCGCCGACGATGCCGAGCCGGTACTGCTTCAGGTTGCCGGCCCAGCGCGGCATGGCGTCCTGGTCAGGCCGGAACACGCCGACATAGACCTGGTTCAGATAGGTGCCCTGCGTGTTGACGCTGACCGGCAGACTGACCGACGCGAATACGCTGTTGACGGCCTGAATCTCGGAGAAGATCCGGCCGAGTGCGTCGGCGATCGTCGCGCCGCCGCTGCCCGAGGTCACACTGAAGTAGCGACCATCACTGACGCCGGCAATGCTCTGCAGCAGCGCAGTCCAGCCCGGCCCCTGGCCGGTCGTGATCTGGCCGGTCGTGATCTGGCCGGTCGTGATCTTGTCGACGTCCACGGTGTAGGTGATGATGTTGTGGCTGCTGCGACGCATGAACCGGGCCCATTCGTCGGCCATGTTGTTCTGTGAGCCCGACGGCGAAATCGGGATCGTCGTGGTCGCGCCGGTGATGCCCTCGCCGGTCGCCGCCGCCGACAGCATCGTCGTACCCTGGGTGATGTCGGCGGCATTGTCCTGGGCCGCGCCGTTGCTGATGTAGATAATGTAGTTGCGGCCGCAGTCGCCGTCGGCGATCGGACTGTTGTACGGGCTGCCGGCGAATGAGTTGAGCGCATTGCCCGCCAGCGCGTAAACCGCATTGGACTGCGCCGTCCCTGAGGTGTTGCCGAGGTAGTCGGTCTTGGCCTTGCTGTTGCCGGCATAAGGCGCGTCGCCGTCGAAGTAACGCCAGGCCTCGGCCATCGCCAGACCTGCTTTGCCGTTGTTGGAGCGGTCGCTGATGATATTGAAGCTGGTCAGCAGGTTGCCGTAGATGGTCTTGTTCGCCGCCGTCATGTCGCGGATCGCGGCACGCACGTAGCCGCCGCCGACGTTGTTGTTCGGGTTGCCGGTCTCGTTGAACAGCAGCACGCCGACGCGGAACACAGCCGTACCATCGTCGTTGACCGGCAGGTTGCTGAGCGTAGAGACGAGCGCAGCCTGCTCATTGATCCAGATCGCCTGACCGCCGACGTTGCGGCCCCAATTGGCGGTATTGTCAACGAGGATCAATACGTTGGGCGGGCCGCCCTGAGCGCCGGCCGGCTGCACAAACAGGTCGATGTCCTCGGCCAGCGCCGCGGGCACGCCGAGAAGCAGTCCCGCGACTGCCAGCATCCGCAACAGAAATCCATTCTTCATGGCTGCACTCCTGGCGTCAGCCCGGTCACGGGCAGACGGCATCCTTGTCGGCCTCCGACAACAGCACGCGCACGCCGCTGTGCACGCGCACCGCCGCCCCACCCGTGTTACCGGCTGCGTTCACCGTCGCGTCGATGTCCCAGACGGTACTCCAGGTCGAGGCCACCGACATCGAGGCCGGCAGCGACAGACTGCTGGGGTCAGCACCGAAAGCCTGCGCCGCGAACACGCATTGCGGCTCGGCGATCTGCACCAGATAGTCGGAGTCGTCGTCGTTGTCGAGATCGACGAGGATCTCCTCGGCGGCCGGCGAGGTCGCAAAGGCCGAGCCGATGACCTGCTCGATCGCGCGATTGGCCGCCGCGATCGCCTCGCTGCGGTACTGCATGTTGCTCATCGCCCGGAAGTTGGTCGTGCCCAGGTTCAGCGCGGTGATCAGCATCAGCGTGATCAGCACCAGCATGATCATGCCGACGACGAGTGCCGCGCCGCGCTCCGCCACATGCTGCCCGCCGCTCACGGCGTGATCCTCCGGCCGGAAATGTTGGGCAGGCGGATCGTGGTCATGAACAGGTGTCGCTGGAAACCATCGTTGAAGGGCCCCTGATTCCCGGCCGCGCCCAGCACATAGGTCTTGGTGTCGGTGTGGCCCTGTGACGGTTCACGGCTGCGGGCCAGCAGGTAGAGCTTGACCGCGGTGATGTTCATCAGGTCGCCGGCGGTACACGGCGCCAGCGTCGTGCAGCGCACGAAGTCGTCGTCCGGTACACCGTCGCCGCGGTTGGTTGGCGTCGTACGCGTGTCCGGGTCGGCCCAGTTCACGGCCGCTGTGTAGTCCACCGCCGCACCCGTCTCGCCGACGTCGTCGATGCCGAGCTCGACACGAAATCCCTGAATGCCTTCGACCAGCGGCACGGCCTCGAGGAACTCGAGATCGCCGCCCGCAGACAGGTCGAATTCGGCCCGCATCAGCGTCGGGATGCCGTCGCCCGCCGCCACCGCATGATCGCGCACGTAGTAAATGCTGGTCATGAACCGGCGGATCTCCGCCGCCGTCGTACAGTCGCGCTGCAGCAGCGTGAATCCGCTCGTGTCGAGCACGTAGTCCGCGGTATCGGTCAGACACAGGCTGGACTGGAAGTACAGCCGTCCCGCGACCACGGCGTCGCAGTTCGCCGACGGACCGCCCGGCACGCAGGGCTCGGCGTGGCGGACGATCAGCACGTCGGTGTTCGCCAGCCGGTCGGTGATGACGCCGGTGCAGACGGTGGCGGCATCGTAGGCCTGTACCGGGACCCCGATCAGGTTCCGGATGTAGGCCGCGGTCCAGTTGCCCGGATCGTAGGCCAGGCACGGATCCGGCACCGCGGTCGGGGCGTCCGCGGGCACGGCCGTCGCGGTCTGGTCATCGAACTCCGGGACGTGCGTGCCCCAGAAACCGGCGTGCACCACGTCGTTCTCCAGCACCTGGATCGACAGCCGGCCGTTCTCGATCATGCTGTTGGCGCGGGCGAACTCGCGGTTGCTGCGGCTGGTATTGACGAACATCGCGACCAGCGCGGCGAGGATCACGAGGCTGATCGTGACCGCCACCATCAGCTCGACCAGGCTCAGGCCGGCCTGGCGCTCCCGGTACCTGCGGCTGGCCCCGTTCATGTCAGCGTTGCGATGCGCACGACGGTCGTCACGACGCGCCGGCACAGGTCGTTGACACAGGGAGTGCCCGCGTCGCCGTCGTATTCGTTGGCGCCGCAGGTGACGCTCGCCGGGGGCGCCGAGACCGGCGACATGCCCTGCCAGGCGACGGTCACGAGATAATCCCCGCCGCCGATGTCCTCCACGCAACCGCGGCCTCCAACCATCGCACCGACGCTGCCGCCGCTGAGCGTCTCGGCGGCGCCCTGCAGCGCACTGCACCACTCGACGATATCGGCCTCCTGCCGGTCCGCGGGATCGGCCGGACAGGCCATGCCGGCGCCCACGGGTACGTCGGTCACGTAGTCGCCGGCATCGTTGCGGTTCAGCGCGATCCGGCTGGCCATGTCGTTCAGCAGGATCAGCGCCTGCGAGCGCTGGTACGACTCCATCTGCATCAGGTGCAGCCGGCCGTGCAGCACGACCAGGCTCAGCAGCCCGACCGACAGGATCACCATGGCCACCAGCACCTCGATCAGCGAGGCGCCGCGCTGCGATCGCGCCCGCGAGGCCATGCGGGTCACCACTTGCCCGCCGGGGTCTTGACGCCCTGGCTGTCGATGGACAGATCGCCGTCGCTGGCCTGGCCCCCGATCGCCGTGAAGTTCACGGTGAAGCCCGGCGGCGGCCCGGCCTCCACGTCGATGGCGAAGCTGTAGTTGGCGCTGACTTCCGGCGCCAGCGTGTAGGCCAGATCGCCCTCGTCCGCGTACGCGCGGTTGGCGATGAAGTACTGATGCTCGCGGTTGACGATTTCCATCATCGCCGACTGCGCGGCCCGGCGGTTGCCGCGCTTGACCGACTCGCGGTAGCTCGGCAGAGCGACCGCCGCGAGGATCGCGACGATCACCATCACGATCATCAGCTCCACCAGCGTGAAACCCCTGGACTTGCGCATGGTCCTGCCCGATGAGATTCCCGGGGCGCACCCTAGCGGCCCTCGCGGCCGGCGTGAAGCCCGACCCGACCACCGGTCGCGCCACGGCTACCAGCGGCTGGTGGATGCGAAACGCGTCACGAATTCCGGCGCGGACCGCCCGGGCTTATGTCGCGTGTCGCGCCCAGTGCACGCTCCATCCCGCCTCGCCGGCCGCGGCCGTCAGCTCGGCCGCCAGCCACAGATCAGCGACGGCGACGAGCTGATCGCCGTGCCACAGGAACGGCAGCCGCTCGCGCAGCCACGGCGCGATGCCGGCCTCCTGCAGCAGCGTCCTGACCGGCTTCTTCCCGGACCGCCCGGCCAGTCGCAGGCGCTCGCCTCCCTGGCGCAATCGCACCGTGAACGGCCCCGGGCAGCGCACGGCACTGATACCGCTACCAACGACGGGCTCCAGGCGCAGCGTGCCGACACCTGGGACGTCGAGCACCTCGCCGGGCCGCAGTTCCCAACCGTCACCGGCAACCGCCTGCAGCGGGCGCATCGCGTACAGGCGCCCGCGATAGCGCCGCACCTCACCGGTGGCCCAGGTCACGACCGGGCCCGCATCGCCGCGCGCCGGCAGGAGCTGGTCCTGGATTGCGGCCAGCCGCGCCGTGGATGGCATACCGACCCCGCGCCCGCGCAGCCACCAGCGCAGCACATTGGCCTGCCGGTCCCGCGGCAGCGCGAGGAGCGGCGCAACCTGGAGGCACCCACCGTCGCCACTGCCCGCCGCGTCGAGCGCCGCAAGCTGATCCAGCAGTCCCTGGGCCTCGGCCAGGTGGCTGGCACTCCGCGTCACGACTGCCGCTGCCGCCGGCCAGCGCTGTCGCAACGCCGGCACCACCTCGCGTCGCAGGTAGCCGCGGTCGAAGCGTCCGGCGGCATTGCTCGGATCCTCGACCCACTCCAGACCGGCCTGGCGCGCCTCTGCGACGATCGCGGCACGCGTCATCGCGAGCAGCGGGCGCAGGTGGTGCCCGCGGCCGAAGGGTCTGCTGCCGGGCATCGCCGCCAGCCCGGCGACCCCGGCGCCGCGCAGAAGCTGCAACAGCACCGTCTCGAGCTGGTCGTCCTGGTGGTGGGCGGTCAACAGCGCCTCGCCGGGCTCCAGCAAGCGCTCGAGGGCCGCGTAGCGCGCCTCCCGCGCGGCCGCCTCGATGCTCTCGCCGGGCCGCGGCACGAGCCCGAGGCGGATCACCTCGAGCGGCACATCGAGGCGCGCGCACAGGCTCTCGCAGTGCCGGAGCCAGGCATCCGCCTGCGGCAGCAGGCCGTGGTGCACGTGCACGGCGCGCAGCCGCAGGCCGGGCCGGGCCTCGCGCAGCCGCCAGCACCGGTACAGCAGCCAGACGGAATCGACGCCGCCCGACAACGCAACGCAGCAGGCGAAAAAGGGGACGCTTCCCTTTTTCCCGCAGGGAAAAAGGGAAGCGTCCCCTTTTTCGCTAACCGAGGACACCGAAGCCACGCAGCCGCGCGCGGCGCCGCTCCAGCAGCTCGTCGCGCGGCAGGCTGACGAGTTCACCGAGGTGCCGGGCGAGCGCCTCGCGCAGGGCCGCCGCCATGGCCGCCGGCTCGCGGTGGGCGCCGCCCAGCGGCTCGGCGATGACTTCGTCGACCAGTGCGAGCCGCGACAGCCGCTCCGCGGTGATGCCCATCGCCGCCGCCGCCAGCTCGCGCTTGTCGGCGCTCTTCCACAGGATCGAGGCACAACCTTCGGGCGAGATCACCGAGTAGGTGCTGTACTGCAGCATCAGCAGCCGGTCACAGACACCGATCGCGAGCGCGCCACCGGAGCCACCCTCGCCGATCACGCAGCTCACGACCGGCACCGTCAGACTGGTCATCTCGAACAGGTTGCGGGCGATGGCCTCGCTCTGATTGCGCTCCTCGGAACCGACGCCCGGATACGCGCCCGGTGTATCGATCAGCGTGACCACCGGCAGATCGAAGCGCTCGGCCAGCCGCATCAGCCGCAGCGCCTTGCGGTAACCCTCCGGCTTCGGCATCCCGTAGTTGCGGCGCACGCGCTCCTTGGTGTCGCGACCCTTCTGCTGGCCGATCACCATCACCGGGGTGCCGGACAGTCGCGCCGGGCCGCCGACGATGGCCTGGTCATCGGCGAACATCCGGTCGCCGTGCAGCTCCTGGAACTCGGTGAAAACCTGCGGCATGTAGTCGAGCGTGTACGGCCGCTGCGGGTGGCGCGCGAGCTGCGTGATCTGCCATGGCGACAGCCGCGCGAAGATGCTGCGGGTCAGTGCGTCGCTGCGCGAGCGCAGCCGCTCGACCTCCGCGGCCAGGCCCGGCTCGGCGTTGTCGCCGACCAGGCGCAGCTCCTCGATTTTCGCCTCGAGTTCGGCGATCGGCTGTTCGAAGTCCAGAAACTGCAGGGCCATGCCGGGCAGTATAGGGGCAATCAGTCGCCGCCGGTCCCGCCCGCCGGTCCGTACAGCAGGCGCAGTCCGTCGCGGCCCACCAGTTCAGCGAGGCGCTCGAGCAGCTCGCGGGTCGGCCGTACCGACCACTCCTCGCCGAGCGTGAGCGTCGCCCGTGCACCCTGGGCCGCATACTGTACGGCCACGCCACAGCGGCCACCGCTGCCGGCCCGCAGCGTTTCCTCCAGCCGCTGCATGAAGCGGATATCGCCGCGGCCCGCGGGCCAGCGCAGGATCAGGCGCCGGGCCTCGCGCTCGCGCAGCTCGTCGAACGGCGTCAGCCGCTTCGCCTGGATGCGCCAGTCCTCGACGAATTCGTCGAAGCGCAACTGGCCCTCGACCACGATGATCGCGTCGCGCACGGCGGCGCCCCGGCACTGCTGGTACACGTCGTCGAACAGACTGACCTCGATGCGGCCGCTGCGGTCGTCGAGCGTCAGCGCCACGCGCGGCCCGCGCCGGCGCACCTCCAGCACCAGACCCGCGACCGTGACCGGCCGGCTGCCAGGCCAGCGCTGATCGCCACTCGGCCGCGGCCCGCCGAGATCGACGATCCGGAGCGGCACGAGTTGCCGCAGCTCCTGTTCGCAGGCCGCAATCGGGTGCCCGGTCAGGTACAGGCCGAGCGTCTCGCGCTCGCCCTGCAGGCGCAGCGTCTCGCTCCACTCCGGCGTCTCCGCTGCCGCGGCCGGTGTGCCGGCAGGCGCGGCCGCGGGAGCCGCAACCGCCATACCGAACAGATCCTCCTGCCCGGCGGCCTCGACCTGCGTGCTCTGCTCGCCGAGCTGCACTGCGGCGGGCAACTGCGCGGCCAGCGCCGCGCGGCTCGGGCCCAATGCATCGAGGCCGCCGGCGCGCAGCATCGCCTCGAGCGTGCGCTTGCCGAGCAGGCGCAGTTCGACGCGACAGCAGAGGTCGGCGAGGTCCCGATACGGGCCGTCGCGCTCGCGCCCGCTGACCAGTGCGTCCACCGCCGCGCGACCGACGCCCTTGATGGCGCCGAGGCCGTAACGGATCGTGCCCGGCCCGGCGACCGTGAATTCGTACGCGGAGCTGTTCACGTCCGGCGGCAGCAGCGTAAGGCCCATGCTCGCGCATTCGTCGATGAAGGTCACGACCTTGTCGGTGTGGTCCATGTCGGAGGACAGCACCGCAGCCATGAAGGCTTCCGGGTAGTGCGCCTTGAGCCAGGCGGTCTGGTAGGCCAGCAAGGCATAGGCCGCGGAGTGCGACTTGTTGAAGCCGTAGCCGGCGAACTTCTCGATCAGGTCGAAGATGTAACCGGCTCGCGCCTCGGGCACCAGCCGCGCGACGGCGCCGGCGACGAAGGTCGAACGCTGCCGGGCCATCTCCTCCGGCTTCTTCTTGCCCATCGCGCGGCGCAGCAGGTCGGCGCCGCCGAGCGTGTACCCGGACAACACCTGCGCAATCTGCATGACCTGTTCCTGGTACAGGATCACACCGTAGGTCGGCTTCAGGATCCCGGCCAGGCTCGGGTGCAGGTAGTCGATGGTCTCGCCGCCGCGCCCGTGCTTGCGCGCGATGAAGTCCTCGACCATGCCGGACTGCAGCGGGCCCGGCCGGAACAGCGCCACCAGCGCCACGATGTCGTCGAAACAGTCCGGCTGCAGCTTGCGCAGCAGGTCGCGCATGCCGCGCGACTCGAGCTGGAAGACCGCGGTCGTACGGCAGGATTTCAGCAGCCGGTAGGTGTCGGGGTCATCGAGGCGCAGCCGGCTGACCTCGAGCGGCGGCAGGTCGCTCGCGGCGCGCGCCGCGTTCACGCTGCGGACCGTGCGGTCGATGATGGTCAGCGTGCGCAGGCCGAGGAAGTCGAACTTGACCAGCCCGGCGCGCTCGACGTCGTCCTTGTCGAACTGGGTGACGACGGTCGTGCCGCCCGGCTCGCGGTACAGCGGCGTGAAGTCGGTCAGCACCGACGGCGCGATGACGACGCCGCCGGCATGGGTGCCGGCATTGCGGACCAGACCTTCGAGGCGCCGGGCGAGGTCGAGCAGGTCGCGGACCGCGTCGTCGCCGCGGTAGCGTGCGGCCAGCTCCGGCTCGCGCTCGAGCGCCTGGTCGAGCGTGATGCCGAGCTCGAACGGGATCAGCTTGGCGATGCCGTCGACGAATCCGTAGGGATGGCCGAGCACGCGGCCGACGTCGCGCACCACGGCGCGCGCGGCCATGGAGCCGAAGGTGATGATCTGCGACACGCGGTCGCGACCGTAGCGCCCGGCGACGTACTCGATGACCCGGTCGCGGCCTTCGACGCAGAAGTCGATATCGAAGTCGGGCAGCGACACGCGCTCGGGATTCAGGAAGCGCTCGAACAGCAGTTCGTGCTGCAGCGGATCCAGGTCCGTGATGGCGAGCGCCCAGGCGACCAGCGAACCGGCGCCGGAGCCGCGGCCCGGGCCGACCGGGATGCCGTGTTCGCGGGCCCAGCGGATGAAGTCCGCCACGACGAGGAAATAGCCCTCGAAGCCCATCCGGCAGATCACGTCGAGCTCGATCGCGAGGCGCTCGGAATAGGCAGCCGGGACTTCCGCGAGCCCGGCGAGCCGCCTGGCGAGGCCGGCGGCGGCTTCGGCGCGCAGGTGGTCCGTGACCGTGAGCCCGGCCGGCGGCGTGAATACGGGCAGGAACGACTGGCCGAGCGGCAGCTCGAGCGAACAGCGCCGCGCGATGCCGACCGAGTTGGCCAGCGCTTCCGGCAGGTCGGCGAACAGCAGCGCCATCTCGGCCGGACTCTTCAGATACTGCTCGGGCGTGTAGCGCCGCGACCGCGCCGGATCGTCGAGCAGCGTGCCTTCGCGGATGCAGACGCGCGCTTCGTGCGCCTCGAAGTCGTCGCGTTCGAGGAAACGCACATCGTTGGTCGCGACCAGCGGCACCGGGGCATGCTGCGCGTTCCAGGCGGCCAGCAGCTCGAGCACGGCGGCCACGTGTTCGTCGTCGCCCGGTCGGCCGGTGCGCTGCACCTCGAGGTAATACCGATCCCCGAACAGCGCCTGCCAGGCCCCCAGCAGCTCGCGCGCCTCGGCCGGCCGGCCGGCCAGCAGCGCGCGGCCGAGATCGCCCTCCGCCGCTCCGGACAGCGCGATCAGCCCGGCCGTCGTGCTGGCATCCAGCCACGACCGTTCCAGCAGCGGGCGCTCCGGATCGGGGCTCTCCAGGAAGCTGCGTGACACGAGCCGGGCCAGGTTGCGCCAGCCGGTGCCGTCCTGGGCGAACAGTGTCAGGCGCACCGGTTCGGCGCGCTCGCCCTCCTGGCGCAGCCAGGCATCGACGCCGATGACCGGCTTGAGTCCGCGGCTGCGCGCCTCACTGTAGAAGCGGATCAGCGCGAACAGATTGGCGTGATCGGACAGGCCGACCGCCGGCATGCCGGCCGCGGCCACCGCCTGCATCAGCGGCTCGACGCGCAGCAGGCCATCGACCAGCGAATATTCCGTGTGCAGCCGGAGGTGCACGAACGGCGGTACGGGACGCGCGGATTCAGCCGGGCGCATGGGCGGATCTTACCGGCGCAAAACTCAGCCGGTGCAGCTTGCAGGGACCGAGGGCGGCCAGCGCCCGGCGATGGTCCTCGGTCGGGTAGCCCTTGTGCCGCTCGAAACCATAGCCCGGGAAGTCCCGGCCGGCTTCGACCATCCAGGCGTCGCGCACGGTCTTGGCCAGGATCGAAGCGGCGCTGATCGCGGCGATACGGGCGTCGCCACCGACGACCGCCTCGATCGGGCAGCGGTACCACAGCCCCGCCAGCGACGGACAACGGTTGCCGTCCACCAGGATCTGCTGCGGTGCGAACGGCAGTGCCGCGAGTGCGCGCTGCATCGCGAGCAGGCTGGCCTGCAGGATGTTCATCTGGTCGATTTCCTCGACCTCCGCGCGGCCCAGGCCCCAGCCTGCAGCGCGCGCACGGAGCTCGCCAGCGAGGCGTTCACGCGCCGCGGCCGTCAGCAGCTTGGAATCGCGCAGCCCCGCGATCGGCCGGGAAGGATCGAGGATCACCGCCGCGGCGACCACCGGTCCGGCCAGCGGCCCGCGGCCCACCTCGTCCACGCCGGCGAGGATCATGCCGCCGCTCCACGCGCCAGCGCGAGGATCGCCTCGGCCGCCCGCTCGCTCGCGCCATGGCGCAACTGCTGATGGAGCTCACCAAAGCGCTGCGCCAGCGCCGCGACCCGCGCCGGCTCAGCCAGCCAGCGCTCGAGCTCGGCGCCGAGTCGCTCCGGTTCGACCTCCTGCTGCGCGAGTTCCGGCACGATCCGCTCGCCGGCCAGCAGATTCGGCTGCGCGAAGTACGGCGCCTGCATCAAGCCGCAGCCGCGCAGCAGCAGCGCGGTCGGCCGGCCGAGCCGGTAGGCGACCACCATCGGCCGCCGGCACAGCAGCGCTTCGAGCGTCGCAGTTCCGGACGCGACCAGCGCGACATCGGCGGCCGTCAGCGCGACGCGCGACTGGCCGTCGAGCAGCCGGACCTCGACGCCCGGCGCCTGCGCGGCGACGCAGCGCGTGAAACGTGCGCGCGTGGCCGCGCTCGCCATTGGTGCGACCACGCAGAGTCCGGGGCGGCGCGCCGCCAGCCAGGCCGCGGCCCCGGCGAACGCGTCGCCGAGCCGCGCAACCTCGACCTCGCGGCTGCCCGGCAGCACCGCGAGCACGGTCGCCGCCGCCGGCAGGCCGAGCGCCGCGCGCGCGGCGGCCCGATCCGGTTCGAGCGGCAATTCGTCCGCGAGCGGATGCCCGGTGAAGACCGCGGGCAGGCCGTGCTGCGCGTACACGCCGGTCTCGAACGGCAGCAGGCACAGCACGAGGTCGAGGAATTCCGCCATGCGCCGGGCGCGGCCGGGCCGCCAGGCCCAGACCTGCGGGCTCACGTACTGCACCGTGCGGATCCCGGCCGCGTGCAGCGCGGGCGCCAGCCCGAGGTTGAATTCCGGCGCGTCGATGCCGACGAAGACGTCCGGCCGCAGCTCGAGAAAGCGCCGGCGCACGTCGCGGCGCAGCGCCAGCAAGCGCGGCAGCTCGCCGAGTACCTCGAACAGTCCGAGCACCGCGAGCTCGCTGGCCGGCGCCCAGGCCGCGCAGCCTGCGGCGACCATCGCCGGCCCGGCGATCCCGGCGCAGCGCAGCTCCGGCACGCGCGCGCGCAAGGCCCGGATCAGTGCGGCGCCGAGGTTGTCGCCGGAGGTCTCACCGGCAACCAGCCCGATCGTCAGCGGACGCGCGGCGGTCACTTCAGCGCACGAGGCCGCGCTCGCTGCGGGCAATGAACTCGACCAGTGGCCGCAGCTCCGGCTGCGCCGTGGCCAGTTCGGTCAGGCGCTCGGTCGCTGCGGCCAGCTTGAGCCCGGAGCGATACAGCAGCTTGTAGGCATGCCGGATCCGCGTGATCTGCTCAGCGTCGAAGCCGCGCCGCTTCAGCCCCTCGCTGTTGACGCTGCGCGGCGCCGCCGGCGCGCCGGCCACCAGCACATACGGTGGCACGTCCTGGGTGACCGCGGCATTGTTGGCGAGGAAGGCATGCACGCCGACGCGGCAGAACTGGTGCACGCCGGAATAGCCGGACAGGATGACCCAGTCGCCGAGTTCGACATGGCCGCCGAGCGCGGTGCAGTTCGCGAGCACGCACTGGTTGCCGACGATGCAGTCGTGGGCGACGTGCGCGCCGGCCATGAACAGGCAGTCGTCACCGATCCGCGTGACGCCGTGGCCGCCGGCGGTCCCGCGATTGATCGAGCAGAACTCGCGGAACACGTTGCGCTCGCCGATCTCGAGCCGGGTCGGTTCGCCGCAGTACTTGCGGTCCTGCGGGTCTGCGCCGATCGAGGCGAACTGGAACACCCGGTTGTCGCGCCCGAGCGTGGTCGGACCGTGGATCACCGCATGCGGCCCGATCCTGGTGCCGGCACCGATGCGCACGCCCGGCCCGATCACCGTGAACGGGCCGATCTCGACCCCCTCGCCGAGTTCAACGTCCGCCGCGATCACCGCCCGCGGGTCGATCAAGGCTTGACCTCCGGCGCCACCATCATCCGGGCCGCCGCCACCTCGGTGCCGGCGACCGTCGCGACCGTCGCGAAAGTCCAGATGCCGCGGATCGTGCGTTCCAGCGTCGCCTCCAGCAGCATCTGGTCACCGGGCTCGACCGGACGCCGGAAGCGCGCGCGGTCGATGCCGACGAAATAGAAACGTGACTGCTCGTTCGGCACCACGCCCGCGGTGCGGAACGCGAGAATCCCCGCCGCCTGGGCCAGCGCCTCGAGGATCATCACGCCCGGCATCACCGGCTTGTGCGGGAAGTGGCCCGGGAAATACGGCTCGTTGGCGGTCACGTTCTTCAGCGCCCGGATGCTGCGGCCCGGCACGCACTCGAGGACTCGGTCGACCAGCAGCATCGGGTAGCGGTGCGGAAGCTGGGCCAGCACCGCGCCGATGTCCATCGCGCCACCATCGTTCATTCGTCCCCTCCCTCCGTACCCCGGCGCCCGAGCCGGCGCAACCGCGCGACAGTGCGCCGCCAGACGGCGGCCTCGCTGACCGGGATGCCCGACGAGTACACGCCGGGACCGCGCAGCGAGCGGCTGACCAGCGAGTAGCCCGTGACGACGACGTCGTCACCGACCTCGAGGTGCCCGGCAAAGCCCACCGCCCCGCCGATCATGCAGCGCCGGCCGATGACCGTGCTGCCCGAGACGCCGACGCAGCCGGCCAGAACCGTGTGCGCGCCGATACGGCAGTTATGGCCGACCTGCACCAGGTTGTCCAGCTTGACTCCGTCCTCGACCACCGTGTCCTCCAGCGTGCCGCGGTCGACCGTGGTGTTGGCGCCGACCTCGACATCGTCGCCGAGGCGCACGCCGCCGAGTTGCGGCACCTTGACGTAGCCATCCTCGTCGCGCGCAAAACCGAAGCCATCGCTGCCGACGACGGCGCCCGGCTTGAACACGCAGCGCCGGCCGATCACTGCGCCGCGGCCGATGGTCACGTTGGCCTGCAAGCGGCTGTCGTCGCCGATCCGCGCGCCGGCCTCGACCACGCAGCCCGGTCCGATCGCCACCCGCGCGCCGATCACCGCGCCGGGCCCGATCACCGCACCCGGGCCGACCGCGGCACTGCCATCCACGACGGCGCCCGGGTCGACGCTGGCGCTCGGGGCGATGCCGGGCACGACCGGCGGCTCCGGATGGAGCACGGCGGCAATGCGCGCAAACGCGGCGTACGGGTTCGCCGCGATCAGCGCCGCGACCGGGCACTCGGCCAGCGCGTCGCGCGCCAGCACCACGGCGCCGGCCCGCGTCGCAGCAAGCTGGCGCCGATAGCGGGGATTGGCCAGGAAGGCCAGCGTGCCCGGCAGCGCCGCCTGCAGCGTGGCCACGCCGGTGACGGTGGCGTCCGGATCGCCAGCGAGTTCGAGTCCGAAGCGGACCGCGAGCTCACCGAGCGTGATCGCCATGCCGGCGTCCCGCGGTGCCCGGACTCAGTTCTTCGGCGGAGCCGCCGGCGCCGGCGGCCGCGCCTTGAGCGCGGCGATCACCTGCGCGGTGATGTCCACCGACTCGGCCGCGAACAGCACGCCGTCGCCGACCACCAGCGTGTAGCCGTTGGCGCGGGCGTAGGTTTGCACTTCCTGCAGCAGCGCCCGCTGCACCTTGCCCAGTTCCTCGTTGCGGCGCAGGTTGGCGTCCTCCTGCAGCTCGTTGAAGCGCCGCGCCAGATCGCGCTCACCGTCGCGCAGCTCGCGCTCGGCGCGGTTGCGGTCGGCCTCGGCCATGACGGCGGCATCGCGCTTCAGCTTTTCCTGCTTCTCCTGCAGCGCCTTCTGCTGGCCGGCCAGCTCGCGCTGGCGCGGCAGGAACTCGCCCTCGAGCGCCTGCTGCGCCGCCCGCGCCTGCGGTGATTCCTCGAACAGCCGCGCGGTATTGACGAAGCCGAGCTTCAGCTCCGCCGCACCGGCGCCGAGCGCGCATCCCGCGAGCAGCAGGCCGGCCACGATATTCCTGGTCGTCATTGACACGTCTCTCCCGGTTTCAGAAGGCCGATCCGATCGTAAACTGGAAACCCTCGGTCTCGTCGGCGTAGTGCAGCGCATCGCCCGACGACGAATTCAGCGGTACCGCGAAGCTGAAGCGGAAGATGCCGAGCGGCGCCATCCACTGCACCGCCACGCCGACCGCCTGCTTCAATTCATTGTAGTCGAAGCTGTAATCGACCGGGGTGGTGCGATCCTTGCCGACGAAACTGACGCCGTCACCCTGCTGGAACACGTTGCCGATGTCGAAGAACAGGCTGGCGCGCGCGCTGGCCCGCCATTTCTCCGGCATCGGGAACACCAGTTCGGCACGGCCGAAGACCTTGAGGTTGCCGCCGTACGGATTGCCGAAGCTGTCCTTGGGCCCGAGCCGGCTCTCCTGGAAGCCGCGCACGCTGTCCGGCCCGCCGCCGAAGAACTGCCGGTACGGCGGCAACGCCGTGGTGTCGCCGTAGCCATCGCCGTAGCCGAGCTCGGCGCCGAGCGCCAGTGTCCAGCGCCGCCACAGCGGGACAAGCTGCAGGTACTCGTAATTGACCACGAAATATTCGACCTCGCTGCCGGGCGCCGCGCCGGAAATCGACAGCGAGTGCCGCATGCCGCGGTCGGCGAAGATGGCGCGGTTGCGTGAGTCGAAGTACCAGCCGACCAGCAGCTCGTAGGTATCGAACCTGGTCCCGTACAGGTTGGTCGTGATCGTGATCGGATCGCCGGTGATCGGGTCGATGCCTTCGTTGGTGATCTGCCGCTGGTACGGGTTGCCGTTGTGGCGTACCCAGTACACCGCCTCGCGCGCGCTGCCGGTCTCGGTGACGATCAGATCCGAGCGCTGCGGCACGATGCCGAAACGCAGGCCCTGGAACTCGGTCAGCGGGTAACCGTACTCGAGCGAGGCGGACATCGTCCTGGTGGAAAAATCCGAGGCCGCCGACACGAACTGGGTCACGTCGCGGAACTGAATGCCGATGGAGCGCGACAGGCCGTGCACGTTGCGGTACGGGTCGGTGTGCATGATGCTGTAGGACTTCGAGTAGCGCCCGGACAGCAGTTCGACCGCGAGGCGCTCGCCGGTGCCCATGAAGTTCGAGTGCACGAAGCTGCCGTTCAGCATCAGCGACTGCGACTCGGAATAGCCGATGCCACCGCTGAACTGGCCCGGCAGTCCTTCGGTGATGTTGAAGTCGACGTCGACCAGGTCGGGAGTGCCGGGCACCGGGGTCGTTTCGTACTCGACCTTTTCGATGTACGGCAGCCGCTGCAGCCGCTCCTTGGAGCGGTCCAGCAGCGCGTTCGAGAGGTACGAGCCCTCCATCTGCCGCAGCTCGCGCCGCAGCACCTCGTCGTCGACCGCGCTGGTATTCTCGAAATTGATGCGGCGCACATAGGTGCGGTTGCCGGGCTCGACGAAGAACGTCAGGTTGAGCACGTGCTCGCCGCTGCCAGGCTGCGGGACCGGGTCGATTTTCGTGAAGGCGTAGCCCTCGACGCCGAGGCGCAGCTTCAGCAGTTCCTCGGTCTGCGTGATCAGCTTGCGCGACCAGGTCTGGCCGGTCTGCACCTGCAGCAGGCCGCGCAATTCCGCCTCCGGCACCTTCAGCGTGCCGGCCAGGCGCACCTCGCCGACCGTGTAGACCTCGCCCTCGCGGACATTGACCGTGATGAACACGTCGTCCCGGGCCGGCGCCAGCGCCACCTGCGTGGACTCAATCTCGAAGTCCGCATAGCCGCGATCCTGATACCAGGACTGCAGCGTCTCGAGATCGCCCTGCAGCGACTCGCGCGAGTAACGGTCGTTCTGCTTGTACCAGGACAGCCAGCCCGGGGTCCGCAGCTTGAGTTCGTCGTGCAGGTCCTCGTCCGACCAGCGCGTGTTGCCGACGATGTTGATCTGGCGGATACGGGCGCGCTTGCCTTCGACGATCGCGATCTTCACCCGCACCTTGTTGCCGGGCACTTCCTCGACCTGCGGCTCGACGCGGACCGCATACTTGCCGCGGCTGTAGTACTGGTCGGTCAGGTAGCCGCGCACTTCCTCGAGCACCGAGCGGTCGAAGGTCTTGCCGGTGGCCAGACCGACGTTGCGCAGCGACTTCTGCAGGTCCTCGGTCTTGATGTCCTTGTTGCCGGTGATCTCGAAACTCTCGATCGAGGGCCGTTCGAGCACCGCGACGACCAGCGTGCCGCCGTCGCGGCGCAGCTCGATATCGCGGAAGAAGCCGGTGGCGAACAGCGCCCGGAGCGCTTCCTGCGCGCGCCGCGCGTCGAGCCGGTCGCCGATGTTCACCGGCAGGTAGTTGTACACCGTGCCCTCGGAGATGCGCTGCAGCCCCTCGACCCGGATGTCGCCGACCACGAAGTCGCCGTCGACGGACTGGGCCAGCGCCAGTGGAGCGCAGGCCAGGAGAATGCAGCCAGTAAGCCGTCGGAGCATGGGCCGGTGAATCCTCTGCGCGCTCAGCCGAAGAGCCGCGTGATGTCGTTGTAGAACGCGAACCCCATCAGTGCGACCAGCATCGCGATCCCCAGCCGCTGTCCGAGCACCTGGGCCTGCAGCGACAGCGGGCCACCCTTGATCAGCTCAACGAGTTGGAACAGCACCTGCCCGCCGTCGAGTACCGGTACCGGCAGCAGGTTCAGGATCGCGAGCGACACCGAGACCAGCGCCAGGAAGGCGAGATAATAAATGAAGCCCTCGTGCGCCGTCAGCCCCGCGTACTGGGCGATGTTGATCGGGCCGGAGATGTTGCGCGGCGAGACGTCGCCGGTCAGCATGCGCCACAGGAAGCGGACGGTCAGCGCGCTCTTCTGCCAGGTCTCGCCGAGCGCCGGGCCGAATGCCGCCAGCGGCCCGTAGCGCTCGATGGTCAGCATCCGCTCGGGAAACCCGGCCCGCTCGGCGACGCTGAGCCCGATGCGGCCGATCGTCCGGCCCTCCTCGACCACCGGCGCCGGATCGAGGCGCACGCTCCGCTGCGCGCCGTCGCGCAGGGCGACCAGCTCCACGGCGGCGCCGGGCCGCGCGCGGATGTAGGCCACGAACTCCTGGAATTCCCGCACCGGCCGGCCATCCATGGCGACGATCTCGTCGCCGGCAACCAGTCCGGCCCGCTCCGCCGGGCCGCCCGGCTCGATCGCCGCCACCAGCACCGGCTGCGGCGGGGCCCAGAACGAAAACCCGAGCCCGCGCAGCAGTTCGCCGGGCTCGGTCAGATCGCGACGCCCGGCGTCGGGCACGCGCAGGACCAGGTCGCGCGTCTGGCCGTCGCTGCCGCGCACCCGCAGCGGCACCGAGCCGCTCTCGACGATTCCTTCAAGCAGCGCCAGCACCGCGCCCTGCCGGGTTGGCGTCGGGGCAGTGCCGATGCGAAGCAATTCGTCGTCATCGCGCAGGCGGGCGGCCTCGGCATGCGAGCCGGGGGCGACCGCGCCGATCACCGGCTTCAGGCCAGGCACGCCGTGGACGAACAGCACCCAGTAAGCCGCGACGGCGAACAGCAGATTCGCCGCCGGTCCGGCCAGCAGTACAGCGACGCGCGCCAGCGGCGGACGGCTCTGGAAGGACCGGCCGGCGTCCTCCGGCGGCACCGGGCCGTCGCGCTCGTCCAGCATCCGCACATAGCCGCCGAGCGGAATCGCCGCGACCACGTATTCGACGTGGTCCGGGCCGCGCCCGGTGCGGCGCCACAAGGGCCGCCCGAAGCCGAGCGAGAAGCGCAGCACCTTGAACCGAAGCCGCCGCGCCACGGCGAAATGACCCAGCTCGTGCACCGACACGAGGAGGCCGATGGCGACGAGAAAAGCGACGATCGCGGTCAGTCCGAAAGTCACGCCAGAGCCACCCTCGCGTTCAGGAGCTGCCGCTCCGCCTCGGCCCGCCCCCAGGCGTCGGCCGCCAGCGCATCCTCGAGGCGCTTCACCGGTTCCGTCGAATGGCGCTGCAACACAGCCTCAATGACCGGGGCAATACCGCCGAAGTTCAGCCGCCGCTCGAGGAAGGCCTGCACGGCCACCTCGTTCGCGGCGTTCAGTACGGCCGGCGCCGTGCCACCGGCGCGAGCCGCCAGCCCCGCCAGCCGAAGACATGGAAATCTTTCTAAATCAGGGGCTTCAAAGGATAAGTTAGCAACCTGCACGAGGTCCAGAGGGGTCACGCCGGAGGCCAGCCGTTCGGGCCAGCCGAGCGCGTGCGCGATCGGGGTGCGCATGTCCGGCTGGCCGAGCTGGGCGAGGACCGAGCCGTCCACGTACTCGACCATCGAGTGCACGATGCTCTGCGGATGAATGACGACGCTCACCTGGTCCGGCGCGACGCCGAACAGATGGCAGGCTTCGATGACCTCCAGTCCTTTGTTCATCAGCGTCGCTGAGTCCACCGAAATCTTCGGGCCCATGCGCCAGGTCGGGTGGGCCACAGCCTGTTCCGGAGTCACGTCCGCCAGCCGCTGGCGCGGCGTGGCCAGGAACGGCCCCCCCGAGGCGGTCAGCAGGATCCGGCGCACGCCAGCCGTGGGGCGCCCCGGCAGCGGGCCGGGGAGACACTGGAACACCGCATTATGTTCACTGTCGATCGGCAGCAGTTCGGCACCGGATTGTCGCGCCGCCTCGATCAGCAGCGGACCGGCCAGCACCAGCGCCTCCTTGTTGGCGAGCAGGATGCGCTTGCCGGCCCGGGCCGCCGCCAGCGTCGGCGCGAGACCCGCGGCTCCGACGATGCCCGCGACGACGATCCCGGCCTCCGGCACGGTCGCAATCGCGGTCAGCGCGTCCGGCCCGCTCAAAACCTCGGTGGCGGGGCCAGCCTCGGCCAGCCGCGCGCGCAGCCGCTGCCCGGCCGCCGGATCGAGCAGGGCCGCGTAGCGCGGCCGGAAACGCTGGCACAGCCCGGCCATCGCCGCGTCGTTGGCGCGCGCCGCAAGGCCGACGACTTCGAACCGCCCGGCGTGCAGCGCGGCGACCTCGAGCGTGCTGGCGCCGATCGAGCCGGTCGCGCCGAGAATCACGACCCCGGTCATGGCAGCAGCCCGAGCCAGGACAGGCCCAGCGCCAGCAGCGGGGCAGCGGCCGTCAGACTGTCGATCCGGTCGAGCACGCCGCCATGGCCGGGCAGCAACCGGCCGCTGTCCTTCAGTCCGCGCTGGCGCTTGAGCATGCTCTCGGCGAGGTCACCGACGACCGAGATCAGCACCCCGGCAACGCATAGCGGGAGAAACGCCAGCGCGGGAAGCTGAAACCATGCCTGCGCCGCGAAGGCGACCAGCAGACCGGTCAGCAACCCGCCGAGCACGCCCTCCCAGGTCTTGTTCGGGCTGACGCGCGGTGCGAGCCGCACGCGGCCGAAGCTCCGGCCGGCGAAGTAGGCACCGATATCGGCCGCCCAGACGAGCAGCAGCACGAAGATCACCAGTTCGGCGCCCCGGCCATCCTGCGCCAGCAGGCGGGCGAGCGCGACCCAGGCCGGAACGAGCGCCCAGAGTCCGGTCAGCGCGGCGAGCCACCGCGGTCCGCGAGCGGGTGCGAGCACGATCCAGCCGAACACCAGGATCCAGCCGGCCACGACGACCGCCAGCAGCAGTTCAAACCACGCCGCCTCGCTGGTTACGAACCACAGCCAGCCCATTCCCGCGGCGCAGGCCAGCAGGTAGCCGGCACGGCCCGCCATCCCCGACAGTCCCGCGAGCGCACTCCACTCCCAGGCACCGAGCAGGATCACCGTGGCCAGGATCCCGATGGCCGCGGCCCGCGGCAGCACGAACAGCACGATGGCCAGCAGGGCGACCAGCACCACCGCAGTGCGGATCCGCTGCCCGAGCATCAGCTACGTCCTACCTGTGCGGCCGTCCGGCCGAAGCGGCGCTGGCGACTGGCAAAGTCGCTGATGGCGGCATCGAAGATACGCTCGTCGAAGTCCGGCCACAGCGTATCGCTGAACCACAGCTCGGTGTAGGCCAGATCCCACAGCAGGAAGTTGCTGATCCGGCGCTCGCCGCCGGTGCGGATGAAGAGATCCGGCTCCGGCCGGCCGGCGGTCGCCAGGGATGCCGCAAAAGTCGTCTCGTCCACGCCGGCCGGATCGATGCGGCCGGCGGCCACCGCAGCGGCCAGGGTCCGCGCCGCCTGCACGATGTCCCAGCGGCCGCCATAGGCCACGGCCACCAGCAGATCGAGTTGCCGGCCGCCAGCCGTGCGCCGCGCGGCCTCATCCATCCGCTCGACCAGCAATGGCGCCAGCCTGCTGCGGTCGCCGGCGAAGTGCAGCCGCACGCCATTGGCGCCGAGTTCGGCGACCTCGCGATCCAGCGCCTCGAGCAGAAGCTGCATCAGCAGGCCGACCTCCTCGGCCGGCCGCTGCCAGTTCTCACTCGAGAATGCGAACAGCGTCAGTGCGGCGATGCCGCGCCGGAGGGCGTGCTCGATCGTCGCCCGCACCGCCCTGGCGCCGGCGCGGTGGCCGGCGGCGCGCGGCAGCGCGCGACGCTCGGCCCAGCGGCCGTTACCGTCCATGATCACGGCGACGTGGCGCGGAACGGCCTGCATGCCACCCTGGTCGGAGGCGACCATCCCCGGCTCAGACCTGCAGCAGCTCTTTTTCTTTTTCGGCGAGCACGGCGTCCACGTCCTGCACGAAGCGGTCGGTGAGCTTCTGCACCTCGTCGTGCGCGCGGCGGTCGTCGTCCTCCGAGATCAGCTTCTCCTTCAGCAGTTCCTTGAGCTCGTTCATCAGGTCGCGGCGCACGGCGCGCACCGCGACGCGCGCGTTTTCCGCCTCGTGGCGCGCGACTCGGGTCAGCTCGCGGCGCCGTTCCTCGGTCATCGGCGGCACCGGCAGACGGATCACCTGCCCGGCGGTATTCGGCGTCAGACCGAGATCCGACTTGAGGATGGCCTTCTCGACCGCCGTGACCGCCGACTTGTCCCAGGGCGACACGACCAGCGTGCGCGCGTCCTCGACCGTGACGTTCGCGACCTGGGTGAGCGGCACCTCGCTGCCGTAGTACTCGACCTTGATCCCGTCGAGCAGGCCGGTGTTGGCCCGGCCGGTCCGCATCTTGCGGAAGTGCTCGCGCAACGCGGCGACGCAGCGGCTCATGCGCTGGGTCGCGTCCTGCCTCATGTCCTCGAGCATCGCTCGCTCCTTCCCCGGCGCGCCGGGTCACAGACCGTTGGCGACCAGCGTGCCGATGTCCTCGCCGTCGACGATGCGCAGCAGGTCGCCCTCGTTGCCCAGGTCGAACACGCGCAGCGGCAGATTGTTGTCGCGGCACATGACGATGGCCGTGGCATCCATCACCGCGAGGCGGTCGTCGAGCACCTTGTCGAAGGACAGCATCCGGTAACGCCGCGCGGCCGGGTTGCGCACCGGATCGTCGTCGTACACGCCGTTGACCTTGGTGGCCTTGAGCAGCAGGTCGGCGCCGATCTCGGTTGCGCGCAGCGCCGCCGCCGTGTCGGTGGTGAAGAACGGGTTGCCGGTGCCGGCGGCGAAGATCACGCAGCGGCCCTTCTCCAGGTGCCGCACCGCGCGGCGGCGGATGTAGTCCTCGCAGACCTGCTGGACCCGCAGCGCCGACAGCACCCGCGCCCAACTGCCGAGCGCTTCGAGCGCGTCCTGCAGCGCCAGTGCGTTCATCACGGTCGCGAGCATGCCCATGTGGTCGGCGGTCACCCGATCCATGCCCGCCCGGGCCAGCCCGGCACCGCGGAAGAGGTTGCCGCCGCCGATCACGACCGCGACCTGCACGCCGCGCGCCATCACGTCGCGGATTTCGCCGGCGACCCGGCGCAGCACGGCCGGGTCGATGCCGTAGTCGGCCTCGCCGAGCAGAGCCTCGCCGCTCAGTTTCAGCAGGATCCGCCCAAGCTTCCGCCGGACTGCGGTTTCTGGCATGCCCACCCCCACCACGCTTCGACGCCGATTATAAGGAACCCCGCCGGCGCGGGGTTCGGACTGGGTCGGGCCGGGGTCTCAGCGTCGCGCCTCGGCGGCCTTGACCTGGGCCATCACCTCGGCGGCGAAGTCTTCGCTGCGCTTCTCGATGCCCTCGCCCACTTCGAAACGCACATAGCCGGTGACTTTCGCCGCGGCTGTCTCCAGCAGCTTGCCGACGGTCGTGTCCGGATCCCTGACGAACGGCTGCCCGGTAAGGCAGACCTCGGCAAGCTGCTTGCGCAGACGGCCCTCGACCATCTTGGCCACGATCGCGGCCGGCTTGCCTTCCTTGTCGGCCTGGGCGGTCAGGATCTCGCGCTCGCGGGTCAGCCAGGCCTCGGGCACGTTGGCCGCCGACACGAATTGCGGGCTCGAGGCGGCCACGTGCATGGCCAGGTCCCGTGCCAGCGTCGCAGCGCCGCCCTCGAGGGCGACGAGGGCCCCGATCCGGCCGCCGTGCACGTAGCTGCCGACAACCGTCGGGGCCGACAGCAGCGCCGCGCGGCGCACGCTGATGTTCTCGCCGATGCGCGCGACGAGACTGCGCCGCATGTCTTCGACCGTCTGGCCATCGGCGAGGCGGAGGCCGGCCAGGGCCGCGGCATCGGTGGCGCCGGCGGCGAGTGCCGCCTGGGCGACGGCGGCGGCAAAGGCGCGGAACTCGTCCTGCCGCGCGACGAAATCCGTTTCACAGTTGACTTCGGCGACGACTGCGGTCCGCCCGTCCGCCGAACCGGCGCTGGCGATCACGCCCTCGGCAGCGATGCGCGCAGCCTTGCGGTCAGCCTTGGCCAGTCCGGCCTTGCGCATCAGTTCCGCGGCGGCATCGAGATCACCGGCCGTCTCGACCAGCGCCTTCTTGCATTCCATCATCCCGGCCCCGGTGCGCTCGCGCAGCATCCGGACCGACTCGGCGGTCACTGTCATGGGCTCGGCTCCTTCACGCATCCGCCGGCTTGCGCCCGGCGGGACGGCGCCGCGGGGTCGCCTGCTCGCGGCGGCCCTCCTCGTCCCCGCTCACCTCGTCCGCGATTTCCTCTACGGCTGGCTCGGCTGCTGCGTTCGACTCGGCTGGTTCAGCCGCCCCGTCGGCCGGTGGCGCCGTGCTGGCCGTGGCCGCAGCGCGCGACCGCGCGGCCGGCCTGCGCCGCGCCGGTGCCGACCGCCGCGGTGCGCGGGCCGGTGTCTTGCGCCGCGGCTGCTCGGCCTCGTCCAGTTCCACGAACTCGTCTTCACCGGCGGGCACCGCCGGGACCATCGCCTTGCCCTCGATCACCGCGTCCGCGGCTCCGGCCGCATAGAGCTGCACGGCCCGCATGGCGTCGTCATTGCCGGGGATCACGTAGTCGATGCCATCGGGGGAACAGTTGCTGTCCACGATCGCCACGACCGGGATACCGAGCTTGCGGGCCTCGCGCACCGCGATCTCCTCGTGGCCGACATCGACGACGAACAGCACGTCCGGCAGCGAGTTCATGTCCTTGATGCCGCCGAGGCTGCGGGACAGTTTATCCAGCTCCCGGCGCAGCGCCTGAGCCTCCTTCTTGCCGCGCCGTTCGAGCGCGCCGCCATCGCGCATCTCCTCCAGCTCCTGCAGGCGGCGCACCGACTGGCGAATCGTCTTGAAGTTAGTCAGCATGCCGCCGAGCCAGCGCTGGTTGACGAACGGCATGCCGCAGCGCATGGCCTCGGCCTGGATCGCGTCGCGCGCGCCACGCTTGGTGCCGACGAACAGCACGCGCCCGCCGTCACCGACCACGCCCCTGACGAAGGCGAGCGCCTTGAGATACAGCGGCAGCGTCCTCTCGAGGTTGATGATGTGGATCTGATTGCGTTCGCCGAAGATGAACGGCGCCATCTTCGGGTTCCAGAAGCGGGTCTGGTGGCCGAAATGGACCCCCGCTTCCAGCATCTGTCGCATGGACACGCTGGCCATGATCGCTCCTTGCCGGGTTCAGCCTCCGCCCATCCGCATGCGGCAACCGGATCTTCGAAATCCGGCACCCGGCCGCACGTGACGACAGGACGTGGGGATTTGGTTGAGAAAAAACGCCGCGCTTTATACCATCTTTGCCCGGTCCGGACAACGCCAGCCACGGGAGTCACCGGTCCATGCTGATGGCCCGCCAGCCACAGGCCAGCATCAAGACGCCAGTCGAGCAGGAAGCCATGCGCGTGGCCGGACGGCTGGCGGCCGACGTGCTCGACCTGATCGGCCCGCAGGTCGTGCCCGGCATCACGACCGGCGAGCTCGACCGGATCTGCCACGATTACATCGTCAACGTCCGGCAGGCGGTGCCGGCGCCACTCCACTATCGTGGCTTCCCGCGCTCGATCTGCACCTCGGTCAACCACGTCGTGTGCCACGGCATCCCGGGGCCGCGGGTGCTGCGCTCCGGCGACATCGTCAATGTCGACATCACCGTGATCCGCGACGGTTTCCACGGCGACTCGAGCCGCATGTTCCTGGTCGGCGACTGCCCGGTGCAGGCCCGGCGGCTGTGCCGCATCGCCCACGAAGCCCTGTGGCGCGGCATCGGCGTGGTCGCGCCGGGCCGCACGCTCGGCGACATCGGCCATGCGATCCAGCAGCACGTCGAGGCGGAGGGCTACTCGGTGGTGCAGGAATACTGCGGCCACGGCATCGGGCGCGCCTTCCACGAGGACCCGCAGGTGCTGCACTACGGCACGCCCGGCACCGGCCTGATGCTCGAGCCGGGCATGACCTTCACGATCGAGCCGATGGTCAATGCCGGGCAGCGCCACGTCAAGCTGCTGGGTGACGGCTGGACCGTCGTCACCCGCGACCATTCGCTGTCCGCGCAGTGGGAACACACAGTGCTGGTGACCGCGGACGGCGTCGAGGTACTGACGCTCGGCGCCGCCGAGCGGGTCCGGTCCTGAGCCGCGGGCCGGGCCGTGCACACGCCCACGACTGAGGTCGCCGGCGCACCGGTGGGCGCCGCGCCGCCGGAAACCTGGGAGTTCCTCCGGGCACTGCCGGCGCGCCTCGCCGCGTCCGGCGACCCGCTGCCGGACTTCCGCGCGGCGCGCCAGCACGGCGATGCCGAACTCGCCCGGCGCTTCGAGGCCGGCGAGGCCGTCGAGATCCTGGTCCACGACCGGGCCCGGCTGGTGGATGCGCTGCTGGTGCAGGCCTGGGAACGGCAGGCCGGCGCGGATACTGCCGAACTCGCCCTGGTCGCGGTCGGCGGCTACGGTCGCGGCGAGCTGCTGCCCTGCTCCGACATCGACGTCATGGTGCTGCTGCCGCAGGGCAACCAGCAGTGCTGGACCGGTGCGCTCGAGCGTTTCTTCGCGTTCCTGTGGGACCTCGGGCTCGAGATCGGGCATAGCGTGCGCACGATCGACGACTGCCAGCGCGAGGCGCTGGCCGACGTCAGCGTCGCGACCACGCTGATCGAGGCGCGCCTGCTGGCCGGTCCGGCGCGGCTGTTGGCCGGGATGCGCGCGGCGCTGGCGCCGGACCGCCTGTGGTCGTCGCGCGACTTCTTCGACGCCAAGGTCCGCGAGCAGACCGAGCGTCACCACCGCTACCACGACACGGCCTATAACCTGGAGCCGAACGTCAAGCAGAGTCCCGGCGGCCTGCGCGACATCCAGACCATCGCCTGGGTCGCGAAGCGCCATTTCGGCGCCGGCAACCTGCAGGAGCTCGCTGACCACGGCTTCCTGACGCCGCGCGAGCTGGCCCAGCTCTCGGCGGCGCAGGCGCACCTGTGGCGGATCCGCTTCGCGCTGCACCTGATCACGCAGCGCCGCGAGGACCGCCTGCTGTTCGACCACCAGCTCCGGCTGGCGCGCATGTTCGGCTACGAGGACGCCACCTACACGCTGGCGGTCGAGCAGTTCATGCAGCGTTACTACCGCACCGTGATGACGGTGGCGTGGCTCAATGAGCTGCTGCTGCAGCTCTTCCGCGAGGAGATCCTCGCCGACCGCGACGCCCCGGCGGTGCCGCTGTCGCCGTCGTTCCAGGAACGCGATGAGTACCTCGAGGTGACCTCGCCCGAGGTGTTCGTGCGCAATCCCGGGGCGCTGCTCGAACTGTTCGTCGTGCTGCAGCAGAATCCGCGGCTGCGCGGCGTGCGCGCCAACACGCTGCGGCTGGTGACCGAGAACCTGTGGCTGATCGACGAGGAGTTCCGCCAGCACCCGCGCAACCATCGCCTGTTCCTCGAGATCCTGCGCGCGCCGGCCGGCGTCACCCACGAGCTGCGCCGGATGAACCTGTACGGCGTGCTCGGCCGTTACATTCCGGCCTTCGGCCGCATCGTCGGGCGGATGCAGTACGACCTGTTTCACGCGTACACGGTGGACGCGCACACCCTGTTCGTGGTCAGCAATCTGCGGCGCTTCGCGCTCGAGCGTTACGACCACGAATTCCCGCGCCTCGCGCAGATCTTCCGCGCCCTGCCCCGACCCGAGCTGGCCTACCTCGCGGCGCTCTTCCACGACCTCGCCAAGGGCCGCGGCGGCGATCACTCCGAGCTCGGCGCCGTCGACGCGGAGGCGTTCTGCCTCGAGCAGGGCCTGTCTCCGTACGATGGCCGGCTGGTCGCCTGGCTGGTCCGGCACCACCTCGCGCTGTCGGTCACGGCGCAGAAGAAGGACATCGCCGACCCGCAGGTGGTCAATGCCTTCGCGCGTCTGGTCGGCGACCAGACGCATCTCGATTACCTGTACGTGCTGACCGTCGCCGACGTGCGCGGCACCAACCCGAAGCTGTGGAACTCGTGGAAGGCTTCGCTGTTCGATGAATTTCACGAGCGCGTCCGGCAGGCCCTGCGCCGCGGCCTCGAGAGCCCGATCGACCGCGAGCAGCTCATCGCCGAGACGCAGTCGCAGGCCCGCGAGCTGCTGGCGGCCGAGCGCGTCGCGGCGGCAGCGATCGACCGGGTCTGGGCCGGGCTGACCGACGACTATTTCCTGTGCTACTCGGCGGCCGAGGTCGCCTGGCACACGGCCCGGCTCGGGGCCCGTGATCCGGCCGACCCGAGCCCGCTGGTCGCGGTCGCCGACCAGCCGGGGCACGGCGGCGCGACGGTGATCCTGGTCCACACCCGCGGCCGGCGCCACAGCTTTGCCCGCACGACCGCGGCGCTCGACCAGCTCGGCCTGAGCATCGTCGACGCGCGGATCACGCCGACTGCCGACGGCGCGAGCCTCGACAGCTACCTGGTGCTCGAGGATACGGGACTGCCGATCTGCGACCGCCAGCGCATGGCCGGCATCGAGCGGCTGCTGCGCCAGGCGCTGGCCGTGGCGAGCAGCGACGCACCGGCGGTCGCGCGGCGTGTCCCGCGGCAGGTGCGGATGTTCACGACCCCGACCCAGGTGGCCTTCAGCGCCGACGCCGCCAACCGGCGCACGATCCTCGAGCTGGTCGCCGGCGACCGGCCCGGGCTGCTGTCCGAGGTCGGCAAGGTACTGTGGGACCAGCGCGTCGAACTGCGCGGCGCGAAGATCATGACCGTCGGCGAGCGCGCCGAGGACGTGTTCTACGTGACAGACGAGGGCGGCGGGCCGCTGGAGGCGCCGCGCCAGCAAGCCCTGGCCGAGTCGCTGACGCGGGCGCTCGACGCGCGCGACGCCGCCGCCTGAACCGGAGCAGCCATGGAAGCCATCCGCCGACTGATCGATGACGCCTTTGCACGGCGCACGGAACTCGCGCCGGGCCGCGCACCGGCAGACCTGCTGGCCGCCCTGGACGACACGCTGGCCCTGCTCGAGGCCGGCACCGTGCGCGTCGCCGAGCCGGCCCCGGACGGATGGCGGGTCAACGAGTGGCTGAAGAAGGCCGTGCTGCTGTGGTTCCGGACCCACGACAGCGCGCTGCTCGAAGCCGGCGTACTGCGCTTCTTCGACAAGCTGCCGTTGCGCCACTCCCAGCACGATGCGGCGCGCTTTGCGGCCGAGGGCGTGCGCGTGGTGCCCGGCGCGATCGTGCGGCGCGGCAGTTACATCGCGCCGAACGCGGTGCTGATGCCCTGCTTCGTCAACGTCGGCGCCTGGATCGGCGCCGGCACGATGGTGGACACCTGGGCCACGGTCGGCTCCTGCGCCCAGATCGGCCGCAACGTGCACCTGTCCGGCGGCGTCGGCATCGGCGGAGTGCTCGAGCCGCTGCAGGCGCAACCGGTCATCATCGAGGACGACTGCTTCATCGGCGCGCGCTCCGAGGTCGTCGAGGGCGTGGTGGTCGAGCGCGGCGCAGTGCTGTCGATGGGAGTGTTCCTCGGCGCCAGCACGCGGATCTTCGACCGCGAGTCCGGCACGATCTCCTATGGTCGTGTCCCGGCCGGCGCGGTCGTCGTGCCCGGCAGTCTGCCGGCGGCGGACGGCAGTCACTCGCTGGCCTGCGCGGTCATCGTCAAGCGCGTCGACGCCCAGACCCGCGCCAAGACCTCGATCAACGAACTGCTGCGGATGTAGCGCAGCACCCCCGTCGCGCGGGCGGCTTCTGGCCGGGATCCCGCGCCGCCCACGCGCGCAACGGCTGCGGCCGGCTACCAGCCCCACTCCGCGCGGGCGAGGCGGGCGTGGCGCCGCGAGCGAGCGCGTAATTTCGGGCGCGCGCGAGCGAGCGGTTGCCGCGACCACCTCGCCCAGCGCGGCGGGGCGCGGGATCCCGGCCAGAAGCCGCCCACGCGTGAGGCGAGAGTGGTCAGCCGAAGCGGCCGGTCAGGTAGTCCTCGGTCAGGCGGTGGCGCGGGTTGGTGAAAATCCGCTCGGTCGGCCCGACCTCGATCAGGTCGCCAAGGTGAAAGTAGGCCGTGCGCTGCGACACGCGCGCGGCCTGCTGCATCGAGTGCGTGACGATGCAGATCGTGAAGTTCTGGCGCAGCTCGTCGATCAGGTCCTCGATGCGCGCGGTCGCGATCGGGTCGAGCGCCGAGCACGGCTCGTCCATCAGGATCACCTCCGGGCTCACCGCGATCGTACGCGCGATACACAACCGCTGCTGCTGGCCGCCCGACAGCGCCGTGCCGGGCTGGTTGAGCCGGTCCTTGACCTCATCCCACAGACCGGCCCGCTGCAGACTGGTCTGCACGATCTCGTCGAGTTCCGCGCGGCCGGCGGCCAGCCCGTGAATGCGCGGGCCGTACGCCACGTTCTCGTAGACCGACTTCGGGAACGGATTCGGCTTCTGGAACACCATGCCAACGCGCGCGCGCAACTGCACGACGTCCTGCTGGCGGTCATAGATGTCCTGGCCGTCGAGCGTGATCGTGCCGGTCACGACGGCGCCCGGAATCGTATCGTTGAGCCGGTTCAGGCAGCGCAGCAGCGTGCTCTTGCCACAGCCCGACGGGCCGATCATCGCGATGACCTCATGGTGGGCGATGTCCAGACTGACGTCGCGGATCGCCGGCTTGTCGCCATAGCGCACGTTGACGCCGCGGCAGCAGATCACCGGGTCCGGCACTGTGATGTCGCCGACCGTCTGGCGCTGCTGCTGTCGTTCCAGATCCATCCGTTCTGCTCCCGACACCGGCGTCACCAGCGCCGCTCGAATTTCTGCCGCAGGATCACCGCCGCCGCGTTCATCAGCAGCAGGAACACCAGCAGCACGATGATCGCGCCGGAGGTGCGTTCGAGAAAGGCCGGCTCCGGGCTGTCCGCCCACAGGAAGACCTGTACCGGCAGCACGGTCGCCGGACTGAGCGCGCCGGCCGGCACGTCGGCGATGAACGCCACCATGCCGATCATCAGGAGCGGCGCCGACTCGCCGAGCGCGCGGGCCATGCCGATGATCGCGCCGGTCAGCATTCCGGGCAGCGCCAGCGGCAGCACATGGTGCGCGACCATCTGCAACGGCGAGGCCCCCATGCCGAGCGCCGCCTCGCGGATCGACGGCGGGACCGCGCGGATCGCCGCGCGGCTGGCGATGATGATCGTCGGCAGGGTCATCAGCGTCAGCACCAGCCCGCCGGCCAGTGGCGCCGAGCGCGGCACGCCGAAGAACTGGATGAACACGGCAAGTCCGAGCAGCCCGAACACGATCGACGGCACCGCCGCGAGGTTGTTGATGTTGACCTCGATCAGGTCAGTCAGCCGGTTGCGCGGCGCGAACTCCTCGAGGTATACGGCTGCCGCGACGCCGATCGGGAAGGACAGCAGCAGCGTGACCAGCAGGGTCAGGAACGAGCCGACCAGCGCGCCGCGGATTCCGGCCTGCTCCGGCTCGCGCGAATCCCCCGCGGTGAAGAACTCGCGATTGAACTGGCGGTGGATTCGTTGCCGCCGGTCGAGTTCGTCGAGCCAGGCGAGCTGCCGGTCGCTGATGATCCGCTCGGCCTCCGGTGCGTGCCGGTCGCTCCGGCCCTTGCGCAATTGGTCCACGTCGTCGGCCGCCAGCAGCGCGATCGCGGCCGTCGTACCGCTGAGACCGGGCTCCGCAGCCACGCGGTCGCGCAGCTCGTAGCCGGCGCCGTCGCTGATCAGGCCGTAGAGCTGGCGCAGGTCCTGCCGGCCCTCGACCTCCGGGAACTGCTGCCGCAGCGCCGCCCGTACCAGCGCGGTGAAATCCCCGGCCCGGACCGCCTCCGGCACGAACTGTATGTCGAGCGTGATGCGCGTCTGCCAGAACACCGAATACCCGGTGCTGACAATCGAGACGAACAGGCCGCCGACCGCGAGCACGCCCGCCAGCACGGCGCCGAGTCCGCAGGCCCGGAAACGCCGCTCGGCCCGGTACCGCCGCCGCAGGCTGCGCCCGACCCGCTCGCGCACGCGTTGCTGACTCGCGGCCACCGTCTGCAGTTCCGGCCTATTCATACTGCTCCCGGTAGCGGCGCACGACCTGCAGCGCGACGATGTTCAAGGCCAGCGTCACCAGGAACAGCACGAGGCCGAGTGCAAACGCGGCCAGGGTCTTCGGGCTGTCGAACTCCTGGTCGCCGACCAGCAGCGTGACGATCTGTACGGTCACGGTGGTCACCGCCTCGAGCGGGTTCGCGGTCAGGTTCGCCGACAGGCCGGCGGCCATCACGACGATCATCGTCTCGCCGACCGCGCGCGAGATCGCCAGCAGCACGCCGCCGACGATGCCGGGCAGTGCCGCGCGCAGCACGACGCGCCGGATCGTCTCCGAACGGGTCGCACCGAGGCCGTAGGAACCATCACGCAGCGACTGCGGCACGGCGGTGATCATGTCGTCGGCCAGCGAAGATACGAACGGGATGATCATGATGCCCATGACCAGGCCGGCAGCCAGCGCGCTCTCGGCCGCCACCTCGAGCCCCAGCCGCTCGCCGGTCAGGCGCAGCAGCGGCGCCACGGTCAGCGCGGCGAAAAACCCGTAGACCACGGTCGGGATGCCGGCCAGCACTTCCAGCACCGGCTTGGCCAGCGTGCGGAACCGGCGGCTCGCGTACTCGGCCAGGTAGATCGCGGCGAACAGCCCGACCGGCACCGCGATCAGCATCGCGATCGCCGAGATCAGCAGCGTGCCGGCGAACAGCGGCACGGCGCCGAACGCGCCGGACGAGCCGACCTGATCGGCGCGGATCGCGAGCTGCGGACTCCACTGCGTGCCGAACACGAACTCGCTGACCGGCACCAGACGGAAGAACTGAATCGACTCCCATAATACCGACAGCACGATGCCGATCGTGGTCAGGATCGCGATCAGGGAACAGCCGAGCAGCACCCGCTCGGCGATGCGCTCGACGTGGTTGCGCGCCGGCAGTCGCGGGGTGATGCGCCGCCACGCCAGCCAGCCACCGGCCAGCGCGACCGCCAGCGTCAGCCCGCTGGCGCCCAGGTGACCGAGCGCATCGAGGCGGCGCCAGCGCTGTGCCGCCGCCGCAACCGCCGGCGTCACGGACTCCGCGGCGACGTTGCCAGCCACCAGGTTGCGGACATCGTTCAGCACCAGCGACAGCTCGCCCGGCGGCAGCGCCCGGGTCCCGGCCGGCATCTCGTCCACGACCAGGGCCGTGAGGATGCGATCGTCGAGCAACTGCCAGCCAGCCACCACGACCAGCGCCGGCAGGCCGCACCAGACGGCAGTCAGCAGACCGTAGTAGGCAGGGAGCGAGTGCAGGTCCCGCCGGCGCCGCGGTCCGCCGACAAGCTGCAACGCGCGCCCGCGCCCGAGCTGGTAGGCGACAGCCGACAGCGCCAGCAGCACCAGAATCAGTGTCGAGGTCTGCATCGGTCTCCCGCGGCTTCTGGGTACCGCACCCCGGAGACCGGGGCGCAGGCATCCGGTAACTTCTACACCGGGCTCATTGCGGAATTGTTACAGGATCGGGCTTGCTGCGCCGCGGTGACATCCGTATAAAGGCCGCCGTTGGCCACGGCCGACCCGCTCTGGAGGTTTCGACACGATGTCGCCGACCCTGGCCCTGACCCGCGAGCTGCTGACCCGCCGCTCGATCAGCCCCGACGACGCCGGTTGCCAGGAGTTGATGATCGCGCGGCTCGAGGCCCTCGGTTTCACGATCGAGCGGCTGCCCTTCGGCAAGGTCGACAATTTCTGGGCGAGCCGGCGCGGTGGCGACGGTCCGGTGGTCTGCCTCGCCGGCCACACCGACGTGGTCCCGCCCGGACTGCTCGAGGAATGGCATACGGACCCGTTCGAGCCGGTGCTGCGCGACGGTCTGCTGTTCGGGCGCGGTGCGGCCGACATGAAGAGCGGGCTGGCGGCGATGATCACGGCGACCGAGGCCTTCATCCGCGAGCGACCTTCGTACGCCGGCACCATCGCCTGGCTGATCACCAGCGACGAGGAGGGTCCGTCGGTCGACGGTACGCGCCGGGTCGCCGAGGTGTTGCGCGAGCGCGCCGAGCGAATTGACTTCTGCGTCCTCGCCGAGCCCTCCAGCCAGCGCACGTTCGGCGACACGGTCCGCATCGGCCGGCGCGGCTCGCTGTCCGGGCGGCTCACCGTGCACGGCATCCAGGGCCATGTCGCCTACCCGCAGCTCGCCGACAACCCGGTGCATCGCCTGGCCCCGGCCCTCGCCGAACTTACCAGCCGCACCTGGGACAACGGCTGCGAGTATTTCCAGCCAACCACATTCCAGGTCAGCAACCTGAGCGCCGGCACGGGCGCGCCCAACGTGATTCCGGGCGAGCTGAAGGCGCGCTTCAACCTGCGCTGGTGCCCGGCACAGACGCTCGAGGGCCTGAAACAGACGGTCACCGGCATCCTCGACCGGCATGGAGTGCCGTACACGCTCGAGTGGTTCGTGTCCGGCCTGCCGTTCTACACGCCGCCCGCGGAACTGTCCGCGGCCGCGGTCGATGCGATCGTGGAGGTCACCGGCCGCGAGCCGGAGCTGTCCACCGGCGGCGGCACCTCGGACGGGCGCTTCATCGCACCGCTCGGCGCACAGGTGGTCGAGATCGGCGTCGTCAACGACACGATCCACAAGGTCAACGAGTGCTGCCGGGTCGAGGACATCGAGCTGCTGCAGCGGACGCTGCTTGGCATGCTGCGGAGGTTGCTGCCGGCATCCTATTGAGCCTTGCATAAATGCCTGACAGTTTCACAATGGCAGTTCAGCCTGTTGCCAGAAGGCGCGGATCAGGCTCGGGCGGCGTTGCATGGAGCACAGCCGATTGCGCGCAGTGGTTTTGAGGTCAGCGAAGGTGCTGGCA
>VGVB01000022.1 GCA_016882265.1 Gammaproteobacteria bacterium
TGCCAGCACCTTCGCTGACCTCAAAACCACTGCGCGCAATCGGCTGTGCTCCATGCAACGCCGCCCGAGCCTGATCCGCGCCTTCTGGCAACAGGCTGAACTGCCATTGTGAAACTGTCAGGCATTTATGCAAGGCTCAATAGTGGGCAAGGCCTTCGCCTACCTGGTCTGGGGCGTGCGCGACGAGGATCACGCGGTGGTGGGCACCGTGTTCGATCCCCACGCGACCCGCGTCGGCAATGAAGAACTGGAGAGCTGGTTGCTGCGGCTGCTGGAGCCCAAGCTCGATTTCCGGTTTTTCCCGGTGCAGGTCGACGGGCACCGCATCGTGCTGTTGGAGATTGCGCGCGCTGCTCGCCACCCGGTGCGTTTCTCGGGCCAGGAGTTCCTCCGCGTCGGTACCTACAAGAAGAAGCTCAAAGATTTCCAGGAGAAGGAACGGGCGCTGTGGCGCATCTTCGACCAGACGTCGTTCGAGGACGGCGTCACCTCCGAGCGCGTGACGGGTGACGACGTGCTGACGCTGCTCGACTACCCGGCTTATTTCGACCTTCTGGAACGGCCGTTACCGGCCGGCCGCGACGGCATCCTCGCCTCGTTGTCGGAAGACCGCCTCATTCGCCGCAGCGATGCCGGAGGCTGGGACATCACCAACCTCGGCGCGATCCTGTTCGCCAAGCGACTCGATGCGTTTCATGCGCTGCGCCGCAAGGCCGTGCGCGTGATCCAGTACCGCGGCAACGGTCGGACCGAGACGCTCAAGGAGCAAGTTGGCGGCAAGGGCTATGCCTGCGGTTTCGAGGGTCTTGTCGGGTTCATCAACGGGCTCCTGCCGGCCAACGAGATCATCGAGCAGGCCCTGCGCCGGTCCGTGCCGATGTTTCCCGAGCTGGCGGTGCGCGAGCTGGTAGCAAACGCGCTTATCCACCAGGACCTATTCGTCACCGGCGCCGGTCCCATGGTGGAGATATTCGACGACCGCATCGAGATTACGAACCCGGGCCGGCCGCTCGTCGACACGCAGCGGTTCCTGGACACGCCGCCCCGGTCGCGCAACGAAGCGCTGGCCTCGCTCATGCGCCGCTTCCGCATCTGCGAAGAGCGCGGCAGCGGCATCGATAAGGTGGTGTTCCAGATCGAGATGTATCAGCTCCCCGCGCCCTTGTTCGAGACACCAGGCGAATCGACGCGCATCGTGCTCTTCGGCCACCGTGCGTTGAAGGACATGGAGAAAGCCGATCGCGTTCGAGCGTGCTACCTGCACGCTTGCTTGCGGTACGTGACCCGGCAGCCGATGACGAACACCTCGCTCCGGGAGCGGTTCGGGATCGAGGAGAGGAACGCGGCGACGGCTTCCACCCTCCTGAATGAGGCCGTGGATGCCGGGTTGATCGTGATCCAGGATCCTGCTGTGGGGTACAGGCTCCGCCGCTACCTCCCGTTCTGGGCGGCCCCGGAGCCTCAGCAGGGTGGTGTTGCTTGATCGGGTCCGTCCCGGGGGGCTTTGTCCAGCCGCCACCTGCCATCTAAGCCGTTGTGAAACAAACGGTTACGCTGGTGTCGGTTGCTTGATGGGTGTTTGATGGGATCGTCGACATGAAGACCGACACCTCCGAACGCGGCCTCGAGCGGCTGATCTGCGCGGCGCTGACCGGCGCGGCCTGCGATCCGGGGACGGTCAGGACCGGCGAGGTGCGCGAGCGTCCGGCCGTCTACGGCGCGGGCTGGATCTGCGGCGCGCCCGAGGACTACGACCGCGAGTACTGCGTCGATCTGGTCCAGCTCTCGGCCTTCCTGCGAGAGACGCAGCTGGAGGTGGCCGACGCGCTCGACCTCGGCCAGGACGGACCGACACGGCGCAAGTTCCTAGCACGGCTCCAGGGCGAGATCACCAAGCGCGGCACCATCGACGTGCTGCGCCACGGGCTCAAGCACGGGCCGCACCAGCTCGACCTCTTCTACGGCACGCCCTCGCCGGGCAACGCCAGGGCCGCCGAGCGCTACGCCCAGAACCGCTTCAGCGTCACGCGCCAGCTCCGCTACAGCCGCGACGAGACGCAGCGTGCGCTCGACCTGGGACTGTTCATCAACGGCCTTCCCGTCGCCACGTTCGAGCTGAAGAACAGCCTGACCAAGCAGACGGTCGCCGATGCCGTCGAGCAGTACCAGCGCGACCGCGACCCGCGCGAGAAGCTCTTCGAGTTCGGCCGCTGCGTGGTGCACTTCGCCGTGGACGACCACGAGGTGCGCTTCTGCACGCACCTGAAGGGCAAGGGCTCGTGGTTCCTGCCCTTCAACCAGGGCTGGAACGACGGCGCGGGCAACCCGCCCAACCCGAACGGCCTCAAGACCGACTACCTCTGGAAGCGCGTCCTCACCCGCGGCGGCCTGACCGACATCCTCGAGAACTACGCGCAGGTCGTCGAGACCAAGGACGAGAAGACCGGCAGGAAGAAGGCGGTGCAGATCTGGCCGCGCTTCCACCAGCTCGACGTGGTGCGCCGGCTGCTCGCCGATGCGCAGACGACCGGCGCGGGCAAGCGTTACCTGATCCAGCACTCGGCGGGCAGCGGCAAATCGAACTCGATCGCGTGGCTCGGGCACCAGCTCATCGGCCTGAAGAAGGACGAGGCGACGGTCTTCGACTCGATCATCGTCGTCACCGACCGCAAGATCCTCGACCAGCAGATCCGCGACACGATCAAGCAGTTCGCACAGGTGGGTGCCACGGTCGGGCACGCCGAGCACTCGGGCGACCTGCGCAAGTTCATCGCCGAGGGGAAGAAGATCATCATCTCCACGGTGCAGAAGTTCCCATTCATCCTCGACGAGATCGGGAGCGAGCACCGCGGGCGGCGCTTCGCGATCGTGATCGACGAGGCGCACTCGAGCCAGGGCGGGCGGACCTCGTCCGCGCTGTCGATGGCGCTCTCCAAGGACGGGGCCGAAGAGGACGACGAGACGCTCGAGGACACGATCAACCGCCTCATGGAGGCGAAGAAGCTGCTCCCCAACGCCAGCTACTTCGCCTTCACCGCCACGCCCAAGAACAAGACGCTCGAAATCTTCGGCGCGCCCGACCCGCAGGCCGACGGCACGGTGAAGCACCGGCCGTTCCACCGCTACACGATGAAGCAGGCGATCCAGGAGGGCTTCATCCTGGATGTGCTCAAGCACTGCACGCCGGTCGAGAGCTACTACAAGCTGGTCAAGAAGGTCGAGGGCGACCCGGAGTTCGACACCAAGCGGGCGAAGAAGAAGCTGCGTCGCTACGTCGAGAGCCACGACCACGCGATCCGGCTCAAGGCCGAGATCATGGTGGACCACTTCCACGAGCAGGTGCTGGCGCTCAACAAGATCGGCGGCGAAGCGCGGGCGATGGTGGTGACGAGCGGCATCGAGCGCGCGATCCAGTACTACCACGCCATCCGCGACTACCTGGCGGAACGCAAGAGCCGCTACCAGGCCATCGTGGCGTTCTCGGGGGAGCACGAGTACGGCGGCGCTAAAGTCACCGAGGCCTCGCTCAACGGCTTCCCGTCGAGCAAGATCGCCGACAAGATCCAGGAGGACCCGTACCGGTTTCTGGTGTGCGCCGACAAGTTCCAGACCGGCTACGACGAGCCCCTGCTGCACACGATGTACGTGGACAAGATCCTCTCCGGGATCAAGGCGGTGCAGACGCTCTCGCGGCTCAACCGCGCGCACCCGAAGAAGCACGACGTCTTCGTGCTCGACTTCATGAACGACGCGGACACGATCCAGGAGGCCTTCGCCGACTACTACCGCACGACGATCCTGGCCGAGGAGACCGACCCGAACAAGCTGCACGACCTCAAGGCAGCGCTCGACGGCTACCAGGTCTACGGCCCGGCGCAGGTGGACGACCTCGTGGCACTCTACCTGGGCGGGGCGGACCGCGACCGGCTCGATCCCATCCTCGACGCTTGCGTCGCCGACTACCGTGAGCGGCTCGACGAGGACGGCCAGGTGGACCTCAAGGGCAAGGCCAAGGCCTTCCTGCGGGCCTACGGGTTCCTCTCTTCGATCCTGCCTTACACCAACGCCGACTGGGAGAAGCTCTCGATCTTCCTGACCTTCCTCGTGCCCAAGCTGCCGGCGCCCGTCGAGGAGGATCTCGCCAAGGGGATCCTCGAGGCGATCGACATGGACAGCTACCGCGTCGAGAAGCAGGCGGCCGTTAAGATCCAGCTTCCCGACGCAGACGCGGAGATCGAGCCGGTGCCGACCACGGGGGGCGGCCACAAACCCGAACCCGAGCTCGACAGGCTCTCAAACATCCTGAAGACGTTCAACGACCAGTTCGGCAACATTCCCTGGTCCGACGCCGACCGCGTGCACAAGCTGATCACCGAGGACATCCCGCAGCGCGTCGCGGCCGACAAGGCCTACCAGAACGCGCGCCAGCACTCGGACAAGCAGAACGCGCGTATCGAACATGACAAAGCGCTCGCGCGTGTCATGACCGCCGTACTGCAGGACGACACGGAGCTGTTCAAGCAGTTCATGGACAATGAGTCGTTCAGGCGGTGGCTGACGGATACGGTGTTCGGACTGACGTACTCCCATGATCATGCGACATAGCCGTACTCCCTGATCGACGGCGATGTGCGACATGTGAACGACGCACTGCCCCCCTCCCGGCGCGCCCTACCCCGCCGCCTGCACCTTCAGAATCTTCATCGAGTTCGTGCCGCCGGCGACGCCGGACAGTTCGCCGGTGGTGACGATGATGAGGTCGCCGGCCGCGGCGATGCCGCGGTTCAGCACGCAGGCGAAGACGTCGGCGTACAGGTTCGGGCTGGTGTGGGTGACGTCGAAGTCGACCGGGTAGACGCCGCGATAGAGCGTCACCCGGCGCTGCGTCGCGTCATGGCGGGTGAAGGCGTAGATCGGGATGTCGGAGCGGATGCGCGACATCCACAGCGCGGTCGAGCCGGACTCGGTCAGCGCGACGATCGCCTTCACGTCGAGGTGATTGGCCGTGTACATCACCGCCGCGGCGATCGCCTCGTCGGTATGCTCGAAGTGCCCGTCGCTGCGCTGCCGCTCCGGATGGCTCTTCTGCCACTTCTCGGCGCCCACGATCACCTGCGCCATGGCCCGCACGACACGGCCGGGGTGGCGGCCGATCGCGGTCTCGGCCGACAGCATCACGGCGTCGGTGTTGTCCATCACCGCGTTGGCGACGTCGGAGACCTCGGCCCGCGTCGGCACCGGCGCGTGGATCATGGACTCCATCATCTGCGTGGCGGTGATCACGAGCCGATGGTGGCTGCGCGCGATCTCGATGATGCGCTTCTGCAGGCCGGTCAGCTCGGCGTAGCCGACTTCGACGCCGAGATCGCCGCGCGCGACCATCACCGCGTCGCTGGCGTCGATGATGTCCTCGAGGTACGTGACCGCTTCGCTGCGCTCGATCTTGGAGACGATCTGGCCGCGGCCGCCGGCCGCGCGCAGCAGTTCGCGCGTCTCGCGCACGTCGTCGCCGGTGCGCACGAACGAGACCGCGAGATAGTCCACGTCGAGTTGCGCGGCCAGGCGGATAGCCTCGCGGTCCTTGTCGGTCAGCGCCGGGGCCGACAGGCCGCCGCCCTGGCGGTTGAGCCCCTTCTGGTCGCCGAGCGTGCCGCCGGCCAGCACCCGGGTCACGACGCGCGGGCCGTCCACCGCGGTCACCTCGAGCGAGATCAGGCCATCGTCGAGCAGCAGCGTGTCGCCCGGCGCGACGTCCTGCGGCAGCTCGCGGTAGGACACGCCGACGATCCGGTCGGTGCCGGCCGACGGGTCGTAGCCGGTATCGAGCACGAAAGTCGCGCCTTCGCTCAGCTCGGCGCTGCCGGCGGCGAAGCGTTCGATGCGGATCTTCGGCCCGCGCAGGTCGCCGAGCACGCCGATGATGCGGCCGGCGCGCTCGGCCGCCGCGCGCGCACGCGCCACGCGGCCGGCGTGATCCTCGAAGCCGGCATGCGAGAAGTTGACGCGCACCAGATCGACGCCGGCGGCGATCAGGTCGGCCATGGCCCGCTCCGGGTCGGTGGCCGGCCCGAGCGTGGCGACGATTTTGGTGCGTCTCGGCATGACGGCGGCGCGGCGCTCAGCCGCGCGCACGCTCCGCAAGGACCGCCACCGCCGGCAGCGTCTTGCCCTCGACGAACTCGAGGAACGCGCCGCCGCCGGTGGAAATGTAGGAGACGTCGGCGCCGATGCCGTAGCGGTCGATCGCGGCCAGCGTGTCGCCGCCGCCGGCGATCGAGAACGCGTCGGAGCGGGCGATCGCCGCGGCCAGCGTCCGCGTGCCGGCGCCGAACTGCTCGTACTCGAACACGCCGAGCGGGCCGTTCCACAGCACGGTGCGCGCGGCGCCGACGATGGCCGCGATCCGCGCTGCCGACTGCGGCCCGAGGTCGAGGATCATCTCATCGGCGCCGACCGCGGCGGCCGGCTTGACGGTCGCGGTCGCGGTGGCCGCAAGCTCGGTGGCGACGACCACGTCGGTCGGGATCGGAATCTCGATGCCGCGGCCGCGGGCCAGCTCGAGCAGCCGGCGGGCGATGTCCAGCATCTCCGGCTCGTACAGCGAGCGGCCGACCGGCTGGCCGGTGGCGGCGAGGAAGGTGTTGGCGATGCCGCCGCCAACGACGAGCTGGTCGACCTTGCCGAGCAGCGCCTCGAGCACGGTCAGCTTGGTCGAGACCTTGGCGCCGCCGACGATCGCGACCATCGGCCGGGCCGGGTGGTCGAGCGCGCGGCCGAGCGCGGTCAGCTCGGCCTCGAGCAGCGGCCCGGCGCAGGCAACCGGCGCGAACTTCGCCACGCCGTGGGTGCTGGCCTCGGCGCGGTGCGCCGTGCCGAACGCATCCATCACGAACACGTCGCAGAGCGCGGCCATGCGCCGCGCCAGCGCCTCGTCGTCCTTCTTCTCGCCCTTGTGGAAGCGCACGTTCTCGAGCACTACGACCTCGCCGGGCTCGGCACTGACGCCGTCCAGCCCGTCGCTTGCAAAACGCACCGGCTGGCCGAGCAGTCCGGCGAGATGGGCCGCCACCGGCGCCAGGCTCTGCGCCGGGTCAGGCTGGCCTTCCTTCGGCCGGCCGAGGTGCGACATCACCAGCAGCCGCGCGCCCTTGCTGACCGCCAGCCGGATGGTCGGCAGCGCGGCGCGGATGCGCGCATCGCTCACCACGACACCGTTCTCGACCGGCACGTTCAGATCCTCGCGGATCAGTACGCGCCGGCCAGAGAGCTCGAGGTCCGCCATCCGCAGCACGTTCACGCCTGCGCTCACCTCAGGCCGGGGCCCGCGCCCAGGCCAGCGTCGTGTCGAGCATGCGGTTGGAGAAACCCCACTCGTTGTCGTACCAGGCGCAGACCTTGACCAGCGTGCCGCCGATCACCTTGGTCAGCGAGGCATCGACGGTCGACGAGGCCGGGTCGTGATTGAAGTCGATCGAGACCAGCGGCTCCTCATTGTAGGCGAGGATGCCCTTGAGCGCGCCGGCCGCGGCAGCGCGCAGCAGGCCATTGACCTCGGCGACCGTGGTGGCGCGCTTCGCGGTGAAGGTCAGGTCGACCAGCGAGACGTTGATGGTCGGCACCCGCACCGCGAAGCCGTCGAGCCGGCCCTTCAGCTCGGGCAGCACCAGACCGACCGCCGCCGCAGCGCCGGTCTTGGTCGGGATCATCGACATCGTCGCCGAGCGCGCCCGGCGCAGGTCGCTGTGATAGACGTCGGTCAGCACCTGGTCATTGGTGTAGGCGTGTACCGTGGTCATGATCCCGGACTCGAGCCCGAGCGCCTCGTGCAGCGGCTTCACCAGCGGCGCCAGACAGTTGGTCGTGCACGAGGCGTTCGAGATCACCGTCATACCCTGGCGCAGCACGCCGTGGTTGACGCCATAGACGACGGTCGCATCCACGCCCTCGGCCGGCGCCGAGACGATGACCTTCTTCGCGCCACCAGCCAGGTGCTTGCCGGCCTTGTCCTTGTTGGCGAACAGGCCGGTGCACTCGAGCACGAACTCGACGCCGAGCTCGCCCCACGGCAGCTTCGCCGGGTCGCGTTCGGCCAGCACGCGGATGCGGTCGCCGTTGACGACCATCGCGTCGCCCTCGACGACGACGCTGCCGGGAAACTTGCCATGCGCGGTGTCGTAGCGCGTCAGGTGCGCGTTGGTCACCGCGTTGCCGAGATCGTTGAGCGCGACGATGCGGATCTCGCCGCCGCGGCTGGCCTCATACAGCGCGCGCAGGATGTTGCGGCCGATGCGGCCGTAGCCATTGATACCCACCTTGATCGTCATGGTCATGCTTCTCCGCTTGCCAACATCGATTCCACTTCCTGCACGAGCGCCTCCGGCGTGAAGCCGAAGTGCCGCGCCAGCGCCGCGGCCGGCGCCGAGGCGCCGAAGCCGGTCATGCCGATGACCCGGCCGGCGCTGCCGGCGTAGCGCCACCAGCCGTCGCCGCTGCCCGCCTCGATCGCGACCCGCGCGCGCACGGCGCGCGGCAGCACCGCCTCGCGCCAGTCATCGTCCTGCGCCTCGAACACGCTGGTGCAGGGCATCGACACGACGCGCACCCGCCGCCCGCGCCCGGTCAGCTCCCGCGCCGCGGCCATCGCCAGCGCCACCTCCGACCCGGTGGCGATCAGTATGCACTGCGGCGGGCCGTCGCTGTCGGCGAGCACATAGCCGCCGCGGCGGATCGCCGCCAGCGCGGCCGGGTCGCGCGGCTGCTGCGGCAGCGCCTGTCGCGACAGGATCAGCGCCGTCGGGCTGTGGCGCCGCGCCAGCGCCGCGCCCCAGGCCACCCAGGTCTCCGCGCTGTCGCAGGGCCGCCAGACCTCGAGCCGCGGGATCAGCCGCAGCGAAGCGAGCTGCTCGACCGGCTGGTGGGTCGGGCCGTCCTCGCCGAGGCCGATCGAGTCGTGGGTCAGCACGAACACCGTGCCGGTCTCCATCAGCGCCGCCATGCGCAGCGCGTTGCGCGCATAGTCGGAGAACACCAGGAAGGTGCCGCCGTACGGGATGTAGCCGCCGTGCAGCGCGATGCCGTTCATGATCGCGCTCATGCCGAACTCGCGCACGCCGTAGTGCAGGTACCGGCCGCCCGGATCCGCGGCGGAAAACGCGCGGCTGCCGCGGATCCGCGTATTGTTCGAGCCGGTCAGATCGGCCGAGCCGCCGAGCAGCTCCGGCACGATCGCGCCGAGTGCGTCGAGCACGAGCTGCGAGCTCTGCCGCGTCGCGGTGCTGCCGCCGGCCTGCTGCGCCGCCGCCGCGCCGGCCTCGATGCGCCCGGCGAGTTCGCGCGGCAAATCACCGGCCAGGCGGCGGGTGAACTCGGCGGCCAGTTCGGGGTACGCGGCGCGCCAGGCATTCGTGCGCCGCAGCCAGCGCCGCCAGGTGCGGCGCCCGGCGGCGCGCGCGTCCCAGGCCGCGCGGATCTCCGCCGGAATCTCGAACGGCGGATGCGGCCAGCCGAGCGCCTGCCGCGCGGCCGCGACTTCGGCGGGACCGAGTGCAGCGCCGTGGCATTCCTCGCTGCCCTGCTTGTGCGGCGCACCGTAACCGATGATGGTCCGGCAGCAGATCAGGGACGGCCGCTGCCGCTCGCGGCGCGCGCGACGGATCGCGCGGCGGATCGCCTCGGGGTCGTGGCCGTCGACGTCGCGGATCACCTGCCAGCCGTAGGCCGCGAAGCGCGCCGGTGTGTCGTCGGTGAACCAGCCGCGCACGTGGCCGTCGATCGAAATGCCGTTGTCGTCGTAGAACGCGATCAGCTTGCCGAGCTGCCAGGTGCCGGCGAGCGAACAGGCCTCGTGCGAGATGCCCTCCATCAGGCAGCCGTCGCCGAGGAACACCCAGGTGTAGTGATCGATGATCTCGTGCCCGGGCCGGTTGAATTCCGCGGCCAGCAGTTTCTCGGCCAGCGCCATGCCGACCGCATTGGCGAGGCCCTGGCCGAGCGGACCGGTGGTCGTCTCGATGCCGCGGCGCAGGTCGTGCTCCGGATGACCCGGCGTCGGCGCGCCGAGCTGGCGGAAATTGCGCAGGTCGTCGAGGCTGAGCGGATATCCGGTCAGGTGCAGTACCGAATACAGCAGCATCGAACCGTGACCGTTCGACAGCACGAAGCGGTCGCGGTCGACCCACTCCGGGTGGCCGGGATCGTGCTTCAGGAAGTCGCGCCACAGAACCTCGGCGATGTCGGCCATCCCCATCGGCATGCCCGGATGGCCGGAATTGGCCTGTTGCACGGCGTCCATGCTGAGCGCACGGATGGCGTTGGCGAGTTCGCGGCGGCTGGGCATCGTGATCCTCCGGCGGGGCCGGCATTGTCTCCGATGGCGGCCGCGCCCGGCAATCGGCGCTTCGCGCTGTAGTGACCCGGTAGCCGCGGTCCTTCTATACTGTCTGCATGAACGACAACTACCTGTTCACTTCCGAGTCGGTCTCCGAGGGCCATCCCGACAAGGTCGCCGACCAGATTTCCGATGCGGTGCTCGATGCGCTGCTGGCCCGCGACCGGCGGGCGCGCGTCGCCTGCGAAACCCTGGTCAAGACCGGGGTCGCGGTCATCGCCGGCGAGATCACGACCCGCGCCTGGGTCGATCTCGAGGAGCTGGTGCGCCGGGTGATCTGCGGCATCGGCTACACCTCCTCGACGGTCGGCTTCGACGGCCACACCTGCGGCGTGGTCAACGTGATCGGCAAGCAGTCCGGTGACATCGCCCAGGGCGTGGACCGGCGCAACCCGGAGGACCAGGGCGCCGGCGACCAGGGGCTGATGTTCGGCTACGCGACCAACGAGACCCGCGCCTTGATGCCGGCGCCGATCTTCTACGCGCACCAGCTCGTGCAGCGGCAGGCCGAGGTCCGCAAGGGGCGCCGGCAGCGCCTGCCGTGGCTGCGGCCGGACGCCAAGAGCCAGCTCACCTTCCGCTATGAGCGCGACCGGCCGGTCGGCATCGAGGCGGTCGTGCTGTCCACGCAGCACGCGCCCGAGGTCAGCCAGAAGAACCTGCGCGAAGGGGTCATGGAGGAGATCATCAAGCCGGTGCTGCCGGCGCGCTGGCTGTCGAAGCGCACGAAGTACCACATCAACCCGACCGGGCGCTTCGTGATCGGCGGGCCGGTCGGCGACTGCGGGCTGACCGGCCGCAAGATCATCGTCGACACCTACGGCGGCATGGCCCGCCACGGCGGCGGTGCGTTCTCGGGCAAGGACCCGTCCAAGGTCGACCGCTCGGCCGCCTACGCCGCGCGTTACGTCGCCAAGAACATCGTCGCGGCCGGACTCGCCAGCCGCTGCGAGATCCAGGTGTCGTATGCGATCGGCGTGGCGCAGCCGACCTCGATCGCGGTGCAGACCTTCGGCACCGGCCGGATCAGCGACGAGCGGATCGAGAAGCTGGTGCGGGCGCACTTCGACCTGCGGCCGTACGGCATCATCCGCATGCTCGACCTGATCCACCCGATGTACCAGGCGACCGCCGCCTACGGGCACTTCGGGCGCGAGCCGCAGGAAATGACCTACCACTGGCAGGAGGACACGAACGGCACGAAAGTGGCGCGCAGTTCGACCTTCACCGCCTTCAGTTGGGAACGGACCGACCGGGCCGAGGCCCTGCGCAAGGCCGCCGGCGTGTAGAATACGGTTCCTGCCCGCCCGTGCGGGCCGCGGCTGCCGAGGAGCGTTGCAACAGGCGGGTGCCTGCCAGGCTCGGTGGCCGTGAATGGCAACGGCGCTCTCGCTCGCAAAGGAGAGACTCGACCATGAATGCCGTGATTCAGCCTGCCTTTTCCGACTTCCGCGTCCACGACCTCGCGCTGGCCGACTGGGGCCGCCGCGAGATCGCGATCGCCGAGACCGAGATGCCCGGCCTGATGGCGCTGCGCACCGAGTTCGGGGCGGCGCGACCGCTGGCCGGGGCGCGCATCGCCGGCTCGCTGCACATGACCATCCAGACGGCGATGCTGATCGAGACGCTGGCCGCGCTCGGCGCCGAGCTGCGCTGGGCCTCGTGCAACATCTATTCGACCCAGGACCATGCCGCCGCGGCGATCGCCGCCGCCGGCATTCCAGTCTTCGCCTGCAAGGGCGAGACGCTCGACGAGTACTGGGAGTTCACGCACCGGATCTTCGACTGGCCGGGCGGGCGCCACGCCAACATGATCCTCGACGACGGCGGCGATGCGACGCTGCTGCTGATGCTGGGCAGCGCCGCCGAGCGCGACGCGCAGGTGATCGCCGAGCCGCACAACGACGAGGAGCGGGCGCTGTATGCGGCGATCCAGCGACGCCTGGCGACGCAGCCGGGCTGGTACGCGACCCGCCTGGCCGCGATCCGCGGCGTGACCGAGGAGACGACGACCGGCGTCAAGCGCTTGTACGCGCTGGCCGCCGACGGCCGCCTGCCGTTCCCGGCGATCAACGTCAACGACTCGGTGACCAAGTCGAAGTTCGACAACCTGTACGGCTGCCGCGAATCGCTGGTCGACGGCATCAAGCGCGCCACCGACGTGATGATTGCCGGCAAGATCGCGGTGATCGCCGGCTACGGCGACGTCGGCAAGGGCTGTGCGCAGTCGCTGCGCGGGCTCGGCGCGACCGTGTGGATCACCGAGATCGATCCGATCTGCGCGCTGCAGGCGGCGATGGAGGGCTACCGGGTCGTGACGCTGGACGAAGCCTGCGACCAGGCCGACCTGTTCGTCACGGCGACCGGCAACGTCAACGTGATCACGCACGCACACCTGTTCCGGATGAAGCACCAGGCGATCGTCTGCAACATCGGCCACTTCGACAGCGAAATCGACATCGCCTCGCTGCGCCAGTACCGCTGGGAGAACATCAAGCCGCAGGTCGATCACGTCGTGTTTCCGGACGGCCGGCGCATCATCGTGCTGGCCGAGGGCCGGCTCGTGAACCTCGGCTGCGGCACCGGCCACCCGTCGTTCGTGATGTCGAACTCGTTCACCAACCAGGTGCTGGCGCAGATCGAGCTGTTCGCGCACGGCGACCGCTACGCCAACCGCGTCTACGTGCTGCCCAAGCAGCTCGACGAGAAGGTCGCGCGCCTGCACCTCGAACGGATCGGCGCGAAGCTCACGGTGCTCACGCCGGAGCAGCAGCGCTACCTCGGGCTGCCGGCGGACGGGCCGTTCAAGCCCGACCACTACCGGTACTGACCGGCGCCGGTGCGCCTGCTGCAGTTCACCGACATGCACCTGCCCGGCGCACCGGACGGGCAGGTGCGCGGGGTCAGGCCCGACCGGACACTGGCACGCTGTCTCGCCCATGCGCGCGCGCGGCACCCAACGCCGGCCGCGCTGCTGCTGACCGGCGACCTCGTGCAGGACGATGCCGCGGCCTATCCGCGCCTGCGCGCGGCGTTCGCCGGTGCCGGTGTGCCGGTGCACTGCCTGCCCGGCAATCACGATGATCCGGCGGGCCTGCGCCGCGAGCTGGCCGGGGCGCCGTTTACTCACGATTTCGCCAGCCGTTACGACCACTGGCTGGTGGTGCTGCTCGACACGAGCGTGCCCGGCCGGGTCGACGGCCATCTCGGCGCGGACGCGCTCGAACGGCTGCACGCCACACTCGGCGCGCATGCCGGCCGGCACGTGCTGATCTGCCTGCACCATCACCCGGTCGCGCACGGCAGCCGCTGGCTCGATGCACTGATGCTCGATAACGCCGCCGCACTGTTCGCGGTGCTCCAACGTCACGCCGGTGTGCGCGGCCTGTTGTGGGGGCACGTGCATCAGGAGCTCGACCGGCAGCACGGGCGGTGGCGGCTGCTCGCCACGCCCTCGACCTGCATGCAGTTCCGGCCGGACAGCGATGTCTTCGCCGTCGACGATCGGCCGCCCGCATACCGCTGGCTCGAGCTCGGTGCGGACGGCGGCATCGCCACCGGCATCGAGTGGGTGGCGGATGAAGACTGAGCACCGCCGGCGCGCCGCGTGGCTGCTCGCGCTGCTGGCGCTGCCGGGCGCCGCGCACGCGGAGCCGGCCTTGTGGTCGGTCCGCGGCGACGGCGGCACGGTCTGGCTGTTCGGCGCCGTGCACGCGCTCAAGCCCGGCGAGTTCGAGGTGGCCGGGCCGCTGGCCGCGGCCTGGCAGGAGGCGGAGTCCCTGTGGCTGGAACTCGACCCGCGGGAGATTCAGACCACGGAGTCAGCCGCCACGGTCGCGGCGCGGGCGCTCGACCCCGGCGGGCGCGGACTCGATGAACTGCTCGGCGCCGACGCCGCGGCCATCCACAACGCCGCCACCGCCGCTGGTGTGGACCTCGCCCCGTTCGCAGCCTTCGAGCCGTGGTTCGTCGCTACCACGGTTACGTTGCAGGGGCTGCTGCGCCACGGCTACGGCTTTGAGTCCGGCGTCGAGCGCGTGCTCCTGCGCCGCGCGCAGGCCGACTCGAGGCCGGTCCACGGTCTCGAGCAGCTCGATGAGCAGCTCGCGCTGTTCGACGGCCTCGCGCCCGGACTGCAACGCGATTTCCTGCGCCAGGCGCTCCACGAGTACAGCCGGATCGGCGCGGAGTTCAATCGGCTGGCGGCGGCCTGGCAGGCCGGCGATGATGCGGCGCTGGCGGCGCTGCTGAAGCAGGAATTCGCCCCGTATCCGGAACTGGCCGAGGCCATGGTGTTCGCGCGCAATCGCCGCTGGGCCGGGAGCGTCGAGGAACTGCTCGGTGGCGACGACGACGCGCTGATCGTGGTCGGCGCGCTGCACCTGGTCGGTGACCAGGGTCTGCCGGCGCTGCTCGCGGCGCGCGGCTACCGGGTCACGCGGCACTGAAGGCCGTATCGGATCATCACGCCGGAGATGACGATGTCACTGTACGAGGAAGCCTGTCGGTACATTCCCGGCGGCGTCAATTCACCGGTCCGCGCTTTCCGCGGCGTCGGCGGCGAACCGCTGTTCATCCGCCGCGCGCAGGGCGCGTACCTCGAGGGCGAGGACGGCCGGCGCTACATCGATTACGTCGGTTCCTGGGGACCGATGATCGCCGGGCATGCGCATCCCGAGGTCCTCGCCGCGGTCACGCGCCGGGCTGCCGACGGCCTGTCGTTCGGGGCGCCGACGGTGCTCGAGACCGGCCTGGCGCGACGCATCCGTGAGCTGATGCCGTCGCTCGAGTTGCTGCGCATGGTCAGCTCCGGCACCGAGGCGACGATGAGCGCGATCCGGCTCGCGCGCGGCCATACGGGCCGCGAGCGCATCGTCAAGTTCGAGGGCTGCTACCACGGGCACGCCGACTCGCTGCTGGTCAGGGCCGGCTCCGGCGCACTGACGCTCGGCGTGCCGACCTCGCCGGGCGTACCCGGCGCGCTCGCCGCCCTGACGACCACGCTCACCTACAACGACAGCGCCGGCCTCGAGGCCTGCTTCGCCGCGCAGGGCGGCGAGATCGCCGCGGTCATCGTCGAGCCGGTCGCCGGCAACATGAACTGCGTGCCGCCGGTGCCGGGATTCCTGCAGCGGCTGCGCGAGCTGTGCACGCGGCACGGCGCGGTGCTGATCTTCGACGAAGTCATGACCGGCTTCCGCGTCGCCGCCGGCGGCGCGCAGGCGCTCTATGGCATCCGCCCGGACCTGACCACGCTCGGAAAGATCGTCGGCGGTGGCCTGCCGGTGGGTGCGTTCGGCGGCCGCCGCGAGATCATGGAGCAGCTTGCGCCGCTCGGTCCGGTGTATCAGGCCGGCACGCTGTCGGGCAATCCGATCGCGATGGCCGCCGGTCTTGCGACGCTCGAGCTGGTCGCGCAGCCGGGCTTTCACGCGGCGCTCGCCCGCACGACCGCGCGGCTGGTCACGGGCCTCGCCGCCGCGGCGCGCGCGGCCGGCGTGCCGCTCGTGACCAACCACGTCTGCGGCATGTTCGGCCTGTTCTTCACGGAGCAGGCGCGGATCGAACGCTTCGACGAGGTCATGGCCTGCGACGTCGCGCGCTTCCGCCGCTTCTTCCACCGCATGCTCGACGCTGGCGTCTATCTCGCACCGTCGGCCTTCGAGGCCGGCTTCGTGTCCGCCGCGCACGGCGATGCGGAGATCGACGCGACCATCGCGGCCGCGGCCGCGGCCTTCGCGCAGCTCGCGGCCGGCCACTGAATGCGCGCGGCGGGCTGGTTCCTGCTCGCGATCGGCGGCACGCTGCTCGCCGCCGCGCTGCTTGCCTGGCCGGTGTTCGAGCTGGCCCACGCGGCATGGCCGGAGTTGGCGTTCCATCGCGTGGTCACGCGCTTCTGGCAACTGCTGATGCTCGGGGGCATTGCGCTCTGCGTCTGGCGGCTCGGACTGCGCGGCCGCGCCGACTGGGGTTACGGTGCGCCGCGCCCGCGTTTCCTGCGCGAGGCGGCTTCGGGACTCGCGGCGGGTCTCGCGATGGCGCTGCCGGCCGCCGGCGCGCTCGTGCTGCTCGGCGTCCGCCAGTGGCTGCCGGCGCCGGATGCCGGCGAGCTGCTGGGTGACCTCGGTTCTGACCTGGCCACTGCGCTCGCGGTCGCGCTGCTCGAGGAGACCTTCTTCCGTGGCCTGATGTACCGCGGCATCGAGCGCGAGTCCGGCGCGACGGCGGCGATCGTGCTGACCTCCATCGTATACGCCGCGGTGCACTTTCTCGGCCGCACACCGATTGCGGCGGCCGAGGTCGACTGGGGCAGCGGGCTGGTTCTGCTGGCGGGCGCGCTCGACCGCTTCGCCAGCCCGCTCGAGATCGCGGATGCCTTCGCCACGCTGCTGGTCGTCGGCCTGCTGCTCGGCGCCGTGCGCCATCGGACCGGCAGCATCGGCGCCTGCTTCGGCCTGCACCTCGCCTGGGTCTGGGTGATCCAGGCGACACTCGATGTAACGGCACTGGATCCGGAATCGCGCCAGGCCGCGCTGGTCAGCAGTTACGACGGCTTCACCGGCTGGCTGGTCGCGGGCTGGGCGGCCCTGATGCTGATCGGGCTGTGGCTGCTGCGCCGGCGTATCAATCCGGGGGTTCCGCAGCCCCCGCGCTGAGCGGTGCACCGAGCGCCGCCAGCAGCCGGCCGTGCAGGCCGCCGAAACCGCCGTTGCTCATGATCAGCACGTCGTCGCCGGCCGTCAGCTCCGCGGCCAGCGCGCGCACGAGTTCCTCGAGATCGCCGCTCACGCTCGCGCGCGCGCCGAGTCCCGCGGCGACGGCGGCCGGATCCCAGCCGAGGCCCGGAGGGCGATACAGGAAGATGCGGTCGGCGCCGCCGAGCGCGCCGGCCAACTCGCCGGTGTGATGGCCGAGGCGCATCGTGTTGGAACGCGGCTCCAGCACCGCGACGATGCGCGCACGGCCACCACGCCGGCGCAGCGCGTCGATGCTGGTCGCCACCGCGGTCGGATGGTGGGCGAAGTCATCGTACACGCGGATGCCGCGCACCGTGCCGCGCAACTGCATGCGCCGGCGCACGCCGCCGAACCGGGCGAGCGCCGCGCCCGCCTGCTCCGGCAGGACGCCGAGCCCGGCCGCGGCGGCGATCGCGGCCAGCGCGTTGTCGGCGTTGTGCAGGCCGAACAGCGGCCAGTTCACGGCGGCGACCGGGCGGCCCGCCTGCAGCACGGTGAAGCGGCTGGCATCCTCCGCTTCGAGGCGCAGGCCCCAGTCGGGAGCGAGCGCAGCCTCGCGGGCGAAACTCGCGCGCGGCGTCCAGCAGCCCATCTGCAGCACGCGCGCCAGCGCCGGCGCCGCCGCGTTCCAGGTGACCCGCCCGCTGCCCGGCACCGTGCGCAGCAAATGATGGAACTGCCGCTCGATGGCGGCGAGGTCCGGGTAGATGTCGGCGTGGTCGAACTCGAGGTTGGTCAGCACCAGGTGCCGCGGCCGGTAGTGCACGAACTTGGCGCGCTTGTCGAAGAACGCGGTGTCGTATTCGTCCGCCTCGATCACGAACGGCGCGCCGGCGCCGAGGCGGGCCGAGACACCGAAGTTCTCCGGCACGCCGCCGATCAGGAAACCCGGCGCGCGGCCGGCGGCGTCGAGGATCCAGGCCAGCAGCGCGGTGGTCGTGGTCTTGCCGTGCGTGCCGGCCACCGCCACGATCTCGCGGCCGCGCAGCAGGTGCTCGGCCAGCCACTGCGGGCCCGATTCATACCGCAGGCCGCTATCGAGCAGGCGCTCGATGATCGGCATGCCGCGGCTCATCACATTGCCGACCACGACGACCTCCGGCGCGGCATCGAGCTGCGCGGGCGCATAGCCCTCGGTCAGCCCGATACCGAGCGCGGCAAGCTGCTCGCTCATCGGCGGGTAGACGTTCGCGTCGGCGCCGGTCACCCGATGGCCGGCCTCGCGCGCGAGTGCCGCGAGGCCGCCCATGAACGTGCCGCAGATGCCGAGAATGTGCAGGTGCATCGGATTCCGCCCTTGGGGCGTGGTCGCAGGAACCGTATCATCCTACGCGGCACGCCCCTCCCTTGCAGCCCGACCGGAACCCGCATGCACGGACCCGTACTGCTCGCCGACCCGCACGCACTCGAGGACTGCGTGGCCGGCTGGCCCGCCGGCGCTGCGCTCGCACTCGATACCGAGTTCATGCGCGAGCGCAGCTACCATCCGAAGCTGTGCCTCGTGCAGCTCGCCGTTGGCGGACGGATCGTGCTGGCCGATCCGCTGGCGCTGCCGGGGCTGGCGCCGCTGGTGCCGGCGCTGACCGCTCCGGCACAGCCGAAGATCGTGCACGCCGCGCGCCAGGACATCGAGGCGCTGCTGCCGGTCACCGGAGCGCCGCTGGCGCCGGTGTTCGACACGCAGCTCGCAGCCGCTTTGCTCGGATTCCCGGCGCAGATTGGCTACGCCGAACTGGTCCGCCGCCTGCTCGGCATCGAGCTGCACAAGGGCCACGCGCGTACCGACTGGGCGCGGCGACCGCTCGCGCCGGAGCAACTCCGCTATGCGGCCGAGGACGTGATGCACCTGCCGGCGCTGGCCGAGCTGCTGGACGAGCGGCTGGTCGCGACGGGCCGGCGGACCTGGCTCGACGAGGACGCCGCCGCGCTCGCCGATCCGGCGCTGTACCGGGTCGCACCAGATGAAGCCTGGCGTCGACTGCGCGGCCTCGAGCGGCTCGAACCGCAGGGCCGGGCGGTGGCCCGGGTGCTCGCCGCCTGGCGTGAGGAACGGGCACTGGCGCGTGACCTGCCGCGCGGCTGGATTCTCGCCGACGCGGCGCTGCTGGAACTCGCGCGGGTGCGGCCGGCAACGCTCGCGCGGCTCGCGGAACTCGAGGCGGTGCCGCGCGGGACGCTCGAACGGCAGGGCCTGGCGCTGCTGCGGCTGATCGCCGGCGCCACGGTCGGCGAGCCGGACCGCAACGGCAACGGGGCCGGGCGTGCCGATGCGGCGGAGCAGCGTCAGCTCAGGGCGCTGCAGGAACGCCTCGGCGCGATCGCCGCCGAACTGGACATCGTCCCCGAGGTGCTGGCGACGCGGCGCGAACTGGCGGCACTCGCGCGCGGCGCGCGGGACGTGCCGGTGCTCGGCGGCTGGCGCCGCGCAATCGTCGGTGAACCGCTGCTCGCCGCGCTGTAGCCGCGGCGACCCGCGTCAGGACCGGCCGATGGCCGCCTCGAGCCGGGCCTGAACCTCGTCGAGGCTGCCGTCGGCGTCGACCCGCCGCAGCAGACCCCGGCGCCCGTAGTGCTCGACCAGCGGCTGGGTCCGCTCGCGGTACACCTCGAGCCGCGCGCGGATCGTCTCCTCGCGGTCGTCGTCGCGCTGGAACAGTTCGTGCGGCGCGCCGCTCGTGCACAGCTCGCCGGCCGGCGGCGGGTTGCTCACGAGGTGGAACACGCGCCCGCAGTTGCGGCAGCTTCGCCGGCCGGTGAGCCGGCGGGTCAGCGCGTCCGGATCGACGTCCAGCAGCACGACGGCGTCGAGCGGCCGGCCGAGCTCGCGCAGCAGCGCCGCGAGTCCGTCGGCCTGAGCGAGCGTGCGCGGGAAGCCGTCGAGGATGAAGCCGCGATCGGCGTCCGGACGCGCCAGTCGCTCGCGGATGATGCCGAGCACCGTGTCGTCGGCGACGAGCTGCCCGGCATCCATCACGGCTTTGGCCGCACGGCCGAGCGCCGAGCCGGCGGCGACCGCTTCGCGCAGCAGATCGCCGGTCGAGACCTGCGGCACCCCGAAGTGCGCCTGCAGGCGCTGAGCCTGAGTGCCCTTGCCGGAGCCGGGCGCGCCGAGCAGAACCAGCCGCATCGAAACCTCCTGAGTCCCGCCGGGTCCGGCGGGGCGCCCATCCTGCCCGCCGTCCACCGGGCCGTCAAACTCCGCTATGCTTCGCCCCGCCCCGGGGCCGCCGCCCGCAGTCCGGAAACGCCCATGAGCCGATCCCCCGCTCTCCGTCCGCGCAATGCGCTGTACGCGCAGTCCGGCGGCGTCACCGCCGTCATCAATGCCAGTGCCCATGGCGTCATCGACGCCTGCCGCCGCCACCGCCGCCACATCGGGCGGCTCTACGCCGGCCGCGACGGCATCGTCGGCGTATTGACCGAGGACCTGATCGACGTCGGCCGCGAGGATCCGGCCACGATCCGCGCACTGTCGGCGACGCCTTCGGGCGCGTTCGGTTCGGCCCGCTACAAGCTGCGTGATCTCGAGCGCGACCGCGCGAAGTACGAGCGCCTGCTCGAAGTGTTCCGCGCCCACGACATCGGTTACTTCTTCTACAACGGCGGCAACGACTCGATGGACACGGCGCTGAAGCTGTCGCAGCTCGGCGAGCAGATGGGCTATCCGGTCACCTGCATCGGCGTGCCGAAGACGGTCGATAACGACCTGCCGGTCACGGACTGCTGTCCGGGCTTCGGCTCGGTGGCGAAATACGTCGCGGTCTCGACGCTGGAGGCTTCGCTCGACGTCGCTTCGATGGCGCGCACCTCGACCAGGGTCTTCATCCTCGAGGTCATGGGCCGGCACGCCGGCTGGATCGCCGCGGCCGGCGGCCTGGCCGCGCGCCGCGCCGGCGATCCGCCGCACCTCATCCTGTTCCCGGAGATACCGTTCGAGCGCGAGACGTTCCTGGCCCGTGTCCGCGATACGGTGCAGACGCAGGGCTACTGCGTGATCGTCGCCTCCGAGGGCACCCGCGACGCGGAGGGCCGCTTCCTGTCCGACATGGGCACGCGCGATGCGTTCGGGCACGTGCAGCTCGGCGGCGTCGCGCCGGCGCTCGCGACGATGATCAAGGACAGCCTCGGCTACAAGTACCACTGGGCGCTCGCGGACTACCTGCAGCGCGCGGCCCGGCATCTCGCTTCGAAAGTGGATGTCCGGCAGGCCTACGCCGTCGGCCGCGCCGCGGTCGAGCTGGCGGTCAGCGGACATAACGCGGTGCTGCCGGTGATCGTGCGCCAGTCGGCGCGGCCGTATCGCTGGGCCGTCGGTTCTGCGCCGCTCAGCGCGGTCGCCAACCGGGAAAAGATGGTGCCGCGCAGTTACATCACGGCCGATGGCTTCGGCATCACCGCGGCCTGCCGGCGCTACCTCGAGCCGCTGATCGAGGGCGAGATCCCGCCCCGCTACGAGCGCGGCATCCCGGTCTATGCGCGGCTGCGCGGCGTGCGCGTGCGCCGGCGGATCAAGGAACCGTTCGTGATATGATTCCAGGCCGACGCGGGGCGATCCGGAGAGGGATCGGCCCCGCGGTCACGTCAGAGATCCCCAGGGAGAGACCGGATGTCCGTGCAACAAGCTCTGTGGCTCGCCATGCTGGCGGGCGTCGTCGCGATCGTCTATGGCGTGCTGTCGGTGCGCTGGATCCTGGCGCAGCCGGCCGGCAGCGCCCGCATGCAGGAGATCGCCGCGGCGGTGCAGGCCGGCGCCAGGGCCTACCTGAACCGCCAGTACTCGACGATCGCGCTGGTCGGCGCGGTGCTGTTCGTGGTGCTCGGCTTCGCGCTCGACTGGTACACGGCCTGCGGCTTCGCGCTCGGCGCGGTGCTCTCCGGCATGGCCGGCTACATCGGCATGAACGTCTCGGTGCGGGCCAACGTGCGCACCGCGCACGCCGCCAGCATCGGCCTGAACCCGGCGCTGCAGATCGCCTTCCGCGGCGGCGCGATCACCGGCATGCTGGTCGTCGGCCTCGGCCTGCTCGGCGTCGCCGCGTACTACGGGGTGATGCTGCGGCTGACCGGCGACAGTGACCACGCGCTGCACGCGCTGGTCGGACTGGCCTTCGGCGGCTCACTGATCTCGATCTTCGCCCGCCTCGGCGGCGGCATCTTCACCAAGGGCGCCGACGTCGGTGCCGACCTGGTCGGCAAGGTCGAGGCCGGCATCCCCGAGGACGACCCGCGCAACCCGGCGGTGATCGCCGACAACGTCGGCGACAACGTCGGCGACTGCGCCGGCATGGCCGCCGACCTGTTCGAGACCTATGCGGTCACCGTGGTCGCGACCATGCTGCTGGCCGGGCTGATGATGAAGGATCTCGGCGAGGCCGCGGTGCTGTTCCCGCTGCTGCTCGGTGCCGTGTCGATCGGCGCCTCGATCGTCGGCACGTTCTTCGTCAAGACCTCCGCGGGCGGCAAGATCATGGGCGCGCTGTACCGCGGCGTGATCGTCTCCGGCGTGATCGCCGCCATCGCCTACTACCCGATCACCCGCACGATGCTCGGCGACGCCGGACTGCCGCTGTACTTCTGCACGCTGATCGGCCTGGCGCTGACCGCGGCGATGATCTGGATCACCGAGTACTACACGGCCACCGAGTTCGCGCCGGTGCGCTACGTGGCGGAAGCGTCGAAGACCGGCCACGGCACCAACGTGATCGCGGGTCTGGCGGTATCGATGAAGTCGACCGCGCTGCCGGTGCTGGCGATCTGCGTCGCGATCTGGGGCGCCTACTCGCTGGCCGGCCTGTACGGCATCGCCATCGCCGCGACGGCGATGCTGTCGATGACCGGCATGATCGTCGCGCTCGACGCCTACGGCCCGATCACCGACAACGGCGGCGGCATCGCCGAGATGGCCGGCCTGCCGAAGGACGTGCGCAAGATCACCGACGCGCTGGACGCGGTCGGCAACACCACCAAGGCGGTCACCAAGGGCTACGCGATCGGCTCGGCCGGCCTCGCCGCGCTGGTGCTGTTCGCCGACTACACGCACAACCTCGAGATCGCCGGCAAGCTGCAGGCCTTCAGCCTGTCCGATCCGGCGGTGATCATCGGCCTGTTCATCGGCGGCCTGGTGCCTTTCCTGTTCGGTGCCATGGCGATGGAAGCAGTCGGCCGCGCCGCCGGCTCGGTGGTCATCGAGGTGCGCCGGCAGTTCCAGGAGATCAAGGGCATCATGGAGGGCACGGCCAAGCCCGACTACTCGCGCGCGGTGGACATGCTGACCCGCGCCGCGATCAGGGAAATGATCGTGCCGTCGCTGCTGCCGATCCTGATTCCGGTGGTGGTCGGCTTCGGCATGAATTGGGCGCTCGGGCCCGGCGCCGGCATCCGCGCGCTCGGCGGCGTGCTGATCGGCACGATTGTCACCGGCCTGTTCGTCGCGATCTCGATGTGCACCGGCGGCGGCGCCTGGGACAACGCCAAGAAGTACGTCGAGGAAGGCCACTTCGGCGGCAAGGGCTCGGACACGCACAAGGCGGCCGTGACCGGCGACACCGTCGGCGATCCCTACAAGGACACCGCCGGCCCGGCCATCAACCCGCTGATCAAGATCATCAACATCGTCGCGCTGCTGCTGGTACCGCTACTGTAAAAGGGGACGCTTCCCTTTTCCGCCGCTCAGCCGCGCTGCTGCTGTCGAACAGTCCGTTCAGTCGACTCACGCGGGACTGGTTCATGGCACCGCCTCCGCTACCGGGTGCGCGAAAGAAATCACTGGTTCCAGTGAAGCCGCACGATGCACTGCCCGGCGAAGATAGCACGGCCGGTGCCACCGGCCCACCCGGAGCAGAGCGCCATGCAGAACACGATCGGCATCGAGACCATCACCTCGTACTTTCCCGACGAGGTCGTCAGGCCCGGCGACTTTGCGTATCTCGCGGGCGTGCTGCCGGACAACGTGCGCGGCCCGGACGAAATGCGCCGCTTCCGTCATCCGCTGGCCGCGGAACTGATGGCCGAGGCCGTGGCTCGCAAGGCACTGGACCGGGCCGGCCTCGAAGCGCGGGACATCGACCTGATCCTGACCCAGAACATCGGCGGCCGGCTGGTCATGCCCGGGCTGGGGACGCATGTGCATCACGTGCTGGGATTCCCGCGACCGGTGCCGGCCTGGAACGTGCAGACCTCGTGCGCGAGCCTGGTCGATGGCTGTGAGCTGGCGCGCAACCTGGTGCTGGCCGGCAATTACCGGCGCGTGCTGCTGGTCACGGTGACGGCGCTGCACACCGGCGGCTGGGGCGTCGATCACTCGACGCCGTTTGCCGTCGGCACCGGCGACGGCGCCGGGGCCTGCGTGGTCTCGGATCGCAACGTCGAATTCGAGATCCTGGCCTACGCCAACCACACCTTCGGCGAGACCTACGACGACTGCGCGATCGACTGCGGCGCGCCGCAGCACCCGGAGTTGCTGGCCAGCGGCAACGTGACCCGCAATGCCTGTGGGCTGCACATGACCTCGAAATTCTTCCAGTGGGTCAACGAAACGGCCGGCAAGTCCTTCGCCGCGGATATCATTCGCCCCGCCCTCGAGCGCGCCGGACTGACGCTCGGCGATCTCGATTTCGTCATTCCGCATCAGGTCCTCAAGGAGATGGCGGACTACTGGGTCGCCGGTCTCATCGAGGCCGGCCTGCGACCCGAGAGCTGGCGCGATACCTGGAACCGCTACGGCAACATCGGCGCAGTCGATATCGCCGCGACGCTCAGCGAACTCGCTGACACCGGTGCACTGCAGCGCGGCGCGCTGCTCGCTTTCTTCGCGCCGGGCGCGGGCGGCCATACTCCGGCGATGATCGTGCGCTGGCTGGGCGCGCAACGGTCCGGGCAACGGGCCTGAGACGCACGTGACGTCGGATCCGCTGGCAATCGCTCGCTGCAGTCAGGCGAGTAAGGCTGCAACAGCACACGACGCTGGTCAGGCGGACGGGGCCCGCGAGCGAACTCGTAAAGATCGGCCGAGTTCGCGAGCGGAACCCCGGCCGCCGAGCCGGCGCCGCGGACGCGACCGTCACCTGGCGCTCGACTGATACCAGCGGGGCGGAGAGCCGGGAACCTTCGCTCGTCGCAGCCACGCGGGCTCGGGCCGGGACATTCGCTCGCTCGCGCGGTCCGAACTTACGCGCTCGCTCACGACGTCCCGGCCCCAGCCCGCCGGGATGCGGCGGGCGAGACAGCAGCATCACGCGGCGGCGGTAAGGCGGATGGGGCCCGCGAGCGAACCCGCATAGATCGGCCGAGTTCGCGAGCGGAACCCCGGCCGCCGAGCCGGCGCCGCGGGCTGGGACGCACGAGAGCCCGGCCGCCAAACCAGCGCCGCGGGTTGGCACGCGCGGAACGCCGCTCGCTACGCGACGCTGCGCCGGAACCCGGGTGGCCGCCTGGCCCGCGTCGCCTGCTCGAAGGCGAACGCGAGTTCGATCAACCGGCCCTCCGACCATGGCCGGCCCATGAACAGCAGACCGATCGGCAGGCCGTGCAGGTCGCCGGCCGGAACCGTGATGGCCGGATAGCCAGCCACCGCCGCATAGCTGCCGCCACCGCCGGTGTACCGATCGCCGTTGACGAGATCGATCGGCCAGGCCGGGCCGCCGGCCACCGCGACCAGCGCATCGAGGCGATACCGGGCGAACGACGGATCGAGACCACGCTCCCGCGCCAGTCGCCGGCACCGTGCGTGCAGCCGCTGGTACTTCGGGCTGGCGAGTGACTCCGACTTCTGCGCGTACTCGAAGATATCCTGGCCAAACCAGGGCATTTCACGCTCGGCGTTGGCCACATTGAAAGCAATCAGGTCGGCCAGCGTCCGGTGCGCCGTGGTGGCAGACCGGCTGCGCAGATAAGCCGCGATTCCGGCCTTGAACTCGTACGCCAGCAGGTCCCATTCAGCCTCGCCCATCGCGGTCGGGTCCGGCAGATCCACCGGATCGATCAGCACGGCGCCCGCAGCCGCGAGCGCCCGCAGCGCCTCGTCGTAGACGCGCTCGACTTTGGCAGAGATGTTCATGTGCCGGCGCATCACGCCCAGCCGCGCACCGCGCAGGCCGTCCGCACGCAGGTACGGCCGGTAGTCACTCAACGCATGGCCACGGCTGGCCAGGGTCGCCGGGTCGTGTTCGTCCACGCCGGTCAGGGCTCCGAGCAGCATCGCGGCGTCAGCGACAGTGCGGCACATCGGCCCGGCAGTGTCCTGGCTGTGCGAAATCGGAATGATGCCGGCACGGCTCCACAGACCGACGGTCGGCTTGATGCCGACGAGGCCACCGGCCGAGGACGGCGAAATGATCGAGCCATCCGTCTCGGTGCCGACCGCGAGCGCCGCGAGACTGGCAGCCGCGGCGGTGGCTGAACCCGAACTGGAACCGCTGGGATTGCGGTCGAGAACATAGGGGCTGCGGGTCTGGCCGCCGCGCGCGCTCCAGCCGCTCGAGGACGATGCCGAACGAAAGTTCGCCCATTCACTCAGGTTGGTCTTGCCGAGCAGGACCGCACCGGCGGCGCGCAGGCGCGCGACGATGAAGGCATCGTGCGGCGCCGTCGAGCCGGCCAGCGCCAGTGACCCGGCGGTCGTCTGCATGCGGTCGCCGGTGTCGATGTTGTCCTTGATCAGGACCGGGATGCCATGCAGCGGGCCACGCCGCCGGCCGGCGCGCAGTTCGCCGTCCAGCTCGTCCGCAATCGCCGTCGCCTCCGGGTTGATTTCGATGACCGCATTCAGGCACGGGCCGTTCCGGTCGATGGCATCGATGCGCGCCAGGTACTGATCGACGAGCTGCCGCGCAGTCCAGCGCCCGGCCTGCATTCCGTCCAGCAGTTCGGCCAGCGGAATTTCGGCGAGCGCGTGGCCCGCGGTGAGTGGCAGCGCCGCGGCGGCGCTGCCGAACAGCGTCGCGCCGAGAAAGTCACGACGCCTCATGCGTGAGCCGGTGTCACGGAAAGCACGCCCTGCGGGCCGCGCAGCACCGGCAACCAGCGCCAGCACAACCGCGATGAAAAAGGATGGGTTCTGTCCGGGGACATGGCCTGTTCGTTGCGCCTGTTGTCGTTTAGGACCGGGCCCGGTTCGCTGCGGACTACGCTCCGGCCGGGGGCATCCGGCTCAATCGATCGTACGCTCGCGCAGGCGTGGCCTGCTGTCAACCGCCGAATGTTGTGTCAGCGCAACGATGACGGACATGACGGGCGTTCGAACAGGAAACAAGGGCTGGCAACCACGCGCCGGTCCGGGCAACATCGCTGGCGGAGAGTAATCGTCAGCGCGGACATCGCCAGCGGCTGGCGCGGCTTCATCGACGGGGCCATCGAGTCCGGTACGCGCAATGCCGTACTGCTGCATCGGGCCCTCGGTACCTGACTCACTCGCACGGAGAAACCACGATGACGACAGCGGACGAACCGGGCGTACGCGCCGCGCTCCAGCTCTATCTCGACGGCGCCCGCGCCGGCGACGTTGACACGGTCCGGCGCGCCTTCCATCCGCAGGCGCGGATGAGCGGCTATCTGCAGGGGCAAATGCTGGTCGGCGGACCGGAGCCCTTCTACGAGGCCGTGACCCACGCGCCGCCGCCGGCGAAGACCGGCGAGCCCTACCGGGCCGAGATCACGCAGCTTGCCGTCGCCGACCGCGTCGCGAGCGCGACGCTGGTCGAGAACTCCTACCTCGGCATGAACTTCACGACCTTCTTCCATCTGCTGAAGGTCGATGGCGGCTGGCAGATCGTCAGCAAGACCTTCATGCACCACCAGTGATGCCGTCGCTGCGCCACTGGTCCGCCGTGCCGACCGGTCTGGCGCTGTGCGCGCTGCTGCCGGCCGGCGCCGCGCTCGGCTGCGACGACGAGCGCGCGGAGCGCGTGCTCACGCAGTGTCAGCTCTGCCACACCATCGCTCCCGGCGAACCACACATGGCCGGACCGAATCTCGCCGGCATCATCGGCCGGCGTGCGGCCGCGGCCGACGGGTTCGCCTATTCGAAGGCGTTCCGTGCATTGGCACTCGAGTGGTCCGCTGCCGAACTCGACCGGTTCCTGCAGGATCCGCCGACGATGGTGCCCGGCACGTCCATGGCCTTCGCCGGTCTGCACAACAGCGAGGACCGCGCCGCCGTGATCTGCCGCCTCGGCGGCAACGCAGCTACCGCCAGTACGCCGCCGCCGCGAACGATGGCCGACATCCTGGCCGCGAGTGCGCCATCCGACTGGCGGACGCCGGATCCGGAGGACACGCTGTACCTGGAACTCGCCAGCGGCCGCGTCGTGATCGAGCTGGCGCCGGCCTTCGCGCCGCGGCATGTGGCGAACGTCCGGGCCCTCGCGCGCTCCCGCTATTTCGACGGGCTGGCGATCCTGCGCGTCCAGGACAACTACGTCGTGCAGTGGGGCGATGCGGAGGGACAGCGACCGGTCACCGGCGGGGCCAGTACGCTGCCGGGTGAGTTCGACATCGCCAGTGCAGCGGCGCCACCATTCACACGCCTGCCGGACGGCGACGTCTACGCGCCCGAGGTCGGCTTCGCCGCCGGCTGGCCGGCGGCCCGCGATCCGGAGCAGCAGCGCGCGTGGCTCACGCACTGCTACGGCTTGGTTGGAGCGGGCCGCGACGTCGCTCCGGACAGCGGTGGCGGCACGCAGCTCTACGTCGTGATCGGCCATGCACCGCGTCACCTCGACCGCAACGTGACGCTGCTCGGCCGCGTGCTGCAGGGCATGGAGCTGCTGGCCGCGCTGCCGCGCGGCACCGGGGCGCTGGGTTTCTACGAGCGGGCGGAGCAGCGCGTGCCGCTGCTGCGCGTGCGCATCGCCGCCGACCTGCCGGCGGCGGAGCGGACTTTGCTGCAGGTGCTGCGCACCGACACGCCGCTGTTCGCCGAGTTGATTGAGTCGCGTCGCAACCGGCGCGAGCAGTGGTTCCGACTGCCGGGCGGGCGCATCGAACTCTGTAACGTGCCGCTGCCGGTGCGGCTGCAGCAGCAGCCCTGAGAGCCCGCGCGGTTCAGCGCTTCCGCGGCCTGGGTTTGGTCGCGGGTGGCGCCGTTCCCACGAACAGGTTCTCGACCAGCGGGGTGGCATCTGACTGCGGCACGTGACATAGCGTGCACTGGTAGCGTGCGCCGGACATGTCCGGCTGCAGTGCGCCTGATCGCTGATCGCGGAAATGGCTGTCGCTGAGCCTGGTCGCCTTCTTCTGCTGGTACGTGTCCGGACCATGGCACTCGAGGCATTGATTGTCGGCGGGTGTGATCTCGTCGAAGTTGGTCATCGCATGCGGTATCAGCGGCGGCTGTTGCTCAAAGGTACGCGGAATCGGCTGCTGCGAACCCGGCCGCCTGCCCAGCATCGCTTTCTCGGCGGGAGCCTCATCAGCGGTGGCGACGTCGGTCGGGCGCAGCGACCCCACAGTCGCTTCCTCACTGCCGGCAGATCCCGCCAGCAGCCAACCTGCGACCAATACCGGCAGAATCCTGAGCGAACGATGGTTTGTCATGTCGCGATCTCCATTGATCTCGTCGGTTAGCGGAGTGTCCGGTCGGTGAAGCGCGTACCCAATTGGAAAACGTCGCGCGAACATACGTCGCTGCAGCGGCCGCAGGCCGTGCAGGCGGCATCGAGGATCGTTGGTCGAACATCTTTGCCGGCTCCCGTCAGTACCGGCATCAGCACCTGCGGCTCCGGACAGACAGCCAGGCAGTCCCGACAGAAGTTGCACTGATCGCGCCGTGGCGCTCGGAAACGCATCAGGGCCCGGGCACCGAGCAGCGCATAGAAGGCCCCGACCGGGCAGACGTGGCCGCACCAGCCGCGCGGGGCAACCAACAAGTCAAATGCGAACACCGCCGCCACGACCAGCCAGGCCATGCCAGCGCCGAAGATCACGGCGCGGTGCACCATCGATACGGGATTGATCGCCTCCCAGACGATCAACCCACTCAGCGTCGCGGCGACGAACGTCGCCACCAGCAGCCAGTAGCGGGTATGACGGGACAGGCTGGCACCACTGTGCCATCCGGCTCGCCGCCGTGCCCATGCCGCCAGATCCGTGACCAGGTTGACCGGGCAGACCCACGAGCAATACATGCGCCCGCCGACCAGGGCGTAAAACGCGGCGACAATCGCGGCACCGATCAGAGCCAGCGTCGCCGGCCGGTGGCCAGCCACTACCGACTGGGCCAGAACGTACGGATCGGTCAGCGGAAACGTATCCAGGACATAGCTGTGGGCCAGGTTGCCCTTGATCACCCAGATTCCGGCCAGCGGCCCGAGCAGGAACAGCACGAGAATGCCGATCTGGCACGTGCGCCGGGTGATCAGCCAGCGATGCGCACGCCACTGGCCCCTGGCACCGGCTGCCGTCGTCAGCGCGGATGTCATGCCGGTCATCCTGAGGGCCGCCCCGCAGCTGGCGCGACCAGGCGGGCACCCGCCTCGTCCTGTTCGCCGCCTCCGAATCGATAGTGAGGACCGGCGGCTCCCCGGGCCAGCGCCAGCGGCAGAACCTTGATCGCCGACTCGTCCAGTACGCAGCTCTGCTCGCACTTGCCGCAGCCGGTGCAGTGATCTGAGTACACGACCGGGATGAATCGCGTGTGCCGCCCGGTGCGCTGGTTATGCTGCTGCTCCAGTGTAATGGCCTGATCGACGGCCGGGCACACCCGGTAACAGACATCGCAGCGCAGGCCGAGGAAATTCAGACAGGACTCCTGGTCCACCAGCACCGCGAGACCCATGCGCGCGCTGCCGATGTCGGTGAGCGACCGGTCGAGCGCCCCGGTCGGACAGGCCCGCACGCAGGGAATGTCGTCACACATCTCGCACGGTACCCGGCGGGCGACGAAGTAGGGCGTGCCGGTCGCAACATCCTCGCCCAGGCGGGCCAGATCCAGTGTGCCGTACGGACAGGCCCGCACGCACAGACCGCAGCGCACACAGGCGCCGAGGAAATCGGCCTCTGCGCCGGCCCCCGGCGGGCGCAGAGCCTGGGCGGGCAGTGCCGCCGACCGTCGGGCATAGACGCCGAGCCCCAGACAGAAGAGGCCTGCTGCCGTCGCCGCGCGCGTCGTTTCGGCCAGAAACCTGCGGCGTTGTCTGTCGTGACCGTGCGCGCCGTCAATCATGATCTGTGCACCCGTCGGGAGCTAGGCCTTGACCACCTTCACCGCGCACTTCTTGAAGTCGGTCTCCTTCGAGATCGGGCAAGTCGCGTCGAGAGTCAGGCGGTTGACCAGACGATGCTCGTCGAAGAACGGGATGAAGACCATGCCTTCCGGCATGCGGTTACGGCCGCGTGTCTCGACCCGCAATTGCACTTCTCCGCGCCGGGAGATCACCTTGACCGCATCACCGCGCTTCAGGCCGCGCTTCTCCGCGTCGCGCGCATTCATGAACACCTGCGCATCCGGGACAGCCCGGTACAGCTCCGGCACGCGGCGCGTCATCGTGCCGGTGTGCCAGTGCTCGAGCACTCGGCCGGTCGACAGCCACAGATCGTACTCGCCGTCCGGCGATTCGGCCGGCGGCTGATACGGCAACGCGAAGATATTGGCCTTGCCATCCGGCTGGCCGTAGAACTTCACCTGCTCGCCGGCCTGCACGTAAGGATCGTAACCCTCACGGTAACGCCACAGCGTTTCCTTGCCGTCGATCACCGGCCAGCGCAGACCGTGTACCCGGTGATAGTGATCGAACTCGCCAAGGTCCTTGGCCTTGCCAAGACCGAACTTGCGATACTCCTCAAACAGGCCTTTCTGCACGTAATAGCCGAAGTATTCGGATTCATCGTTACGGTAGCCCGGAATGGCAAAGCCGTTGACCCGCGTCGCCTCTTCTCTCGGGAACCGGTCGATCTCACCATTGGCGAACAGCACTTCGTACAGCGTCTTGCCGCGGTACTCGGGCTTCTTCGCAATCAGCTCCTCCGGCCATACGTCCTCAACCTTGAAGCGCTTGGCGAACTCCAGGTACTGCCACAGGTCGCTGCGCGCCTCGCCTGGCGCCCGCACCTGCTGGCGCCAGAACTGCCCGCGTCGCTCGGCATTGCCGTAGGCACCCTCCTTCTCGACCCACATCGCGGACGGCAGGATCAGGTCGGCGGCGAGCGCCGTGACGGTCGGATAGGCGTCGGACACCACGATGAAGTTCTCGGGGTTGCGGAAACCCGGGTAGATTTCGCCGTTGACGTTCGGACCGGCCTGCATGTTGTTGGTAGTCGTCGTCCAGTAGAAGTTCAACTTGCCGTCCTTGAGCATCCGGCTCTGGGCCACGGCGTGGAATCCCGGCTTGTCGGCAATCGTTCCGGCCGGCAGCTTCCACGCCGCTTCGACGACTTCCCGGTGTTTGGGGTTGGCGACCACCATGTCGGCCGGGAGGCGGTGCGCGAAGGTACCGACCTCGCGCGCCGTGCCGCAGGCCGAGGGTTGGCCGGTCAGCGAGAAGGGGCCGTTACCGGGTTCGGAAATCTTGCCAACCAGCAGGTGCGCGTTATAGATCATGTTGTTGACCCAGGTGCCGCGCGTATGCTGGTTGAACCCCATCGTCCAGTACGAGGTCACCCTGGTCTGCGGATCCGCATAGATCCTGGCCAGCTCCTCAAGCACTTCCCGGGATACGCCGGTCAGTTCCGCGACGTAGTCGGCCGTGTACGTGGCGACGAATGCCTTGAATTCATCGAAAGTGATTGGTCTGGCCGCACCTGGATCGCCTTTCGGCTTACCGTCGGCGCCCGGGTAGCCGTTGTTGCCGGCGGCCTGCTCCAGCGGGTGGGCCGGGCGCAGCCCGTAGCCGATGTCGGTCACACCCGCCTTGAAGTTGACGTGTTTGCTGACGAACTCCTCGTTGACCTTGTTGTTGCTGATGATGTAGTTGGCGATGTAGTTGAGGATGGCGAGATCCGTATGGGGCTTGAAGGTGATATCGAGGTCGGCGAGCTCGCTGGACCGGTGCCCGAACGTGCTCAGTACCACGATCCTGACGTGCTTCGCGGTAAGCCGCCGGTCGACGACCCGCGACCAGATGATCGGGTGCATTTCGGCCATGTTCGAACCCCACAGCACGAAAGCGTCGGCATGGTCGGCGTCCTCGTAGCAGCCCATCGGTTCGTCCGCGCCGAACGTGCGCATGAAGCCGGCGACCGCCGACGCCATGCAGTGGCGGGCATTGGGGTCCACGTTGTTGGAGCGGAACCCGGCCTTGAAGAGCTTGTTGGCCGCGTAACCTTCCCAGATCGTCCATTGACCCGAACCGAACATGCCGACCGACGTCGGACCCTTGGCCTTGAGTGCGGCCTTGCACTTCTCTTCCATGATGTCGAAGGCCTGGGTCCAGCTGACCGGCGCGAACTCACCGTTCTTGTCGAACTTGCCATCCTTCATGCGCAGCAGCGGCTGGGTCAGGCGATCCTTGCCATACTGGATCTTGGACAGGAAATATCCTTTGATGCAGTTCAGTCCGCGGTTGACCGGTGCGTCCAGATCACCCTGCGTGGCCACGACCCGACCGTCCCTGACACCGACCAGTACACCGCAACCGGTGCCGCAGAATCGGCACACGCTCTTGTCCCAGCGGATGCCGTCATCCGGCGGCGCTGCCAGCACATCGGTGTGGAATTGCACACCCACAGCGGCGGCCGCTGCAGCCGCGGCCTTGGCTTTGAGCACATCACGTCTGGATACGGTCATGGTTCTTCCCTCCATCTCCCGGGATCAGTTTCCGAATGTTCATACACGAGCGCCGCAGACAGGACGAACGGCAGTAGCTGGAGATCCGCGAACCTGGCTGCCGCGTGCCCGGATTCGGTGGCCTCGACCGTCACAATGAACCGTCCGTCAGGCGTAGCGGCATGCACTTCGACGCCCTCCAGCCGCCTCAACGCACTGCTGACGGCGTCGATGTCTTCCGGTCGCGTGCGCACGAGGACTCCGGCTACGTGCATAGAGCCTCCCGTGGCGCCTGCGCGTCGTCAGTGGCCACAACCTGGACGCTGCCGACCGGACACAGCGCCACGCATGCGCCGCAGCCGTTGCAGAACACGGTCTCAACCTGCGGCAGCGGCACACCGCCGACCACACGACGCAGGCTGATCGCCGCCGCCGGACATTGCTCCCGGCAGACCGTGCACATCACTCCCCGGCGCGTGAGGCAGCTGTCGCTGATACTGGCCCTGGCGGTCCAGGGAGCCTCATCGGCAGCACTCGGCCGCAGCGCGCCGGCAGTGCAAGCGACCGCGCACCGGCCGCAGAACGTGCACGGCCCGTCGGAAAAATCGACCACAGGCAGACCGCTGTCGTCTGTTTTCAGTACGCCCGGCGTGCAGGCCCGCAGACATTCGTAACAGCGTGTGCACTGCCGGGCGAAGCGCGCCTCGGCGGCGGCCCACGGCGGACGCAGCGGCACGCGGCGGGCGCGGAATCCGGCCCCGAGGAATCCCCGTCGGCTGATTGTGGAAGCGGCCACCGGTTTCTGCGCCTCAGAGTGCTGCTGATCCTCTCAAGAGCACACCAATTGGTATAAACGTAGCGTGGCCCAGCCACAACCGAAAATACGGACATTCCCAAGCGCAAATGCTGAACCCGAAACAGCGGTGTCACGCGCGTGGCTCGTCACTGCGGTGCCGGTGTTACGGTTTCGGTTGTAGCCGGCGTTCCGGCCTCGATCGGCCGGCCCTGCGCCTGCCAGGCGAGGAAGTCGCCGTCGAGCTGCCACAGCCGCGTGAAACCGTGGGCCCGCAGCACGCCGAGCGCGAGCTGCGACCGCCGGCCACTGCGGCAGTACACGACGACGTCGCGATCCCGCAGCGCCTCGAGCTCGCCAATGCGCTGCGCGATCTGGTCATGCGGCAGGTGGCGCGCGCCGGGCACGTGCCCGGCGACGAACTCCTCCGCCGTACGTACATCGAGCACGACGACCGGCTCCGTTGCCGAGCCCGCGCGCGCGAGCAGCTCGGTCTGCGACATCCGCCGCTCGACCGGGGCCGCGGCCTCCTGTGCGGCCGCGGCCAGAGCGACGCTGATCCAGAGCAGCGCAACGGCACCGGTTGCTCGAAGGTTGTCCATAGCGGTCACTCCCTGCTGTCGCGCCGGCCACCCAGTCTGGCGACGATCTCCTCGGGTGCGGCGATTGCGCGCACGCCGGCCGGCCGCGCATCATCCGCGATGACGAAGATCCGTTTCTCCCAGCCCTGCAGCGCCGGCCGGCCATCGGCATGGGTCACGCGGTGCACGACCGTAAAGGTCTTGCCGGACCAGTCGGCGACCCGCGATTGCAGCCGCAGTTCGGCGCCGTGCAGGCAGGCATTCTGGTATTCGGCCCGGCTCTCCAGCAGCGGCATGCCGACGATCCCGAACCGCCGGCGCAGCTCCGCGAGCGACCACTGCGCGGCGCCAAAGAGCCGCTCGGTCGCGCGGTCGAACCAGACGTAGAAGTTCGGATAGAACACCTTGCCGGCCGCGTCGCATTCGGACCAGGCCACGACGATCGTTTCGGCGTGGACCGGCCCGTCCGCGCGCATCGGCTTACGGTCGGGCAACGGCGAGGTCGCCGACGAACGGGTTGGCGCGCCGTTCCGCGCCGAACGACGAGATCGGCCCATGCCCCGGCAGAAAACGCACGTCGTCGCCGAGCGGGAACAGCTTCTCGCGGATCGAGTGGATCAGCGTGTCGAAATCGCCGCCGGGCAGATCGGTACGGCCGATCGAGCCCTGGAACAGCACATCGCCGACGATCGCGAACCGTCCCGCCTCGTGGAAGAAGGCAATATGCCCCGGCGTATGACCCGGACAATGGAGGACGGCCAGCTCGACGTCGCCGAAGCGGACGCGGTCGCCCTCCCGCAACCAGCGGGTGGGCTCGAACACCTCGGGCCGCGCGAGGCCGAACATCGCCGCATGCTGCGGCATCTGCTGGATCAGGTAACGGTCGCCGGCGTGTGGCCCTTCGACCGGCACCCCGCAGCGGCGCGCGAGTTCGGCGGTACCGCCGGCATGGTCGATATGCCCGTGGGTCAGCAGAATCCGCACCGGCGTCACGGCTTCCTCAGCGATCACGCCGAGTACGTCGTCGAGGTCACCGCCCGGGTCCACGATCGCAGCCTCGCGCGTGCGCTCGCACCACAGGATCGAACAGTTCTGCTGAAATGCCGTGACGGGGACGACGCGGATGCGCATGCTGTACCGGACCAGCCGGGAACCCGGTCGCATTATATCGTTGCGTTTGTGGCCGCGCTTTCCCTGCTAGACTGACCGCGAGGGCCATCGTGGCAAGCGGCGCTATTACGGAGCAGGAACTGGCGGACTGCAGGCCCGCATTGCTGCGTTACGCTCGGCTGCACCTGCGCGATGCCGCCGCGGCCGAAGATGCGGTGCAGGACACGCTGGTCGCCGCGCTGCAGGCAGCCACAACGTTCCGCGGCGAGTCCGCGCTGCAGACCTGGTTGATCGGCATCCTGCGCCGCAAGCTGATCGACCAGTTGCGCCGGCGGAGCGCCACGGTCAGCGCAACCGAGTTCGACAGCGGCGATGATCCCGGACTGCTCGAGCGCCTGTTCGCTCGCGATGGTCACTGGGCAGCGCCGCCACAGGCCTGGCAGCAACCAGACACGGCATTCGAACAGGCGGATTTCTACGCCGCTTTCGCCGCCTGCGTGCAGAGCCTGCCCGAACGGACGGCGCGAACCTTCGTGCTGCGCGAGGTCGATGGACTGGAGGCCGCGGAGATCTGCAAGGAACTGGGCTTGTCCGCGTCCAACTACTGGATCCTGATGCATCGCGCGCGGCTGCGCCTGCGCGAGTGCCTGGAAAAGCGCTGGTTCGGCGGCACTCGGGGACGTTGAAATGCTCACCTGCCAGGAAGCCTCGTTGCTCGTTTCACGTGGTCTCGACGAGTCGCTGCCGTGGTCACGGCGGCTGGCGCTGCACATGCATCTCGTGCTGTGCGATGCCTGCCGGCGCTACGCCGGCCAGTTGCGCTGGATCCGCGCGGCGGCCCGCCGCTTTCCCGGCCCCTGACTTCCGTCAGTAACGCCGGCCGGCCCCGGCCGGCCACCAGCCGTCGATGGACCACCGGCCCGGACCAAACACGGCCACGACCAGCAGCATCAGTCCCCACAGGCAGTGCTGACCCAGCGCGGCTTCGAAGCCATCCTGCAGCAGCACGTGCGCGTAGGCGAACACGGCGAGCGCATTGACCGCCGACAAGCCGATGGCTGCGAGACGGCCCCACAATCCGAGCGTGAGCAGCACCGGGAACAGCAGTTCTCCGGCAGTTCCGGCCACAGCCGCAGCCGCGGGCGACAGCAGCGGTACGCGGTATTCCTGCTGGAACAGCAACAGCGTCGTATCCCAGTCGGCGAGCTTCAGCCAGCCCGACTTCAGAAACTGCCAGCCGACCCACAGCCGCAGGCCGAGCAGCAACAGCGGCTGCAACGGGTCGAGCAGACGGGCCGCAACGGCCGCGGGCGCCAGCCACGGATTCATCCGCGCCCTCCGTCGATCATCGACAGCAGCGACTGGAAATCGCGCTCGGACAGGCGCCGCATTTCGACCCCGCCACCCGTGCGGCGGATCAGCAGCGACTCCACGGCACCGCCCGCTGCGGCCTCGAGGCGCCCCACCTGACCGGTGCGCTGGAACTCGTCCCACAGCGCGAACAGCGAGAGCGACGACTGCCACAGCCGGGCGGCCGAGTCATCCGCTGCGACCAGCACCTGCTGGATCAGCCATTCGAAGGCCGCGACGGCCGCGAGCGCTTTTTCCGCCGTACCGGCCAGCTTCTGCGCCAGGAATTCCGGCAGCTCCGCACCACAGTGAAACAGGTTGCCGGACCGTGACGGACAGGCGCGCTGGTACGCCCAGGCCAGCGCGCGGAACTCGGCGTCGCCCATCAGGCCGTGCAGCAGCGGAAACGCCGCGGCGAGCGCTCCGGCGAAGTTCTCGCGCGCATTCACCCGATACACGGCCAGCCGCCGCCGCGGCCACGGCGCGGCGGCGTGCGCCTCGCGCCCGAGCACCGCGGCCAGGAACTGCCGTTGCGTCTCACGCAGCGCGGACACGCAGCACCTCCGCGGCACAGGCATCGGCACGCCGCGCCTCGCCGATCAGCTCATCCAGCCCCGGCAGGCGCGAGTCCCACTCGATCAGCGCCGGCACCGCGCCGAACCGCGCGACCGCGAGCCGGTACAGCTCCCAGACCGGCGCGGCGACGTAGGCATCGTGCGTGTCGACGAGCAGCACGCCCTCCGGGTCGTCGACGACCCTATGGCCGGCGAGGTGGATCTCCTGCACCAGTGCCGGCGGCAGCGCCGCAATGTACCGGCCGGCATCGAAGCCGTGATTGCAGGCGCTCACGTACACGTTGTTGACGTCGAGCAGGATGCCGCAGCCCGAGCGGCGCGCCAGTTCGACCAGGAACTCCGGCTCCGACAGTTCCGCACCCGGGAACTGCACGTAGCTCGACACGTTCTCGATCAGGATCTGCCGGCCGAGGAAGTCCTGCACCGCGCCGATGCGTGCGACCATGTGCCGCAGCGCTGCGCGGGTCAGCGGCATCGGCAGCAGATCATTGACGAAGGTACCGCCGACCGAGCCCCAGGCGAGGTGCTCGGAGACCAGCGCTGGCTCGACCCGCTGCACCAGCCGCCGCAGGCAGCGCAGGTGCTCGCGCGACAGCGGATCCGTCGAGCCGAGCGACAGGCCGACACCATGCAGGCTGAGGCCATGGTCGCGACGCACCGCGTCGATCACCTCGAGCTGCCGACCGCCGTCAGCGAAGAAGTTCTCGCTGTGCACCTCGACCCACGGAATGTCCGGACGGCGCCGCAGGAATTCATCGTGATGCGGCGCGCGCAGGCCGATCCCGGCGCGCGCCGGGACCGGCCGTGCTCCGGCAGCCGGCCTCGTGCCTGCTGCCGGACCCATCACTGGGCCCGCTGGCCGGGGCTGGTGGAACCGCCCTGGGCGTCACACTCCTCCTTGCTCGCGTACTTCCACTCGGCGGGATCATTATCCGCCCTGGCCTGCCCCTGGCAGGCGTGGCCGTTGGCGGCGCAGTCGTTGTGCCCGGCCTGCGCGACGCCATAGCACTTGACCTTGCCGGATTCGCCGGCGGTCGCGGTGCCGTTCGCGAGACCGAGGGCGCCAAGCACCAGCAGGCTGCTGATCGCGGTCGAGGCGATGAATGGGACTTTCTGCATGACATTGCACTCCGATCGTTGATGGATAAACGCACTCCAGGCCCCGGGCAGCCCGCGTTGCGGGATTTCCGTGGTGGCCTGAACGTTGGACGCGGCGGGCGTACGCTCCTTACACTGGTGCTTGGATAGGGATTCAGGAGTGTCCGCCATGGAACACGGGCGCGGCGCCGGCGACGGCATCATCCAGACGGCCTTCATCACCGGCGACATCGCCCGCGACATGCGCGAGATGACCCGCCAGTTCGGCATCGGCCCGTGGTTCCTGTTCGAGGATTTCCGGATCCGCGACCTGCGCTACCGCGGCGAGCCCGCTGACTTCCGCATTGCGGTCGCGCTCGGCAATTCGGGCCCCATGCAGTTCGAGCTGATCCAGCAGATCGACGACCAGCCGTCCGTGTACCGCGACCTGCAGCGGCAACGCGGCTTTGGCTTCCACCATTTCGCCGTCGGCGTCCGCGAATTCGACGCGGCGTGCCGGCGCAGCGCCGCGCAGGGCTTCGACCTCGTGCTCTCCGGCGCCGCGGGCCCCGATTCGCGCATGGCCTACTTCGATACGACCCGGGTCACGCACGGGATGCTCGAGTACATCGAGGTCACCGCCCAGGTCGAGGCCTTCTGGAAGATGGTCCGCGACGCCGCGCTCGATTGGGACGGCACCGACCCGGTGCGCAGACTCTGAGTCAGCGATCCGGCGGCCGGGCTCTTCTCATGGCGCAGTCCTCAACGGCTGCGCATACAGGGTCTGCACCAGCTCGGCGGCAATCGCGACCGCGATTTCGGCCGGACGCCGGCCGCCGAGAGCGAGGCCGACCGGCGCGTGGATGCGCGCCAGTACCGCCTCGCTGATTCCACCGGCGCGCAGGCGCTCGAGGCGCGTGGCGTGAGTCCGGCGGCTGCCGAGCGCACCGATGAAGAACGCCTCGCTGCCGAGCGCCACCTGCAGCGCCGGATCGTCGATCTTCGGATCGTGAGTCAGCGTGACGACCGCCGTGCGGCTGTCCGGCGCCAGTGCGCGCAACGCATCGTCCGGCCAGGCCGTGGTCAGCGCCACGTCCGGAAAACGCGCCGGCTGGGCGAAGGCGGTGCGCGGGTCGATTACGGTGACGAAGAAGCCGAGCTCGCGCGCGATCGGCACCAGCGCCTGCGCGACGTGCACCGCGCCGATGAGCGCCAGCCGCAGCGGCGGATTCCACGCGCGCAGGAACAGCGCTTCGTCCAGCATGCCGCTGGCGTCGATCGCAAGCTGGCGCAGCGCGGCGGCGTGCTGGTCCGGCGCGAGTCCGAGGTCGCCCTCGACACTGCCCGCATGGATGAGCGCCTGCGCGCCGTCAGCCAGGCGCGTGACGACGGCGACCGGCCGTCCGGCCGCGCGCAACGCCTGCAGCTCTTCGAGCAGCGCCGCCTTCACGTGACCGGCTCGACGAAAATCGCGATCTGCCCGCCGCAGGACAGCCCGACTTCCCAGGCGCGCTCGTCGCTGACGCCGAAGCTCAACAGCCGCGGCTGACCATCGCACAGGATCTCGCGGGCCGCGGCAATGACGGCGCCCTCGACACAGCCACCGGACACCGATCCGGCGAACGTGCCCGCGTCATCGACGACCATCTGGCTGCCGATCGGCAGCGGCGACGAGCCCCAGGTCCGCACCACCGTCGCCAGCGCGACGCGGCGACCGGCCCGATGCCAGTCGGCCGTCGTCGCAATGATGTCCGCCGTTCCGTTCATTCGCGACCCCATGAGCGCGGCCCGGTGCCGCATCCCGGAATCATAGACTACAGGCGCCGGTGGCAGCAGCACGCCATCATCGACGTGCTGCCAGAGGAATTCCGCTGCGGCTCATAGGGATCACACGGCAAGGCTATTGCCTCGGCCAATCGCACTTCGGTTCCACCTGGCGATCTTCGATCCACAAGCAGGATATTCAATTCGCCACTCAGGTCGGTCGACTCAAACCCAGTGAGAGACATACTTTCGTAAACGACCGCGGCAGTCGCGGAGTCCATCCAGCCAACCATGGCGTTGGTGCACTCTGGGGTCCGCAGCACTTGCGTCCGATCAACCGGCGGTCCATCCTCCTTCGTAACGTAGACGTACACCACTCCTGACTGCAAGCCACCGTACTCATTCACTACCCACAACGAGTGCCTTCCATCGGGAGACGGGCGAGTCCCTACGAATTGAGTCGGACTCTCGTCGCAACCGGAGCCACCCAGACAAATCGTAGCTGCAAGTAGGGTCGCTATTCTTTGCATGCCTACCCCTGCGTATGGCCTGATGAGTATTCAGCTCAGGCGTCGCACGCCCAGCATCACAATTCGCACCCCGCATCCCGAAGAAAGTCGCGCAAGGCTGCTTTCGCCCTGAACATGAGCACCAGGTAGACGGCGCTCACGACAAGGCCGAGACCGCCCAGCACGATCCAAAGTCCTGGAAGAGGCATCGGCACCATCGAGACAAATCCGATGAGTCCGGCCGCAAACAGCACCGACAAGCTCTGCGCAATCGGAGCGACGCCCCGAACCGCGTTCGGAGATCCGTCCCAATAGGCCAGCGCGAACCTCAGATGCGTACTGAATGGAATGGTCTGATACACGACAACCAGACTGTCGCCAGTTCTTATCAAGCCTCTATAGAAAGGGAAGAGGCTCCAGAACGTCAATCCGAAGCCGCTGAACACCGCCGTACGCCTGAAACGGCTGCAAGACTCGACCTGCCCCACAACCAGCCGTTGCCCTGGCGATAACTGCTCTGCTCTTCCAAGCAGCGATTCGGGCAGGGTGGTGGCGGCATACTCGGTTTGTTTCAGCACGTAATCAATGCTCAGTTTTCTCTCCAGGAACCGAATTAGCGGAAAGAAGAGCACACCTCCACTACCCCAAAGCACCGTTCCCATCAACAAGCTACCAATGGGCGAGCAGATTGCGGATGCGGCCGCAGTATCGGGCCTGTCGCAGGCTCCAAATCCCAAGAAGTAGGCGCCCGCGACGACGAAGGCAGGAATCAGAATCAGCAATATCACGAACATGGCGACCCAGAAGAGGGTCAGACGCCAGCCTCGCGACCATCCTCCTCGCATTGCCAAATTAGCTCCTCTGTTCCGATATCGTTGAACTCATGGTTTCTTGCATCGCTCAGGCGCAACGAGTGCGAAAACCAGTTCCCACATGAATCACGGCTCTTCTCGGCCATTGTCGGAATGCAAATGATATTCCCGTCAATTGTGACGATCCCGAGTTGTTCAAGGGGGTAGCGCAAACTGAAATTGATTCTAAGGACACTCTGATTTACCTGTAGTGTCTTACTGGCCATTCGAGGCGATGTGAGTGCGACGATGAAGCAGCAGACGCTGACGGGCTTTGAGAAGTACGGGAAGGTGACGCGACGAGCGCAGTTCCTGGCGGAC
>VGVB01000023.1 GCA_016882265.1 Gammaproteobacteria bacterium
CCGGTCGCGGTGGCCGCCGGCTCCGGCCAGCCGCGCGCTCCCGGCCGTCGCGGCAACCGCGCGAGCCAGCGCGCCGCATCGAGTCGCGCGGGGACGGCGGCGCACTGTAGTAAGATTTCGCGCTCCATGGTCGGCCGCATCCGGCGAGTTTACGCAGCTCATGACCTTTCCGGCACCCGCTCCGGGTCGGCCGGTGCCCGGGCGTCCGGATGAAGGACGTCCGGACCCTCGTCGAGCTGCTGCTCGCGAACCGCCGGGTCGACCGCCACATCGGTTACCTGGAAGGCGAGGAGCTCGCGCGCCGGGTCAGTTACGGCGAGCTGTGCGAGCGCGCGCTCGGCATCCTGTGGCGGCTGCAGCGGCGCGGCGCTGGTCGCGGCGACTTCCTGATCCTGTTCCTGGCCAACAACGAGGCTTTCATCGACGGCTTCTGGGCCGCGCTGGCCGGCGGCATCGTGCCGGTACCGCTCGCGGTCGGGATCAGCGACGAACACCGCTGGAAGCTGCTGCGCATCGCGCGACAGCTCGGCGAACCGTGGCTGTATACCGAGCGCAAGGGCCTGCAGAAACTGCGCGAATTCACCACCGCGGCCGGAGAACAGGCGGCGTTTGCGCGTCTCGAACAGCGGGCGCTGCTGATCGACGAGGTCGAGGCGATCGGGCGCGCGGCCGACCCGGTCGCGGTGCGCCCGGACGACGTGGCCTTCATCCAGTATTCCTCGGGCTCGACCAGCAGCCCGAAGGGCATCGTGCTGACCCACGCCAACCTGCTGGCCAACACTCGCGGCGCGCTCGAGGCCGCGCGCTTCACCTCGGACGATGTGTCGTTGTCGTGGATGCCACTGACCCATGACATGGGCCTGATCGGCTTCTTCATCATGATGTTCGCCTGCGGCATCCAGCTCAACCTGATGCCGACCGATCTGTTCATCCGCCGCCCGCTGCTGTGGACGACGCTGCTGTCGCGGCACCGGGCGACGCTGACTTCCTCGCCGAATTTCGGCTACCGCCACTACCTGAAGGTGCTCGGCGACCGCGAGATCTCCGGCATCGACCTGTCGGCGGTGCGGCTGATCTTCAACGGTGCGGAACCGATCAGCGTCCCCTTGTGTGACGAGTTCATGGACCGCCTCGCCCCGGCCGGACTCGCGCGCCGCGCAATGTTTCCGGTGTACGGCCTCGCCGAGGCCTCGCTGGCAATGACGCTGCCGGCGCCGGGGAGCGCGTACCGCTCGATCCGCGTGGACCGTCACTCGCTGGCACCCGGGCAGGCGGCGCGCGAGCTGCCCGCCGGACACCCCGACGCGCTGGAATTGATGCTGCTCGGCCACGCGATCCCCTACACCGAGCTGCGCCTCGTCGATGACGCGGACCGGCCGGTCGCGGCCGGCGCGGTCGGGCACGTGCAGATCCGCGGCGCCAACGTCACCCGTGGGTACTTCCGCGCGCCGCAGGCCAACGCCGAGGGTTTCACCGCGGATGGCTGGCTGCGCACCGGCGACCTCGGGCTCATCTGGGACGGCCAACTCGCGATCACCGGGCGGGCCAAGGAAATCATCTTCGTCAACGGCCAGAATTACTATCCGCACGACCTCGAGGCCATCGCGTGGCGCGCCAGCGGGCTCGAACTCGGCAAGGTCGCAGCGGCCGGCTGCCGCCCGCCCGGCGCGGACACCGAGCGGCTGGTGCTGTTCGTGCTGCACCGGGGCCCGCTGGCGGATTTCCTGCCGGTGGCGCGCGAGGTCGCGCACCTGGTCAACGAACACGCCGGGCTCGAGGTCGCCGAGGTCGTGCCGATCCGGCGGATGCCGAAGACCACCAGCGGCAAGATCCAGCGCGTCGCGCTCGAACAGGCCTGGCTGGCCGGCGAGTTCGCCGCCGAGCTCGAGGAGCTCGAACGCCTGCGCCTGGCCGCGCATGCGGCCACCACCGTCAGCCCCGGCAGCATCGAAGCCCGGCTCCTGGCCATCGTCGAAGAAGTGCTGCCGGACCGCCGGGTCGCGGCCGACGACAATCTGTTCGACGTCGGCGCCAGTTCGCTGGCGCTGATCCAGATCCACGAGCGCATCGACCGCGAGTTCCCCGCTGCGGTCGAGCTGACCGAGCTGTTCGAGCACCCGACCGTGCAGCAGCTTGCGCGCTTGCTCGCCGGACGACTGGCGCCGCCCGCGGCTTCAGGCTGAAGCGCCCGGCGGCGCCGGTGGCGCGCCGGCCTCCGGCAGCGGCTCCCGCCGCACGCGCCAGCGGCGGTAGCTCCACAGCCAGTCCGCCGGCCGTTCCCGGGTGAAGGCCTCGATGCGCTGCGCGTAGCGCTCGATCAGCGCGCCGGGCGGAAGTTCCTCGCCGCGCGCGGCCAGCGGCTCGAAGGTCACCTCGTAATGGCCGCGCGCCGCACGCCGCACCGCGACGTAGAAGACGGCCATGCCGGCGTGCCGGGCGATGGCCTCCGGACCGATGAAGAATGCCGTGTCCTGGTCAAAGAAGCGGGTGACGTGCCGTACCGAGGACGACACCGGGTCCTGGTCCGCGACCATCGCGACGATGCGCGGCTGGCCACGGTGCCGCAGCACCCGCATCAGCAGGCGCTTGGCCGGGATCATGCGCGCGCCGAAACGGCCACGCAGCGTCAGCATCAGCCGGTCGCCGAAGCGGCCGTGGATCGGCTTGTAGGCGGCGTCGATCGGGTAGCCCATGCCGAGCGACATCGCCAGCAGCGTCCACTCCCAGTTGCCGTTGTGCGAAGTCAGCGTGATCACCGAGTGGCCGGCATCGAGTTCGGCCCGCACCGCGGCGACGTTGCGCAGCGTGACCCGGCGGCGGACCTCGTCGGCACTGATCGTCAGCGCCTTCACGATCTCGACCAGGACTTCGGCAAAATTGCGGTAGAACGCGCGCCGCGTCCGGGTCACGTCCGCCTCACTGAACTCCGGAAAGCAGCGGCGCAACTGCCCGTTCACGACCGCGCGCCGGTACGGCGTCACGTGTTCGCCGAGCCAGGCGAGGAAGTGCGCCAGCGCGTACCACGCCGGCAGCGGCAGCGCCGACAGCGCCCGCAGCCACAGCGGCAGGCGCGCGAACGGCGCACGGCTTTCCAGTTCGCGCTGGCGTCGTTCGCGGGGGCTCAACGGCATCGGGTACGCAGCTTACCGGATGATCCGCCCGGGCGCCGCACGTGGTTTATCGGCCGGGCGGCAGCCGGTAGAATGCGCCAGCGACCAGGCACGGCACCGGCCGTGCGCCCCTCCCCCGAAGGATTCCCCCGATGGCCGAAGCATTGATCTACGACCACCTGCGCAGCCCGCGCGGCCGCGGCCGGCCCGACGGCTCGCTGCACACGGTGACGCCCGTGGGCCTCGCCGCCCAGGTGCTCGCGGCACTGCGCGAGCGCAGCGGCCTCGATACCGCGCTGGTGGATGACATCGTGCTGGGTTGCGTCGCGCCGATCGGCGAACAGGGCGCGAACATCGCCCGCGTCGCCGTGCTGTGCGCCGGCTACGCCGAATCGGTGCCGGGCCAGCAGCTCAACCGCTTCTGCGCCTCCGGGCTCGAGGCAGTCAACAACGCAGCGGCGCAGGTCATGTCGGGCCAGTCCGAGCTGGTGATCGGCGGCGGCGTCGAGTGCATGTCGCGCGTACCGATGGGCGCGGACGGCGGCGCCTGGGCCGCCGACCCGGCGGTGGCCTTCCCGCTGCACTTCGTGCCGCAGGGCATCAGCGCCGACCTGATCGCGACGCTCGACGGCTACAGCCGCGAACAGCTCGATACCTACGCGCTCGAGAGCCAGCGCCGCGCCGCGACCGCCTGGCGCGAGGGCTGGTTCAACCGCTCGATCATGCCGATCCGCGACCAGCTCGGCGAAGTGCTGCTCGAGCGCGACGAGTACATGCGCCCGCAGACGACGGCCGCGGACCTGGCCGCGCTGAAACCGGCCTTCGAGACCCCGGGGCAGCAGTTCGGCTTCGACGCCGTGGCGCTGCAGCGCTATCCGCAGATCGAGGCGATTCGCCACGTACATACAGCCGGCAACTCCAGCGGCATCGTCGATGGCTCCGCCGCGGTGCTGGTCGGCAGCCGCCGCATGGCCCGCGCGCTCGGCCTGAAGCCGCGCGCCCGGATCCGCGCCTTCGCGTCGATCGGCTCGGAACCGACCATCATGCTGACCGGCCCGGCCGCGGCAACCCGCAAGGTGCTGCGCCGCGCGCGCATGCAGCCGGCCGATATCGATCTGTGGGAGCTGAACGAGGCCTTCGCCTCGGTCGTGCTGCGCTACCGGCGCGACCTCGAGCTCGACCCGGCGCGCCTGAACGTCGCCGGCGGCGCGATCGCGATGGGCCATCCGCTCGGCGCGACCGGCGCGATGATCCTCGGCACGGTGCTCGACGAGCTCGAGCGGCGCGGGCTCGGCACCGCACTCGTCACGCTGTGCATCGGCGCCGGCATGGGCACGGCCACCATCATCGAGAGGCTCTGAATGAACGGCACGATCCGGATCACCGTCGGCGACGACGGCATCGCCACACTGACCATCGACTGCCCCGGCCGGCCGGTCAACGTGATCACGCCGGAGCTGACCGCCGATCTGGTCGCGGCGGTCGAGCGCATCGCCACCGATCCGGCGATCCGCGCCGCGATCATCACCTCGGCCAAGGCCGATTTCATGGCCGGCGCGGATCTCAAGGAATTCGCCACCGCCTGGAATCGCGGCGTCAGCGCCGCGGAGGCGGCCGGGACCAGTCGTAACTTCAGCCGGCTGTACCGGCAGCTCGAGACCTGCGGCAAGCCGGTGGTCGCGGCGATCAACGGCCTCGCGCTCGGCGGCGGCTTTGAACTGGCGCTGGCCTGCCACTATCGCGTGCTGGCCGACGAGCCCAAAGTCGTGGTCGGCCTGCCGGAAGTGAAGGTCGGCCTGCTGCCCGGCGCCGGCGGCACGCAGCGCCTGCCGCGCCTGATCGGCATCGCCAATGCCCTGCCGCTGATGCTCGAGGGCCGGCACGTACGACCGGCCGAGGCCCTGAAGCTCGGCATCGTGCACGAGCTCGCGCCGCGCGCGGAGCTGCTCGAACGGGCGCGCCGCTGGCTCGCCGGCTCGCCTGAGCCGACGCAGCCCTGGGACCGGAAGGGCTTCCGCGTGCCGGGCGGCGCCGGGCTGCTGAACCCGGCGGTCGGTCAGACTTTCATGGGCGCGAATGCGCTGGTCGCGCGCGAGACGATGCGCAACTATCCGGCGCCGGTCGCGATCCTGTCCTGCGTGTACGAGGGCACGCAGATGCCGATCGACGTCGGGCTCGCGGTCGAGTCGAAGTACTTCGGCCAGCTCCTCGCCGGCCCGGTCGCGCACAACCTGATGTGCACGATGTTCATCAACAAGGGCCAGGCCGACGGCCTGGCGCGGCGCCCCAGGGAAGTGCCGACGAGCCGGGTGACGAAGCTCGGCGTACTCGGCGCCGGCCTGATGGGCGCCGGCATCGCGCACGTCGCGGCCGTAGCCGGCATCGAGGTCGTGTTGCTCGACTCGACCCGCGAGTTCGCCGAGCGGGGCCGCGGGCATACGCGGGACCTGCTGGCGCGCGAGGTCGCGCGCGGCCGGCTCGACCAGGCGCGCGCCGATGCCGTGCTCGGGCGCATCCGGCCGACCGCCGACTATCAGGACCTCGCCGGCTGCGAACTGGTCGTCGAGGCCGTGTTCGAGGACCGCGCGATCAAGGCCGACGTGACCGCGCGCGCCGAGGCGGTGCTCGGCGCGGACGCCGTGTTCGCCAGCAACACCTCGACGCTGCCGATCACGGGGCTGGCGAAGGCGTCGCAACGCCCGGCGCGGTTCATCGGTGTGCACTTCTTCTCGCCGGTCGAGAAGATGCCGCTGGTCGAGATCATCGTCGGGCGGCGCACCGATGCGGTGGCGATTGCACGGGCCTTCGACTTCGTCGCGCAGTTGCGCAAGACCCCGATCCTGGTCAACGACAGCCGCGGCTTCTTCACCAGTCGCGTGTTCAGCACTTTCGTCAACGAAGGCCAGGCCATGCTCGCCGAAGGCGTGGCGCCGGCGCTGATCGAGAACGCGGCGCGCCGCGCCGGCATGCCGGTCGGGCCGCTCGCCGTGGCCGACGAGGTCTCGCTCGAGCTCGCCTGGCGGATCATGCAGCAGACCGAAAAGGATCTCGGCGCGCGCTACCGCCGGCCGGTCAGCTACGAGGTGACACGGCGCATGGTGCTCGACTGCCAGCGCTCCGGCCGGCGGCAGGGAGCGGGTTTCTATGATTACCCGGCCGACGCGCCCAAGCGGCTGTGGCCGGGGCTGGCGGAGCAATGGCCGCTGGCCAGTGTACAGCCCACGCCCGACGCGGTGCGCCAGCGACTGCTGTACATCCAGGCACTGGAGACCGCGCGCTGCGTCGAGGAAGGCGTGCTCACCGATCCGGCCGACGGCGACATCGGTTCCATTCTCGGCATCGGCTTCCCGCCGTGGACCGGCGGCACGCTGGCCTTCATCGACACCATGGGCATCGCCCGATTCGTCGCCGACTGCGAGAAGCTCGCGCGGCGGCATGGTCCGCGCTTCCGGCCGTCGCGCTGGCTGCGCGAGCGCGCCGCGCGCGGCGAGCCGTTCCATCCGGTCACCGGCGTCCGGCCGGCGGCTTGAGGCCCGCTGCCGATGCGGCGCACGATCTTCGAGCCGGAACACGAGATGTTCCGCGAGACCGCGCGACGCTGGTTCCAGCAGGAGGTCGCGCCGCAGGTCGAACGCTGGCGCGAGCAGGGCTTCGTCGAGCCGGAGTGGTTCCGCCGCGCCGGCGCGCAGGGCTACCTGCTGATGTGGGCGGACGAATGCTACGGTGGCGCGGGCCTCGCGGATTTCCGCTACGAGCAGATCCTGATCGAGGAAGACACGCGCCACGGCGACATCGGTTATTTTCTGTCGCTGCATTCGCGGCTGGTCGCACCGTACATCGGTCACCTCGGCAGCGAGGAGCAGAAGCAGCGCTTCCTGCCGCGCTGCGCGCGTGGCGAGTGCATCCTCGGCATCGCGCTGACCGAGCCCGGCGCCGGCAGCGATCTGGCCGGCATCCGCACCCGTGCCGAGGACCGCGGCGATCACTGGCTGCTGAACGGCTCGAAGACCTACATCTCCAACGGCCAGATCGGCAACCTGTTCGTGGTCGCCGCGCGCACCGTGCCGGAAGCGCGCCACGGCCTCGGCCTGTTCCTCGTCGAGGATCACCTGCCCGGCTTCCGGCGCGGCCGCAACCTGAAGAAGCTCGGCCTCAAGGCCCAGGACACCTCGGAGCTGTTTTTCGACGACCTGCGCGTGCCGAACGACAACGTCCTCGGCGACCCGACTCTCGGCTTCCACTACCTGACCAACTTCCTCGCCGAGGAGCGGCTGATCAACGCCTGCTGGAACATCGCCCACGCGCAGACCGCCTTCGACCTGACGCTCGACTTCGTTCGCGAGCGCTACGCCTTCGGGCGGCCGATCGGCACGTTTCAGAACTCGCGCTTCCGCATGGCTGAAATGCGCGCCCAGCTCGATGCGCTCCAGGTGTTCGTCGACCACTGCGTGCTGGAGCACAACGCCGGCCGGCTCACCGCCGAGCTCGCCGCGGAGGCCAAGCTGCTGTCCAGCGAGCTGGAAAACCGCGTGATCGACCAGTGCCTGCAGCTCCATGGCGGCGCCGGCTACATGGATGAGTACCGGATCTCGCGGATGTATGCCGATGCACGGATTTCGCGCATCTATGCCGGCACCTCGGAGATCATGAAGGAGATCATCGGCCGCTCGCTCGGCCTCGATGAGCGCAAGCTGCCGAACCGCTGACCACGGGCACTGCCCGGGTCCGCAGGGGGAACGATGCACGGGCTGATGATGGACACGCCGCTGACGATCACGACCATCCTGCGGCACGCGGAGCGGGTCAACGCCGCCTCCGAAATCGTCTCGGTGACCGCCGACGCGCCGCGCCATCGCTGCACCTACGCCGACGTCTTCCGCCGCGCGCGCCAGCTCGCCAACGCGCTCACCGCGGCCGGCGTCCGCCCCGGCGATCGCGTCGCGACGCTGGCCTGGAACGACTACCGGCACCTGGAGTTGTACTACGCGGTGTCCTGCATGGGCGCCGTGCTGCACACGCTGAACCCGCGGCTGTTCGCCGAGCAGATCACCTACATCTTCAACCACGGCGGCGCGCGGATCCTGTTCGCGGACCAGACGCTGCTGCCGCTGGTGGAAATACTGCGGCCCGGCCTGCCGGCGCTCGAGCGCCTGGTCGTGCTGGGGCCCGACTACGAGGCGTTCATCGCCGGCCAGCCGGACCGTTACGACTGGCCCGAGCTCGACGAGCGCGAGGCCAGCTCGCTGTGCTACACCTCCGGCACCACCGGCCACCCGAAGGGCGTGCTGTACAACCATCGCGCCACCTTGCTGCACAGCTACGGCTCGACGCTGGTGGATACGCTGGCATTGAGCCGCCGCGATTCCGTGCTCGCGGTCGTGCCGATGTTCCATGCCAATGCCTGGGGCCTGCCCTACAGCGTGCCGATGGTCGGCGGCAAGCTGGTGTTCCCGGGGCCGAAGATGGGCGACGGCGCGACGCTGGCCGCGCTGATCGCGGAGGAACAGGTGACGATCGCCGCCGGAGTGCCGACCGTGTGGCAGCTCCTGCTGAACTACGCGCGCGAGCACGACCTCGTGTTCCACTCCCTCGAACGCATCCTGGTCGGCGGCTCGGCCTGTCCGCTCTCGATCATGAACGAGTTCCGTGACCGCCACGGCGTCTGGTGCGTGCACGCCTGGGGCATGACCGAGATGACGCCGCTCGGCACGGCCAACGCGAAGCCGCCGGGCTACGACGCGCTGTCGCCGGTAGCGCAGGATGCATTCCGCGTCCGCCAGGGTCGTCCGGCCTTCGGCGTCGAGATGAAGATCGTCGACGACGCCGGCCGCGAGCTGCCCTGGGATGGCGCGAGCGCAGGCCTGCTGAAGGTGCGCGGCCCGTGGGTGTGTCGCGACTACTACCACACCGGCGAGCCGAGCGCCGCGCATGCCGAGCCCGGCTGGTTCGCGACCGGTGACGTCGCCAACATCGCGCCCGACGGCACGCTGCAGATCACCGACCGCGCCAAGGACGTGATCAAGTCCGGCGGCGAGTGGATCAGCTCGATCGACCTCGAGAACATCGCTGCCGGCCACCCGGACCTGCTGCAGGCCGCGGTCATCGGCGTGCCGCACCCGAAATGGGACGAGAGGCCGCTGCTGATCGCGGTGCCGCGACCCGGCGCGACGCCGACCCGCGAGGGCGTGCTCGGCTGGCTCGAGGGCCGCATCGCGAAGTGGTGGACACCCGACGACGTCGTGTTCGTCGAGAAGATCCCGCTGACCGCGACCGGCAAGATCTCCAAGGTCGAACTGCGCCAGCAGTTCCGGGACTACAGGCTGCCAGCATGAAACAGACCGCTTCCGCACGCTCAGTTCGCGGCACTTTGCTCGTGATCCTCGGCATGCTCTGCCTGCCGGCGGCCGTCGCCGCGCCGCCGGTCGAGGAGGAGTTACCCGACGGCAAGAGCGAGCGCTCGCGGGGCACGGTGGCGCCGCGAGCGCAGCCGCAGGTCCGGCACGGTGTGGCGACCGGGGCCGGGGCGGCCGCCGGTGCCGCGCGGGCGCGGGCCGCAGCGACCAGCGATGCGCTGGTCATCGAGGGCGAAGCGGTCAGCGCCACGCCGAGCCGCGGCCAGGTCCGGATTGAGGACATGTCGCCTTACGGCAGCGGCTGGAGCGGCAACCGCCAGCTCAAGTGGTCCGCTCCCGGTGACGGGGCCATGCTGATGCTGGCGCCGGCCGTACCGGCCGGTCATTACGACGTAACGCTGCACCTGACCCAAGGCCCGGCTTATGCGCGCCTCGAAGTCATCGGCCTGGCCGGCGTGATCCCGCGCTCGGATGTCGAGCTGTACGGGCCAACGCTCGCGCCACCGGCCCAGGTCGCCCTCGGCGTGCTCGAACTCGGCCCGGAGCGCGGCTTCGCGATCCGCATCCTCGGCCGCGACCCGCGCGCGACCGGTTACTCCGTCGGCCTCGACAAGCTGTCGCTGGTTCCGGTCAATGCCGCGTCAGGCGAAGGTCGCGCGGCCGGACCGTGAGAGGGAGGCACTCAGACGGGCGCGCGGCTATGGGCCACTACAAGAACGGAGGCGGCTCCATGCACATGGTCGGGGCCAGGAGCGACCAATCGTCCGGATGCCGTTGCACATCGAGGCGATCATAGGGCTGCCCACGGTAGTCACGCCGCCCGCACCGCCGGTCGGCCTCCCTTCCTTCCGTTCTCGCGCGCTGCCGCTGCTTTGCGCGGGGAGGTACGCGAGCCAGCTTCGCTTGCGGCCAACCGCATCATCCACTTTCTGCTGCCGAAAATGCCGGCCAGCGCGCCTTCTACTCGCAGGCTGGCGTTTCGCCTCGGCCAGTGCAATCCGTACCCCTCGCCCAATAGTTCGATCTCCGCCAGCTCGGCAGCGGTAGCGTTTTCGAGCCCCTGCACGCTGCGCGCCGGAAAGGCAAAGACGCAGTCGTTATCCAGTTCTACGACGATACGTTCGGTCCTCCGTTCGTGACGCGCCGCCTGCGCCCGTGGCTCGCGCTCATCGCGGCCGCCGATCCGCCCCGTCCGATTCACCCGCGCGATCTCGCGTTCGACCGGGTCTCGCTTAGCCATGCAGCTTCTCCCATTTGCCCAGCAACCGGACTCGGTTGTCCCGAACGAGCCCCTCAGCCGCCCACTACCCGGCCCGGATTCAGAATGCCGCGCGGGTCGAGCGCCTGCTTGAGGTGGCGCATCAGTTCGATCTCGGCCGGACTGCGGGACAGCGGCAGCCAGGCGCGTTTTTCGAGCCCGATGCCGTGCTCGGCCGAAATCGAGCCGGCACGCGCGGCCAGCGGCCGGTAGACGATCTCTTCGACCTGGGCGCGGGCGCCGACGCCGGTCGGTCCGACGATGGCGAGGTGCAGGTTGCCGTCACCGAGATGGCCGAACGTGAAACAGCGCGCGCCCGGATGCGCGCGCGCCAGCGCTGCGTGCACCTCCGCAACGTAGCCCTCCATCTCCGCGATTGGCAGGCTGACGTCGAACACGAATGGTTCGCCGAGCGCGAACATCTGCCCGACATCGTCGCGCAGCGCCCACAGCGCATCGCGCTGGGCGCCGGAACTGGCGATCACCGCATCGTCGCAACCGCCCTCCCCGGCGACCGCCGCCAGCACAGCCTCGAAGCGCGCCTGGTCCGCGACCGGGTCCGCGCCCTGGGCTTCGACGATCACGTAGTACGGGAAGTCACCGTCGAGCGGGCTGCGACCCCGCGCCGGCGGCTGGGTGACCATGCGGAAGAATTCGCGCCACATCACCTCGAATGACGACAGGCTGCCGCCGAGCAGCCCGTCGAGCCGGCCCAGCAGCCCGCTGACCTGGTCGAAGCGCGTGCAGCCCAGCAGTGCCGTCTGGGAGCCGGACGGCAGCGGCCGCAGCCGCAGCACGAGGCGTGTGATCACGCCGAGCGTGCCCTCGGTGCCGATGAAGAGCTGCTTGAGGTCGTAACCGGCGTTGTTCTTCAGCATGCGGTTCAGCGCCGGGATCACGGTACCGTCGGCCAGCACGGCCTCGAGGCCGAGCACCAGCTCGCGCATCATGCCGTAGCGGATCACGCGGTTGCCGCCCGCGTTGGTGGCGGCGTTGCCACCGATCGTGGCCGAGCCACGCGCACCGAGATCGAGCGCGAACATCAGGCCGGCGCTCCCGGCGGCCTCCTGTACGGCCTGCAGCGTGGCGCCGGCCTCGACCAGCACCGTGCGCCCGGCGCAGTCGATCGCCTCGATGCGGTTCATGCGCTCGAGCGACAGGCCGATTTCATCGGGCCCGGCGACGCAGCCCTGCACGAGGCCGGTCAGTCCGCCCATCGGTACGACCGGCTGCCCGGCGGCGTGACAGGCAGCCAGAACGCGGGACACTGCCTCCGTCGCCGCCGGGCGCACGATCGCGAGCGCGCCGCAGGGCCGGGGATCGGACCAGCCCGTCGCCCGGCCGCTGACCTCCGCGCCGGTCAGCAGACCATGCGGACCGACGATTTCCGCGAGACGCGCCAGCAGCTCCATCGGCGGTCATTCTAGCCGGCTGTCGCGTGGTTCGCCGAAGCGGCGCGAGTGCGCTATCTTCTCAGCACCGCGGGCCGGTGCCCGCGCGGGGGATCCAGCCATGGCCACCGAACCGTCACTCGCCGCGAGGCTGCTCGACGAAGTCGCCGGGCGCGCGCAGTCCGCGGAATACTGGTGGCAGCTCGGCATCATTCTGCTCGCCGTCGCGCTCGCCTGGGCCATGCGCCGGGCGGTTATCCGGTCCTTCGCACGCGCGGCCGGCACCCAGCCCGGCAGTGCCGGCGAGATCCTCGCCGAACTGAGCAGCCGGCTCGTCTTCCCGGCCGTGCTCGGCCTCGGCTGCCAGATTGCGGCGACCGTGCTCGCGCGCCTCGATCTGCCGCAGGGCGCAATCGCGACGGTCGCGGTGATCGCGCTCGCCTTCACCGGCATCCGCCTGCTGATCGAGCTGCTGAAGCGCGGCCTGCGGCCCGGACCGTTGCTGGTGGCGACCGAGCACGTGCTCGCCTGGGGCTTGTCGCTGCTGGTCGCCGTGTACGTGCTCGGCTGGCTCGAACCGATCACGGCCGCGCTCGACAGCATCGCCCTGCCGCTCGGCGAAAAGAGCTTCTCGCTGCTGGATGCGCTGCGGATCGTCGCCACGCTGCTCGCCTTCCTGCTGGTGGCCGCGTGGCTCGGCGCGCTGGCGACGCGCGGCATCATGGCCTCCGAGCAGCTTTCGATCGGCCTGCGCGTCGGCATCAGCAAGGTCGTGCGCCTGCTGCTGCTGGTGCTGGCCGCGCTGGTCGCGCTCGACCTCGTCGGCGTGGATCTCGCCGGGCTGGCGATCTTCAGCGGTGCGCTCGGCATCGGCCTCGGCTTCGGGCTGCAGCGGATCGCCGCCAACTACATCAGCGGCTTCATCCTGGTCGGCGACCGCTCGATCCGGCAGGGCGACGTGATCACGATCGGCGAGCGCTTCGGTGTCGTGCGCGAGCTGCGCGCCCGCTACGTCGTCGTCCGCGATCGCGACGGCGTGGACACGCTGATCCCGAACGAGAACCTGATCAGTTCCGAGGTCATCAACTGGAGCTATGGCGACCGCGCGATCCGGCTCAAACTGCCGCTGCGGATCAGCTACCGCGACGACCCACACGCGGCGCTGCGACTGCTGCTCGAGGCGGCCGGCCGGCACCCGCGTGTGCTCAAGGAGCCCAAGCCGGCGAGCCGCGTGATCGCCTTCGGCGACAACGGCATCGAACTGGAGCTGCGCTTCTGGATCATGGATCCCGAGGACGGCATCTTCAACGTGCGCTCGGACCTGCACCTGACGATCTGGGACCTGTTCCGCGAAGCCGGCTTCACGATCCCGTACCCGCAGCGCGACCTGCATCTGCGCGACGGCTGGAACCTCAGGCCGGGCGGGTCAGATACACCAGCACCCGCTCCATCAGCGCGTTGATCGCGCGGTAGGCCGCGGGCGGGGTGGCGAGAAGTTCGGCCTCCGACTGCACCCAGGTCGCGGGTTGCAGCTCGGTGCGGCAGTTCCCGATCAGCGCGCGCGCCGACTCCGGCGTCGTCTCCAGATGGAACTGCAGGCCGATCACGCTGCGGCCGAACTGGAAAGCCTGATTCCCGCAGGCCGCGCTGCGGGCCAGCCGGATGGCGCCGGGCGGCAGGTCGAAGGTTTCGCCGTGCCAGTGAAATACCCGCGAGGATGGCGGAAAGCGAAACGAAGCACCGGCACCGGGATCGACACCCTGCACGTCGAACCAGCCGATTTCGCGCTCGGGGTTGCGGTACACGCTCGCGCCGAGGGCGCTGGCGATGAGCTGCGCGCCGAGACAAACGCCGAGCACCGGCTTGCCGGCCGCGATCGCCTCGCGGACGAAGCGTTTCTCGGCGACGAGCCACGGCAGCTCGGCCTCGTCGTTGACGCTCATCGGCCCGCCCATCGCGACGATGAAGTCGGGTTCGCACGGATCCGGCAGCACCGGCGCCTCCCACAGGCGGGTTGTCGTCAGCTCGTAGCCCGCCGCCGCGAGCCACGGCCCGATGCTGCCCGGGCCTTCGAACGGGACATGTTGCAGACAGTGGGCGCGCCGCGGCATGTGCATTCCTCCTCGGCACCGGGCAGCGCGGCGTCACGACCTCGACGGGATCGCTGGCGCGGCTCGCCCAAGGCGCAGGGAGTCTAACAGACCCCGGCGTGCCCGATCCCCGCGGCGCTCAGCCGAATCGCGCCACATAGGTTTGCGGATCCAGAATGCATTGCCGGTCGATTGCACCCGATAACCAGAACATGCGCGGCCCACGCCGGAATTCAAACACGCGATACAGGTGATAGACATCCCGGCAATGTCGCGACGTTTCGAGCTCATGTCGGGTTACGTAGAAAGGCGCTTCCTTGCCGAATGCCGTAGTCTTGACTTCGATCAGCTTGTCCCTGCCATTGACCTCGAACGAGTGCACATCGAAGCCGAGGCCATCCCCTTTGCTCACCGCCACGTGCTCCACTCTGTCCGCCAGCTTCCTCACCCCCAACTGATGCAGTCGATGCCGCTCGTAGGCGACGACGAACTGCTCACCGGCCCGCCCGAGCGACCGATTCCGACACTCTTGCTCCAGGTAGTTGCGTTTGACGCCGAGGCTGCGAGGCTGATATTCGGGTTGGCGATTCGCAGAGGCCTGATCGACGACGGGCGCCGGCACCAGGACGTCTTGGAAGTCCGGTGCCGCAGGCACGATCGCCGGCCGCTCGATGGCGGCATTGACGATTCGCTCGAGGTCCGTATCGGCAACCAGCCGGGTCATCACCTCGCGCAACAGCGCTCCCTGATAGTTGCGCATGGGCTTGTAGCCGATGATCCAGGGTTGCCCGAGCTCGACCAGAATCGCACTGATGTTCTGATGCTTGAGTTCGACCGAGCCCTCGGACCGGTCACGCAGTTTCTGCAGAAGATTGCGGCGATGCAGCGACTTGTTGTAGGCCTGCCCGGCGAGTTCCTGGGCCAGCATGTCAAAGTAGTCCGCGACCACCGCCTCGACTTCGAGCCTCGACCAGTCACGCCTCGACTCGCTCATGGGACTTGCGCCGCAATCGCAATGGCCGGACTTCTATGTACACGATGCCGCGGCGTCGTTCCAGTCGGGCGCAACAACCAGCGCGGCGGATCGTGGACCCGCCGCGCGTCTGCTCTCAGGCCGCCTGCTGGGCGACCGGATAGGCCTCGAGGTGCACGACCCGCCCCTCAACCGCGAGCCCGGCGCCCTGCCACTGTCGCCCCGACATGCGCCAGTCGTGGCCGAGACCGATGGCCTTGTACTCGTCGATCCGGGATCGGCCGACTTCGGCCAGCAGCGCATGCACGCTGGCGACTGCGGGCGGCGGCGCCTCGCCGTCGGCCTCCAGCGCATCCATCGCGTAACTGTCAACGAGTTTCGGCAGGTGACGGACCAGCGTGTCGCCCGCCGCGAACAACTCGAGACCGGCCAGCACGCCGTTGATCGCGAACACTGCGCCGACCTGGTCCGGGATCGCCCGGATGCCAGTGCGGATCCGGTCGAGCGCTTCCGCCTGATCCGTGTAGATATCGGCCATGGCCGCGGTCGGCGATTCGACTTTCAGCGCGGCGGCCTTGCGGTCGATCTCAGCCCAGATCGCGCCCTGATCCGAGGCGGCGCGCCGCTGGTAGCGCAGGGACTCCGAGACGGCTGCAGCCTTTGCGGCCCTGGCCCGGGCATGCAGCGCCGCCCCGGTCGCCGCAAACCGGCGGCTGCGCCAGGACCAACGCCCGCGCTCAACGCAGGAAACCGGGATGTCGAGCGTGGTCTGCGCCGGCACGAGGATCGTCAGGTTCAGCACGCGGTTCTGCTTGGCGCCGGCCAGTTCCTCCCCGTCGAGCAGCAGGACCGGCTGCTCGCCCTTGTTCAGGAAACGCAGGTTGGGCACCGAGCCGGATTCCGAGACCTCGGAAACCTCGGCGAGTCCGCGCTGCAGCGCCTCGGGCAGCGTCAGGTAGTCCGGCGCCGCCGTACCCGGCCGGCACAGGGGGAACATGGTCAGGTTGGCTGCGGTCTGCGGGAATCCGAGCGACAGGCCCTGCAGGGCGGCTTCGAGCGTCTGGTTCGACATGGCAATCTCCTTGCCCCGGAAGTCCGGGCACCCGCATTTTCGGCGGGTGGGTGGCTCACCGCATGAGCCTGCACCAGAGGAGAATTCATGTACCGGAAGGACATGGTGCCGGTGGAGGGACTTGAACCCCCGACCTCTCGCTTACGAAGCGACTGCTCTACCAACTGAGCTACACCGGCACGGGGGCGCGAGTATAGGCAAGGCCGGCGGGACCGGCAACGCGGCGCGGAATCAGGCCCGGCGCCGCACCCGCACGACGACGTCCACGGCCCGCGCCTCCAGCTCCGGCGGCAGCTCGGGCATCCGCCCGATCTGCAACTGCCCCGCCGGAATGTCGGCGACCTCGCCGGTGTCCTCGTAATAGATGTGGTGATGTGGCTCCGTATTCGAGTCGAACTGGCAGCACTCCGGATCCATCGCGAGGGCCTTGATGAGACCGCGCGCCGCAAACAGATTCAAGGTGTTGTAGACCGTCGCCCGCGCGACCGGCGTGCCCATCCGGGCGAGTTCCCGGAACACCTGCTCGGCGGTCTGATGCTGATTACGGGCGAACAGCAGCTCGGCGATCCGCAGCCGCTGGGTCGTCGCGAGTATGCCGTGGGTCGCCAGCAGCGCTTCGAGGCGCCCGCGGTCCCTGCGGCCGGTGCTGGTCCTCTCGTCCATGGGCCACCAATATACCCCCCAAGGGATATCGGCTCAAATGCAGCGGATTTGCGTCGAGGCGGCGGCGTGACCGCGCGCTAGGCTCCGCGCATGTCGAAACCGATCTTTCCACCAGGCCTGCGCGGCCATACGCTCGCCGAGCTGCTGGTCGTGCTCGCACTCGCCGCCGTCCTGGCCGGGCTGGCGATGCCGGCTTTCGCCGGCCTGCTGCACGACAGTCGCCGCGACGCGGCCGTGCACGGCCTGCTGCACGCCGTCCACACGGCGCGCCAGCTCGCCGCCCTGCGCGGCGAGGAAGTCCGGCTGTGCGGCAGCATGGACCGGCAACGCTGTTCCGGCAGCGCGGACTGGAGCGGCGGCCTGCTGCTCACGGACGCAGCCGGAACCGTCTGGCGTAACCAGCCCGCGGCGGAGGCCGCGCCACGGCTGCGCTCGAACCGGACCTCGATCTCCTTCGAGGCTGGCACCAGTTTCGCCACGCCGGCGACAATCGTGGTCTGCGACCGCCGCGGCCCGGCGGCCGCGCGGGCCGTCATCGTCAGCCGCAGCGGCCGCCCGCGCGCCAGCGACCGCGATGCCAGCAACCGGCCGCTCCAATGCTGAAGCGCCACCGTCACTCCGGCTTCACGCTGATCGAAACGCTGATCGCGCTCGCCTTGCTGCTGGCCGGCGTCGCCGGCTCTGCGCTGCTGCTGGTCCACACGCTGCAGTACGAGCGCGAGTCCGCGCACCGGCGGGCCGCGCTGCGCGCCGGCGCCTCGCTCGCCGAGGAATTGCGCGGGCGCGGCGCCGACATCGATGCGGAGCTGGTGCAGGACTGGAGTACGGCCACGGTTGCCGCCCTGCCGGCCGGAGCCAGCGCCCGGCTCAGCGCCGCGGACGGTGCTCCAGGCAACCTCCTCATCCGCATCGAGTGGCCCGCCGCTGGCGGCACCCCGGAATGGCTGGAACTGCCGGTGCAGCCATGACGCATGCGCGCGGACTCACATTGATCGAGGTGCTGATCGCGCTGCTGCTGCTCGCACTGGTATGCGCGGCCTCGCTCGCCTTCGTCGCGCGCGGGCGCGCGGCCCATCGCGGCAGCGAAGCGGAGGCCCGACTCGAAGAAACGCTCGACGCTGCATTCGCGATTCTCGTCGACGAGATCCGCATGGCCGGCTACCTCGGCCTGGCTGCGCCCGGCAGTCCGGTCGCGGGAGCGACAGCACTGGGCGCTCCCGAGCCGTCCGATCTGCAGGTCAGCGGCGGCTGCGGTCCGTCATTGGCCCACGCTCTGGCCCGGCCGCTGGTCGTCGTCGATGGGCTCTTTGCCGCTGCACCGGAGACCGCGCTGTCATGCCGGCCGTCGCCGGAGGGTCGCGCGCAGGCGGGCGCCGACACGCTGATCGTGCGCCGCGCCAATGCGGAATCGACGACCGCGCAGGCAGGCCGACTGCAGCTTGAATCCACGCTGCGCTCCGCACGGCTGGTCGCGGATGGCGGCCGCCGGCTCGGCGCCGATGCCCGCCGGCACGACCTCGAGGTCGGCGTCTATTACGTCAGCGCCGATTCGACCGGGCAGCGCAACTGGCCGTCACTGCGGCGCAAGCGCCTGATCGGCGGCCTGCGTCCTGCGTTTCAGGACGAGGAACTGGTCAGCGGCATCGAGGACCTGCAGATCGAAGCACTTGCCGGCCCGGACGGCGGCCCGTCGCGGCGGCTGCGCCTGCGGCTCAGTGCGCGCAGTGACCTCGACGAAGCCGCCATTCCCGGCGGCCGGCGCCGGCGCACGGCGGAACGGGTGATCGCGCTGCGCAATGCGGAGATCATGCCGTGAGACTTCATGCCCGCGGCGTCGCGCTCGGTATCGTGCTGGTGCTGCTGGCCGGCCTCGGTGCGCTCGCGCTCGCGGGCGCCGCGGCGGCAGCGACCGCGCTCGCGCTGGCCGGGCACCAGCAGGCAGCGCTGCTGGCCTTCGAGGCTGCGGAAGCCGGCATTGCCGCGTCGCTCGCGGAAGCTGCGCGCGAACCCGCACCGCGGGCGACGGGGCCGCTGCCGTGGCCTGATGAGGATGACGCGTTCGTGACTCTCGAAACCCGCACCGAGGCGGTCACCGGCGCCGGCGCGCTGGCCGAGGGCTACACGATCGGCGAGAACGCCGGCGGCTTCGCGTCGCGGCATTTCGTCGTGATCGCCGAGGGCAGTGCCGATCGCGGCGCCCGCGTGCGACTCGAACAGGGCTTCTATGTCGTGGGGCCGGCGCGATGAGCCCGCTGCCGCGCCTGCTGCTGTGGCTTGTCGCCGGCGCCTCGATCATCTGGCCGGCGGTTGCGGGCGGCGACGAGACCCTCGTGCTGCGCGCACCGTTGCCGGCGGGAACCCGGCCGCTGCTGGTCTTCGTCGTGGATGGATCGGCGGCGCTCGGAACACCGGTCGCGACGCGCGCGGCTTATGACCCGAATATCGACTACGGCAGCCGGATCGCGACAGACGCCCGCTGCGATCCGGCGCGCGTGTACTGGCGGCGCGGGCCGGGCCCCGCGCCGGACTGTCAGCGCATGCCCGGACTCGACGCCAGTCCGGCAGCCACCGAATCCGGCCTGCACTGCGCGGCCGCAGGCGAGGCACTGGCTCGCCACGGGATCTTCGTCGCCGCACGCGTCGCGCAGTGGCAGGCCGGGCCCGACAGCGGTTACTGGGGCGCACCGGATCAGCACAGCGCGAGTGCGCTCCGCTGCAGCGCCGACGGCGCGACCGACCTCGACTGGAATGCGCCGCCGCTCGGCGCTGCTCACGTCTTCTACAGCGGGAACTTCCTGAACTGGCTGCAGGCGCCGGCCAGCGGCGCGGACGAACCGCTCGCGAACCTGCTGGCCGCCGCACTCGGCACGGCACTCGCCAGCACTGTCGAACTCGACGCAGCCATCGTGCGGAGCGCGAGTGCCGCGCCGGACCATCCCGCACCCTATGTCGCTCTCGCTGGGACACCGGCAACGGAAGCCGCCGCGCGCGTCGCTTCGATCGTGACGGCCGACACTTCCTCGGGGTCGAGCTGGCTCGCCGCAGCGCTGCTCGAAACGGCGCAATGGCTGTCCGGCAGCACGGGCGGGACGGCTGTCGACCCGCGCAGTGATCCCGCGGTGTTCGACGACCCCGCCTCCGGAGCCTACCGTTCGCCATTCGCGCCGGCCTGTCGCCCGGCCAGTATCGCCATACTGGCGGCCGGGACGCCCGCGCAGGATGCGGCCACCGTTGCGGCGGCCAACGCGTTGCCCGACTTCATCGCGCTGAGCGGCGGTTGTAACGAGGACTGCCTGCCGGCGCTGTCGGCCTGGCTCGCCGAAACCGACCTGCTCGATGCGCTGCCGGGCCAGCAGCGCGCGCCGGTGAGCTGGCTCGCGCTGCCAGCAGTCGCGCCGGCACTCGCTGCAGCCGCCGCGGCAACCGGCGATGCAGTGCACTTTCTCGACGATCCGCTCGCACTCGTCAACGTCGTCGCGCGCGCCCTGCAGCACGACGCCGCCGTGCCGGCCGGCCCGCAGCTTTCCGCGGCCGGGTTCGTACCGACCGCCGCGGCCGGAGAAACACGGGTGGTCGTACAGGGCCTGTCGCAGCCGCGGCTCCGCGAGCGCTGGCCCGGCAACGTGTTCGCCTGGGAACTCGATTGGGTCGCGGCAACGACGGCCGGCCCCACGCTGCTCGACCGGGACGGCGGTGCGGCACTCGACCCGGAAAGCGGGTTGCCGCACAGTGACTCGCGCAGCCTGTGGAGTGACGGCGATGATGCCGACCTGCTCGCGGGTGGCGCGGCGGCGCGGCTGCCACCCGCTGGTGAACGCCGGCTCTTCAGCAATCTGACGGCGGCGTCGCTGACCGACGCAGGCAATCAGCTTCGCGCCGATAACCCGCGTATTGACCGGAACCTGCTCGGCCTCGGCCGGCACGATCCGGAATCACCGGCAGACCTTGTCGACTGGCTGCGCGCGGAGCGCGGTCTCGGCGATCCCGGTCCGGGCGCGCCGATCGTGCTGCGGCTCGCCGATAACGACGGACTCGCACTCGTCGCGACGCAGGACGGCCTGCTGCATGCGCTCGATCTCGCCAGCGGCACCGAGCGCTGGGCGTTCCTGCCGCGCGAGCTGCTGCCGCGGCTTGCGGATCTGCACCGCGATGAACCGGCGGCGCTGCGCAGCCACGGCCTCGACGGAACGCTGGTGCTGCACGAGCAGGATCCCAACGGTGATCAGCGGATCGACGCCGCGGCCGGCGAACACCGCTGGCTCGTCTTCGGCCTCGGCCGCGGCGGCCCGACCTACTACGCGCTCGATCTGGCCGATCCGGACGAGCCGCAGTTGCTGTGGACCTTCGCTCCGTCCGCAGCCGGGACCGAAAGCCGGGCCGAGCCACTCGTCGCACGCCTCGCTGTCGCCGACCGCACGCAGAATGCCGGCCGGTGGATCGTGCTGCTGGCGGGCGGCTATGACCGCCGCTTCAACCTGCCCGTCGTCACGCCAGCGGGTGCCGGCAACAGGCTGTCGCTGCTCGACGCGATCACCGGGCAGTTGCTGTGGCAGGCCGGTGCCGGGTCCGATACCGACGCACAGCTCCGGCTCGAGGACTTCAGCTCGAGCCTCGCCGCCGCTCCGCGCGTACTCGACCTCGACGGCGATGGCTACCTCGATCGACTGTATCAGGTCGATGTCACCGGCTCACTGTGGCGCTTTGATTTTCACAGCGGCGCGGCCGCTGTCGATCTCGCCACGGCCCGGCGGATCGCGATTCTTGGCGCCGGCGGGCAGCGTTTCTTCGCGACGCCGGACGCGGCACTGGCACGCATCGACGGCGAGTTGCGGCTCACGCTCGCGCTCGGCTCCGGATCGCTCGCGCGCCCGCGCGACACCCGCGTGACTGACACTTTGTACGTGCTGTTCGACGGCGCATCGGCCGACGACTCCCGGGTCCTCACCGAGTCCGATCTGCACGACGCCGGAGGTGGCACAGCGCTGCCGGCCGGTGCCCCGGGCTGGCTGCGGCGCTTCGAGCAGCCGGGCGAAAAGGTCATCGGCCCGCCGCTGACCTTCGACCGCATGCTGTGGGTCCAGACCTACCAGCCGCTGCCATTCAGCGCCGCCGCCCCCTGCGGCCCGCCGCCTGCGATCCGCAGACTCCATGCCTTCGACGTCGCGACCGCGCAGCCGGCTACCCGTGTGGCCTGGCAGGCCCCCGACCCGCTCGAACTGACGGCTCCGGGCCTGCCGCCCGCCTTGCGCTTCGGCCAGTGGCGGCAGGCCGGCGGCCCGGCGCGGTTCTTCGCCAGCGCCGGCGCGCGCTCCTTCGACACCGGCACGGCCGGCATTCCGGTACGCACCTCATGGCGCCGCCTGCGACCCGCCGCGGCTTCACGCTGATCGAACTGCTGATCGCGCTCCTCATCGTCGCGATCACGACCTCGGTCGCGGCCGCATCCTACCGCGGCCACCTGCGCCGCGCGGCACGCGTCGAAGCCGTGCAGGCGCTGCTCGTGATCGCCGCCGAGCAGCAAGCCACTTAGTTAATCTGTTGATTTAGTCTAGGGAACAGGCGCCCCACGGGCACCCCCATGACGGCATACAGCAAGCCAAAGGCCAGGCCGCTGAGCAAGCCCATCTGGGTGTCGCTGGCACCGAAATCGCGCTTGATCGGTTCGATCAACACCGCGATGACCTGCCGATCAATGAAGGAGAAGATGTACACCAGGGCCAGCAAGAGCAAGCTCAGGTGCGTGCGCCAAGTGACCGACGGGGATGGGGCAGTGTTAGGGTTCATGCCCCATCTTCCCCACCATTGATCACCGGGCCATCGTCTTTTCGGACGATGGCCGCGCACGCAGCACCGGGTTAAGGTGCCTTCTTCCTTCATCCCATGCACGACCCTAGGATATTCCCTATGCCAGCAGACATTTTGCGCACGCACTTGGATCCCAAACAGCGCGCCTTCCGCGCCGAAGGCGTGGTCAGCGCCACCGTTCGCCAGCAACGCCTGCAAAGCGTGATCGACATGCTGGTGCAGCACAGCGACGAGTTGTGCCAGGCCATGGGCGAGGACTTTGGCGGACGCCCTGCGGTGTTTTCCTTGGCCAATGACATTGTGGGGTCGCTGGGCTCGCTCAAGCATGCCCGCGACCACCTGAGCGGCTGGATGGCCGACGAGGCACGGCCCGCGTTCCCGCCCTTCGACGCCTTTGGCTCGACCGCCTGGGTGCGTTTTCAGCCCAAGGGGGTGGTGGGCATCATCGGCACCTGGAATGCGCCGCTGTTCACCTTGCTCTCGCCCCTGGCCAGCGTGCTGGCGGCGGGCAACCGCGCCGTGCTCAAGCCATCGGAGGTGGCTCCCCGCACAGCAGACACCTTGCTGCGGGCCGCACAGGCCTGCCTCGATCCCGAGGTCGTCAGCGTGATCACCGGCGATGTGGCCCTGGCCGACCAATTCACGCAGTTGCCCTGGAACCATCTTGTTTTCACGGGCGCCACGGCTGTGGGCAAGAAAGTCATGGCCGCTGCGGCCCAGCATTTGGTGCCGGTCACGCTGGAACTCGGTGGCAAATCGCCGGTGCTGATCGGCCGCAGTGCCGACATCCGCAACGCGGCCGAGCGCATCGCCGTGGGCAAGAGCCTGAACTCGGGCCAGTTGTGCGTCGCACCCGACACCGTATGGGTCCACGCTTCGCAACTCCACGCCCTGATCAGCGCCCTGCAGGAATACTACGCAGGCCTGTATCCCGCGCTCGAAAGCAATCCTGACGTGACGCCCGTCATCAACGAACGCCATTTCGCCCGCGTGGAGTCTTACGTCGCCGATGCCGGCGCGCGCGGTGCACGCGTGGTGATGGCCGGTGATTGGCCAAGCAGCGCGGGGGCCGCCAGCCGTCGCATGCCCCTGCGCCTGGTCATCAACCCGGACGAGCAAAGCGACATTGCTCAGCAGGAAATTTTCGGGCCGGCCATGGTGGTGCGCACTTACGAGGACATCACCCAGGCCGTGGCCTCGATCAATGCCGGCGAACGCCCACTGGCGCTGTATCACTTCGGCAACGATCTGCAAGAGCGCGACTGGGTGCTGGACCACACCCTCTCCGGGGGGGTGTCGATCAACGACGTCACCATGCACCCGGCGCTGCACGATGCCCCTTTTGGCGGCGTCGGCGCATCCGGCATGGGCCATTACCACGGCCGCGAAGGCTTTCTGGAGTTCAGCCATATGCGCACGGTCTACAGCGCCGGCCAGCATGACCCCCGCCGGGAATGGGGCATGCTGCCGCCCTACACCACGGCTTTTGAGCAGATGATCCGTTCGGCCATCACGCCCTGAACCCTCACCGCACACGGACTGCTGGCATGACCTTCCTGGATGCTCTTTTTGGCTTGCACGGCCAAACGGCCGTGGTCACCGGTGCGGGCAAAGGCATTGGCAAAGCCTGTGCCCTGGCATTGGCCCAGGCTGGCGCCGATGTGACCCTGGTGGCGCGCACCGAAAGCGACCTGCTGCGGGTGGCCGATGAGATTCGGGCCCTGGGCCGGCGCGCGATCACCGTGGCGGGCGACATCAGCGATGAAGCCATCATGGACCGCGTGATCGCGCGCACCACCGAGGAATGGGGGCGGCTGAACATTTTGGTCAACAACGTTGGCGGCTCTGGGCCCAACCACCCGCTCAAAACCAGCAGCGAACAGCTCAACGCGACCCTGATCTGGAACGTCACCCCTGCCTTTTTGATGATCCAGAAAGCGGCGCCCGCGATGCGCGCGAGCGGTTCAGGCGCGGTCATCAACATATCGTCTGTCGCTGCGCGTTATGCCCAAAAGCATTTCAGCGCCTATGGCGCCGCCAAGGCCGCGCTCAACCAGCTGACGCGCAACCTGGCCCAGGATCTGGGCCCCGACATCCGGATCAATGCCATCGAGCCTGGAACGATCATGACCGATGCTTTGTTGCCGTTTCTGACGGATGAGCGCAAGGAAAGAATGCTCAAAACCACCCCGCTGGCCCGCCTGGGCCAACCCGAAGACATTGCAGCGGCGGTGGTGTACTTGGCTTCGGCTGCCAGCAGCTGGGTCACCGGCAAAATCATCGGCGTCGATGGCGGGGTTGAATCGCCCAATTTTTAACTGGGGCCCACTCGCGGATGCGGTCCGCTGCACCCGTCAGCAGCGGGGGCTGGCGTCTCGGCAGATGGCGGCCACGAGGCGTCCCACAAAGGGGTTGTCCGAGACGGTTTGTTTCATGCACACCGCCAGATGCCGCTGCGCCCAATGTTCGTCGAGTTGCAGCACCGCCTTATCCAGCTTGGCCTTCGCTATTCTTCAACAGATTAACTAAGCGGCTTGGCCGAGCAGGAGCGTTTTCACCTGGCCTATCGCAGCTACAGCGATCGCCTCGACGCACGGCCCGGCGACGATCCGCCCGGTTTGCTGGTGCCATCGCTGACCCCGCACGGCCAGTATCAGCTCGCGATCGAGCAGGCGGATGCCGCGGACTTCCGTGCGGTGGCGACTGCGCGTGGTCCGGCGGGCAGTGCCGGTGATCCGCTGTGCCAGCAGCTTTCGCTCGATGCCACCGGCCGGCGCGAGGCCCGCGACGCAGCGGGACAGGATACGACCGCGCGCTGCTGGTAGCGCTCAGCCGCGACCGGCGCGCAGCTCCGCCGGCAGGCCGAAGACGATGTCCTCGCGCGCGCCTTCGAGCTCGCTGACCTCGGTGCCGCCCCACTCACGCAGCCGCTCTACGATCCGCTCCACCAGCGCCTCCGGCGCGGAGGCGCCGGCCGTGATCCCGACCACGGCCGCGCCGCTGAACCATTCGCGGCGCAGGTCGCCGGCGTCGTCGACGAGCCAGGCTGGAATGCCCTGCGCGGCGGCGATCTCCCGCAGCCGGTTCGAGTTGGAGCTCGCCGGCGAGCCGACCACGATGATGACTCCGCAGGCCGCGGCGAGGCGGCGCACCGCGTCCTGGCGGTTCTGCGTCGCGTAGCAGATGTCCTCGCGGCGCGGCAGCACCAGCGCCGGAAAACGCTGGCGCAGCAGTGCCACGATCCGCGCGGTGTCATCCACCGACAGCGTCGTCTGCGTGACGACCGCGACGTGCTGCGGACTACGCGGCGCGATCCGCTCCGCGTCCGCGGTCGTCTCAACCAGGTGAATCCGTCCGCCCGGCGCCGGATCGAAGCGCCCCATCGTGCCGATGACCTCCGGGTGTCCGGCGTGGCCGATCAGGATCACGTCGCGGCCATCCGCGGCGAAGCGCGCCACTTCCAGGTGCACCTTGGTCACCAGCGGGCAGGTGGCGTCGAACACGCGCAGCCCGCGCCGCGCCGCCTCGTCGACCACGGACTGCGGCACGCCGTGCGCGCTGAAGATCACGATGCCGCCATCCGGCACGGCCTCCAGTTCGTCGACGAACACGGCGCCGAGCTGCCGCAGCCGCGCGACCACGGCGCGGTTGTGCACGACCTCGTGGCGCACCCACAGCGGCGCGCCGAACAGTTCCAGCGCGCGCTCGACGATCGCGATCGCGCGGTCCACGCCGGCGCAGAAACCGCGCGGGTTGGCCAGCAGGATCTTCACGGCGGCGCCGGGCGCCGCCGCCGGCCCTCCCACAGCGCATCGAGGATCAGCAGCGCCGCGCCGCAGGTGATCGCACTGTCGGCGACGTTGAACGCCGGGTAGTACCACTGCTGCCAGTGGAAATGCAGGAAGTCGACGACGTAGCCATGCACGAGCCGGTCGCTGACGTTGCCGAGCGCGCCGCCGAGCACCAGCGCGAGCCCGCAGGCCAGCAGCCACTGGCCGCGCGCCGGCAGCCGGCTCAGCCACCAGACAATGCCGAGACTGACGATCCCGGCAATGCCGACGAAGAACCAGCGCTGCCAGCCGCCGGCGCCGGCCAGCAGACTGAAGGCCGCGCCGGTGTTGTGCAGCCGGGTCAGGTCGAGCACCGGCAGCAGCGGGCGGATCTCGTACAGCTCGAGCTGCTGCAGGACCAGCCACTTGCTCGCCTGGTCGAGCGCGACGATCAGCGCCGCCAGCCACAGCCAGGGCAGCGCAGAGGCCGGTCGCGTTGGCGTGCCGTTCACGCCCAGCACCTCGTCTCGCCGGGGCCCTCGAGGTTGCCGACGCAGCGCCGGCACAGCGCCGGGTGCCGCGGATCGGCGCCGACGTCCGCACTATGGTGCCAGCAGCGCGCGCACTTCGGCGCTTCGTGCACCGCGGCGACCAGCCACGCACCGTCCGGCGCCAGCGTCACCGCCGGCACCGCCTCGGCCGGCCGTTCCGCCGCCGGCCGCATCCGTGCCGCCGAAGTGATCAGCACGAAGCGCAGTTCGTCGCCGAGCGCCGCCATGCGCCGATGCTGCGCCTCGTCGAGGAACACGTCCACCCGGGCATCGAGCGGCGCGCCGATCGCACCGGCGACCCGCAGCCGCTCGAGCTCGCGGGCGACATCGCTGCGCAGCGCGATCACCGCATCCCAGTCGACTGCGTCGCTGGCGGCAACTTCCGGCAGCGGCCACCAGGTCGAGAACATGACCGACTCGTCGCGCCGCCCGGGCAGGTACTGCCAGATCTCCTCGGTCGTAAAGGCCAGGATCGGCGCCAGCCAGCGCACCATCGCCTCGGCGATGTGATACATCGCGGTCTGCGCCGAGCGCCGGGCGAGGCTCGCGGCCGGCAGCGTATACAGGCGGTCCTTCAGCACGTCCAGCCAGAATGCGCCGAGGTCGACGACGCAGAATCCGTGCACCTTCTGGTAGATCAGGTGGAAGTCGTAGTCGCGGTAAGCGCGCACCACTTCCTGCTGCAGCTTCGCGGCGCGGTCCAGCGCCCAGCGGTCGAGCGCGACCAGCTCGTCCGGCGGCAGCGCATCGCGCACCGGGTCGAAGCCGGCGAGGTTACCGAGCAGGAAGCGCACGGTGTTGCGCAGGCGCCGGTAGCTATCGGCCATGCGCTGCAGGATCTCGTCCGAGACGCTCATTTCGGCGCTGTAGTCGGTGGCGGCGACCCACAGCCGCAGCACGTCCGCACCGAGCGAATTCATGACCTGCTGCGGGGCGACGACGTTGCCGAGCGACTTCGACATCTTGCGGCCACGCTCGTCGACGGTGAAGCCGTGCGTGACCACCTGCCGGTACGGCGCCGCACCCTTGCCGGCGACCGCCGCCAGCAGCGAACTGTGGAACCAGCCGCGGTGCTGGTCCGAACCTTCGAGATAGACATCGGCCGGAAACGGGATCGTGCCGGGCCGCAGCGCGTGCAGGCAGTGGTGCACGACGCCGGAATCGAGCCACACGTCCATCACGTCGCTGCTCTTCGCGTAGACCAGCGCCTCGTCGCCGAGAAGCTGCTTCGGATTCAGCGCGAACCAGGCCTCGATGCCGCCGTCCTCGACCAGCGCCGCGACCTGCTCGAGCAGTTCCGGCGTCTGCGGGTGCGGCTCGTCGGTCTCGCGATGCACGAACAGCGCGAGCGGCACGCCCCAGGCGCGCTGCCGCGAGATGCACCAGTCCGGCCGCGTTTCGATCATGCTGCTGATGCGCTGTTCGCCCCAGGCCGGGAACCAGCTCACCTTGCGGATCGCGGCCAGCGCGTCGCGCCGCAGGCCGGCCACCTCCATGCCGAGGAACCACTGTGGCGTCGCGCGGAAGATCACCGGCGTCTTGTGCCGCCAGCAGTGCGGGTAACTGTGCCGATGCGGCTCATGCTGCAGCAGCCGGCCAGCGGATTGCAGTGTGGCCACGACCGCGGCGTTGGCGTCGAACACGTTCTGACCTTCGAACAGCGGCGTGCCGGCGATGAAGCGCCCGTCGGGGCCGACCGGGTTGTCGACCGCCAGACCGTAGTGCTGGCCGATCACGTAGTCCTCGGCGCCGTGCGCCGGAGCCGTGTGTACCGCACCGGTGCCGGTGTCGAGCGTGACGTGGTCGCCGAGAATCACCGGGACCTCGCGCTCGTAGAACGGGTGCTCGAGCCGCAGCCCTTCGAGGCGCTCACCGCGCAGCCGCGCGAGTTCGCTCCAGCCGCTGGCCCCGACGCGGGCCGCGACGGATTCGGCCAGGCCGGCCGCGACGATCAGGCGCGCCGCGCCGCCCGCCAGCGCGAACTCGCCGAGTACGTAGTCGATGAGCGGATGCAGGCACACCGCCTGGTTCGCCGGCAGCGTCCACGGCGTCGTCGTCCAGATCGCGACCGCACTGTCCTCGAGCTGACTGCTCGGCAGGCCGAAACGCCGCGCGGCGTCGAGCGGGTCCACGACCGGAAAGCGTACGTCGACCGCCGGCGATGTGCGCTCCTCGTACTCGACCTCGGCCTCGGCCAGCGATGAACGGCAGTCGAGACACCAGTGCACCGGCTTGAAGCCGCGCACGAGGTGGCCGCGGCGGATGATGCCGGCGAAGGCGCGGAGCTGTTCGGCTTCATAGCGCGCGGCCATGGTCAGGTACGGCTCGTGCCAGTCGCCGAGCACGCCGAGCCGCTGGAAGTCGGCGCTCTGCGCGGCGACCTGGCTGGCGGCGAACTCGCGGCAGGCACGGCGGAAAGCGTCGGCGTCGAGCTTGTGACCGACGCGGCCGGACTTCTTCTCGACCTGCTGCTCGATCGGCAGGCCGTGACAGTCCCAGCCCGGCACGTACGGTGAGTCGTAGCCGTCGAGCGTGCGCGAGCGGACGATAATGTCCTTCAGGATCTTGTTGACCGCGTGGCCGATGTGTATTGCGCCGTTCGCGTACGGCGGGCCGTCCACCAGCACGAAGCGCGGCCGGCCGGCGGCCTTGCGCCGCAGCCTGCCGTACAGGTCGTCGCGCTGCCAGCGCGCGAGCATGTCCGGCTCGCGCCGCGCCAGATCGGCCTTCATCGGAAAGCCGGTGACCGGCAGGTTGATGGTCTTGCGGTAGTCCACGTCCTGTCCTCAGCTCTGCAGCAGTGCGCGCGCCTGGCGCGCGTCCTCGCGGATCTGCGCCTTCATCGACTCGAGGTCCGGATAACGGCGCTCCTCGCGCAGGCGCGCGATGAAGTCGACGTCGAGGCGCTCGCCGTACAGCGGCCCGTCGAAGTCGAATACGTACACTTCGAGCAGCCACTCAGTGCCGCCGACGGTCGGCCGCGTGCCAACCGAGGCGACCGCGGCCCGGGATTCGAGGCCGCCGCCGGTTGCGCGCACCGCGAACACGCCGGCCACCGGCGGCACGCGCCGGTGCAGGCGCAGGTTCGCCGTCGGGAAGCCGAGCTGGCGCCCGAGGCGGCGGCCGTCGACGACCCGGCCGCTGATGCGAAAGTCGCGGCCCAGCAGGCGGCGCGCCAGCGCGAGGTCGCCCTCGGCCAGCGCCGCGCGCAAGCGCGTCGAGCTGACCGGCTCGCCGTCCACACAGTACGCCGGCACTTCGTCCACCGTGAAGCCGCGCCGCGCGCCCTCGGCGCGCAGCAGCTCGACGTCGCCGCTGCGCTCGAAGCCGAAGCTGAAGCGCTCACCGACGACGACATGGCGCGCCGCCAGCGCGCCCGTGAGCACGCGCGCGACGAAAGCAGCGCCGTCCCAGCGGCTGAGCGCCGCATTGAAGCGCAGCACGCGCAACTGGTCGATGCCGCGCGCGGCCAGCAGCTCGGCCTTGTCGCGCAGCCGCAGCAGCCGCGCCGGAGCCGCGCCCGGCTGCAGGAACTCGCGCGGATGCGGCTCAAAAGTCAGCACTGCGAGCGGCAGGCCGCGCTCGCGGCCGCCCTCGGCCAGACGGGCGAGAATCGCCTGGTGGCCGCGGTGCAGCCCGTCAAAGCTGCCGATCGCGACCGCACAGCCGCGCTCGAAACCTCTCGCTGGGGCAAGGCCGCGGGCAATCCGCATCGTCGGGGGGCGCCGGGTGGAACAAAGCGTGGAATTATAGAGATCTGAAGTCCCGGACGCGCAGCCCGCTGATTCCGAGGACCGTGAAATACACCGCGGCGCCACCGCCGACGCACAGTGCCAGCCGCCCGGCCCGCAGGAGGCCGGCGTGGCCGGCCCAAGCCGCCCAGTCACCAGCCGCCCACCACAGGAACCCCGCCATCAGCACACAGGCGCCGGCCACGGCCGGCAGCAGCCGCCGCCAGGCCGCGGACGGCGTGTACACGCCGGCGCGCCGCAGACCGCGGTACAGCAGCAGCGCGTTCAGCAGTGCCGACAGCCCGGTGGACAGCGCCAGCAGCACGTGCGGCACCGGGAAGCCGAGCCAGTACGCCGGCAGCACAACCGCGAGGTTGAAGCCCATGTTGGCGGCGAGCGCAACGATCCCGACCCGCACCGGCGTGCGCGTGTCCTGGCGCGCGAAGTAGCCGGGCGCCAGCACCTTGACCAGCGAAAAACCGGCGAGGCCGACTGCGTAGGCCATCAGTGCGTACGCCGCCATCGCCACGTCGCGCGGGCCGAATTCTCCGTAGCCGAAGATCGTCGCGGTCAGCGGCACGGCCAGCAGCAGCAGGCCGGTCGCGGCCGGCGCGACGACCACGACAGTCAGGCGCAGCGCCCAGTCGAGCGTCGCCGCAAAGCGCTCCGGCGAGCGGTCGGCGTGATGCGAGGACAGCCCCGGCAGGATCACCGTCGCGAGCGCGATCGAAAACACACCGAGCGGGAACTCCACCAGCCGGTCAGCGTAGTACAGCCAGGCGATGCTGCCGGTCATCAGGAACGAGGCGATCAGCGTATCGAGCAGCAGCGACACCTGCGCGACCGACGAGCCGAAGATGCCGGGCAGCATCAGCCGGCCGATGCGCCGCACGCCCTCGTGCAGTGGCTCCCAGCGCGGCCAGGCCAGCATGCCGATGGCGCGCAGCGCCGGAAGCTGCACCGCGAGCTGCACGAAGCCGGCGACGAACACGCCGATCGCGAGTGCGAGTCCCGGCGCCGCGGTGTGCGGGGCGACGAATGCGGCGAACCCGATCATCACGGCATTGAGCAGCACCGGCGTGAAGGCCGGCAGGCCGAAGCGGCCGTGGCTGTTGAGCACGCCGCTCGCCAGCGCCACCAGTGAGATGAAGAACAGGTAGGGGAACGTGAAGCGCAGCATCTCGACCGCAAGGTCGAAACGACCGCCGTCGGCGCGGAAGCCCGGCGCGAACAGGAACACGAGGAGTGGCGCCGCGACGACGCCGATGACCGTCAGCACCAGCAGCAGCGTGCCGAAGGTGCCGGCGACACCGGCGACCAGCCGGCGCGCCTCCTCCTGCTCGCGGCGCACGCGGTACTCGGTGATGACCGGGACGAAGGCCTGAGCGAAGGCGCCCTCGGCAGTGAGCCGGCGCAGGAAGTTCGGGATCTTGAACGCGACCAGGAACGCGTCCATCAGGCTGCCGGCGCCGAAGGCCCGCGAATAGACCATGTCGCGCATCAGCCCGGTGACGCGGGACAGCAGCGTGAACGCACCGACGACCGAGGTATTGCGCAGGAATCCGGGGCTCATGCGCCGGGCACTATACCGCGTTGACAAGGCCGGCCCGGCTGCGCAGAATGCGCCGCTCGCGCAGATCCGCCCCACCGGAGCCCCTCGTGGCCAACAGCAAATCAGCCGAAAAGCGTGCCCGCCAGGCCGTGGCGCGCCGGGCCAGCAACGTCACGCAGCGCTCGCGGGTCCGCGGCGCGGTACGCAAGGTCGTGGCCGCGATCGACTCCGGCAAGAAGGACGAGGCGACCACCGCGTTGCGGGAGGCGGCCCCGGTCATCGACGCCATGGCACGCAAGGGCATCCTTCACCGCAACAAGGCCGCGCGCCACAAGAGCCGCCTCGCCCGCCGCATCAAGGCGCTGTAAGCCGCTCCATCACCGCCTGGCACAGGCGCCCGGTACCCTCGCCGGTCGCGCCCGAGATCCGGAACACCGGCCCGCGGAAACGCAGGCGGCGCACGATTTCAGCGCAGCGCGGCTCCCGCTCCTCCGCCGGCAGCAAGTCGATCTTGTTCAGCACCAGCCAGCGCTCCTTCTTCGCCAGCTCCGGGCTGAACTTCTTCAGTTCCGCGACGATCGCGCGGGCCCCGGCCACCGGGTCCGCCGCCGGGTCGGGCGGAGCGATATCCACGAGGTGCAGCAGCAGCCGCGTCCGCTGCAGGTGCTTGAGGAAGCGAATGCCGAGTCCGGCACCTTCCGCCGCGCCTTCGATCAGACCCGGGATATCCGCCATCACGAAGCTCTGCCCCGGCCCGACCGCGACCACGCCGAGCTGCGGGTGCAGCGTCGTGAACGGATAGTCCGCAACCCGCGGCCGGGCAGCGGACACCGCACGGATCAGCGTGGACTTGCCGGCGTTCGGCAGGCCCAGCAGGCCGACGTCGGCCAGCAGGCGCAGCTCGACCCGCAGCGTCCGCGCCTCACCGGGCAGCCCCGGCGTGCTCTGCCGCGGCGCCCGGTTGACCGAGCTCTTGAAGCGCTGGTTGCCCCAGCCTCCCTTGCCGCCACGCGCGACCAGCAGAGTCTGGCCGGCGCTGGCCAGGTCGCCGATCGTCTCGCCGGTGTCCTCGTCGAACACGACCGTGCCGACCGGAACCGGCAGCCACAGGTCCACGCCACCGCGGCCCGTGCAGTCCTGACCGCCGCCCGGCTGGCCGTTGCCGCCCCGGAAGGTGCGCCGGATCCGGTAGTCGACCAGCGTATTGATGCCTTCCTGAGCGCGCAGGTGCACGCTGCCGCCGAGCCCGCCGTCGCCGCCGTCCGGCCCGCCGAACGGCACGAACTTCTCGCGCCGGAAGCTGACCGCGCCGCGCCCGCCGTGACCGGCGGCGACCTTTACGATGGCCTCGTCTACGAACTTCATGGGACCCCGGAGATGAAAAACCCCGGGCGAGCCGGGGTTTCGGGCGGGCGGCGCGCGGCCGGCCTTACTCGGGAACGACGCTGACGTACAGCCGGTCGCCCTCGCCGTGGCGCCGGAACCGGACCCGGCCGGTGACCTTCGCGAACAGCGTGTGGTCGGTGCCCACCCCGACATTGTCGCCGGCCCGCATCGGCGTCCCGCGCTGGCGCACGAGGATGTTGCCGGCCAGCACGCGCTCGCCGCCGAACTTCTTGACGCCCAGCCGCTTGGAATGGGATTCGCGCCCGTTCCGGGTACTGCCGCCTGCCTTCTTGTGTGCCATCGCCGCTCTCCTCGACCGCCGCTCAGGCCACCGAGATGCCGGTGACCCGGACCTCGGTAAACGGCTGGCGGTGGCCCTTCTGCCGCAGGTAGTGCTTCCGGCGCCGGAACTTCACGATCCGCACCTTGTCGGCCTTGCCGTGCCCCTGCACGGTCGCCGTCACGCTCGCGCCCGCCACGTAGGGCCTGCCCACGGACACGTCGGCGCCCTCGCCGACCAGCAGGACCTGGTTGAACTCCACGCTGGCGCCGGCGTCGGCATCGAGCTTCTCGACGCGCACGACGGTGCCTTCGCTCACCCGGTACTGCTTACCACCGGTGGCAATCACGGCGTACATGACGGTCTGGTCTCCGGAAACGAGCCGGCGATTGTAGTGACGGGGGCCGGCCGGGTCAATCAGACCCGGTGCCGGTGTTACGGTTTCGGTAACCCGGCCCGACGACCGGCGCGGGCCGCGGCCGGAACTGCGCGAGTGACCGGAACCGCCACGCCGGCGCCAGGCCATGCAGATTCGGTGGCAGTGACCGGATTTGCAAGGTACGATGTTCCGGTGCGGATCCCCCGGACAGAGCATTCGGCGGCGCTGCGCCGGCTGCTGCGGCAGTACCCGGTGGTCGCTCTCGTTGGCCCGCGGCAGGTCGGCAAGAGCACGCTGGCGCGCGAGCTCGCTGGTCCCGATGCTGCGCGTTACTTCGACCTCGAGGACAGCGCCGACGTCGCTCGCCTCGCCGACCCGCTGCTGGCGCTCGGCGGCCTGCAGGGGCTCGTCGTCCTCGACGAGGTGCAGCGCCGCCCGGACCTGTTCCAGAGCCTGCGCGTACTCGCCGACCGGCGGCCGCGGCGCGCTCGCTTCCTCGTGCTGGGCAGCGCCTCGCCCGACCTGCTGCGGCAGGGGGCCGAGACCCTCGCGGGACGAATCGCTTTCCACGAGCTGCCGGGCTTCTCGGCTGCCGAGGTCGGCGAGCGTCAATTCCATCGCTTATGGCTGCGCGGCGGCTTTCCGCCGGCCTTTCTGGCCGCGTCCGAGAGACAGAGTTTCGACTGGCGGCGGCACTTCGTCCGGACCTACCTGGAGCGTGACCTGCCGGCGCTGGGGCTGCGCACTCCGGCGGCAACGCTGGAGCGCTTCTGGAGCATGCTGGCCCACTATCACGGGCAGCTCTGGAACGCGTCCGAAATCGGCCGCTCACTCGGCACCGCGGACACGACCGTGCGCGGTTACCTGGATACGCTCGCCCAGGCGTTCGTCGTGACGGTGCTGCGCCCCTGGCACGAGAACCTGAAGAAACGGCAGGTAAAGGCGCCCAAGGTCTATGTCACCGACTCCGGGCTGCTGCACGCCCTGCTCGACGTGCGTGACCGGCCGGGCCTCGAGCGACACCCCAAAGTCGGCGCCTCCTGGGAGGGTTTCGTCGCCCACCAGATCTGTCAGCACCTGGGAGTCCAGCGCGACGAACAGTACTTCTGGCGTACCGCCACCGGGGCTGAGCTCGACCTGCTGGTGGTCCGAGGGCGGGAGCGCCTCGGCTTCGAGATCAAGCGCACCACCGCTCCGGCCATGACCCCGGCCATGCGCATCGCGTTGCAGGATCTCCGACTCAGCCGCCTGTATCTGCTGCATGCCGGCGAGCATAGTTTTGACCTCGCCAAGCGGGTACGGGCCATCCCCGCCGCCAGCCTGAGGGACATCCGCTAACACGGCCTGCGGCCCGCGGGATCCCGGCATTCCCCCCCACCGCGATTGCCGGTAGCATTCCCGCTCCCTGAACGGCGGACCGGCGAACGATGCAACTCGACGAAATACGCGCCCTGGTCGCCGCCGATCTCGCCGCGGTGGACGCCACCATCCGCGCCCAGCTCGCCAGCGACGTGGCCCTCGTCAGCCAGGTCGGCGAGTACATCATCGGCGCCGGCGGCAAGCGGTTGCGGCCGCTGCTGGTCGTGCTCGCCGCGCGCGCGGCCGGCAGCCGCGGCGATGCGCATATCGCCGCGGCCGCGCTGATCGAGTTCATCCATACGGCGACGCTGCTGCACGATGACGTCGTCGACGACTCCAGCCAGCGCCGCGGCCGCGACACCGCCAACGAGACGTTCGGCAGCCCGGCCAGCGTGCTGGTCGGCGACTTCCTCTACTCGCGCGCGTTCCAGATGATGGCGGCGCTCGACTCCGCCGCCGTGATCCGGGTCATGGCCGATGCGACCAACACGATCGCCGCCGGCGAAGTGCTGCAGCTCATGAACTCGCACGACCCGGACACGACCGAGATCCGCTACCTCGAGGTCATCGACCGCAAGACCGCGCGGCTGTTTGCGGCCGGGGCACGGATCGCCGCGATCGTCGCCGGTGCGCCGCCGGCGGTCGAAGAGGCGCTCGAGCGCTACGGCCGGCATCTGGGCGTCGCCTTCCAGCTCATCGACGACGCGCTCGACTATCGCGGCGACGCGGTGGTCCTCGGCAAGAACGTCGGCGAGGACCTGGCCGAGGGCAAGCCGACGCTGCCCCTGATCCACGCGCTGCAGCACGCCGCGCCCGCCGACGCCGCCCGGATCCGCTCCGCGATCGCCGGCGGCGGCACCGACCAGCACGAACCGATCCTGGCCATCGTTGAAAGCACCGGGGGGCTTGATTACACTGCGCGCCTCGCGGCGGAGGAGGCCGACCGGGCCCGCGCCGCGCTGACCGGGGTTCCCGACTCGGTCTTTCGCGACGGGCTCGCGGCGCTGGCCCGCTTCGCGGTGACCCGCAGCGCCTGACCGGCCCGCTGATCGATAAGCTCGGGGTGTAGCTCAGCCTGGTAGAGCACTACGTTCGGGACGTAGGAGTCGCAGGTTCAAATCCTGTCACCCCGACCAGCTGTCCCTGCACCCTTCAGCAGCATTGCCGGGTTCAGGCGGTAGCTGGCCCACAGGCCATTGTCCCGGCTGGTCAGCGTCACCACCCCGATCATGTCCTTCAACAGCACCCTGGCGCGGCTGGCCGCCTTGTGGTCGCCGCCGACAAGGGCTGATTCGATGGTCCGCCGGTAGGCTGCCGCGGCCTTCGGCAGCAGGGAGATGATGCGGGCCGACGCCTTCGCCTGCGGCAAGGCGTCCAGCAGCGCCTGGCGCTTCTGCTCGGCACGCTCGATAGCCAGCTGCAGTTCATCCGCGGTCATGTCGGGATCACCGGCAGTCAGCCGGCCCCGCAGGCGCCTGATGCGGGCGTCGAGGTCCGCCAGTTCGGCCGGCGCCTGGTCGGCGCGTGCCGCCAGCGCCTCGATACGCCTGGCGTAAGCCCGTTCCATTTTCGCCGCCTGGGCGGCCACGCGCTGCGGGTCGAGCAGGTCCTTGAGCACGGGGCCGAGGATGTCGCGCTGCGCGTCCAGACGTCCCAGGCGCCACGTGTTCTCGCAGCACCGGCCATTGACATGCGATCCGCATGCATAGGCGCGGTCATCGGCTAGCTGGAATGATCTCCCACAATGCCCGCAGCGCAGCAGCCCGGAGAGCAGGTACAACCGTTTCCCGCCGCTCTTGAGACGTATGTCAGGGTTGCCTGCGGTGCGGGTGCGCATCTGCGCCCGCTGCCACAGGTCATCACTGACAACCCGCAGGGCCTCATCGTGGCGCACGATCCACTCGGATTCGGGGCGGGCGCGGCGGACATGCCGCTGGGTGTCGGGATCCCGGATGATTCGATTGGCGTTCCAGACGACCTGGCCGCGATACAGTTCGTTGCGCAGGATCACCCTCACGGCGTTGCCAAGCCAGCCGGTGCAGCGTCGCGTCTTGCGTTGCCACGTGCTGCCCGGACTCGGCACGCCGGCGGCGTTGAGGTCGCGGGCGATGGCGATTGTTGAGGCGCCATCCTCGACAAACTGCCGGAAGATCTGCTGCACAACCTTTGCCTGCACCGGGTCGATTGTGAGGCGCGAGCCGATCTGCAGCGGCTCACCGTAGGCGTTGCGGCGCGTTGGATCAGTGACGCGGACCAGCGCATACCCGTAAGCCTTGCCGCCCGTGTGAAAGTGCTTCAGCGCCTGGCCGGTAATACCTCGATGCACTCGCTCGCGCAGCGTGTCGAGGTCCATTTCATTCTGCAGTGCCTTGATCGTGCGCAGCACCTTCCGCCCCGGCTGGCGCGAATCATATCCATCGGTGACGCCGATCACGCGCACGCCCCGGAATTCCAGCCGCCGCAGCACGGTTTCCGATTCGACCTGGTCACGCGACAGCCGCGACAGTTCGTCGATGAGTAGCACATCGAAGGCGCCATCGGCGGCAGCGGCAAGCATCGAGCGATAGCCCGGCCGTTCGGTCGTGCTGCCGCTGATGGCGGCGTCAGTGAAGTCGCGAACAACTTCCCAGGCTTCCCGCGTAGCGCGGGCGTGGCAGTTGCGCTGCTGATCCTCAAGCGAGGATTCACGCTGCTGGTCTGAGCTGTACCGGGCATAGGTGGCGGCGCGTGCGGTCATCGGTGCATCTCCCTGAAGTGCGCAACACGGTGCGCGGTCCCGGACTCCGGACAGAAAAGCTGCTGCTTCCCGCCGCGCAGGCGGGTGTCATAGAAGTAGGTGCCGCAGCGTTCAAGCCGACAACGCCCGACGCGGCGGCGTTGCTGCGGAACCGACAACAGCAGCAGCGCCACGTAGTAGACGATGGCCTGCACGCCATCCCAGACGGGGCGCAGTTCCAACTCGACCCGGCGCGCCTTCATCGAGACGGTGGGCGTGACGTGCATCGTCTGGCGAACCTTGAGCCCCAGCTGCCTGACCAGTTCAGCCCGCCGCACTTCGGTGAGCTCATCGAAGCCAATCGCCGTGGTGATCAACTCGCGTGCTTCGCCCCGGTCGCCACCCGGATGCGGGTGCGATGCCATGCCGGGCGGCGGCGGCCCGCCCACGTAGGCGTACAGATGTTCCGGCGGGATCGTCTGGAACTCCCCGTCATCCCAATCCGGCTTCATGCCCGCGGCGCCTGCAAAACGCTGCTCGACACCCCGCGTTGATCGGATCCGCGCGTTGCAGAACCAGACGACCGCCTGCACAAGCGCGGTATCCCTACGCGTCAATGTGGGTATGCGGCTTTTCATGCGTAACATTGATGTTACACCAATCGTCTGCGGTTTGCTACAACATTGCCCATGAACAGGAAAGTCACCGACTACACGATCAGCGGCCTGGCCTGCATGACCTATGTGGCGCCAACGACGATTCGGTACTGGACCAATTGCGGGCTTGTTCCCCACCGGCGGGACAGCGCCGGCAGGCGTCTATACGGGACCGATGCCGCCGAGGCAGTCCTTCGCCTCAAGGCCGAACGGTTCGGGAGGCGTCCCCGCTCGTGAGCGTCTCCGGCCTCTCCGAAGCCGAGCTCGACGCCCTGGCGGCCATGTTCGCCGAAACGGCGCTCGACGAAATGCTGGCCGAGGCTGCGCAGCCGGACAAGCCGGTCGCCACACTGGAGGCGACGGCGGCCGTTGCGTAAGACCAGACGTGCCCCCTGCCCGCAGTGTGATCGCGGCCCGACGGACCGCGCGCTGGTCATCACCGAGGATGACCGCGGCGTCGTCCAGTTCTGCCATCGCTGCAGGTTCACAGCGTCCGACAGCGTCAGCGCCGGCGTGACGGCAGTCTTGCCGCGGCACCATCGGGCGTGGGCAGACCTGGCCGGTCCGCTTTGGGACCGCGCCTTACCGATCCCCGGAACCCTCGCGGAGAAGTACCTGCTATCGCGCAGGTGCGCCCTGCCACCGCGAGACGCCGACCTCAGGTTCCTGCCGGCGCGTGGTGATTACCCCGCCGCGATGGTCGCGAAGGTCACCGACGCGCGCACCGCCAGCAGCCTTACGTTGCAAATAACCGAGCTGTCGCCCACAGGCGAGAAGCTCCGTCGGCGGCTGTTGGCCGGTTACCCCAAGCGCGGCGGTGTCATTCGCCTGTGGCCCGATGATGCCGTGACTCAAGGGCTGGCCATCGGCGAGGGCATCGAGACCTCGCTGTCGGTCGCGCACATTTTCCAGCCCGCGTGGGCTGCGGTGGACGCCGGCAACCTGGCCGCGCTGCCCGTTCTGCCCGGCATCGAGGCCCTGGTGATCTTCGCAGACAACGATCCCGCAGGGATCAATGCCGCACGTGCCAGCGCACGCCGCTGGCGTGATGCCGAACGCAACGTCCGCATCGTGGCGCCGCGCCGGCACAACGACTTCAACGATGTCATCACCGAGGAGCGCACCGATGCGGCCGCCTGAGATTGAACGTGAGCTGCGCGAAGTGTCGATCGAGCCCGGGGCCGAACCATTCCCGGCACAGCGCCTTGACGCACTGAATGACGCTGTGCGCGCGGTCATCGTGCAGCGCCTGATCGAAAGAGGCGCCATTGTCGCCATCGCCGGCGCCCCCGGCGCGAGTAAGACGGTCCTCAGCGTAGACCTGGGGCTGCACGTTGCCGCCGGCGCCAGTTGGTTCGGCCTGAAGGTGGCGTGCGGGCCTTGTATCTACTTCGCCGCCGAGGCGCCGGGCAGCGTCGTGATGCGCGGCAAGGCCGCCTCGGCCCGCAAGTTCCCCGGCGCCTCCCTGCCGTTCTACGTGGTTACGGCCAACCCACTACTTGGCGATGAGGACCACTCCATCGCCGAAGCGGACCGCATGATCGCCACGATCATCGACGTGCAGACCACCGAGACCAATCCGGTGCAGCTGGTCTTCATCGACACCCTGGCGAGCTGCCTCGGGACTGGAGATGAGAACTCGACCGGCATGGTCTGCATCGTCAACGCCGCCCAGCGCATCGCGCAAGCGACCGGCGCGACCGTGATCCTTGTCCATCATCCCTCGAAAATGGATGCGGCCGGCCTGCGCGGCCATGGCTCCCTGCTCGGCAAGTGTGACACCGTTATCTCGATCGAGACGGCACCGGATAACACCACTCGCATTGCTACGCTGGTCAAGTCACGAGACTTCCCGGCCGGCCTGCAGCTGGCCTATGAACTCGAACAGGTGACCCTCGACCAGCCAGACCAGTTTGGCGACGTTCGGACAACGATCATCGTCAAACCCATCCCAACACCCAAGATCGGCCGCAAGCGCCCCGACGGCAAGACGCAAGATTGCCTGCTCTTGGACCTCGAACGTCGCCACCGCACCGGCGAAACCAGCTGGGACCTCGCGACTGTCCGCCAAGCCGCCAAGGACCTCGGGATCAGGCAGAACATCGAGCGCACTATCTCCGGCCTCAAAACCGCCGGCTTCCTCCGCGGCCCGGACTCGCGCTTGATCCTCAGCTATCCACCCGAGAGAACCTGATGCACACCCTGCACACTCTTGCACAGTGCAAGCACGTGCAGCCCGTGCAATGGCTCCTGCACGTCTTGCACAGCTTGCACAGCCCCTTTAAGGGCGTGCAGCGTGCAAAGCGTGCAGCCAGCACCCGCACAGGGAACCACCACGCATGAACAAGAAGCCCCACCCGAAGTATCTCGACGACGTGTTGAATATCGCCGGCTCCGAAGTCATCAAGCCCGGCACCGTCAACCATATCGAAGTCCGACACGATACCTGGTGCGACCTGCTGCACCGCCGCGGACCCTGCAATTGCCGCCCTGACGTGCGTCTGGTGAGACCATCGTGATGTTGCATCTCCCCTTGCAGGGATTCCCGCGTAACTCGTTGATGCCGCAGCGGGAACCTGTGAGCCGTACAAAACGCTACACCGTTTTGGCCGTCCAGCGCTCGACTGGTGCTGTCGGTTCGGAGGTGCGGCGGTAGTGGGCGGGCCGGGATCTGGCGGTGCCCGGCCGGTGCGCGCGCGGCGTGCG
>VGVB01000024.1 GCA_016882265.1 Gammaproteobacteria bacterium
CACGGCGCGCGCGCCGGCGATGCCGCTCTGGCCGAGGTTGTACAGGCACTGCGCGCGCAGCGCGGCGGCCTGCGCGCGGCGGCGCGCCGGGTCGCGCGCCAGTTCGCGGATCCGCTCGGGGGCACGCGCCAGCTCGGCCGGCGCGAGCAGCGCCCCGAGCTGCGGCCGGACCTCGCTCTCGAAGGGCTCGAGGCCGAGCGCGCGCCAGCGCGGATTGCGCGACTTCGGCGGCAGATCGAGGTACAGCACCGGTTTTTCGAGGCCGAGGCCATAGTCGAGCCCAGCGCCCGACCAGTCCGTGATCATGATGTGCGAGTCGAACAGCGAGTCGCTTTCGCTCATGCGCTCGACCAGCCGGAAGCGCGGATGGCCGCGGTAACGCGCCGTGATCCGGTCGATGACCTCCGGGGTCTGCCAGCGCGTCTGGAAATGCGGTCGCAACGTCACTGTGAAGCCGGCCTGCAGCAGCAGGCCGACCAGCTCGGTGCCGCAGGTGTTCAGGATCGTCTGCGGCCCCCACGATGGCGCCAGCAGTACGTGCAGGTCCGCGTCGGTCGCAATCGCCGGCGGATCGCGACGCTCAGCCATGAGCTGCTCGACCCGGTGATAGCCGTGCGGGATCAGCGCCTTCGCGGGCAGACCGGCCTGCTCCTCGCGCCGGCGGATCTCGCGCAACTGGTGCGGGCCGGCGCACAGGATCGTGTCGTAGTGATCGTAGGAATCCTCGCGGTCGGCGACATGCGTGCTGACCAGCGAGTGGCTCATGAACACATAGTGCACCGGATGGATCGAGCGCTTCAGGTTCAGTACCTGCAGGTCGAGCATCTGCGTCAGCAGCACATCGGCGCGCAGGAACTGGAAGAACCAGGTGCGCACGAGGCCGGCGCCGATGCAGAACGGCAGCAGTCGCGGGTGCTGCTGGTGCAGGCCCGGGTCCGCGGGATCCGAGGCCACGTAGCACAGCGGCTGTTCGAGGGCCCCCGTGAGCTCGCGGATCACTGGGGCGAAGTGATGCCAGTCCTGCCCGCTTTCGGCGTAGACCACCAGATTGCGCGCCGCGGCCGGCAGGCGGCCGAAGCGCCGGTAGTCCCTCCAGTGACGCAGGCTGGCCATCGGGCGACAGGCGACGCAGCCGGGAGTGGCGCCGTGGTGCGGCGTCCCGGCGTCAGTCTCCGCCGGCGTTGCCGTCGTCGCGGCGCCGGAACAGCGACTTCAGCTTGTACCACCAGGTCTTCACCGCCAGCGCGAGGGTGGCGAAGATGCCGATGATCGCCGACACGATCATGCTGCCGGTGCTCGGATCCAGATAGGCGTGGGCCGCGGGCACGACCGCCAGCGTTGCCGTCAGCAGCCGAATCGCGGCCGTCATGGCCTTCACGCTCGTCATCGCAACCCCTGCTCGCCCCGATCGGGCGCGCTATTGTTGACCAGAAGCCGTACCGCAGGGAAGCGCGCGGTCGAGCGCGGCCACCGCCGGGTAGATCGCGGTGCGCACGCGCTGCAGGTGGCGGGCATCGTCGATCTCGCCCCACAGCAGGTCGGGTACCAGCGGGCAGGCGATCGGCCGCTCACGCGCGGCGGCCACGAGGCCGTCGGTTTCGTAGTCGGCCTGCAGCGTGCGGGTGAAGGTCCGGGCCGCGATGCGGTGCAGCAGCGTGGCGAGCTCCGCCGAGATCCTGCTGATGCCGACCAGCTCGCCGGCCGCCGGCGCCGGCAGCCGCGCCCGGTCCTTCGACAGGTCGAGCAGCCGTTGCTCGCGGGTCGCGACGAACACCTCGTCACCGGCGCCGGTCGGCCCGGACAGCAGCACGGCGTCGGCGGCCGGATGCGCCAGCAGCACGGCGAGCGCGCGCGGCTCATAGACGAGGTCCGACTCGAGCAGCAGGAACGGTCCGCCGGTCAGCGCCAGCGCGCGGTCGAGTGAGTACAAGCTGCCCGAGTCGGCGTAGCGCTCGTTGTGCACGGTGCGGATCAGCCGTGGCCGCTGGCGCGCCAGTTCCGCATAGTCCGCCGCGGCGTGGCCGGTGACGATCACGACGTCGTCGATACCGTGGGCCACGAGCCGGTGGATGGACTCGAGCACGATCGGTTCGCGGCCGAGCGTGAGGAAGCCCTTGGGCCGCTCGCGCCATGCGGCGGCGAGCCGCGTGCCGCGCCCGGCGGCGAGGATCACGGCCGTGCGGATCGCCTCGCTCACGGGCCCGGTGCCGCAGCGCCACCGGCGCGCGCGGCGGTGAGGGCTTGCCCGAGCCGCGTCAGATCGTCCGGCGTGAGGTCGCCCATCACCGCGATGCGGAAGATCGCCGGCGCCAGCCGGCCCTGGCCGGCGTAGATGACGAAGCCGCGCGCTTTCAGCGCGGCGTGCAGGCGCGCGTAATCGGTCCATGCCGGCACGCGATACGAGCGCAGCACGCACGAGCACTCCGCCTCCGGCAGCAACGCCGCGAGGCCGAGTTCCGCGAGCACGCAATGAACGCGGGCCGCGCGCTCGCGATAGAGGCGCTGCCGCGCCTGCCAGCCGCCGGCCTCCGCATGCTCACGCAATGCCTCGTCGAGGGCGAAGGCCACCTGCACGGCCTGCGTGAACGGCGAGTAGCCGTCGCCGTGCTGGGCCCGGTGATACGGGCGCAGGTCGAGGTACAGGCTGCCGGCGCCCGGCTTCGGCGCTGCCCATGCGGCGCGCTCCGCCAGCACGAACGCAAGACCCGGCACGCCATGCAGGCACTTGTTGGCGGTGCCGGCGAGCGCCTGCAGGTTCCAGGCCGTGGCGTCGATATGCTCGGCGCCGAAGCTGCTGACCGCATCGAGCAGCAGCCGGGCGCCGAAGCGGCGGCACAGTGCGCCGATCGCCGCGAGATCGGTGAGCCGGCCGGTCGTTGTCTCGTGCTGTACGACCGCGACGTGGCGCAGCATCGGGTCGGCGGCGAGTCGCTGCTCGAGCGCGGCGAGGTCCACCGCGGCGGTCCAGTCGCCGGCCAGCAACTCGTGCGGGCGGCCGTGTGCCGCCAGCATCGCCGCGATGCGTTCCCCATACACGCCGTTGGCGAGGACCAGCGTGCGCTGCTCGCGCGGCGCGAAGGTCGCCAGCATCGCCTCGACCGCCGCGGTGCCGGAACCGGTCAGCAGCACGGCCTCATAACGGCCAGCCATGTCGGGATAGACCGCGGCGAGGCGTTCGTTGATGCTGCGTACCAGCGCCGCGAATTCCGGTTCGCGGTGGCACCAGTCGCCGCGCCCAAGCGCCGCGCGGACGCGCGGCGACAGCGTCACCGGGCCGGGATTCAGCAGGATCATGCGCTCGGGCATGGCGCGGGTTCAGTCGCTGCCGTGCAGATGCGCACGGAACCGCGCCGCGACCTCGACCGGTGACTGCTGCGGCCGCGGCAGTGCCTCCGGCACGCCCGGCCGGATCGGCACATGGACGAAGTGCAGACCTGCGGTTCGTCCGGCCACCAGCGCCGTAAGCTGCGCCGGGTCGCTGACCAGCGCCGCAGTCGGATAACCGGCCGCGGTGGCCAGTGTGCCGAAGTCGACGTTGTGCGCCACGGTCGCCTGGCCGCCGGTGGACTCGTGCATGCCATTGTCGAGCAGGACATGCAGCAGGTTCGGCGGACGCTCGGCGCCGAGGGTCGCCAGCACGCCGAGGCGCATCAGCAAGGCCCCGTCACCGTCCAGCACCAGCACGCGCCGCCGCGGCTGGGCGAGCGCAAGGCCGAGGCCGAAGCCCGCCGCGCAACCCATCGAGCCGACCAGGTACCACTGGTTCGGCCGGTCCTCGAGCGCGTACAGCTCGCGGCCGGTGTAGCCGGTGGTTGCGACCACCAGGTCCTCCGGCTGCAGGCCGCGCTGGATCGCCGCCAGCATCTGCCGGCGGGTGGCCTGCGGCGTGATCGCGGTGGCCCCCGCCACCGCGCGCGGCAGGTGCGGCAACGGGCGCGGCTCGAGCGCAGTGTCGCTGACCGCACCCCTGCTCATGATGAACGCGAACGGCCGCGACTCGCGCTGCAGGTGCGCAGCCGCCGCCGCGAGCGCTGGCGCGATCTCGCTGGCGTGCGCCGGGAACGGCCGCCACGGGATTTCCATCAGCTCGAGCAGCCGCGGCGTGATCGCGCCCATCAGCTCGTGCTGCGGCTCGTCCGGCGCGCCGTCCGGCTGGCCGCGCCAGGTGACGATCAGCAACACCGGCAGGCGGAAGGTCCAGGTCAGTGAGGTCAGCGGATTCACCGCGTTGCCGAGCCCCGAGTTCTGGAACATCGCGATGGCGCCGCGGCCGCCGAGAGCGGCGCCGGCCGCGATCGCCACCGCGTCGCCCTCGTTGACCGCGCCGACGTAGCGCAGCGTGCCATCGTTCAGCACCTGGTTGATGAACGGCGTCAGGTAGGAGCAGGGCACGCCGGCATAGAGCGTGTAACCCTGCGCAGCCGCCGCGCCGATGAACTCCTGCGCGGCGATCATGCCGGCCCGCCGGCGGCGTCCGGCCGCGAGCTCATGCGAAGCGCCCGGCGTTGAGCACGTCGGCGACGCTGTCGACGTCCAGCCAGTGCCCGGTCGTGTAGATCACGCGGATTTTCTCGCCAGCCGCCACCAGCGCGGTGAGCATTTCGCTGAGCGCAGCCCGGCGACCGGCGGGTGCGGCGGTCAGCGTCGTGACCAGCGCGCGCAGCCGTGGCACGGCCGCCGCGCGCACGCGCAGGAAGCCCATCCATTCGCCGTGGCACTCCGCTTCCGGCAGGCCGGCGTCGCAGCGCTCGAGCCAGATCTCGCGGTAGTACGCCTGGCGCGAATGCCCCTCGGAACAGCGCACGTAATCGGCGGCGCGACCGCGGTTGACGGATTCGCGCCAGTCCGCATCGACGACGATGGTGAAGTCGTCGGCCGGCTCACTGAGCAGATCGATGAGGTGGCGGCGGAAGATCACGTCGCCGTAGCAGACGTACAGATCGCCGCTGGTCTGCCCCGGCGCGGCCAGCCCGCAGGCCAGCGACCACAGCTCGCCGGTGTCGGCGTAGTCGGCGTTGTCGGCATAGCGCAGACCCGGCAGGTCCACGGCCGCGGGCAGGTAGCCGCGCACGACGGTCAGGTGCTTGAGGCCGGCGGCGTTCCAGGCACTGGCGATGTGCGCGAGCAGAGGCTGGCCGCGGACCTCGACCATGGTCTTCGGCCGGTCGGCGGTCAGCTCGCCGAGCGCGCTGCCGCGCGAGGCGGCCAGTACGATCACGCGGTCGTCGCGGTCGCGGCGCGGCAGGTAGCGTTCCTCGGCGGCCTCCAGTTCCGAGGCGCCCTGCAGGCGGAAGATCTCGGCCACCGGCGCGATACGGTCCTCGACCGCGACCAGTGTCTGCTCGCGCGCCAGCGTCGCGGCACATTGCTGCATCGCCGGAATCGCCGCGCGCAGAAGCTGGTTCGCCCAGATCGCGATCGCGAAGCCGGCCTCGCGGAACACGTCGGTCGGCGTGCTGTAGTACTTGGTCGGCACGATCAGCACCGGGCTGCGCTCGCCCCACTCGCGCTTGAACGCCAGCACCTCGCGCGGTGAGGCCAGCGCGCTGTGGATCAGGATGCCGTCCGAGCCGGCGGCGTGATAGGCCTCGGCGCGGCGCAGCGCCTCGCCGAGCCCCCAGCCGGCGATGAAGGCCTCGATGCGCGTGATCAGGCAGAAATCGTCGTCGCGCTGCGCGTCCTTGCCGGCGCGGATGCGGCTGCAGAACTCGTCGATCTCGGCAAGCTGCTGGCGCTCGCCGCCGATGAAGCTGTTGGTCTTCGGATAGAGCTTGTCCTCGATGCAGACCGCGGCCACGCCGCGCTCTTCGAGCTTGCGCACCAGCCGGCGCACGTTGTTGAAATTGCCGTAGCCGGTGTCACCGTCGAGCAGGATCGGCAGCGTGGTCGCATCCGCCATGAACTCGAGCATCTCGAGCACCTGCGTCCACGACGCCTCGTTGCTGTCGCGCACGCCGTACTGCGCCGACAGGCACAGCCCGCCGGCCCACAGGCCCTTGAAGCCCGCTTCTTCGGCGATGCGCGCGCTGATGCCGTTGTGCGCCTCGAGCAGGAACTCGAGCTCGGGGCTCTGCAGCAGGCGGCGGAAGCGGGTAGAGCGGCGTTCGGTGGCGGGCATCAGGCCTCCAGCGCAGCGCTGAGCGCAGCCCCGATCCGGTCGAGCGCCTGCCGGCCCGCGTCGATGACGCCGGCCATCGTCACGAAGCCCATGACCATGCCCGCGGCGAGCCAGTAGTCCACGGCCACGCCGGCCTGGCGCAGCCGTTCGACGTACGCCTCGACGTCGCTGCGGATCGGCGTGAACTCCGGACAGATCATCAGCGCCGGCGGCAGGTTCACATGGGACGGGGCGAGCGTTGGCGAGGCCCGCCAGTCGGTCCACTGCGCCGGGTCGGGCAGGTAGTTGTGGCGCAGCCATTCGGCCACTTCACGCGTGACGAAGTAGTCGCGGCTCATCGTGGTCCAGGACGGCGAAGTGAAACGCCAGTCGAGATCCGGGTACACGAGTACCTGCAGGCGCAGCGCCGGTCCGCCGGCGTCGCGGGCGAGCAGGCTGGTGATCGTCGCGAGTCCGCCGCCGACGCTGTCGCCGCACACCGCCATGCGCGCAGTGTCGAGGCCGAGTTCCGCGCCGTGCCCGGCGATCCACTGCACGGCCGCCCAGGCATCGTCGAGTGCCGCCGGGAACGGGTGCTCCGGCGCCAGGCGATAGTCCAGCGCAACGACGGCGCATCCGGAACGGTTGGCCAGCGCCCGGCACAGGGGGTCGTGGCTGGCGAGGCTGCCGACCGTGAATCCGCCGGCATGGAACCACAACGCGACCGGCAATCCGTCGCGGGTCGAGGGCCGGTAGACGCGGCTCGGCAATGGACCCGCGGGCCCCGGAATCAGGCGATCCTGCACCGAAGCGACCGCCTCGGGCGGGCCGCCGAGTGCAGCCATCGCGTCGAACGCCGCGCGGGCCGCGGCGAGCGGCAGCGTGTGCATCGGCGGTGCGCCGGCCGCCTGATCGAGGAACGCCTGTGCCTGCGGGTGCAGCGCCATTGCCGTCTCCTACAACCAGCGCAGGATATTGAAGCGGTCGGGATTGTAGAACCCGTCGCTGACCTGCCAGCCGGCGAACTGTCCGCGCTGGTACAGTTGGTGGTGCTCCGAGTGCGACCGCTCCGGCAAGTCGCCGACGAACACGGCCCGGCGAGCCACGCGCACGAGTTCGGCGAGGGCCCGCGCCGCGTACTGCGGGTCGGGGAAGTATTGAAACACGCTGAAGGCGAATATCTTGGTGACGCTCCCGGTGGCGAACGGCAGCGCCGCGGCGGTGCCTACCAGCGCCGGTAGCTGGTGCAGCGTCCGGAAGCGGGCGACCATCGCCGGCGAGTAGTCGAGGCCGACGTAGCGGCAGCGCAGTAGCTGTGCCAGCAGGCCGGCGCCGCAGCCGACCTCGAGCACCGTGTCGTCCGGTTGCAGATCGAGCGCGACGCTGATCGCCGCGGCGACCGCGGCCGGCTCGATCGTCGTGTGCTTCGAACCCGTCGAGGCGCACCAGGTCGCTGGTGTCCTCGCCGCCCTTGCGCTGCCAGACTGCCAGCCAGTCGAAGGCCGTGCTCATGACCCCGAGCCTGCCAGCAGCACCACGCCGGCGCGGGCGGGCTGGCCGAGCCCGGCGCCGCCGGTGGCGAGATGCTCGATCAGCGCGCGGCGCATGCGCGGTTCCCAGGTACGGCGCAGGTGACTGGCAACCGCCTGCGCGGCCGCGGCCGGATCCGGCTCGGCGGCAAAGAACGCGCCGATGTCGTTGGCCATGTCCACCAGGTAGTCGATCCGCACCGGCAGCGCCCTCTCAGCCCGGCAACCGTTCCGGGTGCGCGTAGATTACATGCTGGCCCGGCCGTGCGAAGCCTGCCAGCGTCATGCCGCAGTTCTCGGCGAGGCGGATCGCGAAGGCGGTGGGCGCCGAGACCGCGACCAGCAGCGGCACGCAGACGGTCGCCGCCTTCTGCACCATCTCGTAGCTCGCGCGGCTGGTGATGATCACGTAGCCGCGGGCGATGTCGCGGCCGGCCCGCACCAGCGCCCCGATCAGCTTGTCGAGTGCGTTGTGCCGGCCGACATCCTCGCGCACGAGCTGGATGCCGCCGTCCGGCAGCACCCAGGCCGCGGCGTGTACGCTGCCGGTGGGCTGGTTCAGGGGCTGGCGGGCCGCCAGCTCGGCCAGTGCCGCGTGCAGCGCCGGCGCGCTGACCGCGAGCGGCGTCGTGATCGGCGCGAGCTGGCGGATCGCGCCCTCGAGCGTCTCGGCGCCGCACAGCCCGCAGCCGGTACGGGCGCTGAGATTACGCTGGCGCTGCAGGAGCTGGGCGAAGCGCGGGGCGGCGATGTCGATGTCGATCGCGAGTGCGCCGGCTTCGCTGATCGTCCGCACGCCGCGGATCTCGGCGGCTTCCGCGACCAGGCCTTCGCTCAGCGTGAATCCGACCGCGAGGTCTTCGAGATCGGCCGGGGTCGTCATCATCACCACGTACGGCGTGCCCTGGTAGCGCAGCGCGACCGGTGCCTCCTCGGCGACCACGTCGCTGGCCGATTCGGTACACCCGTCGCGCCAGCGCGTGACGCGGACGCCGGCGCTGGTCGTGGGCGTCGCGGTGGCCGGCGGATCCCGGCGTGTCTCAGGCCCGGGCACGCTCTGCGTCCCGGACGACCTGTACGGCCGTCACCTTGTATTCGGGGCAGTTGGTCGCCCAGTCCGAGCGGCCGGTGGTCAGGCGGTTGGCGGCGGATTCCGGGAAGTGGAACGACGTGAACACGGTCCCGGGCGGTACCCGATCCGTGACCTCGGCGCGCAGCACGGTCGCACCGCTGCGGCTCTCGACCCGGACCGGATCACCGCTCTCGATGCCGCGGCCGGCGGCGTCCTGCGGATGGATCTCGAGCAGGTCGGCAGCACACCAGCGCAGGTTGTCGGTGCGGCGAGTCTGCGTGCCGACGTTGTACTGCTCGAGCACGCGCCCGGTCGTCAGCAGCAGCGGATGGTCCGCGTCGGTGACCTCGCGGGTCGGCACGTACTCGGTGACGAAGAAGCGACCCTTGCCGCGCAGGAAGGCGTGCTCGTGCATCGTCGGCGTGCCGTCCGGGGCGCCGTCGTGGCAGGGCCACTGCAGACTGCCGAGGCGGTCCAGCTTCGCGTAGCTGACGCCGGCGAACGTCGGCGTCAGCCGGGCGATCTCGTCCATGATCTCAGCCGGGCTCGCGTAGTTCATTGGCAGGCCGACGGCATTGGCGAGCCGCTGCGTGATCTCCCAGTCGGCGTAACCGGCGAGCGGCGGCAGCACCCGGCGCACGCGCGCAATGCGCCGCTCGGCATTGGTGAAGGTGCCCTCCTTTTCGAGGAAGGACGAGCCGGGCAGGAACACCTGCGCGAAGCGCGCGCTCTCGTTCAGGAACAGGTCCTGCACGACCAGACAGTCGAGCGCGGCGAGCGCGGCCTCGACCTGCGTACTGTCGGGGTCCGACTGCACGAGGTCCTCGCCCTGCAGGTACAGGCCGCGGAAGCTGCCATCGAGCGCCGCGGCGAACATGTTCGGAATGCGCAGGCCGGGTTCCGGATCGAGCGCGACGCCCCAGTCGCGCTCGAAACTGGCGCGCACGACCGGATCAGATACGTGCCGGTAGCCGCTGAACTCGTGCGGGAACGAACCCATGTCGCAGGAACCCTGCACGTTGTTCTGGCCGCGCAGCGGGTTCACGCCAACGCCTTCGCGGCCAAGATTGCCGGTCGCCATCGCGAGATTGGCGATGGCCATGACCGCGGTCGAGCCCTGGCTGTGTTCGGTGACGCCGAGCCCGTAGTAGATCGCCGCATTGGTGGCGCCGCCATAAAGCCGGGCGGCGGCCCGCACCCGTTCCGCCGGTACGCCGGTGAGCGTCGCGGTCGCCTCGGGTGAGTGGCGCGGCTCGGCGGCGAAGGCGCGCCAGCGTTCGAACGAGTCGGTTGCGCAGCGCTCGACGACGAAGGGCTCCCGTACCAGGTCCTCGGTGACGATCACATGCGCGAGCGCGGTCAGCAGCGCGACGTTGGTCCCCGGGCGCAGCGGCAGGTGGATCGCGTCCGCGACATGCGGCGCATGCAGCAGCTCGGTCGCGCGCGGATCGACGACGATCAACCGGGCGCCCTCGCGCAGCCGGCGCTTCAGCCGCGCAGCGAACACCGGGTGGGCCTCGCTCGGGTTGGCGCCGACCAGCAGGATGACATCGGCGTGGGCCACCGAGGCGAAGGTCTGTGTCCCGGCCGAGCCGCCGAGTGTCTGGCCGAGGCCGTAGCCGGTCGGCGCGTGGCAGACGCGCGCGCAGGTATCGATGTTGTTGTTGCCGAAGCCCGCACGCACCAGCTTCTGCACGAGGAAAGTCTCTTCATTGGTGCAGCGCGACGAGCTGATGCCGCCGACCGCACCGCGGCCGTACCGGGCCTGAATCCGGCGGAATTCCCGCGCGACATGGGCGATGGCTTCGTCCCAGCTCACCTCGCGCCACGGCTCGTCGATGCGCGCGCGCAGCAGCGGCCGGCGCACGCGATCCCGGTGCGTGGCCCAGCTCCAGGCGAAGCGGCCCTTGATGCAGGCATGGCCGGAGTTCGCCTGCCCGTCCCGGTCCGGCACCATGCGCACGATGGTCTCGCCGCGGACCTCGGCGACGAGTGAGCAGCCGACGCCGCAATAGCCGCAGGTCGTGGTCACCGCGCGATCCGGCTGGCCCTGCGCCGCCAGCGTGGTCTCGGTCAGCGCGGCCGTCGGGCAGCTCTCGACGCAGGCGCCGCAGGATACGCATTCCGATGCGAACAGCGGCTCGTCCTGGCTCGCGACCACGCGCGCGGCCAGCCCGCGGCCGGCGATCGTCAGCGCGAACGTGCCCTGGATCTCGCCGCAGGCGCGCACGCAGCGCGAGCAGGTGATGCACAGCGCCGGGTCGAAGCGGAAGTACGGATTGCTGTCGTCGCGCGGCGCCGGCGCGCGGCGGCTGGCGGTCGCGGCGTAGCGCGAACCGGTGACGCCCAGCTCGCGTGCGGCGTCCTGCAGCTCGCAGTGGCCGTCGGCCGGGCAGCCAGCGCAATCGAGCGGATGCTCCGACACGTACAGCTCGACCAGCTCGCGCCGCAGCCGCGTCAATGCCGAGCTCTGCGTGTGCACCTGCATGCCCGCGGCGACCGCGGTCGTGCACGAGGCCGGATGGCCGCGCTGGCCCTCGATCTCGACCAGGCACAACCGGCAGGAGCCGAAGGCCTGGAGCAGATCCGTCGCGCAGAGTCTCGGGATGCGGATGCCGGCCGCGGCCGCGGCCCGCATGACCGAGGTCCCGGCCGGCACGCTGACCTCGACGCCGTCGATCTCGAGCGTGACCGTTTCGCTGGTAGTGACGGCCGGAGTGCCGAAGTCGGTGTGGTCGATCGCGTGCATCGCCTCAGCTCCGCGCGCGGAAATCTTCGGGGAAATGCCGCAGCGCGCTCTCGACCGGGTTCGGCGTCATGCCGCCGAGGCCGCACAGCGAAGCCTGCCGCAGCGTGTCGCACAGCGCCGCGAGCCGTTCCAGCGCGACCTCCGTGTCGGTTCCCGCGCGGATCCGGTCCAGCAGTTCCACGCCGCGGGTCGAGCCGATGCGGCAGGGCGTGCACTTGCCGCAGGACTCGTGCGCGCAGAACGCGAACGCAAAGCGGGCCATGGCCGCGAGATCCACCGTGTCGTCGAAGACCACGATGCCGCCGTGACCGAGCGGCGCGCCGGCAGCCGCGAGCGCCTCGTAGTCCACCGGCGTGTCGAGGAGCGCCGGCGGCAGCCACGCGCCGAGCGGTCCGCCGATCTGCACGGCCCGGACCGGGCGGCCGGAAGCCGTGCCGCCGCCGTAGTCCTCGATCAGCTCGCGCAGCGTCAGGCCGAAGGCACGCTCGACCAGCCCGCCGCGGCGAACATTGCCGCCGAGCTGCAGCGGCAGCGTGCCGCGTGATTCGCCGCAGCCGTAGTCGCGGTACCAGCTTGCGCCGTGGGCGAGGATTGCCGGCACGCTGGCGCAGGTGACGACGTTGTTGACGACGGTCGGCAGGCCGAACAGGCCGCGCACCGCCGGCAGCGGCGGCCGCACGCGCACCTCGCCGCGGCGGCCTTCGAGACTCTCGAGCATCGAGGTCTCCTCGCCGCAGATGTAGGCGCCGGCGCCGAGGCGCACTTCCAGCTCGAAGCTGCGGCCACTGCCCAGAATGTCGTCGCCGAGCAACCCGGCCGCGCGGGCCGCGGCGATCGCCTCGTCGAGCGCCCGGCGCGCCTGCGGGTACTCGATGCGCAGGTACAGATAGCCCTGCGTCGCACCGACCGCGAGCCCCGCGATGACCATGCCCTCGATCACCGCAAGCGGATCGCCTTCGAGCAGCAGGCGGTCGGCGAAGGTGCCGGAGTCACCTTCGTCGGCATTGCAGGCGATGTATTTCTGCGGCGCTTCCTGCTCCAGCACGGTGCGCCACTTGCGCCCGGCCGGAAACGCCGCGCCGCCGCGGCCGCGCAGGCCGGACTCGCTGACCGCGCGGACGATCTCCGCGGGCGGCAGGCCGAGCGCGCGGCGCAGGCCGGCGAGTCCGCCCTGCGCCTCGTATTCGCGGACATCCGCCGGCGCGATCACGCCGATGCGCGCACAGCACAGGCGCTGCTGGCTGGCCAGCCACGGGATCCGCTCGGTCGGCCCATGGCCGAGCCGATGCGCGCAGCCATCGAGAAAGCCGGCGTCGAACAGACCCGGCACCTCGGCGGCCGTGACCGGCCCGTAGGCCACGCGACCCGCCGGCGTAGCCACCTCGACCAGCGGCTCCAGCCAGTACAGGCCGCGCGAACCGTTGCGGCGGATCGTCACGTCGAGTCCGCGCGCGGCGGCTTCGCGGGCGATCGCCCAGGCAGTCGCCTCGGCGCCGAGCGAGAGCGCGCCGGCATCGCGCGGGACCCAGACCGTCGTGGTCACGGCGCCGACCCCGCGCCGTCGAGCAGCTCATCGAAGCGCTCGGGCGTGACCCGGCCGTGCAGTTCTTCACCGATCAGCAGCGACGGCCCGCAGGCGCAGTTGCCGAGGCAGTACACGGCCTCGAGCGTGTGCCGGCCGTCGGCCGTGGTCTCGCCGAAGCCGATACCGAGGCGCTGCTCCGCGTGCCGGGCGAGGCTGTCGCCGTGGACCGCCTGGCAGGCTTCGGCCCGGCACAGGCGGATTGTCCGCGCGCCCGGCGGCCGCTCGCGGAAGTAGTGGTAGAAGCTGATCACGCCATGGACTTCAGCGCGTGACAAGCGCAGCGCGGCGGCGATCCGCGGCACGGCCTCGGGCGGCACGTACCCGAGCGCGGCCTGGATGTCGTGCAGGACGACGAGCAGCGGCCCGGGCCGGTCCCTGTGCCTGGCAATGGCTGCGTCGATCGCCTCGTTCACGCCGTGTCCTTCCGTGGGCGGTCCGCCGCCGCCCAGTTTACCCGCCACGGCGGCCGGCCGCCCCGCCGCTCTGAGCCGCCGCGGCAGACGACCGCATGATCAGCGCGACGAACCTCCGCAATCTCGCGCTCTCTGGCCGGGAGCGCCAGGTCAGGGCCAGACATCTGGTCGCCTGGTCTGCGCTGGCGGCGTGGGACCCGGGGACTCGGCATAAACTACCCGGGTCCGTCGACAAAGGTGATGCCGAGCATCTGCTACCAGCAGCCGAGATGTTGCTGACTGCCCTGTGAACACATTCATTGCGAGTCTGCTGAAAGTTGAGCGAGCGCTGGCGCGCGGAAAGGGGGCGTTCGCCTTGTTTGCGGCGTTCCTGCGCGAGGACGGTCTGGGTAAGTGGGATCTGGTGATCTCTGCGCCCTGGGTGGAGCGCGACTGGGAGGCCGCACTGCGGCTGATTTCCACCCGGGTCCAGGCGGCACTGAAGCCTGAACAACTGCTTTCGATCTCCCGCATCGCGCGGGTCGAGCCGGCCTCGCCGGAAGTCGCGGCGATCCATCGCGAGTTCCCCGTCGCGCGCTTGCCCGTGGAGACATGGGGCCGCAGTTTCTTTGGCATGGCGATGCGGCACGCCCCTGTGTTCGCCTCTGCCCGGCAGGATACAGCGACCCAGAGGCGGCCGTCGCCCGCCAGGACGATGCAGCCGATGCGTCGCAAACTGGCGCGCGGCTGAATGCCCGCCGCGCAATTCCTCGCCCGCATGCCCGCAGGCGCCGCGGTGCTGTGCGCAGTGCTGTCCCTCAGTGCTGCGCCGGCACCGGCCGGGCCGCCGGCCGGCATCGAGTACCGGCTCGAGCCTCTCGCCGGCGGCGAGCGTGAGCTGCGCGCGCGCTTCGATGCGCGGCAGATCGGCATCCTCGAGCAGTTGAACCGCCGGGACCTTTCTTACCTGGCGCGCCTGCGCGAGATCATCGTGCCGCAGACCTGGCCGGACGATGAGCTGGCCTACAGCCCGCTGCCGCGCCAGTACGCCTGGGCGGCCGCATACCCGAAGGCGCTCGTCGTCCACCAGCCGTGGCAGGTGTTCGGCGCCTACGAGCATGGCGCGCTGGTGCGCTGGGGCGCTCTCAGCAGCGGGCGCAGGTCGGCGCCGACACCGGCCGGCCTGTTCCACCTGAACTGGCGCTCGCCGGGCCGCTGTAGCACGGTCTGCAGGGACTGGTACATGCCCTGGTACTGGAACTTCGACAACCAGCGCGGTCTCGCGCTGCACCAGTTCACGCTGCCGGGCCACCCGGCGAGCCATGCCTGCATCCGGCTGCTCGAGCGCGACGCGCGCTGGCTCTTCGACTGGGGCGAGGGCTGGCAGCTCGATCCGACCGGCCGTACCGTGCTGCGGCCGGGCACGCCGGTATTCGTCGTCGGCGAATATGATTTCGATGCACCGCCGCCGTGGCGCTCCCCGGAGCAGCTCGCGATCGGGCCGAAGCTGGCGGACGGACCCGCAGGATGAGAGCCACGGCAACGCGGACGATGGCCGGGCTGGTGTATCTTGCGCGACATGACAGGACGGCAATATCCGCTTGAGGTCCGGCCGGTCGTGCCGGAAGCGCTGGCGCGGCTCGAGGAGCTGGCCGGCAACCTGCTGTATAGCTGGAACCGCCGCGTCCGTGGCCTCTACTACCGCCTCGATCCGGCGCTGTGGGAGCGCTGCCAGCACAATCCGAAGGTGTTCCTGCGCCGCGTGTCCCAGCAGCGGCTGGACGAGCGGGCGCGCGATCCCTATTACCTGCGCGAGTACAGCGAGGCGCTGCGCCAGTACGACGCCTACTTCAAGGCGACCGAGCAGTGCTACTGCGCGATCGACGGTATCCGCGCCGACTGCGACGTGGTCGCGTACTTCTGCATGGAATACGGCCTGCACGAGAGCCTGCGACTCTATTCCGGCGGCCTCGGCGTGCTGGCCGGCGACCACTGCAAGGCGGCCAGCGACCTCGGCCTGCCGTTCATCGCGGTCGGCCTGATGTACCGGCAGGGCTACTTCGGGCAGACCATCGGTCCGGACGGCACGCAGCAGGCGCATTTCGAGCCGATGGCACTGCCGGATCTGCCGATCCGGCCGGTCACCGATGCCGCCGGCGCTGAAGTTCATATCCCGCTGCAGTTTCCGGGCCGCACGGTGCAGGTGCGGGCCTGGCAGGCGGACGTCGGCCAGGTCCGGCTGTTCCTGCTGGATACGGACCTCGAAACGAACGCCGAGGCGGACCGCGCGATCACCTACCAGCTCTACGGCGGCGATCGCGCCAACCGGATCGCCCAGGAAATCGTGCTCGGCTTCGCCGGCGTCCGCCTGCTGCGCCTGCTCGGCATCGCGCCCGCGGTCTGGCACATCAATGAGGGCCACGCCGGCTTCCTCGTGCTGGAGCGCTGCCGTGAGGCGGTGGCCGCCGGTCTCGATTTCGAGGCGGCGCTCGAGCAGGTGGCGGCGGCCACGGTGTTCACGACGCACACGCCGGTACAGGCCGGTCACGACCTGTTCGCGCACGAACTGGTCAGCACGCACTGCCAGGGCCTGGCTGCGGAACTCGGCCTGTCGATGGACAAGCTGCTCGCGCTCGGCAGCTCGCCGCAGGACGGTCACCACTTCAACATGACCGCGCTGTCGCTGCGCGGCTCGCGCCATCACAACGGCGTCAGCGCGATCCACGGGCGCGTGGCTGCGAGCATGGAAGCCTACATCTGGCCGCAGATCGAGCCCGAGGACAACCCGCTGCAGCACATCTCGAACGGCGTGCACGTGCCGACCTACCTGGCCCGCGAGTGGTGCAACCTGTTCGATGCCCGGCATCCGGGCTGGTTCCGCAAGCTGACCGAGGCTGACTTCTGGCGCGATGCGATCAATGCGATTCCGGACAACCGCTTCTGGAACCTGCGCCAGTCCCTGAAGAGCGAGATGCTGGAAGGTATCCGCGACGTGCTGCTGCGCCAGTACCAGCGCAACCAGTTCGGCCGTGCCCGCATCGAGGCGATGCGGGCCGCGCTGGCTCCCGAGAACACGCGGCCACTGGTGCTCGGTTTCGCGCGGCGTTTCGTCACCTACAAGCGCGCGTTGCTGCTGTTCCGGGATCCGGCGCGTCTCGCCCGCCTGCTCGGCGACCCGGATCGTCCGGTGATTGTGCTGTTCGCCGGCAAGGCGCATCCGCAGGACGTCCCCGGCCAGGAGATGATCCGGCGGATCAACGCGCTGGCCGCGCAGCCGGAATTCCTCGGCCGTCTGTTCTTCGTCGAGGACTACGACCTCGCGCTGGCGCGCAAGCTGGTCACCGGGACGGACGTCTGGCTGAACACGCCGCAGTATCCGCTGGAGGCCAGCGGCACTTCCGGGCAGAAGGCCGCGATCAACGGTGTGCTGAACGTGTCGGTGCTGGACGGCTGGTGGGCCGAGGGTTTCGACGGCACGAACGGCTGGGCCATTCCGCCGCACGACGAGCAGGCCGATGCCGCGCTGCGCGACGCGCTGGAGGCGGACGATCTGCTCGATATCCTCGAGCGCGAGGTGATCCCGCTGTATTTCGACCACGGCCCGCAGGGCTTCAACGACCGCTGGGTGTGGATGTCGAAGAGCGCGATGCGCAGCATCCTGCCGCGCTTTTCCGCGCACCGGATGGTCATGGAGTACGCGAGCCGGTTGTACCTGCCGGCCATCGGCCACAGCCGGCGCCTCGACGCCCAGGCCGCGCGCACGCTGGCGCGCTGGAAATCGGCGGTGCGCGCGCACTGGAGTGGCGTCAGCCTGCGCTGGCAATCACCGCCAGCGGGCGCGGTGCGCACCGGGCAGGAGGTAACGCTCAGCGTCGCCGCGCAGCTCGACGGTTTGTCACCGGCCGACGTGCACCTCGAATGCCTGCTCGACGGCGATCCTGCGGCGCCGGCGGCCGCCGGCTGCGTCGTGCATCCGTTCGCGGTCAGCGGCCGCGACGCCGGCAGCGGCGAGACGCTGTTCACCGCGCGTTTCGCACCGCCGGAGCACGGACTGCATTGCTTCCGCGTGCATCTGTACCCGTATCACGAACACCTCGGCCACCCGTTCGAGGTCGGGCTGCGGCTGTGGTTGTGAAGCGGTAGCGGGCCCGCGACTCAGACAGCCGCCGCCCGCCGCTGGCGGAAGCGCCGCGCCTTGGCGGCATTACCGCAGGTCTTCATGCTGCACCAATGCCGGCTGCGGTTCTTCGAAGCATCGAGGAACAGCCAGCCGCAGCCGTCCGGCGGCGGACACTCCCGGATCCGCTCGAGCGGCCCGCTTTCCAGCAGGTCCATCGCCGGCCACGCGATCGGGCCGAGCAGCGCTAGCGGCGCGTTCTGGCAGAAGTCCCAGGTGCAACACAGGCGACCGTCGCGGGTGCCAAGGTGGCGGAAGGACACCGTCTCGCGGACCGCGCGCGTCAGCTCATCGAGGGCCGCCTGCGGCAGCGGCTCGCTGCCAGCCGCCGCGCGGAAGATCGAATGCAGCGCTTCGCGCAGCGCGACTGCCCTGATGTGGGCCGCAGCAGTTTCCCCGGGCTCTGACCGCAGCAGGCAGCGCGCCGATTCGTCAGTGATCAGGCCAGCAGCGCGGCTCCATGCGACCAGGTCCTTGTAATCCTTCAGGTATTCGTCCTTCGGCCCCGCCGGCGCGCTCTTTGAACGCGGCCGCGGAAACCGTGCGCCGCTACGACGATGCCCAGGTCGCACTACTGGCCGAGCTGGTGCGCTTCCGGACCGTGCACGAGCCCGGCACCGTCAATGCCGAGCAGCCGGCGTTTCGCGCCCTGGCCGCGCATCTGCGCCAGCTCGCGCTGCGCCTGGGCTTCGACTTCCAGGATCTCGGCACCGCGCTGGTGATCGGATCGGGCGAGGGCGACGAGCGTATCAGTCTGGCGCACACCAGGCGCATCGAGCTCATCGTCGCGCTGACCGAGGAATCCGACTGGGGACCGTTCGAGGAGTTGCTGGTCCGGTATCCGCCGCCGCAGGTGAACATCGGCTTCGACTCCCAGTATCCGGTGGTCGTGGCGGAAAAGGTCTGGGGTGGCCTGTGGCTCGATTTCGCGGCAGCGCCTGCGGCTGGCGCCGGACCGCGCCTGACAGGGCTCGACGGCGGTTCCTTCATCAGTCAGGTGCCGGAGGATGCGAGCGTGGTCGCCGAGGGCGCCGACGAGGCCCTGTTGGGCCGCATCCGTGCGCGCATGCGGGATCCGGCGGACGGACTCACCTACCACGTCGAACAAACGGCTGCCGGCTTGCGGCTGCGGGTCACCGGGCTGGCGGCCCATTCATCGACGCCGGAAAACGGACGCAACGCGCTGACGCACCTCGCCGCGCTGCTGGCGGGCGAAGTGCTCGCCGATAACGCTGGAGGCCGGACCGTGAACTTCGTCAACTCTCTGCTCGGCACCGGCCTGTACGGCGAGCGCTTCGGCCGCATTGCCTGGAGTCACCCGGAACTCGGGCCGTTGCTCGCCGTGTACCGGCATTTCACCGGTGCGCAGACGGCCGAGCCGGTCGGCATCGGCGGCGCGACCCACGTGCGCCTGTTGCCGAACGCAGTGAACTTCGGGCCGTCGATGCCGGGGCTGCCCTACACCGGCCACTCCGGGCACGAGTTCGTGACCCGCGCGCAGCTCACGGCGAACCTGCGGATGGTGACGGCGGCGCTGGCCTGGCTGGCGACCGCGGATCCGCCGGTCGCTGCGGCCGGCGCAGACCGGACTCCATTGTAGACACTTTGGATGACCAGATCTATCATGTGACCAATGAAGCAGATTGCTGCCGCCAGGTTCAAGGAACAGTGCCTCTCGATTCTCGACCACGTCGGGGCCGAGGGGATCGTCATAACCAAGCGCGGCAAGCCGGTGGCGAAGCTCATTCCGATCGGTGCCGAGTCGGCATCCCTGATCGGCGCACTCAAAGGGCGCCTGACCATCAAGGGGGCTATCCTCACCACGGGCGTAACGTGGGATGCTGAATCTTGATACGCATGTGCTGCTCCACGCTGTAGCCGGCAAGCTGACGGCACGGGAGGAGCGCCTGCTGCGCGCTGAGCGGTGGAGCATTTCAGGAATTGTGCTGTGGGAAGTTGCCAGGCTGGCGCAGCTCGGGCGCATCGAACTGGACCTGGACGATGCGGAAGTATCGAGAGTGCTGTCGGCCGTCCAGGTGTGGCCGATCACCGTAGAAATTGCCCGGGCGAGCGCCCGCCTGGATGTGCGTGTTGATCCTGCCGACGAGTTGATCGCCGCCACCAGCCTTGTGCACAACGTACCGCTGATTACGCGGGATCGGAAGCTACTGGCGTCCAGGCTCGTGCCACTGGCCTGATGGGTGGCGGCGCAAGGCTGCATCATGTTGACATGTCAACATATCAGGTGCAGACTGCGCAGCATGACGACACGCGGACGCCCGAGCAGCGGAGCGGCACGCCGGGAACAGCTACGGCGCGCGAAGCGCGCGCAACGCGCACGGCAGCGCGCGGCGGGTTTCGTCGACGTCCAGCTCACCATTCCGCGGGGTACTGCCACGAAGCTTGCTGCCGCACGCACGGCGACGAACTTCGCGACGCGGCTCGACGCGGTGCTTGACCGCATCGTGGTTCGACTCGCCGACTATCCGCAGCTTGCCGACCTGGCATGGAATCGGACGGACGAGTTCATCCCTGCGGACGAGGCGCTGCAACTCTACGAGCGCAACTGGCGGTTCATCGAGCCGGCTCGCCTCAATGAACGCGAACGCAATCTCATCGAGCGGCTGCGGGCGGAATTCGGCAACGGCGATCTCAATGCCTGATTTCGCCAGGCCCTATCATCGGCTGGTCGCGCGCGTCTTGCAGAGCCTGAACGCCGATCTGCTCGCGACTGCGGAGTGTTTCTTCGGCGGCGGCACGCAGCTCGCGATGAGCCTCGGTGAATACCGGGAGTCGCGCGACGTCGATTTCCTCTGCTCGAGCCGCTTGGGTTTCAGGCTGTTACGCGAGCAGGTCTCCGCTCGCTCCCTTGGCAGGATCATGCGCACCCCCCTGCCGTTGGCTCGATCAGTACGCGCAGACCGAGACGGCATCCGGACGTTTGTCGAAGTCGGCGCCGCGCACGTCAAGTTCGAGATCCTGCTCGAGGCTCGGCTCGATCTGGCCGGACGGTGGGAGCGTGATCTCGGCGTCTCCGTGCTCACGGCCAGGCACGCGGTTGCGGAGAAGCTCCTGGCGAACGCGGATCGCGGACTCGACGCGTCGACGCTGTCGCGCGACCTCGTCGATCTCGCTTTCCTGGCGGCGCAGGTCGGCAGGCCCGTGCTGCGGGAAGGGCTTGCGCTTGCTGAAAACGCTTACGGCGACGCGGTTCGACGCAGTCTCAGGCGCGCGCTCGACAATTTCGCACAGAACAGGACACGGGCCAACGCTTGCATACGGTCGCTCGCGGTCGACGATACGGCGATGTTGCGAAAAGGGCTGCGGGTGGTGCGAGCGACACTGATCTAGTCGCCCGTTGTCGCGCCAGAAGCCGACGCCGGACCAGGCCTCAGCACGCGCGCCCGGCCCGCTGCAGCCGCGCACGCAGTTCCGCGGCCAGCGCGCCGCCGGCGGTGCCCGGCATCATGCGCCAGCGCCAGTTGCCGTCGCTGGTCGCCGGGCGGTTCATCCGCGCGGCCGAGCCGAGTGCCAGGCAGTCCTGCATCGGCAGCATCGCGAGGCGCGCGACGGAGCCGAGTGCGAGGTCCACGAGTGGCCACGGCATCGGCTCGCTGAGCCGGCCGGTCAGCGCCAGCACGCGCCCGCGCGTCGCGTCATCGAGCGTGCCCCACCAGCCGACAGTCGTGTCGTTGTCGTGCGTGCCGGTGTAGGCGACGCAGTCCTCCTCGTGGGCGGCCGGCAGGTGCGGGTTGTCCGGCAGGCCGTCGAAGGCGAACTGCAGCACGCGCATGCCGGGCAGCCCGAAGGCGCGACGCAGGGCCGTGACTTCGGCGGTGATCACGCCGAGGTCCTCGGCGACCAGCCCGGGGCAGAGCGGCTCGCGGGCGAGACGGGCGAGCAGTTCATGCCCCGGTGCCGGATACCAGGCGCCGGCCGCTGCGCTCGGCGCATCCGCGGGGATCGCCCAGAACGCCTCCAGACCGCGGAAATGATCGATGCGCAGCACGTCGAACCGGCCGCGTTCGTGACGCAGCCGCGCCGCCCACCAGTCGAGCAGTTCCGCGCGCGCCGTGTTCCAGGCATAGACCGGCGTGTTCCACATCTGGCCGTCGGCGCTGAACGCATCGGGCGGCACGCCGCTGACGCGCCGCGGCCGGCCATCGGCGGCAAGGTCAAAAAGCGACCGGCCGGCCCAGACCTCGGCGCTGTCGTGCGCCGGATAGACCGGCAGGTCGCCGAACAGCAGGATGCCCAGCGCGCGAGCGTGCGTCCGCAGTGCTGACCACTGCCGCGCGAACAGGAACTGCGCAAAGGCGTGCGCACCGATCGGGTCGGCGAGCCCGCGCCGCGCGCGGGCGAGCGCAGCCGGTTCGCGGTCGCGCAATTCCGCCGGCCACTCGTACCACGGACGCTGCGCCTGCTGGTCGCGCAGCGCACCGAACAGTGCGTAGTCGTCGAGCCAGTTCCGCTCGCGCTCGCGGAAGGCCTCGAACTCGCCGACCAGGCCGGCCGGCCGGCGGTTGCGGAACTGCACCCACGCGCGGCGCCAGGCCTGGGCGCGGGTCACTGACTGTCCGGCGGGCAGGAGCCCGTCGGCGATCAGCGCCTCTGGACTCAGCAGCGCCGGATCGCCGGCCGCGAGCGAATGGGTCTGGTACGGCGAGCGGCTCTCGTTGACCGGGCCGAGCGGCAGCATCTGCCAGACACTGAAACCGGCCGCCGCGAGAAACTCCAGAAAGTCATGCGCCGTCTGGCCGAGATCGCCGTGATCGGCGGGTCCGGGCAGGGAGGTCGGGTGCAGCAGCACGCCGGCGCGGCGGCGCGCGAGCAGCAGGTCGGGCCGCAGCGATCGTTCGCCGCGCATCGCTGTCAGCCGCCCGGCCGCATCGTGCCGCCTGCAGCGGGATGGCCCAGGCCATGCGTGAACACCCGGCCCAGCTCTTCCGGCGCGTCGACGCCGAGCATGCGGTACAGGCCGGCGAGCTGGGTCCGGTACAGATGTTCGAAGGCGGCGACGGTCTCCGCCGGGTTGTAAGCCCCCGGCCACCAGAACCAGTCCGAGCCTTCGCAGACCGCAAGCTGTCGCAGCAACGCCGGCGCTGGCTGCCGGCCGGCATGCCGGTCGAATGCGCGCTTGGCCTGCACCAGCAGATCCCAGGCGCGGTTCTTGTCCGGATCGCCGATCCAGGTCGCGAGATCGCCGTGTACCCAGCTTCCGGCGACGAGGCGCGGCAGTGGCGCGGGCCGCAGCTCCGGATCGCGCAGGCAACGCGCCGGTGTCGTCATCCGGATCGCCGGATGGGCGCCGAGCGCGCGGTACAGCGCCGACAGGAAGTAGTAGCCGTTCGCCGGGTAGTGGTCCCAGGGATTCTCGCCATCGAGCGCGATCGTGACGACGCGACCGGGCGCGGCCGGCTCGGCCGCGATGCGCTGGAGCCGATCGACGAGATCGGCGGCCGCGTCGTCGCCGTGCCAGCTCTGATAGACGAAGCCGATCCGGTCCGACAGTGCATCGTCGCGGAAGAACAGCCACGGCCCGCCCGCCGCAAGCTGATAAGGGCGATGGAACCGGTCCGACGCATCCGGTGGCGGCGACAGGCTGTGCTGCAGCACGCGCTGGCCCGTGGCGGCCCAGCCGAGGCCGTGGCTGCCGATCAGCGCCACGCTGCGCTCGCACACGGCGCCCTCCGACGGCCAGCAGCCGGCCGGCGTCAGGCCGAAGTACTCGCGGAACGTGGCGAGGCCCGCGTCCAGATGCCAGCGCGCCCGGGCCTCTCCATCCGGGTAATGCCGGGCGGCCGGCAGCGGCGAGTCCGGTTGCGCGGCCCGGCCGGCCGCGAGATCCAGCAGCAGCGGCAGGATCGGATGGCCCCAGGGACTGAGCGACAGCTCGACCTGGCCGCGGCCGGCCAGCGTCGCGTAACGCGCACGCAGCCCGCCGAGGAGTCCGGCGATGAGTTCGACCAGCTCGCGCCGCTCCGCGTACTCGAAATGGCGGCCCCGTTCCAGCAGGCGCCGCACCTGCGGCTCCTCCCGCTGCACGGTCTCGCCGAGCCAGACCAGGTGATACCAGACCAGCAGGTCGAGGATTTCCGCGTCGCCGGGCTGCGGAGCGCCGTCCCGCAGCGTCGCGCGCGCGATCTCGATGAGCTCCCGGAACAGCGGATGCGGGTTGATCTGATGGGCCTCGCTGGCGTGCAGGCAGGTGCTGAGCAGTGCGCGCCGCTGCGCCACATCCGGCGTGAGCCGCGGGGCCGCCAGCGCATCGAGCAGCGGCTCGCCGATCGGCGCGCCGCGCAGCCGATGCGCCTCCAGCCGGGCCGTGAGATCGCTGAGCTGTTCGAGCAGCACCGGCGAGAAGTTGACGACGGCGGCGACGCGCGGGTGGCGCTCGAGATGCGCCGCCATGTCGGTGTAGTCCTTGATCGCGTGCAGGAAGCTCCACGGCCGGTGGAAGGCGCGCGTCAGCGGATCCCGGTAATCGGGCTGGTGCATGTGCCAGAGCAGCACGACGCGCAGTTTTCCGGACATGAGCTGTTTCGCCGCAGGATCGCCGCAGCCGGCAGGATATACTGCGCGCGGTCATCACAGTTCGGGGACCCATGCTGCCGCCAGCCGAACTCGCCGAGTTCAATGCCGGCCGGCATCGCCATGCGCACCGGCTACTGGGCGCGCATCCGCTCGATGGGGACGGCGCCGCCGGTACGCGCTTCGCGGTCTGGGCGCCGGACGCGGGGCGGGTCGCCGTGGTCGGCGACTTCAATGGCTGGAATGCGGCCGCCGATCCGCTCGCGCCGCAGGGCGGTTCCGGAGTGTGGGCCGCGTTCGTGCCCGGCGCCCGCGACGGCCAGCACTACAAGTACGCGGTATACCGTCGCGATGGCTCCTGGGTCGGGCTGAAATCCGATCCGTACGCGCGGCGCTTCGAGCTGCGCCCCGGCACGGCGAGCGTGATCACCGCCCCGTCGCGGTTCCAGTGGTCCGATGCCGGCTGGCTCCGCGATCGTCCGGACTGGCGGCATTCGCCGCTGTCGATCTACGAGCTGCACGCCGGTTCCTGGCGCCGCGATGCCGCCGGCCGGCTGCTCGGCTGGCGTGCGCTCGCCGAGGAGCTGCTGCCTTGGCTGCAGCGCACCGGCTTCACCCACATCGAGCTGCTGCCGGTCACCGAACATCCGCTCGACGAATCCTGGGGTTACCAGTGCACCGGCTACTTCGCGCCGACCCGCCGCCATGGCGAACCGGACGACCTGCGCTGGTTCATCGACCGGCTGCACGCCGCGGGCATCGGCGTGATTCTCGACTGGGTGCCTGGGCACTTCCCGCGCGATGCGCACGCGCTCGCCCGCTTCGACGGCACCGCGCTCTATGAGCATGAGGCGCCGCACCGGGCCGAGGCGCCCGAATGGGGCACGCTGCAGTTCAACTTCGGCCGCCACGAGGTGCGCAGTTTCCTGGTCTCCAGCGCGCTGTGCTGGCTCGAGGATTTCCACGCCGACGGACTGCGCGTCGATGCTGTCGCCTCGATGCTGTACCTCGACTACGGCCGGCGCCCGGGCGAATGGCTGCCGAACGCGCACGGCGGGCGCGAGGACCTCGAAGCGATCGCCTTCCTGCGGGAACTGAACATCGCCACGCACGCTGAGTGTCCGGGCACCGTGACCATCGCCGAGGAGTCCACCGACTGGCCCGGCGTCAGCCGCCCGACCTGGCTCGGCGGGCTCGGTTTCTCGATGAAGTGGGACATGGGCTGGATGCATGACACGCTCGACTACCTGCGGCGCGATCCGGTGCACCGGCGCTACCACCACGACCGCCTGACCTTCGGTCTCCTGTACGCACACAGCGAGAACTTCGTACTGCCGCTGTCGCACGACGAAGTCGTGCACGGCAAGGGATCGCTGTATGCGCGCATGCCCGGCGACGACTGGCAGAGGCACGCGAACCTGCGCCTGCTGTTGGCGTGGCAGTTCACGCGACCGGGCAAGAAGCTGCTGTTCATGGGCGGGGAGTTCGGCGCGCGCGGCGAATGGGCGCCCGAGCGCGCACTCGACTGGGAACGGGCCGTCGAGCCGCTCGCGGCCGGGCTGGTCGACCTGGTTGGCGATCTGAACCGGCTGTACCGCGCGCGCCGCGCGCTGCACGGCGCCGACTTCGAGCCGCATGGCTTCGAATGGCTGGACTGCCACGACGCGGAGAACTCCGTGCTCGCGTTCCTGCGCCGCGCTGGCGATGACGAGCTCGTCGTCGTGCTGAACTTCACGCCGAGCCCGCGGCACGGCTACCGCATCGGCGTGCCGGCGGCCGGCTTCTATTGCGAGCTGCTGAATACCGATGCCGCCTGCTATGGTGGCAGCAATGCCGGTAATCGCGGCGGCACGGCCAGCGAGCCGGCGCCGTGGCTCGGCCGCCCACATTCGCTGCGACTGACCTTGCCGCCGCTGGCCGCACTGGTGCTGTCCCGATGAACATCCTGTTCGCGACGACCGAGTTCGAGGGCCTGGTCAAGGTCGGCGGCCTCGCGGATTTCTCGAGCAGCCTGCCGCGGGCGCTGGCGCGGCGCGGGCAGCAGTTGCGCGTGCTGCTGCCGTACTACGGCGGCATCCGCGGCCTCGACGACGCACCGGTCGTCGCCGCGCTGCCCGGCGGCTGCCTGCGCGAGTGGTGTCCGGGTCCGCGCGGCCTGCGCGTCTGGCTGGTCGATCAGCCGCACTGGCGCGCGCGCGGCGCCGATCCCTATGCGCGTCCCGGCGATGGCGCCTGGCCCGACGACGCCGGGGCTTTCTCCGGTTTCTGCCGTATCGCCGCCTGGCTCGCTGGCGACCGGCTCGGTCTCGGCTGGCGCGCCGACGTCGTGCATGCGAACGACTGGCCGACCGCGCTCGCGCCGGTCTGGCTGATGCTGGAGCGCGTGCCGGCTGCCACGGTGTTCACGATTCACAACCTGGCCTGCCAGGGCGTGTTCCCGGCCGGCAGTGGCGCTGCGCTCGGCCTGCCGTCGTGGCTGTTCCATCCGGAAGCGCTCGAGTATTGGGGCCAGTGGTCGTTCCTGAAGGGCGGCCTGGTGTTCGCCGACCGGCTGACGACCGTGAGCCCGTCGTACGCGGCGGAGATCCGGACGCAGGCATTCGGCGAGGGCCTCGACGGCCTGCTGCGGGCGCGGGCGGGCGACCTTGACGGCATCGTCAACGGCATCGACGAGGCGGCATGGAATCCGCTGCGGGATCCGGTGCTGGCGGCGCCGTTCGGGCCGCGCCGGCTCGGCGGCCGCGCCGGCTGTCGTGCTGCGTTGCTCGACGAGCTCGGTTTCGCGGCGGACGACAACACGGCGATCGCGGCCATGGTCGGACGCGTACAAACGCAGAAGGGCATCGACGAGCTGCTGCTGGCACTGCCGCGGCTGATGGAACTGCCGCTCGCGGTCGTCGTGCTCGGTTCCGGCGATGCGCGTCTCGAGCGCGGCCTGAGCGAGGCCGCCCGCCGCTACCCGCAGCGCTTCCGCGCCGCACTGCGCTACGACGAGGGTCTCGGGCGGCGCCTGTTCAGCGGTGCCGATCTGCTGTTGATGCCCTCGCGCTTCGAACCCTGCGGACTGACCCAGCTCTATGCGATGCGCTACGGCTGCATCCCGGTGGCGCGCGCGGTCGGCGGTCTGCGCGACACGATCACCGACGCGACGTCCGCGGCGCTGGACGCGGGCGAGGCGACCGGCATCCTGTACGCGGATGGCTCGCCCGCGGGACTGGTCGCCGCCGCGCGCCGCGCGCTGGAACTGCGCGCGCAACCGGAGCGGTGGCAGCGCGTGCAGGACACCGGCATGCGCCAGCGGCACGGCTGGCAGGCCGGCGCGGAGGCATACCAACGTGTCTATCAGGCCGCGCTCGCGAAAAAGGGGACAGTCCCCTTTTTCGTTGACGTCCTTTGATTACACTGCTACCTTGTCAAGCAAAGGTACTTGTTGAGTGCGTTGTGGCTGCTGAACCGAAGCTCGCTCCGATCCGGAAGGGACTGCTGGAATTCCTGGTCCTGAAGATCGTCGGTGCGCAGAGCGTGTACGTGCCGGACATCCTGCGGCGACTGGCGGACACCGAGTTCGCGACGCAGGAAGGCACGCTGTATCCGCTGCTCAGCAAGCTGCGCCGCGAGGATCTGGTCAGCTACCAGTGGCAGGAATCGGGGGCCGGTCCGCCGCGGAAGTACTATCACCTCACCGACACGGGCCGGGCCCAGCTTGCCGCGCTCGACGAATACTGGAACCGCATCAACCGCACCATCGCCGCCATCGGGAACGAACCATGCAACGCATCTCCGTGACCGCCAGCCTCAATGGCATGACCATCCAGTTCGAACAGGCCGCCTTTGACCGGCTCGAGGCCTACCTGGCCGAGGCCCGGCGGGCGCTGGCCGGCAATCCCGACCAGGCCGAGATTCTCACGGATCTCGAGCAGGCGATCGCCGAACAGTGCCAGCGCCGGATGCGGCTCGACGCGGTGCGGGTCACGCTGCGTGAGCTGGAACCGGCGCTCGCGGAGATCGGTTCGGTCGAGGACAGCGAGGCGGCCGCACCGCCACCGTCGCCGGACGCGGTACCGCGCCGGCTCGAGCAGGTCAGCGAGGGCGCTCTGCTCGGCGGTGTCTGTCAGGGCGTTGCCCGTTATTTTCGGCTCGACGTGACGCTGGTGCGGGTCATCGCGCTGCTGCTGCTGTTGTTGTCCGCCGGCATCGTCATTCTGATCTATGCCGGCATGATGCTGCTGCTGCCGTATGCGACACCCGAGGCAGGCGCGCCGCCGGTTCGCCGGATCCCGGCGCGCTGCCGCGAGCTGGTGCTGGCGCTGCGCACCCGGCTCGACGCGGCGACGAGCTGAACTCCGCCATGGACCCGGAACGCACTGCCGAGCTGCGCGAGGCGTTCGCCCAGTTCGACCTCGATCACGACGGGCTGATGGAATTCGACGAGTTCGTGCGCCTTCTTGACGGCCTCGACGCCGGCATGTCGGCGGGCGAGTGTCGGATCGGCTTCCACGAGATCGACACGGATCGCGATGGCGTGATCGAGTTCGAGGAGTTCCTCGAATGGTGGGGGCAGCCGTAGCTTCGACCGCTCAGCCCTTGATGCAGATCAGCGGCGCGAGGCGCGCGACCTTGCCGGCGAGGCCGGCCGCCTCGGCCGCATCGACCACCGCAGTGACGTCCTTGTAGGCGCCCGGCGCCTCCTCGGCGATGCCGCGCAGCGACGGGCTGCGGATCAGGATGCCGCGCGCTGCGAGTTCGTCCACGACCTGGCGCCCGCGCCACCGGCGCAGCGCCTGGTGCCGGCTCATCGCGCGTCCGGCGCCGTGGCAGGCGGAGCTGAACGCCAGTTCCGCAGAGGCGCGCGTGCCGGCGAGGATCCACGAGGCGGTGCCCATCGAGCCGCCGATCAGCACCGGCTGGCCGGTGTCGGCGAATGCTGCCGGCAGGTCCGGATGGCCGGGGCCGAAGGCGCGGGTGGCGCCCTTGCGGTGCACGTACAGCGGGCGCAGCACGCCGGCCACGCGATGCGGCTCGACCTTGCAGGTGTTGTGCGAGACGTCGTACAGCAGCGGCAGCTTCGCGTGCGGCAGGACTTCCGCGAACACCTCGCGCACCAGGTGGGTGATGACCTGGCGGTTGGCCAGCGCACAGTTGATCGCGGCGCGCATCGCGCCGAGATAGTCAGCGCCGACTTCGGAACGGACTGGAGCGCAGGCGAGTTCGCGGTCGGGCAGCGTGATCGCGTACTGCGGCGCGGCCAGCACCATGCGCTTCAGGTACTCGGTGCCGATCTGATGGCCGAGGCCGCGCGAACCGCAGTGAATCGTCACGACCACCTCGCCCGCGCGCAGGCCGAAGGCCCGCGCGCCGCGCTCGTCGCCGACCATGGTGACTTCCTGCACTTCGAGGTAGTGATTGCCGCTGCCCAGCGTGCCGACCTCGTCACGCTGGCGGTGCCTGGCCTGCGTTGAAACGCATTCCGGGCGCGCGTCGGCCATCCGCCCGCGCTCCTCGATGCGCTCCAGATCCGCCGCGTCGCCGAATCCCTGGGCCACCGCCCAGCGCGCGCCGCCGGCCAGCATCGCGTCCATCGCCTCCGGGCCGAGATGGACCTGCCCGGTGCTGCCGAGGCCGGCCGGAACGCGCGCGAACAGCGCGTCGGCCAGCCGTTGCTGGACGGCCACGACCTCGGCGCGTGCCAGACCCGTGTGCAGGCAACGCACGCCGCAGGAGATGTCGAAACCGACGCCGCCGGCCGAGACGACCCCGCCTGCGTCCGGGTCGAACGCGGCGACGCCGCCGATCGGGAAGCCGTAACCCCAGTGCGCGTCCGGCATCGCCCAGGCGGCCGTGACGATGCCCGGCAACTGCGCGACGTTGACAAGCTGCTCGCGGACCTTGCCGTCCATCGCGCGCAACAGCGCCTCGCTCGCGCAGATCAGCGCCGGCACGCGCATCGGACCGTGCGCCGGAATCTCCCACAGGCACTCACCGCGGCGCGCGAAGTCGGCCGGATCCATCACACGTCCACGACGGTCTGGGCAATCCAGCCGCCGGCCTCCGGCGCGACCCGCAGCGCCGTGTAGGTTGCACCCTTGACTTCGACGGCCGGCTGGTGCCGGGCCGGGTCGAGCGGCTCGCCCCAGGCGCGGCCGTGCAGGCGGGCACCGTCGAGTCGCACCGCAAAACGGCTGAACAGCATGCGCCGCGTGGCCATCTCATAGACGAGGCGGTTCAGCCAGTCAGCGAACAGCAGTTCGCGGTCGGGTGCTGCGCAGTCGATGGTGATGGAGTCGCGCGGCTGAACGCTGGCCGGATCGGCGACCAGCGCGGTCAGCGCGAGCGCCGCCTGTTCGAAGGCCTCAGCGGGAGTGGCGCCACGGCCGCGCAGACCCATGTCCGCCGCGTGCGGGAAGTGCTCCCAGCCCGTGGCCATGGTCGATGTCCTCCGGCGGTTCGTGGAAATTCCGGATTGATCATCCGCCGCGACGTGGCCAGCATAGCGCAAAACAAGAGCAACAGCGGGCTACTGAGGTCAGACCAACCGACAGGAGCAAGGAACATGAGACTCACGAGTTGGGATCCGTTCACGGACATGGACCGGTTGTTCAACCGGATGTGGTCGGTCATGCCGGCCGGTCTGCCCCGGCTCGCCCCGGGCAGCAACGGCGACAACCGCGTCGAGTGGTCGCCGTCGGCGAACATCAGCGAAACCGAGCGGGAGTACCTGATCCGCGCCGAGCTGCCGGCCGTGAAGAAGGAGGACGTGAAAGTCACGCTGGAGGGCGGGATGATCACGATTCAGGGTGAGCGCAAGCAGCAGCAGGAGGAGAAGGAGGAGAAGTATCACCGCGTGGAGAGCATCTACGGCAGCTTCACGCGCAGCTTCATGCTCCCGGACGACGTGGATGCCGAGTCGGTGCGCTGCGAAGACCGGGACGGAGTGCTGACGGTACACATCCCGAAGGTGCGGGCCGGCCGGCGCGAGCCGAAGCTGATCCGCGTCGAGTGACGACAGGGGGCACCGTTCAGCCGTAGTCGTGGAGGTGCTGGCCGAGCATCTCCGGCGTGATCAGCACGGTGCCCTGATCGGTCACGTGGAACCGGGCCGCATCCGCGGCCCGGTCGAGCCCGGCGGTGAATCCGTCGGGCAGCAGACACAGCCGGTCCGCGATCACGCGGCGCAGGCGCACGCCGCGGCCGATGCGCACGTTCGGCAGCAGGATCGAGTCCTCGATCACCGAGTCGCGTTCGACGATCACGTCGGTGAACAGCAGCGAGCGGATGATCGCCGCACCACTGATGATGCAGCCGCTCGAGACCAGCGATTCGACGGTCTGCCCGCGGTCGTCAGGGCTGCCGAAGATGAACTTGGCCGGCGGCAGGTGTTCCTCGAGCGTGCGGATCGGCCACTCCGGGTCGTACATGTTCAGCTCGGGCCGGACCCGCGTCAGATCCATGTTCGCTTCCCAGTACGCGTCCACCGTGCCGACATCGCGCCAGTACGGATGGCCGTCGACGATGTTCACGCAGCTCTCGATGAAGCGGTGCGCATGGATGGCGGCGCCGTCACGCAGCAGCGCCGGCAGCAGGTCGCGGCCGAAGTCGTGCGATGAATCGGGGCGCCGTGCATCGGCACACAGCAGCGTATGCAGTGCCTCGGCGTTGAACAGATAGATGCCCATGCTGACCAGGGCCCGTTCCGGATGGTCCGGCGATGGCGCCGGCTCGGCAGGTTTCTCGACGAACTCGCGCACCTTGCCGCCGGTGTCGACCTGCACGACGCCGAAGGCGGTGGCCGCGGCGCGCGGCACTTCGGTACAGGCGAGCGAGACCTCGGCGCCACTGTCGACGTGGTCAGAGAGCAGCAGCCCGTAATCCATCTTGTAGACGTGATCGCCGGCCAGCACCAGCACGAAGCGCGGCCCGTGCATGCGCAGGATGTCGAGGTTCTGGTACAGCGCATCGGCGGTACCGGCATACCAGCCCGGGCGCACGCGCTGCTGGGCCGGCAGCACGTCGATGAATTCCTGTACGCGGTCGTCGAGGAAGTTCCAGCCGTGCTGCAGATGGCGGATCAGGCTGTGCGCCTTGTACTACGTGGCGACGCCGATGCGGCGCAAGCCCGAATTGATGCAGTTGCTCAGCGCGAAGTCGATGATCCGGTGCTTGCCGCCGAACGGTACGGCCGGCTTGGCGCGCCAGTCCGTGAGCTGATGCAGCCGGGTACCGCGGCCGCCGGCCAGGATCATCGCGTAGGTATCCCGGATCATCGGCGCCAGCGACGGCCGGCGATGATGCTCGGACATCGCGCGCAGTCGCGCGCTGTCACTGGTCGAGGGTGCGTCGGCCATGGCCCTGCGTATCCCGGAACCCCGCCCGCGGGCCGGCGCTGCTGCACGGCCCGGTGTTGGCGAGTAGCTTGCGCCGCCGCGCTGTGGTCCGTCCAGAGCCCGGCGCCCCGACCGCCGTGCCGGTCATCGCTGGGAGTGACTTGACCGCACCGGGCCGGTCGCCTATCTTTCCTTACCGCCAGTAAGGAGTGGGCGATGCCGGTCGCGACATTGACGAGCAAAGGTCAGATCACGCTGCCGCGGGCGGTACGGACCGCGCTGGGACTGGACGTTGGCGACAAGGTCGGTTTTGTCGAGTCCGCCGACGGTTTCCGGCTTGTCGCGCTGCACCGGGATGTCCGCACGCTCCGGGGTCGTTTCGCCGGGCGGGTGGAACGGCCAGTCAGCATCCGCCGGATGAACGAGGTGATCGCCGGCGAGGCGACGCGGCGCTTGTGATCGGACTGGATTCCAATGTACTTGTGCGCTATCTGGTCCAGGACGAACCGGACCAGGCAGCCCGGGCGACGCAACTGATCGAGCAGGAACTGAGCGCGGTGAACCCGGGGTTCATCGGCCTGATCGTGCTGGTGGAGACCTGTTGGGTGCTGCGGCGCCTCTATCGGGTCACCAGCGCCGAGCTGCTTCAGGTGGTCGCCGATCTGCTCGACACGCAGCAACTCGTGGTCGAGAACCGGCCGGCGGTGCTGCAGGCATTGGACGATTCCCGTACAAGACGCTGCACGCTGGTCGATGCGCTGGTGGCGCGCTGTGCCACGGCGGCGGGCTGCAGTCGCGTAGTTACCTTCGACCGCGGGGCACGCAGCGCCGGCATGACCCTGCTCGACGGAGGATCGGCGTGAACATCGCGCTGGCTCGGAAGGTCAGCGGTGTGCTGGTGGCAGCGCCTGCATTCGTCATCGGGACTGCTGCCGCCGCGGAGCCCATCCCGCCGATGACCGCCGACGAGTGCCTGGTCTGGGCCCGCGAGCGAGGCTTCGCCCAGTCCGTCGAACAGCACGATGCCGGGGCTTTCGCCGCGCACCTGCACGAGGGCGCCGTGTTCATCGGTGGCGGCGGGCGTGTGACCCGCGGGCGCGCGGCCGTGACGGACGCATGGTCGGCCATCATCGCCGGAACGAACGGCGTGCTGTACTGGCATCCGCAGCAGGTGCTGATCGGCGGCGATCCGGACGTGGCGCTGTCACGCGGGCCCTGGTGGCTGCGCAATCCGGATCCGCAGGCCGGACAGCCCTGGCTGCTCGGTCAGTTCATCTCGACCTGGCTGCGCGGCGCCGACGGTCAGTGGTACGTGCTGTTCGACGGCGGCGGCGGCAACGAGCCGCGGCCCGCGTCGGACGAGGAGATCATTGCGCTGCGTGCGGCGCTGCCGGCCGGATGTCCGCCGGCGCCGGCTCCGCTGCGGCAGTGAGCGCCGCCAGCCGGGCGTGAAACCCGGCGACGCCGCGCCGGCGCGTTTCGCCGTAGCCGCGGACTGCTTCGGCGGTCCGCGCCAGCGCCAGCGCGCGGGTCGAATCGGCGGGTGCCGCAGCCAGAATCGCGGCCAGCCACTGCCCGATGAGCCGCTGCTCGTCGGCATGGCGCCAGCCGTGCGCGCGCCATGGGCGCAGCCAGGTGAGCGCACGCATCAGCAGGAATCCGGTCGCAGCGGAAGTGTGCAGGTGCAGGCCGACGTTGTACGCATCCAGTCGGCCCCGGCGCTCAGCCCAGCCGACCAGGCGTTGTCCCAGCCCGCGCGGCAGCAGCGCCGCGAATTCCTCGAGGCCGGGTTTCAGATAGTCGATCACGACGACCGGCTCGTGTGCTGCGGCCCGGACTTCGCGCCGGATGCGCGCGAAGCGCTCCGGCCGCGTCTTCAGCTCAGCGACCCGGATGATGTCTTCATAGGCCATCCACAGCGCGAGCTGCCGGCCGACCTCGCTGGTCAGCTCAAACGCCGGCCCGCGGTCCACCGCGAGCACGGCGCGCAGGCGTTCGAGGTAGAGCGCGGTGTACCGCGGGCCCTGGTAATCGTCGAGCCGGGCCGCGCCGAGCGACAGGATCGAATGCGTCGCCGTCGGGAAGGCCGCGGCGACCCGCGGATCGACCGGCGCCGGGGCCGGCGCGGCCGCTGCTGCTGGTGGCTGGGGCGACGCGGCGAGGGCGTAGCCGGCCGCGAAGCCGCGCAGGCTCGCCTCGGCGCCGCGCCCGGCGGCGCGGATCGCGGCCTCGCCGGCGGCGCGCGACAGCGGCAGCACGCCGCTGCCGGCGAGTGCACCGAACAGCACGGCATTGATGACCGTACCCTCGTCCCGCGCGATTCGTTCCATGTCGAACAGCACACTGCGCGCGGCGAGTTCGCGCGCGGCAGCGAGCACGCCGCTGCCGTCGAAGCGGGCATCGGTCGCCGGCATCTTCTCGGCGGTCGCGTAGATCCGGTGCGTCGAGGCGATCAGCGTGGTGCGTTCCGGCGTCACGTAGCCGTCCTGCAGCGCGCGGCCCGCCTCGAGCAGCTCCGAGGCCACCATCAGGTCGACGTTGCCGGGGCTCGGGGTCAGCGACAGCACCGGTTCCGGCCCGGCGCCGCGGCGCCGCGGGTGGATCTCGAGGTAGTAGGTCGTCGCGCCGGTACGCTGCGCGACGCCGGGAATCGAGGTGCTCTGCGCCGGGAGGCCCTCCCGGGTCGCGGCGTCCACGAGCCAGTCGGCCAGCACGCCGCCGCCCTCGCCGCCGAGCGCGGCGACCAGCACCGTCAGGCTGCGCTGCGCTTCGTTCATGACAGCAGCCGGCGGAAACCCGTGCGCAGGCGCTCGAGCGCGCGGTCGTACCAGCGCGGGTTGTGCACGATTTCGACCCGATAGAATGACGGGCACAGGATCGCGGCGTGCGCGTTCTCGCCGCACAGGCCACAACCGACACAGCCGTCGGTCACCGTGGTCACCGGCTCGCGCCGCAGCGGATCCGGGTTGTCTTTGATCGTCAGCGACGGGCACGCGGACAGCCGGATGCAGGCGCGGTCACCGGTGCAGGTATCCTCGTCCACGCCATAGCGCACGCGCACCCGGCGCTGGCCGGCGGCGAGCTGGCGGGCGGTCTCGGGCCGCAGCCGGCGCTGTCGCTCGAGCTGGCACTCGCCGTCAGCGACGATGACCTTGAGGCCCGGCTCAGCGGTGCTGAGCGCCTCGTCCAGCGTGCGGCGCATGCGCGCGACGCGGTAGGCGTCGACGTTGCGGATCCAGTGCACGCCGACGCCGCGCAGCGCGCCCTCGATGCTCATGGCCGCGGACTTGTGCGGACTGTGGCGCGGGCTCGAGGGCAGCTCCTGCGTGCCGGTGGCGGAGCTGTAGCCGTTCTTCAGGATCACCAGCACGCCGTCGTCACGGTTGAACACGGCATTGGCGACGCCGGTGTTCAGGCCGTTGTGCCAGAAACCGCCGTCGCCCATCACCGTGACACTGCGCCGGCCCGACAGCGGCTGCACCGCCGAATTCGAGGCGAGGCCGAGACCGTAACCGAGCACGGTGTTGCCGAGGTTGAACGGGGGCAGCGTCGCAAAGGTGTGGCAGCCGATGTCGGCGGAGACGTGGCAACGGCCGCGCTCGCGCTCGGCCAGCTTCATCGCGGCGAACACCGGCCGCTCCGGGCAGCCGATGCAGAAGCCCGGGGGTCGCGTCGGTACCGGCGCGCCGAGCAGCGCCGCCGCGCGCTGTTTCACCGCGGTCAGCGCGCGCAGCGTCGCGCCGATCCGCGCCGGATCCACGCCAGCGGGCGCGGCCAGCTCGAGGAAGCGGGCGAGGCCGTGCAGCATGACCGCGCCGGTGTATTCACCGGCGAGCGGCAGCACCGCGGAGCCCGGACCGCCGCCCTTGCCGAGCACGCGCACGCCGTGCACGTCGTGGCGGCGCAGCAGCGCGAGGATCGCCTCCTCGAGGAAGGCCGGCTGGCCCTCCTCGACGATCAGCACGGCGCGCCGGTCGCGGCAGAAGTCGACGACTTCCTCGGGCACCAGCGGATAGGTGACGTTGAGGCAGTACACCGGTACGCGCGTGCCGCCGCAGGAATCGGCGAGACCCAGCAGTTCGAGCGCTCGCAGCGTCGCGTTGTACAGCCCGCCCTGGCAGATGATGCCGATCTCGGCGAGGTCGCCGTCGAAGCGCTCATTGAGCCGGTGCGCGCGGATGAACTGCACCGCGGCCGGCCAGCGCACCTCGACCTTGTGCCGTTCCTGCACGTAGGTCGCCGGCGGCAGACAGATGCGGCCGAAGTCGAAGTCCGGGCCGGTGAGCGGTCGCTTCGTCGAGATCGGTGGGGCGCGGTTGGCCCGGGTCGTGAACGAGCCGTGCAGGTGGCAGGCGCGGATCCTGAGTTCGAGCAGCACCGGCGTGTTCGACGCCTCCGACAGTTCGAAACCCCGGCCGACCAGCTCGACGATCTTCGCGAGCTGCGGCCGTGGATCCAGCAGCCACATCTGCGATTTCATCGCGAAAGCGTGGCTGCGCTCCTGGATGATCGACGAGCCTTCGCCGTAATCCTCGCCGAGCACGACCAGCACGCCGCCGCGGACGCCCGCCGAGGCGAGGTTGGAGAGGGCATCGGCGGCGACGTTGGTGCCGACCGTGGACTTGAATGCGACCGCGCCGCGCAGCGGATAGTTGATCGAGGCGCCGAGCATTGCCGCCGCGCCGGCCTCGGAGGCGTTGGTCTCGACGTGGACGCCGAGTTCGTCGAGGACCTCGCGGGCGTCGTTCAGCACGTCCAGCAGGTGCGACACCGGCGCACCCTGATAACCACCGACGTAGGCGACGCCGGACTGCAGCAGCGCCTTGGTCACGGCGAGGATGCCCTCGCCATGGAACACCGCGCCTTCGCCGAGGCGCAGCTTGCCGACTTCCTGTCTGAACGATCGCTCCATGCCCGGGGCCCCGTCACGGCGGCGCGGTGTTACCGGGCACGCTACGGGTCGGCTGATCTATTTGTCAAATACATGAACGCCATGTTATGAATCACCGTTATGAATATCAGAAACCTGGACCTCAACCTGCTGCGGGTGCTCGACGCCATTGCCCGCGAGAGCAGCGTCAGCGCCGCGGCGGCGCGGCTGGGCGTCAGCCAGCCGGCGGCCTCGAACGCGCTCGCGCGCCTGCGCCGCGAGCTCGGCGATCCGCTGTTCGTGCGCACGCCGCGCGGCATGCGCCCGACGCCGCTGGCCGGCACGCTCGCCGAGCCGGTGCGGCAGGCGCTGGCATTGCTCGAGGCGACGCTGGCCGGCACCCCGGGCTTCGAGCCGGCCACTTCGACCCGCAGCTTCCGCTTCTACATGTCGGACATCGGCGAGATCTTCTTTCTGCCGCCGCTGATCGGGCGGCTGCACCAGCTCGCGCCGCGCCTGCACCTCGAAGCCGCCGCGCTGGCGCCGGAGGACGTCGCCGAGGGCCTGGCGACCGGCCGCATCGACCTGGCCGTCGGCTTCCTGCCGGAGCTGCATGGCGCGGTGCATCGGCAGGTGATCTTTCGCGACCCGTATGTCTGCCTGCTGCGCGCCGATCATCCACACATCGGCGCGCGCCTGACGCGCCGGCAGTTCGCTGCCGCGCAGCATGCGCTGGTGGCATCGCCGGGCAGCGGCCACCGCGTGATCGAACAGGCGCTCGCCCGCCACGGGCTGCGCCGCCACATCGCGCTGCGGGTGCCGCATTTCACCGTGCTGCCGCAGGTCCTCGAAGGCACTGACCTGGTGCTGACGCTGCCGGCGCGTATTGCCCAGGTCTTTGCCCGGGAGCGCGCGCTGCGCATCGTCGCGCCGCCGGTCAGGATCCCGCCGGCCGAGGTCGCCGTCCACTGGCACGAGCGCTTCGACCGCGATCCCGCGATCGGCTGGCTGCGCCAGCTTCTGCTGGCGATGTTCGAAGAGGGGGCCGGTGTTACGGTTTCGGTCCCGCGGCCGCCTCCAGTAAGATGCACGGAGCAGATGGCGATACCGAAACCGTAACACCGGCACCCGATGCTGACCCCATCCACGATGCTGCCGCTCGGTACGCCGGCGCCGGAGTTCCGGTTGCCGGGTACGGCAGGGCGGACCGTGAGCCTCGGCGACTTCGCCGCAGCGCCGGCGCTGGTCGTGATGTTCATCTGCAACCACTGCCCGTACGTGCAGCACATCCGCGGCGCACTCGCGCAGTTCGGCCGCGAGTGCCAGAGGCGCGGTGTCGCGGTAGTCGCGATCAGCGCCAATGACGTCGCGCAGTATCCACAGGACGGTCCGGCGGAAATGCGCGCCGAGGCGCGGCGCGCGGGCTACACGTTCCCGTACCTGTACGACGAGAGCCAGGCGGTGGCGCAGGCGTATCGGGCCGCCTGTACGCCGGACTTCTTCCTGTTCGACGCCGCACGCCGGCTCGTGTATCGCGGCCAGTTCGACGACAGCCGGCCGGGCAACGACCTGCCGGTGACCGGCGCCGATCTGCGCGCCGCCGTCGCGGCCACGCTCGCCGGGCAGCCGGCAGCGGGCGAGCAGCGGCCGAGCATCGGCTGCAACATCAAGTGGAAATAAAGGGAAGCGTCCCCTTTTCCGGGGCCGTCGCCATCTACGATGAAGTCACGGCGGGCCGGCGGCGCTGGCTGCGGGTCGATGAGCTGTGCGCGGCGGCGGCACTCGCCGCGCCGGGGCGACTGCCGGATGCGGCGGCACTGGCCGCGGAAGCGCGCCGGCCACTGCGCGACAAGACCGGCATCGAGCGCGCGCTCGGCGCCTTCCTGCACCAAGTGCTCGCCGATCCGGTCGCCGGCCGGCACCTCTGTCACGCGATGCTGTTGCCGCAGCCCGGAGCGGTCGCGCTGCTGCCGCGCCTCGAGCGCGAGGGGCGGCTGGAATTCACCGGTGCGCGCCTCGAGCGTGCCGGTCGGGTCTCGGTCGTCACGATGTGCAACCCGCCCCATCTGAACGCCGAGGACGAGACCACGCTCGGCGGTTTCGAGCAGGCCATCGATCTGGCGCTGCTGGACCCGGTCACCGAACTGTGCGTGCTGCGTGGTGCGCCGGTCGCGCAGCCGAAGTACGCGGGCCGCCGCCTGTTCGGCGCGGGCATCAACCTGACGCATCTTTGGCAGGGCCGGATTCCGTACCTGTGGTACCTGCTGCGCGATCTCGGGCCGGTCAACAAGCTCTATCGTGGACTGGCGCTGCCGGACGCCGACCCCGAGGCGAGTTCGATCGAGAAGCCGTGGCTCGCCGTCGTCGATGGCTTCGCGATCGGCGGGCATTGCCAGTTGCTGCTGGTGATGGACCAGGTGCTGGCGGCGGACGATGCCTGGCTGTCGCTGCCGGCGCGCAAGGAAGGCATCATCCCCGGTGCCGCGAACCTGCGCCTGCCGCGCCACGTCGGCCCGCGACTCGCGCGCCAGGCGATCCTTGCCGGGCGCCGCATCGACTGCGCCAGCCCCGCGGGCCAACTCGTCTGTGACTACGTGGTACCGGCGGCGCAGCTCGACCTTGAACTCGAGCGGCTGGTCGGGCTGCTGACGGGCTCCGGCCTGGTCAGCGCGGCGGCGAACCGCCGCGCGCTGCGGATCGGCGAGGAGCCGCTCGACCGGTTCCGCCGCTACATGGCCGTGTATGCGCGGGAACAGGCCGATTGCCACCTGAGTCCGGCGCTGGTCGCGAACCTCGGGCGGCACTGGCCCGCTGCGCAGCGATAAAGGGGACGCTGCCCTTTTTCGCGGACGCGAAAAAGGGCAGCGCTTTCACAGCCCGTCGAGGTTGGCGGCAAGGCTGCGCGTCGTGTCGAGAATCCGCCTGGACGAATCCGGAACCTCGTCGGGCGGCTCGTACTGACGGCGCTGTTCGAGGTACACGGCGCAGGTCGCGTCGGACGCGGTCCAGGGCTGCGCGGCGCGTTCCTGCTGGCGCGCCCGGATGACCGCCTCCGGCGCCTGGCATTCGATGACGGTCAGCGGCACGCCGGTATGGCTGGCCAGCGCCAGCAGCGGGGCACGCAGCGCGCGGGTCAGAAAGGTGCCGTCCAGCACCACGGCATGGCCGGCGGCCAGCAGCGACTGCGCGTGCCCGGTGATCCGCGCGTACACGCGTGCGGTCGTATCGCGGTCGTAGAGCCCCGTGCCGGGCGGCACCGCCGCGCGGCGGGCCGGTGGCAGGCCGGCAAGCTCCTTGCGGATGACGTCGGTCGACAGCAGCGCGGCGCCGACCCGATGCGCCAGCGCGCCGGCGATCAGGCTCTTGCCGCTGCCGCTCGGTCCCAGCACCAGCAGCAGCGCCGGCGCGCGGTTCGCGCGCGTGTACTGCAGCGCGAGGTCGAAGTGACGGCGTGCTTCCGCGCCGGCCCCCTCGCGTCCGGCCGGCGCCAGACCGGACTCGGTCGCGCGGATCGCGGCAATCTTGCCGCGGATCGTCGCGCGATAGCAGCGGTAGAACGAGCTGACCAGCGGCAGTGTCGCATCGGCCAGCGCCGCGGTGTACAGACTCAGCACGATGTCCGCGGCCTCGCGCGCGCCGCGCTGCTCGAGGTCCATCGCGAGAAAGGCGATATCGAGGCCGGTATCGGCGCAGCGCAGGCGCGCGTCGAACTCGAGGCAGTCGAAGATGCAGATGCCGTCCGGCTCCAGCGGGTCGAAGCAGATCGCATCGGCGCGCAGGTCGCCGTGGCCATCGCGGATGCGGCCGTCGGCCTCGCGCTGCAGGAACAGCGCCTGGTGCCGGTCCGCGAACTGCGCGGCGTAATCGCGGATCCGGTCGAAGTCATCGGCCGACAGCGCCCCGCCGACGAACGGGCGGGTCTCCTGCAGGTTGCGCCGCCAGTTCGCGATCATCGTCGCGTAGCCGCCGAGTGCGCGGCTAGCAGCGCTACCGTCGGCGGTGGCATGGAAGCGCGCGATCTTCGCCACTATTGAGCCTTGCATAAATGCCTTGCAACTTTTCCGTATGCCGTGAGTCCAATCCGATGTACATTCCCGGACGGAGCGAGCATGCGGAAGTCAGAAAAGGTCGGTCGGGAGCTGCAGCGCCGTC
>VGVB01000025.1 GCA_016882265.1 Gammaproteobacteria bacterium
GCCGCGGCGTCCGGTGTGGGCCTGGATGGCCGCGACCAGCGGCCGGAGCTGCGGGCCGACGGCATCGAACGCCTCGGCCGCCGCAGCGAAGAACGCACCCCCCGCCTCGGCCAGCGCGCGCGCGGCCTCCGCGTCGGGTGCGGGCGGCGCCCCGCGCAGCACGGCAAGCCAGGCGGCAGCTTCGGCCGGGAACAGCACGTTCTGCGCCAGCAGCCCGGCCAGCGCCGCCCGCTCCTCGGCGCTGGCATCGTCCGGCAGGCCCGCCGCCAGCCAGTCGGCCATCGCTGCGGGCACCAGGCGCCGCACCGCTTCGCGCTGCCAGTGGTCGAGCTGCGCGGCGTCGTAATGCGCCGGCGCGCGCCCGAGCCGCGCGGCATCGAAGCAGCGCGCAAACTCGCCGGGCTCGAGCCAGCCGTCCGGCGCCCCGGCATGACCGAGCCGCAGCAGGTAATTGGCGACTGCCGCCGGCAGGTAGCCGCGCGCGCGCAGCTCGGCGACCGTGATCGCCCGGCGCCGCTTCGACAGCGGCGTGCCGTCGCGGTCCAGCAGCAGCGGCAGATGCCCGTACTGCGGCGCCGGCAGGCCGAGCGCCTCGAGCAGCAGCAATTGCCGCGGCGTGTTGCTCAGGTGGTCGTCGCCGCGCAGCACCTGCGTGATGCCCATCAGCGCGTCGTCCACGGCATTGCAGAAGAAGAACATCGGGCCGCCGTCGCCGCGGCGGATCACGAAGTCGCCGATATCGGCCGCGGCAATCGCCTGCGGCCCGCGGACCAGATCATCGAAGCTGACGATGCGATCGTCCGGAACCCGAAACCGTAACACCGGCACCGTGTCGCGCGGCGGGGCATGGCGGCAGGTGCCGGGATAGCGCGGCGGCTGGCCGGCGGCGAGCTGCACGCGGCGGGCCACCTCGAGCTCGGCGGGTGTGCAGTAGCACGGATAGGCACGACCCGACTCCAGCAGCCGCGAGTAGAGGCCGGCGTAGAGGTCGCCGCGACGCGACTGGCGGTACGGACCCCGGTCGTCCTCCCGGTCCGGACCGGCATCCCAGTCGATCCCGAGCCAGGCCAGATCGGCGAGCTGGCCGGCGACATGCGGATCCGCGTCCCGGTCGCGATCGGTGTCCTCGATACGCAGCAGGAAGCGGCCATTCCGCGCCCGCGCGTACAGCCAGGCAAACAGCGCCGTCCGCGCGTTGCCGAGATGCAGCGCGCCGGTCGGGCTCGGCGCAAAACGGGTGACGGTGAGGGCTGCCATCGGGCGCTCAGTCTACGGGATCGCGCTCGGGGTCTCACCCGCCGCGATGCGTTAAGATCTGCCGATGCTCCGCACTGTGCTCCTGGTCTGCACGGCCCTCGTTCCGGCGCTCGTACTGGCGCAGGCGGGCTCCTCGCTGACGCCGCGCGTGCAGATCGACACCAGCCAGGGCAGCTTCGTGGTCGAGCTCGACACGGTGCGCGCGCCGCTGTCGGCGGAGAACTTCCTGCGCTACGTGCGCGACGGCTACTACGACGGCACGCTGTTCCATCGCGTGATCGCCGGTTTCGTCGTCCAGGGCGGCGGTTTCAGTACCGACCTGACGCCGCGCCAGCCACGGGCGCCGATTCCGAACGAGAGTGGCAACGGACTGTCGAACCGGCGCGGCACGCTCGGCCTGGCCCGGACCGAGAGCCCGCACTCCGGCGCCGCGCAGTTCTACGTCAATCTCGCCGACAACGCCGGCCTCGATCCGCTGCCATCGCGCTGGGGCTTCGCCGTCTTTGGCCGGGTCGTGTCCGGCATGGAGACCGTCGACCGCATCGCCTACCTGCCGACCGCCTCACTGCCAGCGATCGGACCCGACGTGCCGCTGCAGCCGGTCCTGTTGCAGCGAGCCTTCGTGCTCGATGCCGCGACGCCGGTACCGGCGGAGCAGCCGCCGGCCGTCGAGCCGCCAGTACCGCCGGCGGCGGAAGGCGCCAGCGAGCCACCGCCGGAGACCGACGGGCGGCCGTGACGACCTGGTTCGCTTCCGACCTGCACCTGGATCCCCGGCAGCCGGAAATCACCGCGCGGTTCCGCCGGTTTCTGGCCGGCCCGGTGCGTGGCGCGCGCGCGCTGTACCTGCTCGGCGACCTGTTCGAGGCCTGGCTCGGCGACGACGATCCCGAGCCGTCGTACCGCGAGGTCACGGCGGCGCTCGCGGATCTTGCGCGGAATGGCACGCTGATCGCCGTGCTGCGCGGCAATCGCGACTTCCTGCTCGACCGTGGCTTCGGCGCGGCGGCCGGGGCCGTGCTGCTGGACGACCCGGCGCTGCTCCGGATCGGTGACGAGACCGTGCTGCTGAGCCATGGCGACGGGCTGTGCACCGGCGACGCCGCCTACCAGCGGCTGCGCTCGCTGGTCAGCGACGCCCGCGTGGGAGCGGCGATCGCCGCGCTGCCGCTGTCGGCGCGCCGCCGGCTCGCGACTGCAGCCCGCGCCGGCAGCCGTGCCCACCTGGCGGCCGCCGAAACCGACATCACCGACGTGAATCCGCAGGCCGTGGCCGAACTGCTGCGTGCGACCGGCGCGACGACGCTGGTCCATGGGCACACGCATCGGCCCGCCGTGCACCCGCTCGTAGTCGATGGCCTGCCCCGCGCGCGGATCGTGCTCGGTGACTGGCACCGCTGCGGCTCGGTGCTGCGCTGGGATGCGGCCGGCCCAGTCCTGCTGCCAGCCCCGGCCTGATTCGCGGGCTCAGCCGAGCGCCCGGCGACAGCCGCCTCCGCGGCGCTGGTTCGGCTGCCGGGGGCCCTTCCGCAGCATGACAGCGGGCTGAGGGCTCGTACCTCGCGAGCGAGCGCGTAAGTCGGGCTCGCGCGAGCGAGTGTCCCGGACCGCAGACCGCATGGCTGCAGCGAACGAGTGCCGACCGCGGGCCGCCTCCGCGGCGCTGGTTCGGCTGCCGGGGTCCCAGCCCCGAGCCCGCCTGGCAGCAGCAAACCCACGGCACCGTGGCCCGCTGGTATCAGGCGCGCGCGGCGCCGGTCCGCTCTAACTCGTCCCGTTCCAGTTCGCGGACCGCATCGAGCAGCCCGTCCACGCCCAGGTAGCGGCGCTGCGGATCCTTGGCGATGCAGTTGAACAGGATCGGCTCGAAGCGCTTGAGTTCCGGCGGCAGCTCCGGCAGCGGCGAGTTCGCGTGCTTGTAGATCACCTGCATCGAAGTGCCGGCGACATACGGCTTCCGGCGCATCAGCATCTCGTAGAAGATGATGCCGAGGCTGTAGATGTCACTGCGCTCGTCGGTGGGCCGGCCGTGCCCCTGCTCGGGGCTCATGTAGTAAGGCGTGCCGAAGATCTCGCCGCTGCCCGTGATCGCGGTTTCGAGCTCGAGCTGCTTGGACAGCCCGTAGTCGATCAGCACCAGGGTCGAGTCATCACGCAGCATCACGTTGCCGGGCTTCAGGTCGCGGTGCAGCACCCCGGCCGTGTGCAGGATCTGCAGCGCCTCGGCCATCTGGCGCAGGTACCGCAGCGCCTGCAGCGGCGCGATCCCGGCCTTGATCTGCGCCCGCAGGTCGCCGCGCGGGAAGTACTCCATGACAATGAACGCCTGGTCGTCGCTGACGCCGAAGTCGTGAATGCGCACGATGTTCGGGTGCACGATCGCGGCGGCGATCTGGTACTCCTTCAGGAAGCGGTCGAAGGTTGCCGTTCCGCCGGCGTTCTCCGGCGGCCGGCGCAGCACTTTCAGCACCACTTCGCCGCCGCTGCGCTCGTCGACCGCCAGGTACACGGTCGATACGGGCGTCTCGGCGAGCTGGCTGACGAATCGATAGCCGCGGATCGTGAAGTCGCCGAATCGCGACAGCCGCGGTGCGTCGTCGGCGCGCAACGGAGCCGGTGCCGCGGCCGGCTGGCCACGGCGGGCCTGTGCGGCGCGCAGTACCGCGACGAGCTGCCCATGGTCGACCTTGCGCTTCGACAGGCAGGCCAGCGCACCGGCGGCCAGCGCCTCGTCGCGCTGCGCCGGCTCCGGTTCCGACAGCAGGTAGATCACCGGCGGGAAATCGTGCCGCCGGGCCAGGTCGCGCAGCCACTCGAGACCGGGCGCGCCGCCGGTGGTGTCCGCCAGCAGCACGACGTCGTAGGCGCTGCCGGAGAAATCCGCCGGCAGTGGCCCGCGGGCGGCCGGGTCGTACTCGACGATGGTCGGCTCCTCGAAGCCGGTGCTGACGTGCTGGGCCAGCAGCCGCCGGTACGGCTCCTGCTCGTCGATGATCAGAACACGGACAGTCATAGGCGGATTGTAACGCGGCCCGCGGCGGATTCCGGCGAAGTTCCGGTCACCCGATCCGTGCTGTGCGGCCGCCCTGCAGGTCGAGCCGGCGCTGCGCCCGGATCCCGTCGGAGCGCTCCCGTTCCAGCCGGGTCAGGTATTCCGGTGTGACATCCCCGGTGACGTAATGGCCGGAAAAGCACGACGTGTCGAATTCGGTGATCCGGGCGTCGTCGTGGCGACAGGCCGCCACCAGGTCGTCGAGATCCTGGTACACGAGCCAGTCGGCGCCGATCAGTCCGGTGATCTGCTCGTCGCTGTGGCCGGCGGCGATCAGCTCGCCGGCGACCGGCATGTCGATGCCGTAGACGTTCGGGAAACGCACCGGCGGAGCGGCCGACGCGAATCCGACCCGCCGCGCCCCGGCCTCGCGGGCCAGCTCGATGATCTGCGCGGACGTGGTGCCGCGCACGATCGAGTCGTCGACCAGCAGCACGCTGCGGCCGCGGAACTCGAGATCGATGGCGTTCAGCTTGCCCCGTACCGAACGGCGGCGTTCCTCCTGCCCCGGCATGATGAAGGTGCGGCCGATGTAGCGGTTCTTGACGAAGCCCTCCCGGTACTTGAGCCCGAGCGCGAGGGCGAGCTGCAGCGCGCTGGTGCGACTGGTATCCGGTATCGGGATCACGACGTCGATGTCGGGATCCGGGTACAGGCGCGCGATCTTGTCGGCGAGCTTTTCGCCCATGCGCATGCGCGCCTTGTGCACCGAAATGTTGTCGATGATCGAATCCGGTCGCGCAAAGTACACGTATTCGAAGATGCAGGGCGTGTGCCGCGCGCCCGGCACGCACTGGCGCGCATGCAGGCGGCCCTGCAGGTCCACGAGCACCGCCTCCCCGGGAGCGACGTCGCGGACCAGGGTGAAATCGAGCATGTCCAGCGCGACGCTCTCGGAGGCCAGCATCCATTCGCTGCCGCGGGACGTGTCGCGCCGCCCGAGCACCAGCGGACGGATGCCGTTCGGATCGCGGAAACCGATGACCCCGTGCCCGACCACCAGCGCGACGACCGCGTAACCACCACGGCAGCGCCGGAACACCGCCTCGAGCGCGCCGAACAGGTCGGTCACGCCCGGCTGGGCGGCACTGGCCCGCTGCAGTTCGCTCGCGAACACGTTGAGCAGGACTTCCGAGTCAGAGCCGGTGTTGAGGTGCCGGTGCTCCTCGGCGGTCAGCGCGCGCGCCAGTTCGCCGGCGTTGGTCAGGTTGCCGTTGTGGCCGAGACCGATACCGAACGGCGCGTTGACATAGAACGGCTGTGCCTCATCGACGGAATCGCTGCCGGCGGTCGGATAGCGCACGTGACCGATGCCGGCGTTGCCTTCAAGCTGCAGCATGTGTCGCTGCTGGAACACGTCGCGGACCAAACCCGCATCCTTGCGCACATGCAATGCCCCGCCGTCCACGGTCATGATACCGGCGGCGTCCTGGCCACGGTGCTGTAGCACCGTCAGCGCTTCATAGAGGTGGTGGTTGACTGGTGCGGTGCCGACGATGCCGACGATGCCGCACATCGCTTCAGCGCCCCGCGTCCGAGGCCTGCTCGAGCAGGTCGCGGGCCGCGGGCTCGGCGTAACGCTCGAGCCAGTTGGCGGTGGTCTCGGCCAGCGGCATCGAGCGCGTGCGACTCCACCAGGCCTCACCGTCGAGACCGACAGCCCGGGCGGCGATGACCAGCAGGCCAATGAGGACCACCGCGCGCAGCAGGCCGAACACCCCACCGAGCAGGCGGTCGACGGCACTGAGCCCGGTCGCCCGCCGCGCGTAGTGCGAAATGATCGCGCCGGCGGCGGTGCCGACCAGCAGCACGGCAATGAATACCGCGCCGCGCCCGGCCCACTCGCGGACGCCCGGTTCGGCCAGCGCCCCACCCAGCCAGGGATAGACGAGGTAGCCGAAGCGCCAGGCCAGCCACAGTCCGCCCAGCCAGGACAGCACGGAGACGGCCTCGCGGATGAACCCGCGCAGCACGCCCAGCACCAGCGAAACCAGCAGGATGATCAAAAACAGGTAATCGGCGCCGTACATCAGGCTGACTCCCCGCCAGGCGGAGGCAATTCTAGCCGATCACGACGGTGGCCGGCGGGCATGGCTCACGGATGAGGAGCCACGACGGCCGTATGACCCGCCCGGCGCAGGCGCTCGGCGATCTCCTGCGCCCGGGCGCGATCGGATTCCGGCCCGATGCGTACGCGATACAACACCTGCCCCCCACCGCGATACTCGAACACGAACGCCGCATAACCCTGACGGCGCAGATCGTTGACCCACTGCTCGGCGCGTGCCCGCGTGCGGAACGCACCGAGCTGCACCGCGAACGCCGGCTGCGCCGGTGCCAACGGCTGCGCCGGTGCGACCTCCGGCGGCAGTGCCTCGTCCGGCGGCGGTGGGATCTCAGTCTGAGTGTGCGACTCAATCTCCGCCGGTGGCGGACCGGATGCTTCCGTTGTCTGCATCGCGGTGACCGGCGCGGCCACACTGGCGCCCGGAAGTTCCGGCTCGGGCACCGGCTGCTCCAGCGCCGGGGCGCGCTCTGTGTCGAGCACGATTTCCAGCGCCGATGTTGCCCTGTCCGCCGGAGCCGGCTCCTCACGAAACCGGGAACGACCAGTCAGCAGAGCCGGTACCAGCAGGACGACGAGCAGGACCAGCACGAATGCACCGACCAGCCGTTCGCGAGTGCGGATGTCCATCGCGGCATTGTATCCTGCCGGCGTTTCATGCCTCGCAGCCCAGCCACTCCAGGGCTGGCCCCACGGTATGGAACGAGCCGCAGACGAGGATCCGGTCGCCCGCCCGCGGCTGCGCTGCGGCCCGCGCACAGCCATCCGCGACACTGCCAGCCAGGCCAACCGGCGTGGGCCCGACCTGCGCCGCGATCTGTGCCCTCAGTACGCTGGCATCCGGCGCGCGCGGGCTGTCCGGGGCAACGATGATCCATTCGTCAACCTGCGGCGCCAGCGCCGCGACGATGCCGGCGATGTCCTTGTCGGCGAGGATGCCGCAGACCGCCAGCGTCCGGCCGACTGCCGGACGGGCCGCCAGACTCGCCGCCAGTGCGTGGGCGGCGTCGGGGTTGTGCGCCACATCGAGAATCCAGTCCGCGCCGCGGGCCCGGAGCTGCTGGAACCGCCCGGCGAGTTGCACACGCGCCAGCCCCGCGCGCACCGCGTGGTCGGGCACGAACAAGGTCGGCTCCGCTGCCTCGAGCATGGCCAGCGCGGTCGCGGCATTGCCGAGCTGCGGGACTCCCGCGAGCGCCGGCAGCGGCAATTCGCGGCGCCGCGACCCAAGGCCCACGTAGTCCCAGCCGTCCGGCCGCTCGACGAAATCGAAATCGATCCCGAGGCGGCGCAGGCGCGCGCCGCAGTCGTCGGCCACCCGGGCGAGGCCGGCCGGAACCGACCGCGCCCCGAAGACCGCCGGCCGTGCGGACCGGAAGATCCCGGCCTTTTCAGCGCCGATCCGATCCAGCGTGTGACCGAGCCATTCCTGGTGATCGAAGCCGACCGACACGACGGCGGCAACGTCGGCATCGATGACGTTGACCGCGTCCAGCCGCCCGCCGAGGCCGACCTCCAGAATGGCGACCTCGACCCGCTCCCAGCCGAAGCAGGTGAGTGCCGCCAATGCGTTCCACTCGAAGAAGGTCAGCGAAATCTCGCCGCGCGCGTCATCGATGCGCGCGAACGCCTCCAGCAACATGGCGTCGGCGATCGGCCGGCCGCGGATCCGGATGCGCTCGTTGTAGCGAAGCAGATGCGGCGAAGTGAACAGGCCCGTCTCGAAGTCTGCGGCCGCCAGCACCGCCTCGAGCATCGCCGCCACCGAGCCCTTGCCGTTCGTACCGCCGATGGTCAGCACCACCGGAGGGCGCGCCAGCGCCAGCCGCCGGTACACCTCGGCGACCCGCGCCAGGCCCAGGTCGATGGCGCGCGGATGGCTTGCCTGCTGCCAGTCGAGCCACTCCGCCAGCGACTGGAATCTCACCGGCGCCAGCAGGCTGGCCGCGACGGCATGCGAGTTCAGCTCGCGACCGGCAGCCGCAACAACAGCCGCAACAGGGCCGCGATCCGCTCGCGCAGGTCACGGCGGTCCACGATCATGTCGAGAGCACCGTGCTCGAGCAGGAATTCGCTGCGCTGGAAGCCCTCCGGCAGCGTCTGGCGGACCGTCTGCTGGATCACGCGCGGCCCGGCGAACCCGACCAGGGCCCGCGGCTCGGCGATATTGATGTCGCCGAGCATCGCCAGGCTGGCCGAGACGCCGCCGGTGGTCGGATCAGTCAGCACCGAGATGAACGGCAGCCGGGCCCGCGCCAGACCGGCCAGCGCTGCGCTGGTCTTGGCCATCTGCAGCAGCGACAGCAGGCCCTCCTGCATGCGCGCACCGCCGCTCGCCGCAAAGCTGATCAGCGGCCGGCGTTCCCGGATCGCATGCTCAACGCCCAGCACGAAACGCTCGCCGACCGCCGAGCCCATCGAACCGCCCATGAAGGCGAATTCGAACGCGCCGGCCACCACCGGGATGCCGTCGAGCTGGCCGGCCATCACGACGAAAGCATCGCTCTCACCGACCGCCTTCTGCGCGGTGACCAGCCGGTCGCTGTAGCGCCGGCTGTCGCGGAAGTGCAGTGGATCTCCGGGTACCACCTCGCGCGCCAGCTCGGCAGTGCTGCCCGGATCGAGAAAGCGCTGCAGTCGCTCGCGAGCACCGATGCGCAGGTGATGCGCGCACTTCGGGCAGACCTGCAGGTTGCGTTCGACCTCGGGCCGGTACAGCACCGAGTCGCAGGCCGGGCACTTCATCCACAGGCCCTGCGGTACCGAGCGCGTGCGGCGCTCGGTCGTGATCCGGGACGGAATGATCTTTTCGAACCAGGTCACGGCAGCCACCCTGCGGCGAGCCCGGCGATCATAGCGGATGGCTGCCGCGCGGCAAGCGGCGGCAATCCGGCGCCGTCCGGGTACCGCACCGACACGAGGTACAGCCCGGCGGCCGGTGCCGTCACGCCAGCGGCGCGGCGGTCGCGCGTGGCCAGCACCTCAGCGACCCACTCGGGCGGTCGTTCACCGCTGCCGACCGCGATCAGGGTTCCGCTGATGTTGCGGACCATGTGATGCAGGAACGCGTTGGCCGTCACTTCGATCACGACGAAGGGTCCGGTCGCGACGACGCGGATTTCGTCGACGCGGCGGATCGGACTGCGCGACTGGCAGTCGGCGCCACGAAATGCGGAAAAATCGTGCTCGCCGATCAGGTGCCGGCCAGCCGCTTGCATCCGCTCGGCGTCGAGCGTTGCGCGCAGGTGACAGACCCGTCCGTGCAGCAGTGCCGGTCGCGTCCGTCCCTGCACGATCAGATACCGGTAGCTGCGCGCGAGCGCGCTGTAGCGGGCGTGAAATCCGCTCTCGATCGGTGTCGCCCAGCGCAACGCGATAGCCGCCGGCAGGTGGCTGTTCGCCCCGAGCACCCAGCCATGCGGCGGGCGCAGTGCGCTGGTATCGAAGTGCGCCACCTGGCCACTGGCGTGCACACCGGCGTCGGTCCGGCCGGCACAGACCACGGCGACCGGATGGTCGGCGATCCGAGCGAGCGCCCGCTCGATCTCGCCCTGGATGGTCAGCAGACCGGGCTGCGCCTGCCAGCCCGCGTAACGCGACCCCTCGTACTCGATGCCGACGGCGATGCGCGCGGCCGCGTCGCTCACGCGCCCGGCAGCGAATCGACCAACCGGCGCGCCTCGGCCTTCTGCGAAGCGCTGCCCTCGGCCAGCACTTCCTGCAGGATGCTGCGGGCGCCATCCGGATCGCCCATGTCCATGTAGGCCCGTGCCAGGTCGAGCTTGGTGCCGACCTCGCTCATGGTCACCGGATCGAGTTCGCCCAGACCGGGCAGGTCTGCGAGTTCCATCCGCTCCGTGGCCGTGGCGTCGGCATGCGGAGCCGCCATCGCGCCAACGTCGAGGTCGAGACCGGCCTCGCCATCGATCTGCGGCAACTGCGACGTGGCACCGCTGTCGATTTCCGGCAGCAGCGCCGTGCGGTCCGCATCCGCGGCGGGCATCAACCGCGTGGCTTCGGCGCTCGGCGCGATCCGGGTCGCATCGTCCACTCCCAGGTCCGGCAATCCGCTGAGATCGAGGCCGAGGTCGTCGATCGCCATTTCCGCCGTGGCATCGACGGCCGGACGGGTGGTTTCGACCGTCGGCGTATCGGACATCGGCATCTCGATCGTCGGCATTTCGACCGTGCCGGCTGCGGCGACCCGCGGCATCTCCCTCGTGGTCGCACCGGGCGGCAACGTGACCTCCGACTGATCGAAGCCGAGGGTCTCTGCTTCACCGGTCGGTGCCGCACTGGTCTCGTCCGGTGCGAACTCCCCGCCGAAATCGATGTCGAGCCCGCCGTCGCCCTCGGGGGCCGACAGCAGTTCCAGGTCCACGCGGCTCTCGCCGCCCTCGAGACTCAGGTCGACTCCGGCCGATACCGACATCTCGCCGGCGAAAAGCGGATCGTCGGGCGCGATCTGGCGACCCATGATCACGATGCGGTCCCAGTCGCTGCTGGCGTCGATCGAGCGGTGCAGGTCCCGGGCGACGGTCAGGAACTGGGCAGCGTCACCAGCCACGAAGTGGATCTCGGCCAGTTTCATCTTCAGGTCGCTGCGCTCCGGCTCGTTGCGCAGCGCCATGCGGACCAGATCCGCGGCCTGGTCGTACAGGCCATAGGCCATATGGAAGTCGGCCTCCGCCAGCGGATCGGCCTGATCGAGGTCGAGTGCGGCCTCGGCGCTGATCGTCTCGTCGTGCACCGCCGGACGGGACGGAGCCTCCGGGGCACGTCGCGCGGCAGGCCGTTCGGCGACGACCACGTCCTCGCCGGCCTCCGGCGCGGCACCGGTGGCGCCGGCGCCGGCGGCCAGGGCCCGCAGGCGCATCGTCTCGCTCGGCACCGGCGCGCTGGCCGGCACGTCGAACCCCTTGAGCGCCTCGTCGAGGTCCTCCTCCCGCCGGCGACGAATGTAGCCGTAGCCGAGCAGGCCACCGAGCAGCAGCACGGCCGCACCCAGAATCACCAGCCAGTGCTCGGTCAGTCGCGCCAGGAGCGATGGCTCTTCGATCGTGCTCGGGGCTGCCGGCCTGGCCTTCGGCTTGACCGGTGCAGGCTCAGCGGACGCCGGCTCGGCCGGCGTCCCGGCGGTCGTTCCGGCGTCGTCCTGCGGCGCCACCTCGGCTTCGGCCGGTGGTTGCTCTGCCGGAAGCACCGTCGGCGGCACCCCTGCCGCAACCGCCTGCCGTGCCGCCCTGGCCTCGGCAAGCTGCTGCTGCAATTCCGCCAGCTCGCGATCCTTCACTTCGAGCAGCCGGCGCTGCTCCGCGAGCCGACGCTGCAGGTCGCCAATCTCCGCGCTGCTCGCCGGCTGTTCGGCGGGCGGGGCCGGTGCCGCCGTGCCAGCTTCGTCGGCGGGCGTGACCAGCCGAAGCTGGCCGCTGTCTGCAACCGCCGATGCCTCCCGCCACGCCGCAGTCTGTCGGCTGATTTCAGCCGCGGCATCGGCCGCACTGATTTCCGCGACCTCGGCGGCGGCCGGAACCCGCAGGATCGATCCGGCCCGCAGCAGGTTGATGTTCCCGCCGAAGGCCTCCGGGTTCGCCCGGAACAGCGCAATGGCCATCTGCCGGGTCGCCGCACGTCCGCCGCCCTGCAACTGACCCGCGATTCCATACAACGTGTCGCCGTTCAGGACGCGATAGGTCGACACCTGCCCGGCCTCGGCCGCCGGGCTGGCGGGCTCGGTCGCAGCCGGTGGCGGCGTTGGCTGGCGCTCGACACGTGACTCAACCCGCGGCGCGGCAACCGGTGCCGGCGCAACCGCTGGCGCCGCCGGGACGAAGACCGGCGGATCGAGCAACACCGTGTACTCGCGCAGCAGATGACCGCTTGGCCAGTTGACATCGACGAGAAACGTCACGAACGGCTCGCCGATCGGACCCCTCGAGCGCACGAGCAGCACGTTCTGGCCGTCCCGGCCACGCCCGACCTTGAAGTCCAGTGAATCGAGCCAGCCCGGCCGATCGAGCCCGTAACGCTGAAAGAGCTCACGCGAAGCAAGCTGGGCCCGCAGCGTCGTGAGTTCTTCAGAAGTGGCCGCAACCAGGTCGATTTCGGCTGCGAGCGGCTCATTCAGCGCCGAGGACAGTCGGATCTCACCCAGCCCGAGTCCCAGCGCGGCCTGCGGCGCAGCCAGAATCGCGGGAATGAGCAGACGTAGTTTCCAACTCATCAGTAGCTCCCGGGCAGCGGAGACAGACGGAGACTTCGGGTCAGGCGGGTTGGCCGGCGTGATTCTGGTCACAAGTCCCTGATCCCTTGAGACATAGCTTACACCCGCGATTTACCAAAATCCTGTGCTGCGTCACGCATTCCGCCCCCGCGCCGGACCCGCCCGCTGGCCCTTCATGATGTCCGGCAGCGGCGCGACGACCTCGCCGCACTGGGCCCGGTGCCGCAGCCAGTGATCCATCAGCACCAGCAACAGCATCGCCTCCGCGATCGGCGGGGCCCGCAGACCGACGCAGGGGTCGTGACGGCCGGTCGTGACGATCGTACCGGGCCGGCCAGCCGCATCGATGGTCCGGGCCGGGATCCGGATGCTGGAGGTCGGCTTGAAGGCCACGTGCACGATCAGGTCCTGGCCGGTGCTGATGCCGCCCAACGTGCCGCCGGAGTGATTGGACAGGAACCCCGACGGCGTCAGTTCGTCGCGATGCTCCGAGCCCTTCTGCCGGGCCACCGCCACGCCGTCACCGATTTCGACCGCGCGGGCTGCCTGAATCCCCATCATCGCGCCGGCAATGTCGGCGTCGAGCCGATCGAACATCGGCTCACCGAGGCCGGGCGGCACGCCGCGACCGATTACGGTGACCCGCGCGCCGATCGAGTCGCCCTGCCGGCGCAACTGGTCGATGTATTTCTCGAGCTCGGGCACCCGGCCTGGATCCGGGCACCAGAACGGGTTCCGGCGCGCGGCCGGAAGGTCCACGCACTCGAGGTCGTAGGGCCCGATTCCTGAGAGATATCCGGTCACCTCGATGCCGAGTCGCCCGCGCAGGTATTTGCGGGCGATCGCGCCCGCGGCCACGATCGCGACCGTGGTGCGTGCTGAGGCACGCCCACCGCCGCGATGATCGCGCCGGCCGTACTTGTGCAGATAGGTGTAGTCGGCGTGACCGGGCCGGAACAGATCGCGGCTGCGCTCGTAGTCGCGCGCCCGGGCGTCCGTATTCTCGACCAGCAATGCAATCGGCGTCCCGGTCGTCAGTCCTTCGAACACGCCGGACAGGATGCGCACGCGATCGGGTTCCCGCCGCTGGCTCGTGTAACGGGACTGCCCGGTGCGCCGCGCCTCGAGATCCGCCTGCACGTCTGCATCGGCGAGCGCCAGTCCGGGCGGGCAGCCATCCACGATCGCGCCGAGCGCCGGACCATGGCTCTCGCCAAAGGTCGTCACGGTGAACAGGGTGCCGAAAGTGCTGCCGGACATCATGGCTCCTTCAGTGGGCGAGATCGGCCGCCGCCAGCAGGAACACGCCGCCGCCGCCCCGCTCGAACTCGATCCAGGTGAACGGCAGGCGCGGCCAGCGGCGGCGTACGGCGCCCTCGCTGTCGCCGACCTCGACGACGAGGATTCCGCCAGGCCGCAGGTGCCGGCCTGCTCCCGCCAGAATCCGGGCGACGATCGCCAGCCCGCCGGCGCCGGCCCTGAGCGCCAGCGCCGGCTCGGCGTGATATTCCTGCGGCAGGCGGCGGTATGCGCGGGGCGGCACGTACGGCGGATTGCTCACGATCACATCGTAGCGCCGCGCGCCGAGCCCGGCATAGACGTCGGAGCGCAGGGCGTGCACGCGCCGCTGCAGCCGGTGGCGGCGGATGTTGTCGCGGGCCACCGCCAGTGCCCGCGGTGCAACGTCCACCGCATCGACGCGCGCTCGCGGCAACGCATGCGCGGCGGCGATGGCAATGCACCCCGAGCCGGTGCCGATGTCGAGCACGCTGCGGACGCGCCCGGCATCGATCCACGGCTCGAACCCGCGCTCGCACAGTTCGGCCAGTGGCGAGCGTGGCACCAGCACGTCCGCAGTCACGCGGATCGCATGGCCGGCGAACCAGGTGACGCCGGTGAGGTAAGCCGACGGCATGCGCTCATCGATCCGCCGCCGCACCAGCGCGCGGACCCGTTCGCGCTGGGCCGGCGTGACGGCGTGCCGGTACGCGGCCGGCGCCGCCTCGTGGCGCAGTCGCAGGGCATGGAAGACGAGGGCCGCCGCCTCGTCGCGCGGCGTCGCGGTGCCGTGCCCGAAATGCAGGCGCGCTCGGGCAAGGGTCGCCGCGACCTCGCGCAACAGCTCTGCCACAGTTCCCGCCCCTGCACGACCCGGCACCCGACCTCCCGATGCTTCGCCGACTGCGGCAGTCTAGCGGTCTGGCCGGACGGCCGGGGCTTCTGTGGGATAATTCGCGCGCCATGTCCAACGAATCCCCGTCCCGGAGTGTTCCGCGCAGCCGCCGCTGGTGGCTGCCGCTGCTGGTCGCTGCCGCTGGCATCGCCGGCGCCTGGCTGGCGGTCATCGTCAACCGTGCGCCGCAACCGCCAGCCCTGGAACGCGCCACGCTGCTGCATACGCCGCGGCCGCTGCCGGACCTGGTGCTGACGGATCACACCGGCACGGAATTTCCGACGCGCCGCCTGGCCGGGGGCTGGACGCTGCTGTTCTTCGGCTTCACGAACTGCCCCGATGTCTGTCCGACGACTCTGGCTACGCTCGTCGCCGCCGGCCGGGCGCTGGCCGATCGGCCCGCGGCGTCGCGGCCGCGGGTCGTGCTGGTCTCCGTGGACCCGGCCCGGGACTCGCCGGACAAGCTGGCTGCCTACCTCGGACACTTCGACCCGGCTTTCCTCGGCCTGACCGGAACGGCGACAGCCATCGAGGCGCTGACCCGCGGTCTCGGCGTCGTCGTGCAGGCGCAGCCGCCCGATGCGTACGGCAACTACGCCGTGGATCACTCGGCCGCGATCTTCCTGCTCGACCCGGATGGTGCGATGCGCGCGGTCTTCGGCAGCCCGCACGAGGCGGACCTCATCGCCCGCGACTACCGGCGCATCGTCGCCGCAGCGGACTGAATCCGATGAGCGGGCGCGCCGGGCGGGACCGGCTGTTCGTCGGAGTGCAGCATCTGCTCCCGCAACACACGCTGTCGCGACTGGTCCGCGCGATCACGCGCTGCCGGGTCGGCTGGGTGCGGACCGCGCTGATCCGCGCCTTCCTGCGCCGGTATGCCGTCGACCTGAGTGACGCAGAACACCGGACCCTCGGGGACTGGGCCTCCTTCAACGAGTTCTTCACGCGGCGCCTGCGGAGCGGTGCTCGTCCGGTCGACCCGGAACCGGCCGCACTGGTCAGCCCGGTCGATGGCTCGATCAGCCAGGCCGGAGCGCTGCGCGACGATGTACTGCTGCAGGCCAAGGGCATCGACTACAGCGCCGGTGCACTGCTGGGCGGAGACGCGGCCCTGGCCCGGGAACTGGCCGGCGGCGAGTACCTGACGATCTACCTTGCTCCGACCGATTATCACCGTATCCACATGCCGTGTTCCGGCACGTTGCGCCGCGCGCGCCTGATCCCGGGCGATCGCTTCAGCGTCAACGCGGCGACCGCGGCGGGCGTCCCCGGGCTGTACACACGCAACGAACGGGTCGTCTGCGTGTTCGACACTACGGCCGGCGCCATTGCGCTGGTGCTCGTCGGCGCGCTGTTCGTCGGCAGCATCAGCCTGATCTGGTCCGGCGAAGTCAACGCCCGGCGGCGCCGGCGCGTCGTCGATCTGCCGCTGCCGACGCCGCCACCACGGCTGGAGAAAGGCGCCGAGCTCGGCTGTTTCAACATGGGTTCGACGGTGATCCTGCTGGCCCCGGCGCGGCGCATCCGGCCGGAGCCCGGGCTGGTCCCGGGTCGCCGCCTCCGCTGCGGCGAACGCATCGCCACTGCCCTGTGAGCGGACCGTACTGGCAACCGACGGCGGCACCTGCCGTGCTGCGCGAGCGCGCCGCGATGCTGGCGCGGATCCGCGCCTGGTTCCTCGCCGCGGGTCTGCTCGAGGTGCAGACGCCGGTATTGTCGCGCGCCGCAGTCAGCGACCCCGCGCTCGAGTCGGTGCGCGGTGAACTGGGCGACGGGCTGCCGCGCTGGCTGCACACGTCGCCTGAATTCGCGATGAAACGGCTGCTGGCGGCCGGCGCCGGCGATTGCTGGCAGATCTGCCCGGTCTTTCGCGACGGCGAGAGCGGGCGCCTGCACAATCCCGAATTCACGCTGATCGAGTGGTACCGCGTCGGTGCCGGCGTGACGGCCATGGTGGCGGAAGTCGAACGGCTGCTGCGGGCGGCGGTGGTGAACCGGCGCGACCTGCCGCCGGCACGCTGCCTGACCTATCGCGAAGCGCTGCAGGAATTCAGCGGCGTCGACTGGCGCGGCGCCGGCACGCACGAGATCGCCGGCGTACTGGCAGCCCACGGCGTCGTGCCGGCGGCGAGTACCGCGGCATGGGAACTCGACGACTGGCTCGACCTGTTGATGGGCGCGGTGGTCGGGCCGCGCCTCGGCCACGACGCTCCGACCTTCGTGCGCGATTACCCCGCCAGCCAGGCCGCGCTCGCGCGCCTGCGTGACGATGGCGACGGCTGGCCGGTCGGCGAGCGCTTCGAACTGTATGTCGACGGGATCGAACTGGCCAACGGCTTCCACGAGTTGTGCGATGCCGACGAACAGCGCCGCCGGTTCGAATGCGACCAGCAGCAACGACTGCGCCGCGGCGCCCCGTTGCGACCGCTCGACGAGCACCTGCTGGCCGCGTTGCGGCATGGTCTGCCCGATTGTGCCGGCGTCGCGCTCGGCTTCGACCGGCTGGTCATGGTGGCGCTGCGTCTGCCGTCACTCGCCGACGCGCTGCCGTTCCCGATCGACCGCGCGTGAAGCGGCAGCGACGCCGGCACGGCCGCCGCGGGCCCGCGCCTACTGCCAGGCGGGCTGTGGACTGGGACCCCGGCCGCCGAACCAGCGGCGCGAACGCTTCCAGCGCCACGGCTTCCGCAGCGAGGGTTACCGCGCGCGGGCGATGTAGGCGCCGGTGCGTGTATCGACGCGGATCACCTCGCCCTGATTGACGAACAGCGGCACCTTGACCACCGCGCCGGTCTCGAGCCTGGCGGACTTCGTGCCGCCAGTGACGGTGTCGCCGCGCATGCCGGGATCCGTCTCGACGATGGTGAGTTCGACGTGCGCTGGCGGCGTCACCGTCAGCGGCTGTCCGTTCCACAGCGTGACGATGCATACCGTGCCGTCCTTCAGCCACTGGGCCGCATCGCCGACTGCCGCCTTGCCCGCTGCGAACTGCTCAAAGGTCTCCGGCTGCATGAAGTGCCAGAAGTCCCCGTCGGCATACAGGTACTGCATGTCGGCGTCGACGACGTCGGCCACCTCGACGGACTCCCCGGACCGGAACGTGCGCTCCACGACGCGCCCGGTCCTGAGGTTACGCAGACGCACGCGGTTGAAGGCCTGGCCCTTGCCCGGCTTGACGAACTCGTTCTCGACGATCGTGCACGGGTCACCGTCCTGCAGGATCTTCAATCCGGATCGAAATTCGCTGGTGTCGTAACTGCTCATGGCTCGGCTCTTCCGGGGCTGGCATGCGACCGCCAGGGCTGCGCTCACAAAAAGGCCGCGTATCATAGCCAGAAGCCCCGTCCCGGGCCACCGCGATGGTGACCTGCTGCCGATTCCGGACCGCGGTCGCGAATCCCACGCCCCGGCCGGTGCTAGTATCCGCGCAGCCGCCCCCCGGCCGGGCCGTCTGGGAGACCGCGACTTGAGGCAACCCGCTGCCATACCGATGATCGTTCTGACGCGCAGTCAGGACCACGTCGAGGCCATCAACAAGACCCTGCGCAACGCCGGGCATCCTGTTCACCTGACGTGGCTGCCGGATGCGCGCGATCTCGGCGACGTGCTGACCCAGGCCGTGCCCGAGATGCTGCTGCTGTTCGCCGACGAGGGCATCGTGGACGTGGCCAGCGCGATGGACTTCCGGGCCCGCTACGCGCCGGACGTGCCGGTCGTGCTGGTCCGCGATCAGCTCGACGAGGCGGCCATTGCCGCGGCGCTCGCGCTCGGTGCCCAGGATGCCGTCACCATGGGCAACCTCGAGCGGCTGCAGCTCGTCGTCGGCAGAGAGCTGCGCACCTGCCGGCTCGAGCGGGCCCTGGCGACCACACTGGCGACCGCGCGCGAGTACAAGCGGCAGCTCGAGCACGTGGTCGAGGGCTCGACGGATGCCATCGCGCAGGTACAGGAGGGCATCGTCGTCGATGCCAATCCGGCCTGGGTCGAGCTGTTCGGCTACTCGGGCCCGGATCAGGTGGTCGGCACGCCACTGATGGATGCCTTCGACGCGGACGATCACGCCGCGATCAAGGGCGCGCTGGTCGCCTGCGTGCAGGGCAAGTGGGCCGACCATGCGCTGCGGGCCTCAGCCCTGCTGGTCAGCGGCCACACGCCGTCGCTCGAGTTCTATCTGCGGCGCTCCGAGTTCGACGGTGAGCCATGCGTGCAGGTGTGCGTCCCGGCCCGGGCCACGAACGAGGGCGAACTCGAACGGCGCCTCGCCGAGGCCATGCGCTGCGATCCGGCGACCGGTCTGCTCCACCAGGGCTCGTTCACGATGGAGCTGCGTGAGCACCTCGAAACCCAGGGTCGCGGCGGCGTACGGGTGCTTGCGTACGTGGAGCCGGATCGTTACGAGGGTATCCTCGACGAACTCGGCGTAGCGGCCGGTGAGCTGTTCCTGACCGGATTCGCCGCGCTGCTGCGCGACCAGCTTCAGCCCGGAGACATTGCCGGCCGCGTGGCGGGCAATGGCTTCATGGTGCTGATCGAGCGCGGCAACCACCGCGACGTCGAAGCCTGGGCCGAACATGTCGTGCACAAGGTCGCGAGCGGCGTGTTCAATGTCGGGGCGAGGTCACTGTCCGGCACCTGCACCATCGGTCTGAGTCCGGTGCCACCCGGAGTCCGCGAGCCGGAGGCGCCGTTGACCGAGGCCTACCAAGCCAACCGTCAGGGACGCGAGCTGGGCGGCAACCGGGTGCAGACGCTGGAACGGACGGGCGCGCTGCTGCGCCTGCCGGATGATGACCAGCGGTGGGTCACGCGTATCCGCGGCGCGTTGCGCGACGGACGTTTCCGGCTGGTGCAACAGCCGATTGCGAGTCTGGTCAGCGAGGATGCCGGCATGGTCGACCTGGTCGTGCGCATGCTGGACGAGGCCGGGCAGGAAGTTCTGCCGTCGCTGTTCATGCCGGCGGCTGAACGCAACGACCTGATGCGCGCCATCGATCGCTGGGTCATCGGCGCCGCCATTGCGCTCGGGCTGGAAGTCGACGCCGGCGCGCTGTTCGTGCGGCTGTCGCACGACTCATTGGCCGATGCTTCACTGCCGCCGTGGATCGGCGAGCGACTCGGCAGCGCCGGGTTGCCGCCGCAGCGCCTGGTCATCCAGTTGCGGGAGGAGACCGTCGCGCAGCAGCTCCGCGAGGCGGTCGCGCTGCAGGACGCTCTGCGCGCAATGGGCTGCCGTCTGGCGCTGGAGGGTTTTGGCGCCGGCCGCAACGACGGGCAGTTGCTGCAGCACATGCAGCCGGATTTCATCAAGATCGCCGGCGCACTGCTGCAGGGGCTGGCCGCCGACCAGGACAAGCAGCAGCGGGTCAAGGCGCTGGTCGAACTCGCGCATTCGCGCAAGGCCGTGACGATCGGCGAGCGCGTCCAGGATGCCAATACGATGGCCGTGCTGTGGCAGCTCGGTGTGGAGTTCATCCAGGGCTACTTCGTCAGCGCACCCGAGAAAGTCGTGCTCGGCTGAGCGGCGGCAACATCCGCGGCGCACGCGAGGCGAGCGGGACCCCGGTCGCCGAACCGGCGCCGCGGCCGAGACCACCGCAGCACGCGTGCGGACTACCCGACTTCGAGCCGCTCCGCCTTGCGCCAGCCGCGCGGCAGCAGTACGCCGCGCTGGCCGCGCTGGCCGCGGTAAGCGTCGAGCTCCTTCCAGTCGAGCGTCATCTGCCGCTCGCCACAACGAACGATGACCTTCTGCCCGGTCGCCACGACCACCACTGCGACCATGCGTTCCTCGCCACTCCGGGCCTTGCGCCCCGGAATACCGAAGATCAGGTTGCCGCGGCCGCGTTCCATCTCGGGCAGCTCCGCAATCGGGAAGGCGAGCATCCGGCCATCGCTGTTCACCGCGACGACCAGCGCGTCCGCCGCCTCCGGCAGCGGCGCGGCTGGCAGCACGCGGGCATTCTCCGGCAACCGGAATACGGTCTTGCCGGCCCGGTTGCGCGCGTACAGCGCTTCGAGCCGCGTGACGAAGCCGTGCCCGGCGTCACAGGCCAGCAGCCAGCGCTCCGCCGGCTCGCCGATCAGCACGGCGGCGAAGGTCGCGCCCTCCGGTGGATCGAGCCGACCGGACAGGGGCTCGCCCTGCCCGCGCGCCGACGGCAGCGTATGCGCCGGCAGCGAATAGCTGCGCCCGGTCGAGTCGATGAACACCGCCTGTTGCGTGCTGCGGCCGCCGGCCGCCGCCTGGAAGGCATCGCCGGTCTTGTACGAAAGCGCGCGCGGGTCGAGGTCGTGGCCGCGCGCCTGCCGGACCCAGCCGAGTGAAGACAGCACGACCGTCACCGGCTCGCTGGCCACCAGCTCGGTCTCGTCGATCGCCTGGGCCGCCTCGCGCTCGACCAGCCGCGTGCGCCGGGCATCGCCGAACTGCTGCGCATCCGCCAGCAGCTCCTCGCGTACGCGGCCCCGCAGGCGTTCGTCGCTGCTGAGCGTCGCCATGATTCCGGCGCGCTCCGCGGACAGTCGTTCCTGCTCCGAGCGAATCTTCGCCTCCTCGAGCCGCGCCAGGTGACGCAGGCGCGTGTCGAGAATTGCTTCGGCCTGCTCGGCCGACAGGCCGAAGCGCTGCATCAGCACCGGGCCGGGCTCGTCCTCGTAGCGCACGATCCGGATCACCTCGTCGAGGTTCAGGTAGGCCACCAGCAGGCCATCGAGGATGTGCAGGCGCGCTGCCAGCCGACCGAGCCGGAATTCGAGGCGGCGGCGCACGGTCGCGGTACGGAATACCAGCCACTCGGCCAGCAGCTCGCGCAGACCGGTGACCCGCGGCCGGCCGTCGAGGCCGATCACGTTCAGGTTGACCCGGTAACTGCGCTCGAGGTCGGTGGTCGCGAACAGGTGCGCCATCAACTGGCCGGCATCCACCCGGTTCGAGCGCGGCGTGATCACCAGCCGGGTCGGGTGTTCATGGTCGCTCTCGTCGCGCAGGTCCTCGACCAGCGGCAGCTTCTTCGCGCGCATCTGCGCCGCGATCTGTTCGAGCACCCGAGCCCCGGAGACCTGAAACGGCAGCGCCGTGATCACGATCTCGCTGTCCTCGACCTCCCAGACCGCGCGCGCGCGGAAGCTGCCAGTGCCGGTGGCGTAGCACTGGCGCAGCTCGCTGCGCGGCGTGATGATCTCGGCGCCGGTCGGCAGGTCCGGTCCCGGCAGGTGCCGGCACAGCTCGCGCAGCGTCGCGTCCGGATGGTCGAGCAGGTGCACGCAGGCGGCCACGACCTCGCGCAGGTTGTGCGGCGGGATGTCGGTGGCCATGCCGACCGCGATGCCCTGGGTGCCGTTCAGCAGCACGTTCGGCAGCCGTGCCGGCAGGAGCTGCGGCTCCTCCAGCGTGCCGTCGAAGTTCGCCGCCCATTCGACCGTGCCCTGCCCCAGCTCGGCCAGCAGCGTTTCGGCGTACGGCCGCAGGCGCGATTCGGTGTAGCGCATGGCCGCGAACGACTTCGGATCGTCGGCCGAGCCCCAGTTGCCCTGGCCGTCGACGATCGGGTAGCGACAGGAGAAGTCCTGCGCCATCAGCACCATCGCCTCGTAACAGGCGCTGTCGCCGTGCGGGTGGAACTTGCCGATCACGTCGCCGACGGTGCGCGCCGACTTCTTGGGCTTGCCGCCGGCGAGCAGCCCGAGTTCGCTCATCGCGTAGACGATCCGGCGCTGCACCGGCTTCAGGCCGTCGGCGAGCTGCGGCAGCGCGCGGTCCAGGATCACGTACATCGCGTAATCGCGATACGCCTTCTCGGTGAACGCGCGCAGCGGCTGCCGTTCGATGCCTTCGAAGTCGAGTGGCGGCTGGTCCGGCATGTTCAGACGCTCGCCAGGTTGCCGCTCTGTTCGAGCCAGGCGCGCCGGTCGGCGGCGCGCTTCTTCGCCAGCAGCAGGTCCAGCATCTGCTCGGCATCATCGGCCGGCGCCACCGTGAGCTGCACCAGGCGCCGCGTCTCGGGCGCCATGGTCGTCTCGCGCAACTGCAGCGCACTCATCTCGCCGAGCCCCTTGAAGCGAGTGATGAGCGGACGGCCGCGCAGGCCCTCGGCCGCGATCCGGTCGAGGATGCCGGCCTTCTCGTATTCGCCGAGCGCGTAATAGACGTGCTTGCCGACGTCGATGCGGAACAGCGGCGGCATCGCCACGTACACGTGTCCGGCCAGCACCAGCGGCCGGAAGTGCCGCAGGAACAGTGCGCACAGCAGCGTGGCGATGTGCGCGCCATCGGAATCGGCGTCGGCAAGGATGCAGATGCGATGGTAGCGCAGCCCGCCGAGGTCGCTGCTGCCCGGGTCGACGCCGATCGCGGTCGCGATATCGTGGACCTCCTGCGAGGCCAGCACTTCGGCGGCGCCGACCTCCCAGGTGTTCAGGATCTTGCCGCGCAGCGGCATGATCGCCTGGAACTCGCGGTCGCGCGCCTGCTTGGCCGAGCCGCCGGCCGAATCGCCCTCGACCAGGAACAGCTCGCACAGCGCCGGTTCCTGGCGGGTGCAGTCGACCAGTTTGCCGGGCAGCGCCGGCCCGCTGGTGATGCGCCGGCGCACGACCTTCTGCGCCGCGCGGGCCCGTTCCTGGGCGTTGCCGATCGCGAACTGTGCGATGCGCTCGCCGGCCTCCGGGTGCTGGTTCAGCCACAGCGCGAAGGCATCCTTGACGACACCGGCGACGAACGCCGCCGATTCCCGCGATGACAGTTTCTCCTTGACCTGGCCGGCGAACTGCGGGTTCTGCATGCGCAGCGACAGCACGAAACTGATACCCTGCCAGACGTCGTCGGGGGCGAGGCGCAGGCCGCGCGGCAGCAGATTGCGGAACTCGCAGAACTCGCGCACCGCATCGGTGACGCCGGCGCGCAGGCCATTGACGTGGGTGCCGCCCTCGGGAGTCGGGATCAGATTTACGTAGCTCTCGGCGACCGGGCTGGCGGCGTCGGGCGCCCAGCAGAACGCCCACTCTGCCGACTCCGTGCCGCCGCGCACCGCGCCGGCCAGCGGTTCCGCCGGCAGCATGCTGACCGCGCCGAGTTGCTCGACCAGGTACTGCGCCAGGCTGCCGGTGTAGAACCACTCCTCGGTCTCGCCGCTCGCTTCGACCGCGAGCCGCACCCGCAGGCCCGGGCACAGCACCGCCTTGGCGCGCAGCAGATGCCGCAGGCGGGGCAGCGAGAACGCCGCCGCCTCGAAGAACGCCGGATCCGGCCAGAAGCGCAGCGTGGTGCCGGTCACGCCGCGTTTCACCTGGCCGCTCGCAGTCAACTTCGATGTGGTCCGGCCGTCCGTGAACGCAATGGCGTACTCGCGGCCCTCGCGGCGCACGCGGCACTCGAGGCGGCGCGACAGCGCGTTGACCACCGACACGCCGACACCGTGCAGCCCGCCGGCGGCCTGATAAGTCTTCGCCGAGAACTTGCCGCCGGCGTGCAGCCGCGTCAGGATCACCTCGACGCCGGGCAGCTTCTCCTTCGGGTGCAGGTCCACCGGCATGCCGCGTCCGTCGTCCTCGACCGACAGCGACCCGTCGGCATGCACGATCACGCTGATGTGATGGCAATGCCCCGCCAGCGCCTCGTCGACGCTGTTGTCGATGACCTCGTGCGCGAGGTGGTTCGGACTGCGCGTGTCCGTGTACATGCCGGGCCGGCGCCGCACGGGCTCCAGGCCGGTCAGGACTTCGATGTCGGAAGCGGTGTAGGACTGACTCATGCGACCACGCGCGGCGCCGCGGGCGCCGCGGGCGCGGCGATTCTAGCAGCCTGTCGGACTCAGGGCATCGTAGCGAGACGCGTGAGAATCGAGGCAGGATTTTCAATCGCCCGAGGAGAAGTGGTGACTATTTGACGTGGACGATCGGAAATATGGACCGCTTCCCACGCGCCGCAGCAGATGCGCCTGCGAGGCGACCGGCGGCCCGCTCGCGAACCCGGCTGCTGCGCCGGCGAGCGAGTGTCCCAGACCCCGGCCCCGCCCGGCTGCAGCAAACTCACGGCACCCCCGGCAAGTTGGTATCAGTCGAGATCAGCGGCGAGTGCGCGCACGGTCGCCTCGGGCAACCGCCGTGCGTGGCTGCAGGCCGGGTGATCGACGCCGGCGCTGACCGCCTGCCCGGCGCGCACCGCGGTGCGCGCCGCCGGGGACAGTTCGAAGCGCAGCCAGTGCACGGCCGAGGTCTTGCTGTCGTTGTCGCGCTCGAGGTCTTCGTCGGCGATCGCGCGGCTGCGTTCTCCGGCCACCTCGACCCAGCAGCAGTCTTCGATGCCGCGCAACCGCGTCAGCGCGACTCGCCGCTCCGCCTCGTCCGGGTACTCGATCATCAGCGTGACTTTCCAGTTGCCGCCGTCCGGAATCAGCGGATTGTAGGTGTCGAGCTCGGCTTGGATATCAGCCGGATCCGTCAACTGCTCGATGCGCAGCATTTCCTGCACCTGGTATCCGATGGTCAGCCGGTCCTCGAAGATCCAGGTCAGGTGCGGCGCGACCGCGACCGTGCGGTCGCGCTTGTGCGCGAGGACGCGGGCGCGGAAAGCAGGGCGCTCGCGCGCGTAGGTCGCGGCGTCCATCAGCTCGGCGAGGGTCAGCGGCCCGCGGGCCGGCGCGGTGCTCACGGCGGCGCGTTCAGATGCCGTACGCGAGCCGCAGCAGGCGCAACGGGTGCTCGGGTGCGCGCCGCGCGGTGAGTCCGGATTCGATCTGGTGGCCGGCCATCGGGCAGTCGCTCGCGTAATGGTCGGCGGCCGCGGCCTCGACCCGCTGCACGACCGGGCGCGTGATCTTCATCGCGGCCGCGCGGAACTCACGCTTGACCGCGTAGGTGCCGTCATGCCCGGAGCAGCGCTCGATGACGGTCAGTGTGGTGCCCGGCACCAGCGCCAGCACCTCGCGCGTGCGCAGACCGAGGTTCTGGACCCGCAGGTGACAGGGCACGTGCCAGGCGACCTGGCCGAGCGCCTGGCGGAAATCGGTGCGCAGCCGGCCGGCGGCGTGCCGGTGCAGCAGGTATTCGAACGGATCGAAGGTGCGCGCCGCCACTGCGGCGACCTGCGGATCCTCAGGGAACAGCAGCGGCAGCTCCTGGCGCAGCATCAGCACGCACGACGGCACCACTGCGAGGATGTCGTGCCCGGCTTCGACCAGCTCAGCGAGTCGCGGGATATTGTAATCCTTGAGCTGCGCGACCGCCTCGAGGTCGCCGAGTTCGAGCTTCGGCATGCCGCAGCAGCGCTCGCTGTCGGCCAGCGCGAACGGGATACCGTTGTGCCTGAGGACGGCCACCAGGTCCTCGACGATCTCCGGCTCGTTGCGGTTGCCGTAGCAGGTGACGAAGACCGCGACGCGGCCGGTGGTCGGCCCCGCGGCCACTGGCTCGACGGCCGGCGGCTGGTGTCGCGCCGCGCGCCGGCGGAACGAAGCGCTATGGTATTCCGGCACCGGAGCGTCGCGGTGCACGCCGAAGGCGCGCTCCAGCAGTCGTCGCCCCAATCGGCTGCGGTTGGCGGCGTTCACAGCCCCGGCCACGACCGGGATGCCGGCGAGGCGCCCGACCCGGTCCGTCGAGGTCAGCACACGGTCGCGGAAACGCGCACCGTGCTCGCGGAAACGCACCGCCTTGGCCCGCAGCATCAGGTGCGGGAAGTCCACGTTCCAGGGGTGGGGCGGCACGTACGGACACTTGGTCATGAAGCAGAGGTCGCAGAGATAACAGTGGTCGACGACCTCCTGCCAGGCCGATTTCGGCACGCCGTCCAGCTCACCGGTCGCCGACTGGTCGATCCGGTCGAACAGCGTCGGGAAGGCCTGGCACAGGTTGAAGCAGCGCCGGCAGCCGTGGCAGATATCGAAGACGCGGGTCAGCTCCGCGTCCAGCGCGGCCGGATCATGGAATTCGGGCGTCTGCCACGCGAGTGGGTGGCGGGTCGGCGCCTCGAGGCTGCCTTCGCGCTGGCCCGGGCGCCGTGCGTCACTCACGCCAGCGGCTCAGCCCAACTGATCGAGTGCCCTCTGGAACCGGTTCGCGTGCGAGCGCTCGGCCTTGGCCAGTGTCTCGAACCAGTCGGCGATCTCATCGAAGCCCTCGACGCGCGCGGTCTTCGCCATGCCCGGATACATGTCAGTGTACTCGTGCGTCTCGCCGGCGATGGCGGCTTTCAGATTGGCCGACGTACCGCCGATCGGCAGTCCGGTCGCCGGGTCGCCAACCTGCTCCAGGTACTCGAGGTGTCCATGGGCGTGGCCGGTCTCGCCCTCGGCGGTCGAGCGGAACACTGTGGCGACGTCGTTGTACCCTTCGACGTCGGCCTTCTGAGCGAAGTACAGATAACGACGGTTGGCCTGGGATTCACCCGCGAATGCGGCCTTCAGGTTGTCTTCGGTCTTGCTGCCTTTCAGGTTCATCGTGCACTCCTCCGGGGTATGCCCCTCGGTTTGGATTGATTCTAGCACCGCATGGGCAATCATCAAGGCGCAGACCGAAGGCGTGGCCGGCCTGATCCTCGTTGACCCCCCGGTCGGGCGCTGTGTAACGTACCCGCCCCACCCGCGCAGCGGACGCAGCCGTGAGCCGAACCCGGACAACCGCCCCCGATTTCGAGACGGCACTGGCCGAACTCGAACAGATCGTGGCCCGGCTCGAGCGCGGCGAGTTGTCGCTCGAGGAATCGCTGCGCCAGTTCGAGCGCGGCGTCGCGCTGACCCGCAATTGCCAGCGGGCGCTGCGCCAGGCCGAGCAGAAAGTGACGGCCCTGAGCCGCGGTCCGGACGGCGGCGCCATCGAGCAGGAGTTCGTTCCGTCCGGCGACGAATCGTGACGCAGCCGTCCGCCAGCCGCAACGGGCTGTCCTGGGAACAGTGCGGCCGGCAACGTATCGAGGATCTGCTGGCCCGGCACCTGCCACCGGCCGACCTCGCTCCGGCGCGGCTGCATGAGGCGATGCGCTATGCCGTGCTCGGGCCGGGCAAGCGCGCCAGGCCACTGCTCGTATACGCCGCGGCCGAGGCACTCGACCTTCCGCTCGAGTTGGTCGACGCGCCGGCCGTGGCGGTCGAGCTGATTCACGCCTACTCGTTGATCCACGATGACCTGCCGGCAATGGATGACGACGACCTGCGCCGCGGCCGGCCGACGACGCACCGGGCGTTCGACGAGGCCACGGCGATCCTGGCCGGCGACGCGCTGCAGGTCCTCGCATTCGAAATCCTGGCCAGGCCCGCCCGTGGAGTGTCGGATGCCGCGGCGCTGGCGATGATTCGCCTGCTCGCCGCGGCCAGCGGCACCCGCGGCATGGCCGGCGGTCAGGCGCTGGACCTGGCAGCGGTCGGGCAACCGTTGCCGGTGGCCGGGATCGAAGAGATGTACAATCGCAAGACCGGAGCGCTGATCGGCGCTGCCGTGCTGATGCCCGCCGCGCTCAATGCCGCGCTGCCGCCGGAGCGCCATCGCGGGCTGGAACGGTTTGCCCGGTGCACCGGTCTCGCTTTCCAGATCGTCGACGACCTGCTGGACGTCCTCGGCGATCCGGCGGCGACCGGCAAGGCGACCGGTACCGACGCGCGGCATGGCAAGCCGACCTATCCGGCTGCTGCCGGCCTCGAAGGGGCGCGCGCACGGGTGCATGAACTCGTGGCCGCGGCGCTGGCGGAACTCGCCGGCTTCGGGCCGGGCGCCAGACAGCTTCGGGAGTTCGCGCGCGAGCTCGGTGCACGCTGCCCCTGAGCCCATGCCCCCGCCCGATGGTCAGGCTGTACACTGAGGCCATGGACGACCCGCCGCGGCCCGGTCTGCTGGATACGATCGAGACGCCGGCCGATCTGCGCGCGCTGCCGCGCGCGGAACTGCCGCGCCTGGCGGCTGAACTGCGCGAGTTCCTCGTGCACGCGGTCGGACCGATGGGCGGCCACCTCGCCGCCGGCCTTGGCACGGTCGAACTGACGATCGCCCTGCACTACGTCTTCGATACGCCCTGGGACCGGCTCGTGTGGGACGTCGGTCACCAGGCCTATCCGCACAAGGTTCTCACCGGCCGGCGCCCACGACTGGGCAGCATCAAGCAGGCGGGCGGCCTGGCCCCGTTCCCGGCGCGCGCCGAGAGCGTCTACGACAGCTTCGGCGTCGGCCATTCGAGCACTTCGATCAGCGCCGCGCTCGGCATGGCGATCGCCAGCCGCCAGGCCGGCCACGACCGGCGCGTCGCCGCGATCATCGGTGACGGCGCGATGAGCGCGGGCCTCGCCTGGGAAGCGCTGAACCATGCCGGCAGTCTCGACGTCGACCTGCTGGTCGTGCTGAACGACAACGACATGTCCATCTCGCCGAATGTCGGCGCGCTGTCCCGCTACTTCGCCCGGGTGCTGTCCGGCCGGATGTACGCGCACCTGCGCGAGGGCTCGAAGAAGGTGCTGCGCACGATGCCGGTCGCCTGGGAACTGGCCCGGCGCTCGGAGGTGCATGCCAAGGGCATGGTCCTGCCGGGCACGCTGTTCGAGGAGCTCGGCTTCAATTACATCGGCCCGGTCAACGGCCATGACCTCGAGGTGCTGGTGACGACACTCGGCAACATGCGCTCGCTGCCGGGACCGCAGTTTCTGCACGTCGTGACGCAGAAAGGCCGCGGCTACGCGCCGGCCGAGGCCGACCCGATCACCTGGCATGGTCCCGGCCCGTACGATCCGGTCAGCGGTCGCATCGCACGCGACGCCGCCGGCGGACCGACCTACTCCCAGGTGTTCGGCGCGTGGCTCTGCGACGCCGCCGAGCGTGATCCGCGGGTCGTGGCGATCACTCCGGCGATGCGCGAAGGTTCCGGGCTGGTCGAGTTCGAGCAGCGTTTCCCGGAGCGTTATTTCGACGTCGCCATCGCCGAGCAGCACGCAGTGACGCTGGCCGCCGGCCTGGCCTGCGAGGGCCTGCGGCCGGTCGTGGCGATCTACTCCACGTTTCTGCAGCGCGGCTACGATCAGTTGATCCACGACGTCGCGCTGCAGCGCCTGCCGGTCGTCTTCGCGATCGATCGGGCCGGCCTGGTCGGCGGCGATGGCGCCACGCACCAGGGCTCGTTCGACCTCAGCTTTCTGCGCTGCATCCCCAACCTGGTGATCATGGCGCCGGCCGATGAGAACGAATGCCGGCAGTTGCTCGACACGGCGCTGGCCCTCGACCTGCCGGCCGCGGTGCGTTATCCGCGCGGGCGCGGCCCGGGAGTCGCAGTGCAGCGCGAGTCGACGCCCGTGCCGCTCGGGCGCGCGGAGTTGCGCCGGCGTGGCGGCAGCGGACTCGCGCTGCTGTCCTTCGGCACGATGCTCGGCCAGGCGCTGGCGCTCGGCGCCCACTTCGACGCCACGGTCGTCAACATGCGCTTCGTCAAGCCGCTGGATGAAGAGCTGCTGCGGTCGCTTGCCGGCAGCCATGACGCCCTGGTCACGCTGGAGGAGAATGCGGCGAGCGGCGGCGCGGGCTCGGCGGTGCTGGAATACCTGCACGGCAATGGCCTCAGTAGCCCGCTGTACATCGCCGGCATCCCGGACCATTTCATCGAGCACGGCTCGCGTGAGGACAACCTCGCTGCCGCCGGCCTCGATTTCGCCTCGCTGCGCACTGCGATCGAGCGGTTCTGGCGGCCGGTGCGGCCGGCCCGGGTGCAGCCGGCGGGCTAATCAGGACCAATCTGGTATAGTTTGACCGGCGCCGACCGCCCGCCCGGCCGGCAAGGACCCCCAGCGATGAGCCGGAAGACGACCTCCGCCGCCCCCATTCCCGACGTGCAGAACCGCGCAGACTCGCGCCGCATCGAGATCGGCCGGGTCGGCATCAAGGACATCTACCATCCGGTACGGGTCAAGGACCGCTCGGGCGGGGAACAGCACACGATTGCCAGCTTCAACATGTACGTGTTCCTGCCGCACAACTTCAAGGGCACGCACATGTCGCGCTTCGTCGAGATCCTGAACCAGCACGAGCGCGAGATCTCGGTCGAGTCGTTCGGCGCGATGCTCGCCGAGATGACCGCGCGGCTCGATTCCGACGCCGGCCACCTGGAAATGAGCTTCCCGTATTTCGTCATGAAGAAGGCACCGGTGTCCGGGGTCGAGAGCCTGCTCGACTACCGCGCGACGCTGGCCGGTGAGCACAAGCATGGCCGAACCGAGACCTGGCTCAAGGTCGTGGTCCCGGTCACCAGCCTGTGCCCCTGTTCGAAGGGCATCTCCGAACGCGGCGCGCACAATCAGCGCTCGCACGTGACCATCGCGGCCCGCATCGCCGAGCACGTCTGGATCGAGGAACTGATCGACGTCGCGGAGCAGGAGGCCAGCAGCGACCTGTACGGCATCCTCAAGCGGCCGGACGAGAAGTACGTGACCGAGCGGGCCTACGACAACCCCAAGTTCGTCGAGGACATGGTCCGCGACATCGCCATGCGGCTGAACGCCGATCCGCGCATCCGCGCCTACGTGATCGAGTCGGAGAACTTCGAGTCGATCCACAACCATTCCGCGTACGCGCGCATCGAACTCGACAAGGACCGGCCCTAGCTCACCCCGCGCTGGTCCCCGTTCTGCAGGCGTGCGATCAGGGTCTTCAGGAAGGTCTTGTTGAAGCGCAACTGGCAGGCCGCCGAGGCCTGCTCAAGCAGCGTCGAGCTGACCCGCAGGATCGTCGCATCGTCATCGGCGACGACCGCGGCCTGGCTCCGGGCGCCGCGCAGGTAGCTGGTCTCGCCGAAGCAGTCCCCGGCCTCCAGCCGCCCGACCCGGGCGCCGTCGCGCAGCACCGCACAGCGCCCCGCTACGACCACGTAGAAGCGGTCGTCGATGTTGCCGGCCCGCACGATTTCATCACCAGCCTGATGCGCCTGCCAGCTTCCGGCGCGCAGCACCTCGCGGATCTCGTCGGCGGAAAAGTCATGGAAGAACTTGAGCCGGCGCAGGATACCGAAGTGCTCGCGCTGATCGAGCCGGCCGGCCTGGCCGCGCAGCCGCGAGTGCACCCGGGCCAGCGCCGCGGCAAAGGCCGCGCCATTGGCATGGCGCCGGGCCGGGTCCTTGTGCATCGCGACCGCGACGACCTCCTCGAGCTCGGCCGGTAGCTCGGGCCGCAGGCTCAGCATCGGCGCCGCGGTGGCGTACACGATCTGATGCAGCAGCCGGGTCAGCGCACCGGCCCGGAACGGCCGCTGCCCGGTCAGCAGCTCGTACATGACGGCTCCGAGCGAATACAGGTCCGAGCTGGCAGTCAGCTCCAGCGACTGGACCTGCTCGGGCGACATGTAGCTCGGGCTGCCGGCGATGCCCTCGATCCGCGAAATCTCGGCATCGCTGACCAGCGCGATGCCGAAGTCGATCAGGCGCAGGTCGTTGTCCGTCGTCAGCATCAGGTTGCTGGGCTTGATGTCACGATGAATCACACCGCGCGCATGCGCGTAGTGCAGCGCGCGGGCGCACTTGAACAGAATCGCGAGCACGTCGTCGACCGGCAGCAGGTTGTCCGGGCGCGTGTACGTCGCCAGCGTGCGCGCGCCATGGATGAACTCGGTGACCACGTAGCAGAAACCCTCTTCCTCGCCGGCGTCGAAGATCGGCATGATGTTGGGGTGCTGCAGCATCCCCACCATGTGGGCTTCCGACAGGAACATCTTGCGCGCGATCCGGGCCCGGGCCGGGTCGTCGTCCTCGGCGAAGCGATAGACCTTGATCGCGACGTCACGCCCGTAGTACGGGTCGTGCGACAGATAGACGACGCCGGTCGAGCCCTTGCCGACCGCGCGGATCACCTCGTACTTGCCGATGCGCGCCGGCACAGCCGGCTCGGCGCGGAGCGGCGCTGGCCGTGCGGTTGGCAGGGTGGCGCTGGAAACGATGATGGCTGGCTACTCCCGAGGGCCGGACGGCGCGCGCGCGACCGGACTGCGCGGCAGGGTATTTCGTCAAACCGGCCCGAACCGTGAACCGGTTCGCTCTTCACTGGTGGCCGGGGTCGTGGTGGGCGAAGTGATCGAAACCGTGACCTGCGTCGCACCCGGCCGGCAGGCCACCGACCCGCACACCCGGCGTCGCAACGATCGTGCCGATGCAGGCCAGCGGCACGAGAGCGGCGAGTGCCTCGACCCCGGCGCGCGCCGCCGCCGGCGCAGTGAACAGCAATTCGTAGTCGTCGCCGCCGGCGAGCGCAAACCGCAGCGCCTGCGCAAGGTCGGCCACCGCGCGCAGTGACGGCGACAGCGGCAGATTCCGTGCGTCGAGTTCAGCGCCCACCGCGCTCGCGACGCACATGCGGCCGAGATCGCCGACCAGCCCGTCGGAAACGTCGATGCAGGCGCTCGCCAGGCCGCGCAGCGCGCAGCCGAGCGCGACCCGCGGCTCCGGGAACTCGAATTTCTGTACGAGTGCCGCCCGTGCGCCGTCGTCGCCGCTCAACCGGCTCTGCAGCAGCGCGAGGCCCGCGGCCGCGTCGCCCGGCGTGCCACTGATCCAGATGGAGTCGCCGGGCCGGGCGCCGGTACGACGCAGCGCCTGACCGGGGGCCACGAAACCGGCCACGGTCACGCTCGCGGCCAGCGCGCCGCGCGTCGTGTCGCCGCCGACGAGAGACACGCCGAAACGCCGGGCCAGCACGGCAAACCCGGCTGCGAATTCCTCCACCCAGTGCTCGTCGACCGCCGGCAGCGTCAGCCCGAGCAGCGCCCAGGCCGGGTCGGCGCCCATCGCCGCGAGATCACTGAGGTTCACGGCCAGCGCGCGGTGGCCGACGGTCCGGCCCGGCGATTCCGCCGGGAAGTGCACGCCGGCGTTGATCACATCGAGCGCAAGCACCAGTTCCCGGTCCGCTGGCACGCGGACGAGCGCCGCATCGTCGCCGACGCCGAGCCGGACATCGGCCCGGGCAGCGCCGCAGTCGCGAAACCAGCGCTCAATCAGTTCGAACTCACCGACCGGCATCGGCCCGCCCCGGGCAGCCCACTCAGGCTACCGCGCCCCGCTCGACGCTGCGGTACTCACGCGAGGCGCGGTCGAGCACCGCATTGACGAAACGATGGCCGTCGGTGGCGCCGAAACGCCGGGCCAGCTCGACGGCCTCGTTGATGACGACCCGGAAGGGCACGTCCGGCCGGTAACGCAGTTCCCAGAAGCCCAGATACAGGATGGCGTGTTCCACCGGATCGAGGCGCTGCGGCGGCAGGTCCGAGCAGCGCGCGATCATGTCGTCGAGGGTGGCCGGATCGGCGCAGATCGCGGCGAGCGCCGCGCGGAAGTAGTCGGCGTCGGCCTTCGCGAAATCCGGGTTGGCGGCAAACTGCGCATGCAGCTCCTGCCACGCCGGCCCGGCCATCTGCCACTGGTACAGCGCCTGCACCAGCAACCGGCGTGCGGCGCGCCGCGCCCGCGCCGCCTGCGCCGCCTCGCCCTTCATCAGCCTGCTCCGAGCCGGCGGTGCAGGTTGGCGAGACGGACCGCCGCGGTGGCCGCGTCGGCGCCGCGGTTGCCATCTTTGCCGCCGGCACGATCCGCTGCCTGGGTGACGGTCGCGGTCGTCAGCACGCCGAACACGACCGGTACGCCGGTGTCGAGCGCCACGCGCGCCAGTCCCGCCGCGCATTCGCCGGCGACGAAATCGAAATGCGCGGTCTCGCCGCGGATTACGGCGCCGAGCGCAACGATCGCGTCCCACTGGCCAGACCGGGCCATCTGCTGCGCTACCGGCGGCAGGTCGAAGGCCCCGGGCACGCGCACCAGTGTGATGGCCGCGGGCGCGGCGCCGTGCCCGGCCAGCGCACGCAGGGCGCCGTCGATGAGGCGCTCGACGATGAACTCATTGAAGCGCGCGGCGACCAGCGCGAACCGCAGCCCGCCGGCCTGCAGCTCGCCCTCGATGATGCGTACGCCATCCATCCGCGCAGTGTATCCGGCGCGCCGCCACGGCGCGAACCAGCTCACGCGGGCCGGGACGGCAGTAGCGATTCCGCGCTACAGCAGGGCGGGCTGGGGGCCGGGACACTCGCTCGCTCGCGCGAGCCCGATTTACGCGCTCGCTCGCGACGTCCCGGCCCCCAGCCCGCTGCGATGCCGCGGTCGACACCGCCGCATCACACGGCGCCGGCGAGGCGGACGGGGCCCGCGAGCGAACTCGTAAAGATCGGCCGAGTCCGCGAGCGGGACCCCGGCCGCCGAACCGGCGCCGCGGGCTGGGGCGCGCGTCAGTCCACGTATTCGGTGATCTCGAGGCCGAAGGCGCTGATGCCGAGAAGCTGGCGCGGCGCCGACAGCACGCGCATGCGGGTGACGCCGAGGTCGTGCAGGATCTGCGCCCCGATACCGTAAGTGCGCAGCACCGACGGCCGCGGGGTATGGGCCTCGGACCGCGGCCCGGGAGCGGTGATCTCCTGGACTGCGGCGACCAGTTCGGCCGGCACCTCCGGTGGGCGCAGCAGCACGACCACGCCGTAGTCCTCGCGGGCGATCCGCGCCAGCGCCGGCCGCAGCGCCCAGGCGTGCGGATCGAGGCGCAGGCCGAGATCGTCGCGCAGCGTGTCGTGCAGGTGCACCCGCACCAGCGGCGCCAGCTCGCCGCCCGGCCCGCCGCGCACCAGCGCGACGTGCACGGTGCCGTGCACGTGATCCTCGTACCAGCACATGCGCAGCGGGCCGAACTCGGTCTCGATCATCCGGTCGATGACCCGCTCGATCGAGCTCTCGGCATGCAGCCGGTAGCGGATCAGGTCGGCAATCGTGCCGATCTTCAGTCCGTGCCCGGCGGCGAAGCGCTCGAGGTCCGGGCGCCGCGCCATCGAGCCGTCCTCGTTCAGGATCTCGACAATGACCGCCGCCGGCTCGAAGCCGGCCAGCCGCGCCAGATCGCAGCCGGCCTCGGTATGTCCGGCGCGCGTCAGCACGCCGCCCGGCTGCGCCATCAGCGGGAACACGTGCCCGGGCTGGCGCAGGTCGTCCGGCCGCGCGCCGGGCGCGACCGCGGTGCGGATCGTATGCGCCCGGTCGTGCGCCGAGATGCCGGTGGTGACGCCGGCCGCCGCCTCGATGCTGACCGTGAAGCTGGTGCCATGCCGGTCACCGTCGCCGTGCACCATCAGCGGCAGCCGCAGTTCGCGGCAGCGCTCGCGGGTCAGTGTCAGGCAGATCAGGCCGCGACCGTAGCGGGCCATGAAGTTGATGTCCTCGGATCGCACGCAGGCCGCCGCCATCAGCAGGTCGCCCTCGTTCTCGCGATCCTCGTCGTCCATCACGACGACCATGCGTCCCGCGGCCAGTTCGACCAGCAATTCCTCGATCGTATTCATGACTGTTCCCGTTCCCCGAACAGGCGCTCCAGATAGCGCGCCAGGATGTCCACTTCGAGATTGACCGGAGTGCCGACACGCAGGTCCCCGAGCGTCGTCACCGCGCGAGTGTGCGGAATCAGGTTGACGTCAAAGACCGCGCCATGCACGCCATTGACGGTCAGGCTGACGCCATCGACCGTCGCCGAGCCCTTGCCGGCGATGTAGCGCGCCAGCGCCGGCGGTACCTGGAATCCGACCCGCAGCGAGCCGGCCTCCTCGCACAGCCACTCGACCCGGGCGAGGCCATCGACGTGCCCGGTGACGAAGTGGCCGCCCAGCGCATCGCCGGCCAGCAGCGCCGGCTCGAGGTTGACCGCGGCGCCCGCGGCCAGCGTTCCGAGCGTGGTGTGCGCGATGGTCTCCCGCGAGACGATGGCCGCGAAGCCTTCCGCATCGACCCGCACCAGCGTCAGGCACACGCCCGCGACCGCGATGCTGTCACCGACCTGCCAGCCGGCTGTCGCCAGGCCGCCGCTCGCAATCGACAGTTCGAGATCGCCGTCGCGCAGCATCGCGGCGCGCACCCGGCCGATCGCGCGGACGATGCCCGTGAACATGCTTCAGTTCCTCCCGGCGGCCGGCCGCAGGATGAGCCGCAGGTCCGAACCGACCCGGCGCGTCTGCCGGATCGTGAAGCCGAGGCGCTGCTCCAGCGTCGCCGGTTCCGGCAGTACCGCCAGCGGCCGCGCCCCGGCACCGAGCAGGGAGGGTGCCATGTAGAGAACCAGTTCGTCGACCAGCCCCTCCGCCAGCAGCGCGCCGGACAGGGTCGCGCCCGCCTCCACGTGCAGTTCATTGATTTCGAGCTCGGCGAGCCGCCGCAGCGCCGCGGCGAGATCGACGCCGCCGTGGCCTGCCGGCAGCCGCTCGACGCGGACCCCGGCGCTCGCCAGCGCGGCGCGGCGTCCGGCATCGGCGCTGCTCGTCAGGACCAGCACCTCACCCGGCGGGGCCACGATCCGCGACACGGGTGACAGGCGCAGGCTCGAGTCGAGCACCACCCGCAACGGCTGTCGCGCAGCACCCGGCACGCGCACATCGAGACGCGGATCGTCGGCCAGCACGGTCGCGACTCCGGTCAGGATCGCGCCGGCCCGCGCGCGAAGCCGCTGGTTATCGGCGCGCGCCGCCGCGCCGGTGATCCAGCGGCTGCGGCCATCGGCGAGCGCCGTCCGCCCGTCGAGGCTGGTGGCCAGCTTGAGGCGCAGCCACGGACGGCCGCGTTCGTGGCGGGAAAAAAAACCGGGATTCAGCCGGCGCGCCGCCCGCGCGCCCGGGCCGGTGCGTACCTCGATGCCGGCCGCGGCCAGCCGCGCGAGTCCGCTGCCGGCCACCCGCGGATTCGGGTCGCGCGCTGCGACGCAGACCCGGCCGATGCCCGCGGCGATCAGCGCATCCGCGCAGGGGGGCGTGCGCCCATGGTGGCTGCACGGTTCCAGTGTGACGCAGGCGGTCGCGCCACGGGCCGCGGCGCCGGCGGCGGCGAGCGCCATGACCTCCGCATGCGGGCCGCCGCAGACCTCGTGCCAGCCCTCACCGACGATGCGCCCGTCCCGCACGATCACACAGCCCACGCGCGGGTTCGGGTCGGTCGTCCACAGGCCGCGCGCCGCCAGTTCGAGCGCCCGCGCCATCGGCGCCGCATCCGGATCCGGCGCCGCGTTCATCGCTTGCCCCGCGGCTCGCGGCTCTGGCTCGGCAGCAGCGACATCTGCCCCGCGGCCGGATCGAGCACCCGGCGGCGGCCGAGCTGGTCGATCTGCTCGCGGAACGCATCCACGTCCTGAAAGCGGTGATACACCGACGCGTAGCGCACGTAGGCGACTTCGTCGAGCTGGCGCAGCTCGTCCATGACGATTTCGCCGATCGTGCGCGAGGCGACTTCGCGTTCGCCGAGACCGCGCAGGCGGTGGCAGATCCGTTCGATCGCCGCTTCGACGTCCTCGCGCCCGATTGGCCGCTTCTCCAGCGCCTTCAGGATCCCGGCGCGCAGCTTGCTCTCATCGAACGGCTGGCGGGTCTGGTCGCTCTTGACCACCTGCGGCATCACCAGTTCGGCGGTCTCGAAGGTCGTGAACCGCTCGCCGCAGGCCTGGCATTCGCGCCGCCGGCGGATCTGGTGGCCCTCGCCGGCGAGCCGCGAGTCGGTGACCTTGGTGTCATCGTGATTGCAGAACGGGCAGTGCATCGCCGCCCCCGGGGCTCACAGGCTCAGTCGTACACGGGATGGCGCCGGCACAGTTCCAGCACCTCGGCCCGCACCCTGGCGACGCTCGCCTCGTCGCCCTGCGCATCGAGCACATCGGCGATCCAGCCACCGACCTGGCGGACCTCCGCGGTACCGAGGCCGCGGGTGGTGATCGCCGGCGTCCCGATGCGCAGCCCGCTGGTCACGAACGGCGGCCGCGGGTCGTTCGGCACCGCGTTCTTGTTGACCGTCATGTGGGCGCGGCCGAGCGCGGCATCGGCGTCCTTACCGGTCAGCGCCTGCCCGATCAGGTCGACGAGAAACAGGTGGTTGTCGGTACCGCCCGAGACGATGCGATAGCCGCGCGCGGCGAGCGCGGCGGCCATCGCCCGCGCGTTGTCCAGCACGCGCTGCTGGTACTCGCGGAACTCCGGCGCCAGCGCCTCGAGCAGCGCCACGGCCTTGGCGGCGATGACGTGCATCAGCGGTCCACCCTGCGTGCCCGGGAAGATCATCGAATTGAGGCGCTTCGGCAGCTCGGCGTGGGCCCGCGCGAGGATCAGGCCGCCGCGCGGCCCGCGCAGCGTCTTGTGCGTCGTGGTCGTGACGACGTCGGCCTGCGGCACCGGGTTCGGGTACAACCCGGCCGCGACCAGCCCGGCCACGTGCGCCATGTCGACGACCAGCCAGGCGCCTACTTCATCCGCGATCCGGCGGAAGCGCGCCCAGTCGACCACGCGCGAATAGGCCGAAAAACCGGCCAGGATCAGTTTCGGACGGTGCTCGAGCGCGAGCCGCCGTACGCCGTCGTAGTCGATCTCGCCGGTGGCCGGGTCCAGCCCGTACTGCACCGCATGGAAGAAACGTCCGGAGAAATTGACCTTCGCGCCGTGGGTCAGGTGACCGCCGTGATCGAGGCTCATCCCGAGCAGCGTGTCGCCGGGCTGCAGCAGCGCCAGATAGACCGCAGCGTTGGCCTGCGAGCCCGAGTGCGGCTGGACGTTGGCGTAGGCCGCACCGAACAGCCGGCAGGCCCGGTCGATGGCCAGTTGCTCGGCGATGTCGACGTACTCGCAGCCGCCGTAGTAGCGCTTGCCGGGATAGCCCTCGGCGTACTTGTTGGTCAGGACCGAGCCCTGCGCCTCGAGCACGCGCGGGCTGACGTAGTTCTCCGAAGCGATCAGCTCGAGATGCTCCTCCTGCCGCCGCCGCTCGCCGGCCAGCGCCGCGGCGAGCTCCGGATCGAAGGAATCGATGCGCATCTCGGGACCGAACATGGACTGTCCTCGGGTTGAACCGGCGGGGAAACGCGGGCCCGGAAGTTTACCCGAAAGCAGTCGCCGGAGCCGCCTCGACGAAGGCCTGCACCACCCCGTTCCAGGCCTGTGCCAGGTTGTCGCGGTTGTAGCCGCCACCGCCCAGGCCCAGGATCCGCCCGCCGGCATGCCGCTCGGCGACCGCGCACAGGCGCGCCGCCGCATGCGCGTGCGCCGCGACGCTGCAGGCAAGGTGCGTGATCGGATCGCCGGCGATGCTGTCAGCGCCGCACTGGAACAGGACGAACTCCGGGCGGAACGGCTCCAGGTGCTCCTCGACCCGCTCCCACGCTGACCGGAACTCCCGGTCGCCGGCGCCCGGCGCGAGCGGCAGATTCAGCTTGGTGCCGCGCGCCGCTCCGCTCCCGGTCTCGCCGGCGTGCCCGGTGCCGGGATACAGGAAGCGGCCGTCCTCGTGGATGTCGGCAACGACCACGGCCGGATCGTCCTCGAAGGCGTAGAACACGCCGTCGCCGTGGTGGGCGTCGATGTCCACGTAGGCGATGCGGCCGAGTCCGTGCCCGCGGCGCAGGTACTCGATGACGACGCCGATGTCGTTGAACACGCAGAAGCCGGCGGCGTGTTCGCGGCCGGCATGATGCAGGCCGGCGATCGGCACGAAGGCGCGCCGGCAGCGGCCGCTGACGATCGCCTCGGTCGCCGCGAGGCTGGCGCCGACCACATCGCTCGCTGCCTCGTAGCCGCCGCGGACGGCGGGCGTATCACCGGCGTCGAGCCAGCCCTCGCCGCTCGCACAGCGCTGCTGCACGAAGTCGAGATAGGCCGGCGTGTGAAACAGCTCCAGCTCGGCGCGCGTCGCGGTCCGTGGCGCACAGACCATGACCTGCCGGTCGAGGCCGCGGGCTTTGAATTCGCGGAGGAAAGCCTCGTGGCGATCCGCTCCGAACGGGTGACCATCGCCAAAACCATAGCGGGCGATGCGCTCGCCGATCACGACGCAGGTATCGTTGTCCCGCCCGACCACGCTCGCTGGCCCGCTGCTGAGAACCGCCCCGCAGCGTAGCACACGGGCTGGCGGCTCCCGCCGCCATCACCGATAATCCGCGCCCCGCAGGTTGCCCGCCGGATTCCGTCCCGCCCATGGCCCAGTTCATTTACACGATGAATCGTGTCGGCAAGGTCGTGCCGCCGAAGCGGCACATTCTGCGCGACATTTCGCTGTCCTTCTTCCCCGGCGCCAAGATCGGCGTGCTCGGCCTGAATGGCTCCGGCAAGTCCA